>CAXYYO010000017.1:0-63802 GCA_964293305.1 uncultured bacterium | reverse complement strand
AACTATATTTTTGTTGATTTAGATTGGACTATAATATAATTGGATATGGTATTATTGCAAACACCTGTAAATGCTTCCTACATAGAAAGTGCATTGAATAATGAATACTGCATAATCATTCCCCCGAAGGGGTATCCAAATTTTCTTTCTACTGCAAATTGAAATGCGGTATATATTTTTGAAACTAAACAGGTAAGATTACTACTTGTTTGATGATGCCGGTACTAATCCATGTGCTGCGGCTACTTGTATCATGTGGGCATGTGCAGCATCATAGTTGTTGGCAATATTGCCTTCTAAAATGGCTTCTCTTACTTCATCTTTGATGATGCCCACAATTTTGGATGGGCCAATACCAAAAACATCCATTATGATTTGTCCTGTAATGGGTGGCTGCCAGTTTCTTAAATGATCCTTCTCTTCCACCTCATACATACGCTTTTTTACTAATTCAAAATTGGCGAGGTATCTTCTTACTTTCTGTCTGTTCTTACTGGTTATATCTGCATTGCAAAGCTGCATGAGTTGGTCTATATGCTCCCCGGCATCAAAGAGTAAACGACGTATGGCACTGTCTGTAATATTTTCTTTTGTGAGGCTGATGGGTCTTAAATGGAGTAGTACCATTTTCTGCACAAAACGCATGTGCTCATTTAGTGGGAGCTTGAGTTTTGTAAAAATTTTTGGTACCATACGAGCACCTACCACTTCGTGTGCATGGAAGGTGAACCCAAAACCTTCTTCGAATCGTTTAGTGGCGGGCTTTGCAATGTCGTGCAATACAGCAGCCCATCGCAGCCATAAATCATTTGTAGTGGCACATATATTATCCAATACCTGAAGGGTGTGATAAAAATTGTCCTTATGGCCCATGCCATCTATATTTTCTGCTCCATGCAGTAAACACATTTCGGGAAAAATAATATCTAATAGCCCACTTCTAAATAATAAATCCCAGCCAAGCGATGGCTGTGGCGTGAGCATGATTTTATTTATTTCCTCAGTAATTCTTTCCTGGCTTATAATGCGAATGCGCTCCTTATTGTCTTTAATGGCTTGCCAAGTGGTGGCAGCTATATTAAAACGCAGCTGTGTGGCAAATCGTATGGCACGCATCATGCGTAATGGATCGTCGCTAAAAGTTTTATTGGCATCAGTAGGTGTTATGAGGCATTTATCTGCTAGGTCCTTTATTCCATTAAATGGATCAATCAAACTGCCATAATCATTTTCATTTAAACTGATGGCTAATGCATTGATGGTAAAATCCCTACGGAGTTGATCTTCTTCCAAACTGCCAGGCTCTACAGCTGGCTTCCTACTATCCGTGGTATAACTTTCTCTGCGTGCTCCTACAAACTCTACTTCAAAAAAAACAGCATTGCCCTCTTCGTCCTGCCAAGGTATTTTAACTTGTGCGGTACCAAAATTTTTAAATACAGCCACAGTAGGTTCCGGCTTAAATCTGGATGCAAATGCATTGGCCAGTTCTATACCATTTCCTATACAAACAATATCTGCATCTTTTGATGGTCTGTTTATAATTTTATCCCTTACAAAGCCACCTACTACATAAGCAGGCATTTGTAAGGATGCCGCTGTTCTGGCTATTTTTTTTAATATAAATAATTCTTTTGGGGAGCAATCAATTTGCATGTGGCAAAGGTATTAGCTTGGTTGTATTCAACATATATGGCATTGGTACAACTAACTGAATATTGTGTCTCAAATATGAAATATCCTGTATTGAGGGCAGGGACATGATGTAAGAAAACAACTTAGATTTTTTTATTTTAAATACCTACCAAACCAATCAATATATCGCTGAAAGCGATCTGCTCTATAAGATGGAATGGTAAGTCCATGATGCTGACCCGGATAAATGACTAACTCCGTAGGTATACCCTGTGTTCTTAAGGCCTGATACATTTGTTCTGCACCTGCTACAGGCACATTGAAATCTTTTTCAGCAGCCATAAATAGGGTAGGTGTTTTTATTTGATCTGCTTTGAAAAACGGGTAGGAAAGGGATAGCCATTTGTCAGTATTCTGCCACGGGTAGCCTAACTCATCTTCATACTGTACCACATATTGGTCTGTGCCATACATAGTAAGTTGTAAGCTGCTGCCCGCACCACTGGCCGCTGCTTTAAAACGTTGGTCTGTAGCAATGGTGTAGTTGGTAAGTATGCCGCCATAGCTCCAACCTCCAATGCCCATGCGGTTTTCATCTGCCATACCTGTTTTTATTAATTCATTGGCTGCGCCAAGTATGTCCAATACTTCTTTATGCCCCCAATCTGCATCTATGGCTGTTATATAATCTGTGCCTCGGCCACTACTGCCTCTATAATTAACGGCACATACCAAATACCCGGCAGCGGCAAGAATATTTCTCTGTAAATCAAACCCATAATCATCCTGCCCCACAGGCCCTCCATGTATATGCATGATGAGTGGCAATTTTTTTGTATTGATAAGATCCTCCCGGCAATACAATATTGAAGAAACGGTGTTGCCATCTGCACTTTTGGAAGTAAATGGAATGATTTTTACGGCCCTGCGATTTGCCATAAATTCATCCTGTACGTATGTGAGTTTTTTTAAAATACCTGTAGCATCAATACTATATAATTCACCCGGGTTTGTTGGCGATTGCTGTATGGTTATCCATTCTTGGTATGTTTTGTTATAGACTATATCATAAAACGCTCTTTGGCCAGATGCTACAATGGTTGGCTTTGTATTTCCTAAGGATATGGATAGGATTTGCTGCTCTCTATCATTTTCTCTAAGAAAAATAATTTGTTGATTATTTGACTGCCAGCAAAATTGCGTCACGGGTAAAGAATCATATAGAATGGACATTTTACCCTGAGCAGAAAAATCTTTGTAGCAAAGCATATCATGACCATACATAGTAAACTTACGAGTGCTGGTACTTTGTAACCAAGCCAATCTTTTGCCATCGTGGCTCCATTGAGGACTATGCTCTGTACCGGTAGAATTGGATACTAAAATTGGTAATGCATCCGGCTTTAAATCCATGATATAGATATCCGTGTTTTCGCTTCTGTCTGCATCACCATTTCGATTGCTTACAAAAGAAATTTGCTTTCCGGCCGGACTTATGGCCACATCAGATTCATTGTAATGTCCGGTGGTAAGGGTGTCTAATTCATCTGAGTCAATGGTATAGAGATATAAATGGGTACGCAAGCTATCCGCATAGCCACCACCATCCGTTTTAAATAAATATTGGTTTATCACATAAGGGTTTTTATGACCGCTGGCTGCTGTATCGCTAAAATCTTCATCAGATAATTCAAACAATACTTTTTTGCTGTCCGGCATCCAATAATAATTTTCAATACCCATTGTAAAAGAGGTTATAGCTTTTGCTTCTCCACCCATTACTCGCATCATCCATAATTGAGTATTGCTATTTCCATCATCGTCCGCATATCGGTCAGAAAGAAAGCTGAGCCATTGCCCGTCAGGGCTCCACTTGGGTGTGGTTTCATCTTCCTGTTTTGTAAAAGTTAGCTGTATATTATGTGTGCCATTTCTATCTACCATCCAGATATCACTTGTGTTGTAATCTTTAGCACTATCCACAGTTGTAAGCGTATAGGCTATCCATTCACCGCTAGGTGATACAACAGGTTCACTAATATTTGCAGTATGAAAAAAATCATTTGGACTATAATCTTTTTGCTGCGCAATGGATAAGATGGGATGGCAAAAAACAAGTATGCTTAAAAGCTTAATTTGATGAATTATTCTTTTCATATACATAATAGATGGAGCTTTTTATTTATCTTTTTTTATAAAACTTTTATTCAGATATTTTACTAACCGCACTTCTTTTTCTGAGAGGTGCCGCCAATGTCCACGTTCAATATTTTTCTTGGTAAGATTGGCAAACAACACACGGTCTAAACCCCTTACATCATATCCCAAATGCTCAAACATTCTTCTTACAATACGATTTTTACCACTATGTATTTCTATACCAATCTTTGTTTTATCCTTTGCATCTGCATAGCCAACAGCATCTGGCTGTATAAAGCCATCTTCCAAAGTAAGTCCTTTAGAAAGTGTTTGGAAATCTTCTTTTACCAAATCTTTATTGAGTTTTACTTCATATATTTTTCTTACCTGAAAGCTGGGGTGAGTGAGCTTTTGAGCAAGTTCCCCATCATTGGTAAATAATAATACACCCGTGGTGTTTCTATCTAATCTGCCCACAGGATAAATTCTTTCTTCTGTAGCATGGTGTAGTAGCTCAAATACCGTTTTTCTTCCTTCAGGATCTTTGTGTGTGGTGATGTAATCTTTGGGTTTATTGAGCAATACATAAACCAATTTATGCTGCAAATGCAATTGTTTTCCTTTATAGGTTACCACGTCTCCATGCTGCATTTTATAACCAGGTTCTGTTATTACTTCGTTATTTACTTTTACAGTTCCTGTTTTAATGATACCTGCTGCTTCTCTTCTGGCACAAACACCGGCATGCGCCAAATATTTATTGAGGGGCATTTTTTCTTCACCCTTTTCCTGTTTGTTTACGTCTTTCTTTTTATCTGCATTTGTAGAAAACTTACCAGAGGATTTCCTTGGTATTGCATGCGCTTTGGTGGGGGTATCAGTATCTTTTTTCTTCCATTCTTTTTTTACAGGGTTACTAGATACGTCTCTTTTATTATCATTTTCCTTTTTATGTGTTGGGGCAGTTTCCCTATTATTTTGATGGTATACTTTTTTTTCCTTTTCTGTATCCGTGCTGCTGTCTCTTCTTTTTAAAGGTTTTTTTAAAGCATCGGTTTTGTCTGACAGTGTCTTTGAAAAACTTTGCTTGTCTGCGGGTATTTTTTCATTATTAAAGCTGTGTTCCTGTTTGTCATTTTTCCCCCATTGAGCTTTTTCGGCACCGCTTTTTGTATTCGGACGATTGGAGGAATTGCCCTTTTTTCTAAATTCACTATATTTGGTATCGCTGCTTGAATTTTCCCTTTTTGCAGGTGCACCACCATCAGTTGGATTTTTTTTATTTATGCTGCTTGTATTAGTGTGGTATCTGTCTTTTGTAGGCCTTTCCTCTTTTCTTTCATATGGTTTTCGGCTGGGGCCGGAATGGCTTTTATTATCAAATGATTTTCTTCCATCAGCAGTTTCATTTCTATTGTCAAATTTTCTTTCTCTAGGCGGTAATCCATTTACGCTGCCTTCCTGCTGCTGCTGTAATCTTTTCAATCGTTTCTGCTCATCAAAGAATGCTCTTTTTTCTCTGTTGTATTTTTTCTTTTCCTGCCTCAATGCTTCTTTCTTCTTTGCACCTTTTGGCTCTTTATTGATAAATTTCTCAAACCCTTTCTTGCTCATAATATTTTGGTTTAAACACTTTCTTTATTGGCTAACTGTCCGCAGGCTGCATCTATATCTTTACCCCTGCTGCGCCTTAGTTTTGCATTGACACGATTTTTTTCCAAATGCTCCATAAATGCGGCTGTTATACTCTCGTCAGGTTTTGTAAATCTTGCGGCATCTATGGGATTGTATTCAATAATATTAACCAGATCAGCGGGCACTTGACGGTAAATTTTTATCAGTTCATCGGCATCTTGCTGGCTATCATTAAAATTCTTAAAAAGGATATATTCAAATGTAATTTCATTTTGCGTTTTCTTATAAAAATAATTCAAAGCCTCTATCAAAGATTTGATATTATTCGATTCATTAATAGGCATTATTTCATTGCGCTTTTTATCATTAGCTGCGTGCAGCGATAATGCTAATTTAAAACGTACTTCATCGTCACCTAAATTTCGTATGGCTTTAGCTACACCTGCGGTGGATACGGTAATGCGTCTTGCACTCATACCCATACCTTCGGGATCGCTTATTTTTTCTACTGCTTTTAATACATTTTTATAATTGAGCAATGGCTCACCCATTCCCATGAAAACAATATTGCTGAGCTTCTGGCCAAATACACGTATGCATTGCTCATTGATAAGAGAAACCTCATCATATATTTCATCAAATGTGAGGTTGCGCTTGCGCTCCATATATCCTGTAGCACAAAATTTGCAGCTTAGGCTACAACCTATTTGGCTGCTTACACAGGCAGTCTTTCTTTTTTCTGTGGGTATGAGTACACCCTCGGTGGCGTATCCTTCTACCGTTTTAAATCTTGATTTTATGGTGCCATCACTGCTATATTGTGTTGCATCAATTGTGAGTGCCTGCAAAAAGAAATCTTCATGAAGTTGTTTACGCAGTGCAAGGCTGATATTGCTCATGTCATCTATACTACGTACTTGTCTTAACCAAAGCCATTCATATACTTGCTTTGCTCTAAATTTTTTTTCTCCTAAATTTTCAAAATAAGATTCTATCTCAGCATAGTTGCAATGCCTGATGTTTTGTTGTGACATACTGCAAAGATACGTGCAGGATGCGGGGAGAGTGCAAACTGTACTATCTTATAAATATTTCCCTATCTCTTCCACCAATTCTATTTTAGTAATAGGACTGCCCATAATTTTATTATATGCCTTGGCATCTACCAAATACTGATCCCTAATTATTTTTATCAATTGCCCATTGTTTATTTCTGGAATGAGGATTGTGTCAAATTGTTTCAGTATATCTCCAAGATTTCGGGGAAAGGGACGTATATATCTGATATGTGCGTGGCTTACAGCGGCACCTTTAGCACGCCATTCCTGCACAGCAGTTTTAATAACGCCATAAGTACTTCCCCAGCCTAATACCAATAATTTGCCAGATGCGTCTCCCTCTATTACTTGTTCGGGAATATAGTCAGCAATCATATCCACTTTGGCCTGTCTGATTTTAACCATGTGCTGGTGATTGTCTGGGTCGTAACTTACATTTCCTGTTTTATCTTGTTTTTCTAAACCACCAATGCGGTGTTCTAAACCTGCAGTGCCCGGTATGGCCCAACCTCTTACTAATTTTTCATTTCTCAAATAAGGGAGAAATGAATCTCCATCATTTGGCGTTTTTTGAAAACTTACGTTTATGCTGCCTAAATCTTTTGTTTGGGGAAATTTCCAGGGTTCAGCTCCGTTCGCTATATATCCGTCACTTAAAAAAATAACGGGAGTCATGTGTTCTATGGCAATGCGTGCTGCTTCAAATACAGCCTCAAAACAATCGCTGGGTGTACTGGCAGATACTACGGGCATAGGGCATTCGCCATTTCTTCCATAATATGCTTGTAGAAGATCACTTTGCTCCGTTTTTGTGGGCAATCCTGTTGATGGGCCACCACGCTGTATATTGCAAATGAGCAATGGTATTTCCAACATCACTGCAAGACCCATTGCTTCTGCCTTTAGTGCCATACCTGGGCCTGATGTTGTGGTAATCCCCAAACTACCTCCATAAGCGGCGCCGATGGCACTTGTAATGGCAGCTATTTCATCCTCCGCCTGAAAAGTGCGGATGCCAAATGCCTTATGTCTGCTAAGCTCATGCAGAATATCTGATGCTGGAGTGATAGGATAGGAGCCGAGAAATATGGGTAATCCGCTCTGCTTACTGGCTGCTATCAGTCCATAAGTAAGTGCTTGGTTTCCCATAATACTTCTATACTCTCCTGCTGGTAGTTTTGCCTTTTCTACTTTGTAATGTGTAGTAAAGGCCTCTGTGGTATCTCCATAGTTAAAGCCAGCCTGTAGAACTTTAATATTGCTCTGAAGGATGGAATCCTTCTTGCCAAATTTTTCTGTTAGAAAATTGATGGTGTTTTCTAAACTACGATTATACATCCAATAGAGAAAACCCAACACAAACATGTTTTTTGCCCTGTCTTTTTCTTTTGTGCCTAGGTCTGTTACATCTTTTAGTGATTCACGTGTAAGTTTGGTAACATCAATTTTGATGACTTCAAATGCAGAAAGGCTATCATTTTCCAAAGGGTTTTCTCCTTCGGGATAATTTGCTAAGCGTAAATTTTTTGAATCAAAACCATCTGTATTTGCAATGATTTTACCCCCAGGCTTTATAGCTTTTAAGTTTGCTTTTAGTGCCGCTGCATTCATGGCTACCAACACATCACAAATATCTCCGGGTGTAAATACACGTTTACTACTAAAATGCAATTGAAAACCACTTACTCCTGCCAAAGTGCCAGCTGGAGCACGGATTTCAGCAGGAAAATCAGGAAAAGTGGCCAAATCAATACCCATTAAGGCGGTATTATTTGTAAATTGGCTACCAGTAAGCTGCATACCATCACCACTATCACCGGCAAATTTGATTACAACATCTTGTAAAACTTCCTGTATTTTAGACATCCTCATTCTTATTTATGGCTTGCGAAGATAGTTGAATAGTATTGTTGTATTTCTATTGTTGTGTGAGATGTGCAAAAGGCTTGCATATAAGCATAATTCCTTCCTGCTTTTTTTGTATTTTTTTTATATACTTTGTAATATTATTACACGGTTAACGGTACTTCATTTTTTACTATTGATTGCTATATTTAAAGGCATAATGTCTGATGTAAAATGAAATAAAAGCAATTTATGTTAATTCGTGGATCTAAAGAACTAAACTCATTTTTAAATCGTTTTTAATCTAGTTGTTAAACAATTTACAAATAAGGAATACAAACCCCTACATTCGCATATGCTTAATATATTGATTTTCCTTATTCTCCATTGGTATCTGTCTTTATTTTTCCAATCTTTTTTTCATCATCGATACGCCGCACACGGTCAATGCAGTATGTCTCGTAGCTGGGAAAAATTCTTTTTTATCTGTTGCTTTATTACCCAGGGTTCCTCCTACATAAGTGCTTCAGCTTATGGAATGATGCATAGACTTCACCACGCACATACCGATGAAGAGCAAGACCCACACTCACCCCATTTTGAACCCAATCCATTTCTATTATTACTACAAACAAGAAATAATTATCATTCCATATATAAAGGATTTATGCCAGTGGATGAAAAATATAAAAAAGGCTTGCCTGAGTGGGAAGCTTTTGATAAATATGCACATACTTGGGTAGCCCGTCTGGCTTGGGGCTTGATATATTTAAGTGTTTATATATGGCTTGCAACAGAATGGTGGATGTACCTTTTCTTGCCTTTAACACTTGCTATGGGAGCTTTGCAAGGGCTGGGTGTAAACTGGTGGGCACATAAATTTGGCTATGAAAATTTTAAGCTTACAAATACTTCAAAAAATATGCTGCCTGTCGATTTTCTTTTTGTAGGAGAAGGGTATCATAACAATCATCATAAATATCCAGGTAGACCAAACCATGCTACACGTTGGTTTGAGTTTGATCTTACTTATCATATTATGTTATTAATGCAGCGTATGCGCATAATCCGTTTAGCAAAAGCGCCGGCCCTTTAACAACTGATGCTATGAAGTAGTTAATGATTGAATAAAATTTGAGCATATCTTTTTTAAAAATCCAACTTAGAGTTGGATTTTTTTTGCCATAGTTACGTTTGCGGCATATCTCTTTTGGGTGATTTTATGGTAGACTACTATTTGTATTATTGAGGATCCAGATTATGCAGATGAAATTTATTTCAATATCTGGGTTCAATTTTCTATTGCATCATCATTGCCCGAAGGGCGAATAAAAATAAAAAACCCTCTACTATAAAAAGTAGAGGGTAAAGCTGTAGGGGAAGGATTCGAACCTCCACGGGGCAATTAGCCGCTGCACATTATTAGATTGAGGTGCTACCTCAACACGCTGGTGGTCAACCCCAGTCGGTCCACACGTCTGCGGATCGGCATTATGCAGTGTTTATTATGTGATCCCCACCCCCGAGACAAGAGGGCATGTCTGCCAAAAATTTCAACACCCCACAGTATTAAAAAGATTGTTTTATTTGCGTCTGATTGCAATGGTATAATCACAATATCAATAAAAAAAATAATTTAATAAATATTTAATAATTATAGAAATTATATAAATAATTAAACATATTTTTGAAAAATTTCTATAATAAGTGCTATATGTCAGTAAAATTAAATTTAGATAAATTAGATTTCCAAATCCTTCAGGAAATGATGACCAGCTCAGAAATTTCTTATGCAGACTTGGGAAAAAAACTTTTTGTGTCTGGTGGCACCATACATGTACGCATTAAAAAAATGCAGGATTTGGGGGTGGTTAAAGGTAATAAGTTAGGTGTTGATTTACGTTTATTGGGTTATGATGTGGTAGCATTTATCGGTATTTTTCTCGAAAAAAGTTCTTTATATGATACAGTGGCTAAGGAGCTTAAAAAAATTCCTGAAATCATTAGGCTTAGCTATTGCACCGGAAACTACAGCATGTTTGCCGAAGTGGTTTGTAAGGACATTTCACAGCTAAAATTAGTACTGCATGATGAGCTTCAAAAAATTAAAGGCATAGAGCGTACGGATACCATTATTTGTTTGGAAGAAAGTTTTAGCCGGGTTGTGCAAGTGGCTGAGCCAAATGATTTAATTGTTGCCGATTTATAAGTTTTAGTCCTTCCATACACTGAGTCCTTCGCTACAGTTGGCACATATATCAATGTTTTTGCGGCTTTTCATCAATTCAGATCTAAACTGTTTGTAATTATCGTTATGCCATATTTGTTTGAAAGATTGGTTTTTTAGATTGCCTAGCCTGTGCATAGCATCTTTATCGAAGCAGCAAGGCGCCACAATACCATCCCAAGTAATAACATTGGCATGCCATAGCTTCCAACAGTAATTATTAAGACCGCTTTTTATCTCCATAACTCCATCCTTGTTTTTCTTATATCGGCTATATTTACTGAGTGTAGGTATAAGTTGATTGGGGTCATTTTCATAATCATATACCTGTGCTGTTTTAAACCGCACTTGATCCACACCTATTTCCTTTGCCAGTTTTTTTATTTCTTCTATTTGGTGTTCATTCGGCTTTACCACCAAAAACTGAAAAAATACAAAAGGTTTTGTACTATTCAGGGCTTTTTTCCATTTTACAATATGGCGTGCACCCTCCAATACTTTTTCTAATTTACCACCTACTCTATATTGTTGATACACATCTTGCGTGGTGCCATCTATTGAAATGATTAACCTATCTAAACCACTCTCCACCGTTTTCTTCGCTTTTTCATCTGTCAAATAATGTGCATTTGTACTGGTGGCGGTGTAAATGCCTTTATCGCTGGCATATTTTACCATTTCCAGGAAATTTGGATTGAGATAAGGCTCACCCTGAAAATAAAAAATAAGGTATAGAAGCTCCTTATAAATATCGTCAATCGTTTCAGAAAAAAAATCTTTTTGGAGCATACCTGTAGGACGGGTAAACTCTCTAAGCCCACTAGGACATTCAGGGCAGCGTAGATTGCAACTGGTTGTGGGCTCAAATGAAATGGATACGGGCATACCCCACTGCACCGGCTTGCCCTGTATTTTGCTATACTGATAGCTGGCATATACTTTAATGGCATTGAACATCCTCCGCCAAGTAAGCTTTGACAACAAGTTGATACTATCATTCCAATTAAAATATGCCATATGGCAAAATTAATTGGTTTGCATTTAGCAGAGAGCATTTCTGTATGTGCTGGCTCTTTATTTAATAGATGCTATATATGAATATTAGAAATTATATGAAAGCAATAAATTTTTTTATTCGCCCTTCGGGCAATGATTTACAGGTAGATAAGTAAGGCGATTATTTCTATTTCATAGTTTAGTACAAGGGCCATTATTGCAATGATTCTTTTGGGTAATGACAACAATTTATCAACGAATCTTTGTATGATGGAAACAAAAAATTTCTGACAGTAAATAGTATAAAAACAATTCAGGAGTATCAATAACGGTTAGTTATCAATATTTTTTCTTCGAAGCATCATAATTTATAGTTGTGGGTTGAATGACTTGCTTTTTTGAATATGGTTTGGATATTGGGATAAATGTTGGTGGCATGCACTTTTAAAAATCAATATATTTGTCCTTCTGCTTTCAACCATACAATTTCAAGATTTGTTTTTTGTACTATTTGTTCAAGGTCTTCGTTAGTATGAAAACCAAGAACAAAATCTTGACCACCTGTATTGAAGTATGTAAATCGTCCATTCGTTTTGTATTTATATGCCAAGTCTTGAACCTTGTCAAACAAATCTCCATCTGCCCAATCATCGTCAACTTTTAAGTCCCATTTATAGTTATCTCCATTGCAGATGAATGAAACCCACGCCCTTTTTTCCTCTATATCTACATAATCTTTTAAATTCTCAAATTTTAATTCTCCATTTGTAATTCTTGAAATGTTTTGCATTATGTCTATGTATGCTCCGTGGTCCTCAATAGCTTCAAGGTCAAAATCCCAACATTTATTTGTAATTGGTGTCCAAGGTTCTCTTTCAATAGTTTGTCCAAATGTCTGATACAACAAATGAAAAGGCTGGTCTTCAAATTCTTTGTAACCTCCTTGCCAACGGTTTATGTCTGATGTGTCAACGCCTTTGTTTAGTGTAAAACCTAGTTGTTTAAAAATCTCAAATTGTTCTTGAAATGTCACTTTGTTGTTTCGTTTCAAAGTCGATGTTGTCTGGCCATTACATCCAAAAAATCCTAGTATTCCTGATATTATCCCCATTGTAAATATAGTGATTTTTATTTTCATTGTGAAGTTTATCTCTTTGTTCTTACAAACTTCAAAAATAGCCATTGTAAATCAAATAATTACAATCACTAAATCAGCATTAAATATTTCAAATTTAGCAATCTATTTTTTACTTCTGTTTACTAATTTTTGTTTTCTTTTTTGATCATGAAAAAGGTATGGAATGGGCTGTTTATAAGGCACTCCCCTTGAAATAACATTCATCACTATGACATTAAGTTTTTTGCTGTGCTTTTTCATCATCTATCTACTGTAAAACTGGATAGAAGGAGTCGTATGCTAAATACAAAAATCACTGCATCTTAATTTCTCCACAATTACAAAAGCGATGTAAACGCCTTGCTAAAACTCAGGAATAAAGCTATGCTAGGGCAGCTATATAACACAGCCTCCTGGCTGAGCCTGCTTCAACTTTCTTAGGCATCGTAAAAATTAAATAATTGGAAAGTGTTTTATTGGATTTAGCAATAAATATGCATTTAAGTCTGTTATAACAACAAAAAATTGTCAGCTTTTTTCAGGACTAGACAAATATGATTCGTCTATATATTAGCAGTATTTTTTTGTGTGAAACCAATTTGATTGAAAAATAAAAAAATAAATAAGCAGCTAACTTTTCTACAAATTGATAGAAGATATCTCATATAAATTTATTTTTTATGTAAGCTGCAAACTTAATGGACAATATATTTGCGGCCTTTAGGTCCCATAGTTCAACGGATAGAATAGGAGTTTCCTAAACTCTAGATCCAGGTTCGATTCCTGGTGAGACCACCATAAAATATAATAGTACCCTCCATTTACCTGCTGCCAAATGATGCAACTGAATCTGTCATAAATTTCAAATCCACGATTAGAGTTAAATGTTTTGCCCAATTCTTTCCATCATTACCTGTACATCAATTTGATGAGCACAATTAAAATGTTTTAGTGGGCAGACTTTTTTGCCATGTAAACCACAGGGCCTGCAAGGCAGTTTTTCTGTAACTTCTGCCACAAATTGTGTGGAACTGCGTGGTCCAAAACCAAACCAAGGTACGGTACTGCAATACACTGCCGTAACCCTGGCATTCATACTACTGGCCAAGTGCATGGGGGCACTATCATTTACAAAATTCATGATAGCATCCTTCATCAATGCAGCCGAACCCAATAAATGAAACCTGCCACACAAATTCACGATGTTTTTATTATCGCATAACCTAATGATACTGTTTGCTAACGCTTTATCATCCGGTCCACCGAGTAAATAAATGGATGCATCTTTTGGTAATGCATGTATTAGTTCTACCCATTTTATTTCTGGCCATTGCTTAGTAAACCATACTGATGCAGGGGATATCGTATAATAGGTTTTAGATTTGAATGGTGCTGTATCCGCAAAATCTTTTTCTGAAGGATACAATCTTACCGGTGATGGCGGTTCATCCATAAAATCTTGTAGCAAGCCATGATTGCGTTCTACCTCATGCAGGGGATTTTTGGCTGTGCCAATAATATGCTTTATCCGTTTTGTAAAAAATACACTCAAAGGATTTTTTGAGAATCCAATAGTATATGCTGCACCCGAAAAAGCAGTGATGATGCCGGTGGCAAAAAACCGTTGCACATTAATAACTGCGTCATAATGTTCGGCTCTTAATTTTGAAAATATTTGCCAAAGATTTTTGTACTTGTTTTTTCTTTTATCCCAAATATATAATTGATGAATAAATGGATGGTTGGTAAGTAAAGCTTCATTCCCTTTGCGCAGCATAAAATCTATTTGTGCATCAGGGTATGCAGCATGTAAATTTTCTATAAGTGGTGTAGCTAAAATAACATCACCAATAAATGCAGTTTGTATAATTAGAAATTTTTTCAACGGGTCAAAGATAACAGTAGTGCATCCATTATGTTTGCTGCAAAACAGTTGATATGGATTTACAACAACAGGTATTAGCAATATGGAGCAACAGGGAATTACTAAAGGATGCAGCATATCAGCAAGTCATTCATCAAGTAATTGAAGAAGTAGATAAGGGCAATTTGCGTACTGCATCTCCTACTGAAAACGGGTGGCAGGTAAATGAGTGGGTAAAGCAGGCCATCTTGCTTTATTTTGCTATACAACCTATGCAAACTTGGGATATCAATCCATTTGAGTTTTATGATAAAATGTTGCTGAAAAAAAATTATAAGGCATTGGGTGTAAGAGCAGTGCCGCATGCAGTGGCAAGATATGGGGCATACCTTGCAAGGAATGTTGTGCTTATGCCCAGCTATGTAAATATTGGTGCTTATGTAGATGAAGGTACTATGGTGGATACCTGGGCCACAGTAGGCAGTTGTGCGCAAATAGGGAAGCATGTGCACCTAAGTGGCGGCGTAGGAATTGGTGGTGTGCTTGAGCCTTTGCAAGCCAGCCCGGTTATTATTGAAGATGGATGTTTTATTGGTAGCCGTTGTATTGTAGTAGAAGGTGTAAGGGTGGAGAAAGAAGCTGTACTTGGCGCTAATGTGGTGCTTACACAAAGTACAAAAATTATAGATGTAAGTGGGGCTACGCCCATTGAATACAGAGGAATAGTACCTGCACGCAGTGTGGTAATACCCGGTAGCTATACCAAACAATTTCCCGCAGGAAATTATAATGTGGGCTGTGCCCTGATTATAGGTAAACGAAAAGCCAGTACGGACTTAAAGACAAGTCTTAATGATGCTTTGAGAGATTTCAATGTGAGTGCTTAATACAATGAAGGAGTAATTTACCGATGTATTTCCACCTTTCACCGACCTTTTGGTAGGGATAACCTTTTTAGGCTTTTCTTCCCCTTGCAGGGTATATACTTTTGTGTGATACAATTAAAAGTTTTTAAAAATGGAACAAAATCAAATTCAAAAGAAAATGTCTGATAATCGTTTTTGGAATGGCGTATTATTGATAGGTATTGGTGGTGTATTGGTGCTTGATAGAATTGTACCTTGGCTGCCAGATTGGGTTACAAGTTGGGAAATGCTACTGATAGCAATTGGTTTATTTGTAGGTCTTAAAAGTAATTTTGAATCCAAAGGATGGATTATACCAGTACTCATCGGCGGTATTTTTCTGGTGGATGATGTGTTTAACTGGATTGACCTCAGAAGCTTCACTTTGCCCATCATTCTCATTGCCTTAGGCATCATGTTTATTCTTAACCCACGTGGCCGTAGGCGTGGGATATTTGGCAAAAGAAACCGTTTTTTTTCTAATCAACCGGAAGATGCTGAAGTTACTTCTGAAACCTATAACAACACCGATAACATTGATGTCAGCAGCGTATTTGGGGGTTCAAAAAAAGTATTAACCACAAAGAATTTTCAGGGAGGAAATGTGGATTGTTTTATGGGTGGTGCAGAGCTTGATTTATCTCAATGCGATATGCAACAGCCTACCACCATCCATTTATCTATGACTTTTGGGGGTTTAAAAATAGTAGTGCCTGCACATTGGAATGTACAAAATGATGTAAACGCCATCTTTGGTGGTGTGGATGATAAACGCAAAATCTATCCTACCCTCGATAACAATAAAACATTGATATTAAAAGGTACCGCATTATTTGGTGGAGTAGAAATTAGAAGTTATTAGTGAAATAATGTATCACAAAACAGAATATTCATCAATGACTCATTATTATAAAATTTCTACCATGCAGTTTTATCTTGTAAAATTGGTTTTCCAACTTAAACAAGGAAATGAATTACTCAAACAGTTTGACGAACAAATCAGATTATTAACAGCCGCTGATAGTTTTGAAGTTTTTTTCAAGGCAAGACAAATAGGACACAAAGAAGAAGATAAACCGACTGATTCACTTACAAAACCACTTCAATGGAAGTTCCTTGACGTTACAGAAATTATACCTATACAACAGCAACAGGATGGTGTAGAATTATTTTCTCAAGTGTCTGAAAAGGAGATGTATAGTTTTAAACAATCTGTAAAACACCAAGCAGCTAGGTTATTAGAACTACAAATGCAACAGGCAAATCTCACAAATTAGCAGTCATAAAAAATGTAGTGTAAGTTTGGCTATTATTAGAAATATACTGTACTATTCAAATGCTAATCGTTCTTAAACTGTTCATCATTTTGTATTATTGAATAAACGTTCAACACATGTCATCTATAACCGCCGATAAAAATTTCAGATACGTTTATATTATTTGCACAATAGTTTGGATGGGTCTTCGTGGATTTTTACTCTATAATTTATCTGGCCAAGCTGCACCCGCATTTATTGATGCTTCCATCAGTGTTGTATTGATTTTTTCCACCTGCTTTCTCATGGTAAATAACATGCAGTATTATTTGCCAAAAACAAAAAAAATTGGATATGTACTTATCTTAAGTGGCCTTATAGGCATTATCAATTTGATTACTCAACCACTATTGTTGCATCTATTTTTTAGTGATGATCATTATAGTATATGGCAGTTGCCTTCACTTAGATACCTACGATTTATAGAAAGCTTTATGATTAGTGCCTGTATTGGTTTTTGGGCCTTACTTTGGTATGTAAAAAAAGATCAGGAATCATTAATTGCACAACAGTCAGAAACAGCTCAGTTAGCAAAAGATGCGGAGCTTTATATGCTCCGTCAACAATTGCAACCGCATTTTTTGTTTAATAGTTTGAATTCTATCAGTGCATTAACCGTATCTCAACCGGACAAAGCCAGACATATGATACAGCAACTGAGCGATTTTTTGCGCAGCACTTTAAAGAAAGAAGAAAAACGGTGGCATAGTTTACAAGATGAAATACATACCATACAACTCTATCTTGATATTGAAAAAGTTCGGTTTGGCCATCGGCTTCAGACTGAAGTAGATATTCCGGAATCTTGCACCCAACTATTCTTGCCTGCATTATTACTTCAACCTTTGGTTGAAAATGCCATAAAGCATGGATTATATAGCCTTACAGGCAATGTATTGATACATATGGAAGCAGCTGCATCATCTAATGAACTGCATATATCTATCAGCAATCCTTTTAATGTAGATGAGCAGCAGGTATCGCAGGGTACAGGCTTTGGACTAAGCTCTATTCAGCGCAGATTGTTTTTACTTTGTGGCCGACACGATCTGGTAATAACCACAAAACATGAGTCAATATTTACCGTAAAAATTATTATACCACAAATACATGAATATTATAATCATTGATGATGAACCTTTGGCCCAAAGTATTGTGGCAGAATATGCACAAAGCATACCCGGCATCCAGATAATGGCTACTTGTAGCGATGGCTTTGAAGGTTTAAAAGCCATACAACAACACAAACCTGATTTGATTTTTTTAGACATACAGATGCCACGTATTAATGGATTTGAAATGCTTGAGTTAGTGGAACAAAAACCTGCAGTTATTTTTACGACTGCATTTGATGAATATGCCATAAAAGCTTTTGAGACCAATGCCATTGACTATCTTCTAAAGCCATTTAGTAAAGAAAGATTTGATATTGCCCTGCAAAAAGTTTCAAAACAAATTCCTAATACTACCGGCACAGATGCACTCTTGCAAGAAGCTGCTCTCCAACCTCAACAACAAAATCGTATTGTAGTAAAAGATGGACATAAAATTAAAATCATTCCTACCAGTCAGATTCATTTTTTGGAAGCATCAGATGACTATGTAAAAATCCATACTGCTGAAGGTGGTTTTTTAAAGAAAAAGAGAATGTCTGAGTTTGCAGCCTCTTTGGATGCACAAATATTTGTACGCAGCCATCGTTCATTTATCATCAATACACAATTAATTACTCGTATTGATTTACACGAAAAAGATAGCTATATCCTTACACTAAGCACTGGCAAACAGCTGCCTGTAAGCAAAACAGGTTATTCAAAATTGAAGCAGATATTAGGCATATAATCATTGCGCAAAGCGCAAATGCCAAAATGAAATGAATCAATCTACAACTAAAGTGCTCATTTATTGTTATCTGATAGAATTTTTTTTGTACTCAAAATGGTTAAAGCATATAATTTCTTAGGTAGCTGGCAATTATTTCCTGAAAAAGGGATTTATGAATATGGACATAGGCCAAAAAGTGGTATTTATATGTTGGAGTCTATTCCAAATACAAAACATATCCGTATTAGCAATAGTGCCCTCAGTCTTGAAAATGAAGCATCTTCCTCTGAATATATCATTGATGCAGATGGAGCGCTACATGACTTTGAACAAGTGGCAGTAGCACAGCAGGCACAAGTAAATTTTATCGATACCATTACTTTTGAAATTCAGTTTTATAGCAATGCTCAATCTATTTTGCAGGTGCTGCATGAAATACAGCCCAATGGCTATTTGAAAGTAATTACTAAAACATACCAACCCACTGGCGAATTTTATACCAATACTACATACTATCATAAACAATTAAGTGTGTTGCCCTACGCTGCGGGTGTGTCTGGTGCTGTTATTAAACCAACCAAAGAAGGTGTTATAAAACACAAGGCACTGCTTGCCATGGAAGAGCAAACTAATATGCAACTTGAACAGATTCGAAGACAAATTGAACTGCTTGCATTACAGGCTCATGAAATTCAAAACCGTAAAGAACTTTCCCAAAAAATCTATACCGCACAGCTTTCATTCAAACCTAATATTGGTCAAAATTATTACCTGTACGAAAAGAAGGATGGTAACTTTATCTTGTCATTAGTGGCACCTGCTGAATGGGGTGGTGCTGGGCCTTTTAAAAGATTTGAAGCTGCTGTACAGTTACTGGCAGATCATACTTGGAAAGAATTATAGCCTTTTTCGCCTATTAATATTTCAATTATTTTATCTCTATCATTGCAGCTCAATATTGAGCCGCTTATCCATGCAGATTTTCAAAAAATCAATTCATCTTCTATATATTGCTTGGGCTTTATTTAGCTTTTTTATCCTGATGATTATTGTAGTAATCTTTGTTTTTCTATTTCTGCCTTTCGGCAAAACAATTGGCGGCAATCTCATATATACCGCCTGCAATATTTGGGCTTTTTGCTGGCATGCACTCATTGGTATCCGCTACAAGGAAATCCATGAATCACCTCATAATCCTGACGATAAATTTATCTTTGTTGCTAACCACACTAGTTATATGGATGCTCCCTGTGTGGCTCGTAGTATTAGACAACCTGTAAGGGTTTTGGGCAAATATGAAATGGTGAAATACCCTTTATTTGGCATCATTTATAGAGCCATTGTTGTAGTGGTAGATAGAAGTAGTCCTGAGAAAAGAGCTCAAAGTCTTCGTGCCTTATCAGCAGCACTACACAAAGATTTGAGCATTTTTATTTTCCCTGAAGGTACTTTTAATATGGATGATACTAAACCCCTCAAAGACTTTTATGATGGCGCATTTAGACTGGCTATTGAAACACAAACGCCTATTAAACCTATTATCTATCCTGATAGTAAAACACGTATGCATTGGCAATCCTTTCTATCCTTAAACCCCGGTATTTTAACTGCTGTTTTTTTGCATCCTGTGCCTGTAAATGATTTTACAAATGAACTTCAAATACCAGCATTAAAACAACTTGTATATAATAAAATGGATGAAGCTCTTAGGAAATATAATGCTTATCCTGCTTAAAAAACTTTTATTTTCAAGGGAAAATTAGGTAGTTATTATCATTTAAAAATATAAGTATATAGCACATGCAACAGCTAAGTGTAAGAGACATTGAGGAAAAAGATATTAATGCAATTGTACAGTATTGGCACCAACCCAATCATCAATTTCTGAAAAATATGGGCGTTGATATTGCAAAAATTCCTTCACCTCAAGATTTGTTTAATATGCTTGCATCTCAACTTACACTGCCATATGACAAAAAACAATCATACTGTATTATCTGGCAATATAATGGTGTAGCTATTGGACATTGTAATGTAAACAAAATCATTTTTGGTACTGAAGCATACCTGCATCTTCACCTTTGGCAAAATAATTTTAGACAGAAAGGAATGGGTTTCTCCTTCTTGAAAATGGCTATCCCTTTTTTCTTTCATCACTTACAACTTCAACACTTATATTCTGAGCCATGTAGCTTAAACACCGCACCAAATAAGACTTTGGAAAAACTTGGCTTTACAAAATTGAAAACATACACCACCATTCCCGGCTATCTAAATTTTGAACAAGAAGTAAATTTATGGCAGCTTTCAGCTGATGATATGCCGCTACTGGATAAAATTTAAAAATCATTTACCCAGAAATATTGGTTTTCTCTTTTCTAAAAATGAGGCTACACCTTCACTGAAATCATGCGAAGCAGCAGCTTGTTGTTGTAATTGATCTTCTAATACTAACTGTTGCTCTAAATCATTGTGCTCAGATGCCTGTAATGCTTGCTTCGTTAATGCCAAAGCATAGGTAGGCATTACAGCAATTTGCTCTGCCATTTTTCTTACCGACTGTTCAAATATTTCATCTTCAAATACTTTATAAATCATTCCCATTTGTACTGCTTCTACTGCCGTTACTTTATCTCCTAACATCATCAAGGCTGATGC
This sequence comes from uncultured bacterium, assembly GCA_964293305.1. Taxonomy (GTDB): domain Bacteria; phylum Bacteroidota; class Bacteroidia; order Chitinophagales; family Chitinophagaceae; genus CALAGJ01. Next base: position 42,583 of record CAXYYO010000017.1, on the reverse strand, counting down.
ACGTTGTAATCCTATTAATCGGGCCAAATGATAAGTGCCCCCACTATCGGGTATTAATCCTATTTTACTAAATGCCTGTATAAATGAAGCCGATGTAGCAGCTACTACAATATCACAACTAATAGCAAGATTGGCCCCCGCACCAGCAGCCACGCCATTTACAGCAGCAATTACTGGCTTCTTTAATTGACTAATTCGACGAATAATAGGATTATAATGTTCAGATAATATCTTATCCATTCCAGGTCCTTTTGGATCTACTACTTCAGCTAAATCCTGACCCGCACAAAATCCTTTACCGGCACCAGTTATGACGATACAACGTACATCATTTGATGCTGCACATTCATCTAAAATAGTTTGTAATAAAAATGCCATTTCCCGGTTGAAGGCATTTAGTTTGTCAGGACGATTGAGGGTAATAAAGGCAACATTATTTTCAAGTTGATAAAGAATAGAAGACATATTGATGAGAATTAATTTGTGATATAAAAGGAGGCAAATATAATAGGAGAAGAGGAATGATGAGGGGTTGCGAAGTCTCTGACTTCGCAACATACTATGTTCTTTGCAGTTTCTAACACCCATTAAAAATAGCTTATAAATCATGAACACAGATTTTTGCAATTGACTTTATATTGAAAAGTTGAAAGACAAAATAAATAAAATACTGATGTTAATTTTCAACTGTAGAAATATTGCATGGATTTAAGTAAAAACTGGTCTTCAATAAATATTTAATGCAGCGTTTCGGCATTGTAATAAAGGTCAACCGCAAAATCTTGGTTAAATGAAAAAGTGAAAAAATTAATGATGCAATACTAGCTTTGCAGCAAGCAAACTATCATGCCCATAAATATCATGTCTAAAATTGAGTAACCCCGATTCATCCACCCATGCTGTAAAATAGGCAATGGTTACTGGTACTTGTTTTTTAAGTGTTACCGATTTCTCTTTATTCAAATACATAGCACTGTCAATTTTTGCTTCATTCCAAGCGGTATCACTATTTAGTAGATATTGAGCTAACTTTTTTGGTTCACTCAGCCTGATACAACCATGACTAAAATTTCTTTTTGTGTTGCCAAATAATCCTTTATTGGGGGTATCATGAAAATAAATATCATAACTGTTAGGGAATAAAAATTTTACCCTACCTAAACTATTACTGCCACCGGGTTTTTGTCTTATAGCCGGCAAGCCATCTTTACCTTTTCCTACTACTTCCATATTATGTCTTGACAGGTAACTCCCACTTCGCTTCATGCCCGGGGCAATTTCATTTTTCACTATGCTACTTGGTACATTCCAATATGGACTAAACACAATATATCTTAATTGACCTGAAAATATAGTAGTAGATGTAGCAGCTTTACCAACAATAACATTCATTGTAAAACGAAGTCTGCTACTATCATATACATACATCTTATAGTCAGGTATATTTACAAAAATATAGTTGCTGTCATCCTGTGCAGGCATCCATCTCATCCGCTCCAAATTGACTAAAATTTGTTCTACCCTTTCTGATAGATCAACATTAAGCTCCTTAATAAATGAACCACCAATTACCCCATCTTCTTTCAAACCCATTCGTCGCTCAAATTGTAAGACTGCTTCATAAAGACCTTCCTCAAAAATGATACTACTATCTTGGGTTTTTAAATCACCAAACGCATATAATTTCTCTTTAATTATTTTAATTACGGATGATGAGTCGCCCTTATGATATGCCTTGGTAGGTATGGCAATTGGTTCAAAATATGCTTTACTTAGTTTGGCATATTTTGGTAAAAAATCCTGAAGCATATTAAAAGAAATATTATTACCGGATAAACTCTTGGTATTATTATTTTCAGGTAAAAAGGAAGCAAGTAATTGATTATAGTCTAGTTTTTTTCTTGGAATAAACCATCCGATTTTTGCAATATCTGAATCTGTACCCATATACATTTTTGTACCATATTCAAAAAATTTTGCGGTTAGTAATAATTCGGTTTCTACTATACCTGCTTTATTGTGCTTTGTATTATTTTTATGTGCATAAAATAAAGTAAAACTCCTTTCGTCAAAAAGACTGCTATCATTATATAAAGAGATTGCATTATTTACTAGATTCATAAGGTTAATTGCTTGTTCTTCCATCTCCTCATTGCTAAACCAAGCATAGCTATAATTACGAGGTAAATAAAAATTGAAAAACTCCTTTCGCCACCTGATTTTATCCTGATGTGTCTGCAAAAAATGCTCTACTTGATTGCTGTCTAAAAACAAATCACTGTATGCATTCACTTTTGTAATTGTTGTATCTCTTTCTATCTTTTGTTGCTGATGGGTGCTGCAGGAAAATGTGCAGCAAACAATAAAACATGTTAAAACAGTAGCATATCTGAACATAGCGGTTGACTGGTGCTGCTAAGATAATGTTTTCTATCGAGAATTAATTTTTAGGAAATCCTATTTTTATCATAATGGAGTAAAAATAAATTATGTTTTCTTAGGCAAGGGTTTAACAAATAGCTTATAATAAATGCATCAAATTATTGTTTGATAAATAGGTTTCTTTTTTCAAAATGCATAATCGATTATTTGTTGAATTCATTTTACACGGGATGATTGCAGGAAGGTATTTGTAATTTGTCCAAGACAATTTTTGACATTTGATAAAAGGATTCATAGCTGTAGCCTGCGATGTGAGGTGTAATAATTACCCGGGGATTGGCACAAAGAATGTTTAATTGTTCTTGTTCTACAGGTGTTAACGTAGCTAGGTTTTCATTCTCCAACACATCCAGGCCTGCAGCAACAATTTTATTCTTTTGTAGTGCATTAATTACTGCCTGTGTATCAGATACTTTTCCCCTACAAGTGCTTATAAATATTGGGTTTCTTTCGGCTTGTTCAAAAAAATTATCATCAGCAAAATGTTTTGTTTCAGGTGTTAATGGTAAATGTAAACTGATGATATCAGCATGGCGCATCACTTGGGCTAAGGATGCTTCTCTGATGTAATCTTTAGCAAAACCTTGCTTAATAGTATCATGAGCAAGTACGGTTACATTAAATGGTTGGAGTAATTTTGCAAATGCAGTTCCGGTATTTCCAAACCCAATAATGCCTACTGTTTTTCCCGATAACTCTGTGCCTCTGTTTGCACTGCGTATCCACTGCCCTTTTTTTATTTCATCATAGCTACTGGATATTTTATGTAGTAGATTGAGCAATAAACCTAAACAGTGCTCCCCTACAGCATTTCTATTCCCTTCTGGGCTACTAACACAAATTATATTTTTTGATGCAGCATAAGCACTGTCTATTAGCTCCATTCCACTACCTAGTCTTCCTATCCACTTTAGATTAGTTGCTATATCTAATAAGTGTTTATCTATTTGTAAACGAGTTGTAACAATGAGCCCTTCTGCATCAACCACTTCATTTGCAAGTGCTTCGTATGAAATTGTGGGTAAATGCAATACCCGATAGCCATTGCACTCCAATCTTTCAATCAAATATTCTGGCACAGCTGCCGTTACAATTACTTTTCTCATAGCTGTAATAATTATGAAACAAGTATAAAGGCAACATTCATAGGTTTTTTGCTGCACATATTTTTTGATTCAATTTTGCTTAATTATAGTATCGAACTTATTATGGCAATACCTTAATGCTATCAACTATATATTGTGAGTCTCCACGCCAAGGTAGTGAGCCATTTTTTTGCTTGTACATCAATACTACTTTCTGCCCTTCCAATCCTAGCATTTTTTTACCCAATGCTTCATCACTTACTGAAAAATAAAATTTCTCACTGGCCATAGCAGTAGTAGAATTCATAATAATACTGTTTAACACAAGTTCCCCTTCATAAGTCTTAAAAACATTACCCTTGTAACTAAATTTTTGTAACATGCCAGTGCGGTTTCCTTCACTGTATGTGTAAGAATATTTCCAAAAAATAAATACCGCCAGTATCAATACTAAGATGAGTGAGACAATGGATATAACTTTTTTCATGCGGCAAATTTACAATCCCTTACTATCCACAAGGTAAATAAGTGCTGCCATATTGATAGCACCTAGTTTTAACTCTCTCATATTCACATTTTCAAATACATCTTTTTCTGTATGATGAAGGTCAAAATACCGCTGACTATCAGTATCCAGACCTGCTGTTGGGGTATTAAACTGCTCATGTAGAAAACCAATATCCGCACCTCCGCCACCGGCAGAAATGCGCTCCCCATAATAGGGTTCAAAAAATGATTTCCATCCAAATATTTTTTCAAAAACGGCCGCTGTTGCAGATATGCCAAAGCCACGTGGAGTAAAACCACCTGCATCTGATTCTAAAGCAAAATAGGGTTGCATCTTATTAGATTTAAATGAAGCGGCATACGCTGCTCCGCCACGTGTGCCATTTTCTTCATTTGCAAAAAGAACAAAATGAATGGTATGTTTTGGTCTATATCCCATCTTTGTAAATGCCCTCAGTATTTCAATGGTATGTATAATGCCTGCACCATCATCCTGTGCACCTTCACCCACATCCCAACTATCCAAATGTCCTCCAATAGTTATTACAGATTCAGGATACTCACTCCCTTTTAATACCCCAATTACATTGTGTGCAAGTGTATCAGGCAGCATGCTGCAATATGAAAATAAAGATAACATGGCGTCAGCATCTTTCTCAATTATTTCCTGCAGCACACCTACATCATCAACCCCTAAAGCAAATGAAGGAATACGTAGAAAGCTATCATTATATCTGAGTGCACCAGTGTGAGGAACATTATCTCCAGCATGGGTCATACTGCGCACAATCACCGCTTTTGCACCATACTTTGCAGAGGCACTGGCAGCACCACCTCTATAAGGTACATTTCTGCCATATGCAGCTCCTGTTTCAATCAGTGTATCTTCAAAAGGCACATTGAAAAAAACAATTTTATTTTTTATTTCCTTTTGTTTTGCATCCAATTCTTGGAATGAATGCACTTGTACAATATTCCCATTCACTCCCTTCACGCCGGTACCTACGGCATTTCCGATAGAAAGAAGATTCAAATTTTTTACAACCGCTTTCCCATTTTGCTGATAAGAAACGGTGCCATGTTCTTTTGCACCCCTTACCCAATGTGGCACCATACATTCTTGCATCAGCACTTCATCAGCACCACAGGCATAAAGTAACTTTTCCCCCCACTGTTCTGCAAGATACATTTGTGGGGAACCGGATAGTCTATGCCCAATTTGTTTTGTAAGATATTTTAAATTGATGTTGGCATCTGAGGCATTTAAAATTTCAACTGACAGTTGATGTATAAACAAGGAGTCTGCCTGCTGCGCAAATAATGCAAAGGGGAATAAACATATTAATGCTAGATACTTTTTCATGGCACTGTCTTAATTTGAGTGTAATGATTTGAATTAATTATAATGAAGTTTCAACATGCAAATTAACATAAAGCAATCATACATCAAGTGATGAGTTATGAAGTGAAGATTTGCATTATAGTTCGGTTATTGAAAAACTTTTAAATCCGATTCAAGGAAAAATAATAGTTGATACAAGTGCATATCTATCTGTTAGGATGAATTCATGATCAATGTTGGAGCCGCAGTGAGGTATTAAATTTTTAATTAAACCCAGATGATGCATTTGACTATATAATGAAAAGTTGAAAGGCAATATAGATATTTGTTTGAGGTTAATTGTTGGCTGAAAAATAGTAAACTATTTAAAAGTCAAAATTTGTTTCAAATGCTTCCGTATGCAATATTTTGGCTTTGTAATAAATTTCTAATACAAAATATATATGTTGAATCAATGAGTGCATTTTCAACATTGCCAAAATGAAAAGCAAAAAATTATTTTTTATTAATCTGGTACACAAAAAGTTCTTCCCCATTTTCAGTTATCTGATAAAGAAATTTCATCCCTATTTTTTCCAAGAGTTTTATGGATGGTTCATTGTCCAAATCTGTTATGGCCATAACTGCCACTTCAATTTCATTTTCAAATAAAAATTTTAGAATAGCATTGGTGGCCTCTAGTGCATAGCCTTTACCCATATATTCTGGTAGAAATGCAAAGCCTATATCCACATTTGTAAGAAAATTTCTTTTCACGAGTGTAATAATGCCCATTGTATCACCAGTATTCCTTTCATTTACTTTCCAGTAAACTATGTTGTCGTTATGATTAAGTTTATCAATATAAATTGACGCATCCGCAATAGTGTGTATATGGCGGTCACCAATAAACTTTAGCCACCCGGCTGAGTTAAGTAGTCGATACATGAATGCTGCATCTTCTGTACACATACTGCACAGTTGTAGCCTTTCTGTTTCAATACTCAGTTCTGACAATATCTTTTGTTTGGCAATAGGCATCAGCAAATATGCAAATAAATTACAATATTTATCAGATAGAAAGAGATATCAATCATCAAATTGCTAAGCAGGCGATATACCCTTAATTTGCCCCCAAAGAAATGAAGATGACATCTTTCGAAGTGAGAGGGGGCAAAAAATTAGGTGGTGCTATTGTGCCACAGGGTGCAAAGAATGAGGCTTTGCAAGTAATATCTGCAGTACTGCTAACCAAAGAGCCCGTTACCATACAAAATATACCCGACATTTTGGATGTAAATCTGCTGATAGAATTATTGGGAGATATGGGAGTTTCCATAACTAGGCATGACAGACACAGCTGCACATTTATTGCAAACAATATTGATCCTGATTATTTAAGCAGTGAAGCTTTTAGAAAAAAAGGGGGTAAATTAAGGGGTAGTGTAATGGTGGCAGGGCCATTATTAGCAAGGTATAAAAAAGCATATATACCAAAGCCCGGTGGTGATAAAATTGGCAGGCGTCGTTTAGATACTCATATCATTGGTTTTGAAAAATTGGGAGCCCAATTTGAATATGATAAAGATCATGGATATTTTAAGTTATTGGCACCAAAACTCAAGGGTGTTTTCATGCTTCTTGACGAGCCTTCTGTTACGGGTACTGCAAATATTGTGATGGCAGCTGTAATGGCTGAGGGCACTACTACTATTTATAATGCAGCATGCGAACCCTACTTGCAGCAGCTATGTAAAATGCTAAATAGAATGGGTGCAGCTATTGAAGGTATAGGAAGCAATATGCTGATCATTCACGGAGTGGATGAGTTGGGTGGCACTACACATACCATGCTGCCCGATATGATTGAAATAGGTAGTTTTATTGGCCTTGCGGCAATGACTCAAAGCGATATTACCATAAAAAATGCAGGAATAGAACAGCTGGGAGTGATACCGGATAAGTTTAAACAACTCGGTATTCAAATGGATTTTAATGGCGATGATATTCATATACCCGAACAGGAAATTTATGAAGTAACCCGTTATTTAGATGGAGGTGTACTTACCATATACGATCATCCTTGGCCGGGTTTTACACCTGATTTATTGAGTATAGTTTTAGTTACAGCTATTCAAGCAAGAGGCAGTGTGCTGGTGCATCAAAAAATGTTTGAAAGCAGACTTTTCTTTGTTGATAAACTCATTGATATGGGTGCACAAATTATACTATGTGATCCGCATCGTGCAGTTGTTATAGGGCTTGAAAGAGAACAGAAACTACGAGGAATTACCATGAGTAGTCCGGATATAAGAGCAGGTCAGGCTTTGCTCATAGCAGCACTAAGTGCAGATGGAAAAAGCATTATCCAAAATATTGAACAAATTGACCGTGGTTATCAAAATATCGACCTAAGACTTCAGGCTTTAGGGGCTGATATAAGAAGGGTTTAAATTTTTATATAAACCTTTTAATTCCTTTTCTTAAAAGTCCTTTTAGGACTTTTTCTTTTTCTTTTTTTGTGATGATATAATGGTGGCTGCGTCATATCCGCTAACATATTCCAAGAATTGTTTTCGATCTAATGAATTAAGCATTTTTGGACCATTTGGTGAAATGGCTTTCATGATGGGTGCAAAATTTTCTTCCATATGACTCATCTGCACACTATCCTTATAAGTAGTTATAAGAATCAGAAAAAAATGATTGGTGGAGTCTATAGCAGTTTTCTTTAATTCATAACTTGCTATTACCTCTTTGCTCAAAGCATGTTTCCGAAATGCCTGCCAATTTTCTGTATAAAAATACATAGCTTCCTGCTCATATTTGGCATTTACTTTTACTATATCTATGGTTGAAATCTGTTGACCAAAAATCCATTGGATGCTTAGCACCAACAATAAAGTTATAAAATATTTTTTACGCATTAATACTATTTTTAGGAGCCAATATGAAAATTGAAATTATGTAATGGGTATAAAAAATTTACTTAAAAAATTGCCAACTTTTATAAATGAAAATTGCCATAATGCAATTCAAAATAATGACTACTACAATATGATACCATATAGCAAAATATATATCTAAAAGAAGTACCAGAGCTAGCATAAATACTGCAAGCCAAACAGCCCATTTTTGATACATAAAAATTTCAATTATACCTATGATATTAAGTACCTGAATAATTCTAAGATATAATAAACTGCTTCTAGTCATCGCTGTATATTCTTTTAGAAAATCCAAAGGGGAAGTTGATATTTTTATAAATCCAAATACATTGCCAATGAATAACAGCAATAAAATAATTATTAAACCAATACTTCTGTTATATATCATGGCAATCGATTTAGTTTTCTTTTTCTACAACACTTCCATCTATTTTAGCAGTTTACAGAAATATTATTACAATCGAATCATGTCCACTACTAATTTGGATAAATAATTTCATTTAAAGCTTCGGATATTTCCTTATTTCAACAAGCGGTTCGGCTAAAATAACATCTTCTATTTTTGAATTTGTATTTCATCTGTAAAAGTACCTATCTGAAATGAACCTGTTGGTGCAGGTAAAGAAATGTTGGATTGACCTATTGATGATATTGATACAATTAGTGAAATTAAAACTAAATGTAAAATGCGCATATTTTTGATCATTATTTGATAGTGAGAAGCATACCTTATAAATTTTCTTTATATCAATGCCCCAGGTATTTTTTGTGTTATTGTAAATCTATTTTCTTCGGTATTCCAAATCATATTCAATAGTCCAGTTAGCACCACCATCTACACTCATTTCGCCAAGTTGCCTTACCTTATCTTGGGTAATTTTTATGAAAGTGAGTCTGCGCATAAATGATTCCCCTTTGTTATTGATAACCTTATCTGCATAAAATATAATCTGTCTATCGGTAGGTGTACCTCTTAGATACTCTGTTGTATTTCCTGTATTATCCACCCATGTTTGTTGCCATTGTTTAGTAGCAGCATTATATGTATTAAAACTTTTTCCTTTGAATACAAAGCCTTTCTGCTGGCTGGCGCTTGTCCATTCTTCGAATATGACACAACTATCTAAAATCAATGATATTTTACTGTCCCCAGCTTTATCTCCATTTTTTCCATATGCCTCCCAATCTCCAATCCAAAAATCAAATGCTCTGCACGTTTTATTGGTACAAAGCGATGTTTGCGCCTGTGTATTTATGGCATAAAATAAAATTAGGAGAAATAAAACTTGCTTTTTAAACATAAAATAATTTTAACCAAAATTATGTGATGTGGCCTGCTTTAATCATCTTCCAATTGATTATTTGATAAGCGGTTCAGGCTTTTTGGTTATGATACATTATAGCACTTGACCAATCAAGATAGGCATAGTGTAAAAATCATTATGCAAAGAAAGACTTCCTTGTATTTATTTTGTATCGAACCTTTGCTATTTGTATGTTATCAGCAAACTATTTATTGCATAGCCAGTTAGCTCAATGCCTTTTGCATTCCAATGTGAATCATCTTTTTGATAGATATAGTCACCAGATTTATGTGTTGCTACATACTTATTAAATAATTGCTGTGTTTGAATAGTAGCTATTTTTTTAGAGAGCAATAAAGCATTTAATTTTTCTATATAATCAGGCTGCTTTTCAAGCGGAACTTGATTATAATATATCGTCTCTTTGTTAGGTATTGGTAGAAAAATAAAATGAACGCCTATGGAATCACAAAATTTTTGATACTGTCCAATGGTTTCAGACACATCCCTAAGCTCATTGTAGTGATACTTAATATTTTTCCCAGTTAGAAACAAAAGACTACTGTCATACACTCCTGGAATTCCTCTACCACATGAACCAGTAATTCTTGCTCCAAAATAATTCATCATATAAAATCTGGATAACCTGTCTTTATATTCGTCTCCCCATTTTACTGGTTCAAATTTTTTAATAGTTATAGGCAAATGCTTTGGCAGATTTTGCTCTATAATAGAATAGATAAGAAACTTTGGTTTTTTAATTACATCATTTGACAGCAGATAAACAAAATCTTTAAAACTTGCAGAAGCCATATTATAAACTTGCAATCCTGATATGCGATGAAGTGTATTCGATAAGGTTGAATCCTGTGGAAGACCTGTGCCCACTATATAGGAATCGCCAATAAGCAGTACATCTGGATCGTTAATAAAGGAATCATTTCTATAACCTAGTTTATCAGTATGCCAATTTTCATATCGTCGTATTTCGTTTTTTGTGCGGTATCCTAAATCTCCAACAGCATACATTTCTATATGCTGATTTGGATAATAAGGATACCCAATTTCTTTTGGGTGATAAAACAATAATGCTTCCCAAGGTCTATAAGTGAATTGATTTTTTGGTAGTAGTATTTCAACAAATAATATGGACAATGGAAGAAAAAATAAAGATAATTTTAAAACTAATTTTTTCATGATTTAAAACTGAAAATAAATGAATTGCTGATCTTCACCTGCAAACCAAAAAATGAGTAAGATAATTCCATAATAAAAAGTATATCTGATGGGCCATTTCCACTTTAAGCCAAAATTGGCAATGGCATATTGATCTCTTCTTCCTATCCATTCTACTATGATGAAGGAAAATAAAACAGCAAGTAAGCCTGGACCAATGTCTTCGGATAAAACATCTAAAGTTTGTAGGTAGGATGACTTACTTGTGAGCCCTGTAATCATTGCGCTTATATATTCAAAAGCATGAGTAATGGTATTTGCTCTAAAAAATATCCATGCTATACAGGTTAGCAAAAAAGTAGATAGAATTTGAAAGGATTCTTTTAACGAAGGCAATAAACTATTAGCCGCCACAATTTCTATATGATGTCTATTTTTATTGCGCAGCATAATTGGAAGAAAAAGAATTGCATTGAATATGCCCCAGGCCATGAAAGTCGAGTTGGCACCATGCCATAAACCACTCACCAAAAAGATGATAAAAATATTCCTGATTTTCTTGATGGTATTTCCTTTGTTTCCACCAAGTGGTATATACAAATAATCCCTAAACCATGAGGAAAGAGAAATATGCCACCTTCGCCAAAACTCCGCTATATCTCTGGAGAAATAAGGAAAGGCAAAGTTTCTTAAGAGGTCTATACCAAATAACCTGGCTGTGCCAAGAGCAATATCAGAATAACCCGAAAAATCTCCATAAATTTGGCATGCAAAAAATATTGCCCCAAGCCATAAACTCGTGCCGGAATAATCGGCTGTATTATTAAAAAAAAGGTTGGCATATTTGGCACAATGATCTGCTATTACAATTTTTTTAAATAACCCCCAGAGTATTTGCCTCAAGCCATCTACGGCTTTATGATAGTCTGCTATTCTACTTTTTTTTATTTGTGGCAGTAAATGGGTGGCACGCTCAATTGGCCCTGCCACAAGTAGCGGAAAAAAACTTACAAAAAGCGCATAATCAATAATATTTTTTTCTGCATTTATTCTTTTATAATAAATATCCAATATATAAGAAATCCCATGAAAGGTATAAAATGAAATACCTACAGGAAGTATCAAGTTAAACGTATAGGGGTTGATTTGTAAACCTATTGCTGCAAGCGAATTTGTAAGCGTGTCTATAAAAAAATTATAGTATTTGAAAACGGCAAGAAATCCCAGATTAATGAGAATACTCAGCAATAGCCATGTTTTCTTTTGGTTTATGCTTTTAGCTTTTTCTATTTGAATGCCGGAGAAATAATCCAGCATGGTGGAGAATACGAGCAAGAATAAAAAACGCCAATCCCAGCAAGCATAAAAAAAATAACTCGCTACCAGTAATAATGCATTTTGTAACCTTAACTTTTTATTGAATACAAACCAATACAGCAAAAATACAATCGGTAAAAAAATAAAAAAGTTGATAGAATTAAAAAGCATAATTTATTTATGATAAATCGTATTTTATTGTAGCCAAAGTTTATTAAATATACAAGTCATTTCATTTTGCATAGATTCTATTCCTACTATCTATGATCAAATTGCATTCATATTTGTATGCACATAAAATGCTTAGTACAAAACAGCGGTAGCTTCTATTTCAATGAGGTATTATTTTGCTATTCATGCAGATACCTCTACCATCGTAGTGCATGGTTTTATCTGTTTAAAAAATTCACCATTTGCCTTTCCATATTCTTCCCAAAGGGCCCTATGCGAATAATTGGCATGCATGATTTTTGACACAAATAAAAAGGCTTTGAAGCAGTGTTGTTATAAAATATTAGCTTATCCCCTAAATGTTAATAATTCGGTAACCAGTTTCATGATGTACAATGAAAGAAAGAGTTTATTTTTAGCAAAACTATTTTTATGCGGTGGAGAAAATTTAATGGCGAAACCATCCATCTTCCTATTTATGATGCGGTGGAAGAAGCCCTAAAAAAGGAAACAGAAAACGGTATAAAATTAAAAGTTTGTATTGGTACTGATAGCCAGGTAAAAGGTGTCGATACAGAGTTTGCAACTGTTATCGTTTTTCTTCGGGAACATAGTGGTGGTTTTATGTTTATACACAATGAAACATCAAAGTATAAGTTTCATATCAAAGAGCGTATGCTGGCTGAGGTAACTAAAAGTATTGAAGTGGCTTATGAACTGTGTAATCTATTTATTAACTACGACATTGAAATGGAAGTACATGCCGACATAAATACGAATCCACAGTTTAAAAGTAATGATGCCCTGCGGGAAGCCATGGGTTATATTTTGGGAATGGGTTTTGCTTTTAAAGCCAAGCCTGAGGCCTTTGCCAGTAGCTGTTGTGCGGATAAAGCTTGTAATTGAGTAGACTTTCCGCTCTACCCAAAGTAATTTACGCAGTTGAATTTATCATTTGGCCTTATTTTTCCCCTTATTCCTATACCTTTGCAGCCGAAAATTGAAATACTAGTAGTGGTATTTAACTTAAATAACTAAGTATGGCAGGCCAGTTAAAAGAAGTTCGTATCCGGATAAAATCGGTGCAAAGTACACAGCAGATTACCAAAGCCATGAAAATGGTGAGTGCGGCAAAATTGCGCAGAGCGCAAGATAGCATTGTTCAAATGCGTCCTTATGCCCAAAAATTGCAGGAAATGCTCAGTAATATTGTTAGCAATATTGAAGGCGGTACATCAATGAAATTGGCTGAAGAGCGTACCATTGAAAAGGTGCTTTTTATTGTAATTACAAGTGATCGTGGTTTATGTGGTGCTTATAATTCCAATGTTGTAAAACTGGCCAGAAATTTAATGACTGAGAAATACAATACTCAGCTTGAGAAAAAAAATATTACCGTTTGGAATATTGGAAAAAAAGGTTGGGAATCCATGACTAAATTGGGTTTTAAAACAAACGACACTTATAAAGATATATTCCTCTCTCTCAGTTTTGAAAATGTGCAGGCGGCCGCTCAGGCAGCCATACAAGCTTTTGAAAATAAAGAATTTGATGCCGTTGAAATTGTATACAGTGAATTTAAAAATGCAGGTACACAGCGATTTGCTGCAGAGCAATTTTTACCCATTCCAAAAGTACAGGGTAAGGTCGGTGGCAAAAAAGCTGACTTCATATTTGAACCTGGTAAGGAACAATTGATTGCGGTGCTCATGCCCAAAATTCTAAATACACAATTGTATAAAGCTGTTTTAGATGCAAATGCTAGTGAGCATGGGGCTCGTATGACAGCAATGGATAAGGCAAGCGAAAATGCAAATGAATTATTAAAATCTTTGCGTATTTCATATAACCGTGCACGCCAGGCTGCCATCACCACAGAGCTTTCTGAAATAGTAAGTGGTGCTGCTGCATTGCAAGGTTAAACCATCTGTAAAAACCAAATAATATTGCATCTGAGTATAACTTTTGTTATACCTATAAAGCATCAGAATGGAACTATCGGCTATTATTCCACATATTGAGGCGCTCATTTTTGCAAGTGAAAAACCGCTTACTACCGCAGACATAGTGGAGTTGATTAATAATGCTTTTGGTTTTATGGAGGAGCGAGTTTCTCATGATCAGGTATACAGTTGTTTAGAAGGTATCAGAGAAAAATACAACACCGAATTTTATCCATTTGAAGTAAAGGAGAGTGGTGGAGGCTGGCAGTTTTTATCCAAAAAAGATTTTCATCAAACCATTGCCCAGTTAAATGGAGATAAGTTTTTAAAAAGACTCAGTACTGCTGCACTTGAAACGCTTAGTATCATTGCGTATAAGCAACCCATTACTAAAGGAGAAATAGAATCAATACGAGGTGTAAATAGCGATTATAGTATTCAGAAATTATTGGAGAAAGAACTTATTATTATCAGTGGTAGAAATGAACATTTGCCCGGAAAGCCTTTGATTTATGCAACATCTAAGAATTTCATGGATTATTTTGGCATCAATACAACAGATGATTTACCAAAGATAAAAGAAGTGCTTGCAGAGCAGTTTATAGAACCTACAGTTATCAACCATTCCGCAGGAGAAATAGAATTTAATACCCCTTCTGAAGATCAGGTAATACCAGAGAATATCGAAATATCCGATGAAATTAAAGCGGATACTTCTGACCCGACACACGAAGATTCCGCTTTACAAAATGCTGAGAATATAACCCCTTTTACGGGTGAAGCATCCGATTCTTAATTACTACTCAATTAGGCATTCATTCAATCTGTGAGAAATGCTTGCTCCTCATTTCACTATAAAAAATAGCTATAACTATTTTCGCTTTTATACATTCGCCACATGAGTGGGCTTAGTAATGATATTTTAATAAAGGCGGCAAAGGAGTTTGGTACGCCATTATATGTTTATCATGCAGAGCAGATTACGGACCAATTGGAAAAATTAAAATCCGCATTTAGCGCATGCACAGCCAGATTTTATTATGCCTGTAAAGCCCTTACAAATATTAATGTGTTGCGGTTATTACGACAAGCTGGAAGCGGTTTGGATTGTGTGAGCATCAATGAAGTAATGTTAGGATTGCGTGCAGGGTTTACCCCAGATCAAATTTTATATACGCCAAACTGTGTTGATTTTGATGAGTTAGATCTTGCCAAGCAACATGGTGTACATATAAATATTGATAATATATCGCTACTCGAAAAATTTGGTCATAAATATGGCAATAGTTACCCGGTGTGCATACGCATCAATCCGCATATTATGGCTGGCGGAAATTTCAAAATTTCAACAGGACATGTTGATAGTAAATTTGGAATAAGTATACACCAGCTCAGACATATAGAGCGTGTGGTAAAAACAACCAATCTTTTGGTTACAGGCCTACACATGCATACAGGCAGTGAAATAAAAGATGTAAATGTTTTTTTGCAGGGGCTTGATGTTATGTTTGAGGCATCTAAGCACTTTCCCCATATCCGGTTTATAGATTTGGGGAGTGGGTTTAAAGTGCCCTATCATGCGGATGATATGGCTACAGATGTAGAACTCTTGGGCAATATGGTAGCTGCTGCACTGGCTGAGCATGAACAGGAAACGGGTAGAAGATTAGAAGTATGGTTTGAGCCGGGAAAATATTTAGTAAGTGATGCAGGTTATTTTATTGTAAAAGCAAATGTAATAAAGCAAACTACTGCTACTGTATTTGTTGGAGTAAATAGTGGATTTAATCACCTCATAAGGCCAATGTTTTATGAATCATATCACAGAATAGAAAACATCAGTCATCCCGAAGGAGCACCACGCATATATACGGTGGTAGGCAATCTTTGCGAAACAGATACTTTTGCTTGGGACAGAAAAATTGCAGAAGTGCGTGAAGAAGATTTACTCGTATTTCATAATGCAGGTGCTTATGGTTTTGAAATGAGTAGTAATTTCAATAGCAGACTAAGACCCGCAGAAGTGTTAATAAAAAATAATGCATTGCACCTCATACGTAAGCGTGATAATTTTGACGAGTTGCTGCGCAATCAGATAGAAGTAATACAATAAATTGATTTGAATGATTGAAGTTTTAAATATAAAAAAAGCATTTGCCGATAAGGTAGTTTTAGATGACATCAGCGCAGTAATGGAGCCCGGTAAGTGCAACCTGATTATAGGTACAAGTGGAAGTGGAAAAACAGTACTTACAAAATGTATGGTAGGCCTACTTCAGCCTGATGAAGGAATTGTAAAATATGAAGGAAGAAATATGCTGAACATGAATAATGAACAGCGAAAGGAATTGCGCCAGCAAATAGGTATGCTCTTTCAGGGTAGTGCATTGTTTGATAGTATGACCGTGGAAGAAAACGTAATGTTTCCCCTGCAAATGTTTTCTCGAAATAGTTTAAAACTTAGAAGAGATCGTGTGGCCGAAGTATTGGATAGGGTTAACCTCAAAGAAGCTTCAAAAAAATACCCAGCTGAAATAAGTGGTGGTATGAAAAAGCGGGTGGGTATAGCAAGAGCCAT
The DNA here is from genome assembly GCA_964293305.1 of uncultured bacterium. GTDB lineage: Bacteria > Bacteroidota > Bacteroidia > Chitinophagales > Chitinophagaceae > CALAGJ01. The sequence goes on along the minus strand of CAXYYO010000017.1, from coordinate 25,791 downwards.
TGTATTAAATCCAAAGTTTCTTTTTTGTGACGAGCCCAACAGCGGTCTTGATCCACAAACTTCATTGGTGATTGATAAGTTGATTAAGGAAATAACTCTTGAGTTTAATATAACCACCATTGTAGTAACCCACGATATGAATAGTGTAATGGAAATTGGAGATCATATTGTATACATGTATCAAGGTAAAAAAGAATGGGAGGGCAATAACAAAGAAATTATTTTCTCCAATAATGACAGACTCAATAAATTCATTTTTGCCAGTGAGTTTTTGCAAGATGCAAAGGACATGCGAATGCTTGAAGCAAAAGGTAAAATAGCCAATGATAGAAATATGGACGAACTATTAAAATAGGACTTACGGCATTAGTCAAATCTTGCGGTATAAAATTGTCTCATCCTATTGCTAAAATCGTTCAATAATTGTTTTGTAAGCTCTCTGTACAATTCATCCTGCGAAGGTGGATTGTTGTATGCTCCTCTTACAATTGCCCAATCACTATCGCTCAGAGCACGGCTATCTCCCTGATAAGTACCTGTTTTATTTTCCCATGAATATTGCGCTCCAAATCTGTCTGTAAGTAGCATTCGTCTATCTACTACATCTGTTATCCTGCAGTCCATTACAGCCCTGCTGTCTATAATGCTACGCTTCACAGTTACAGTTGCCGATACGGTAATCGTTTTTGTTTCTCCAGGGTTATTATCATCAGGTACTGATATATTTTTTGACACTTCATAATTATAGTTATTGCTATACACGGGGCTTATCCATACATCATACATGGCTATATCCATGTATTGATCTGCTCTAAGATTTCTACCTGTACTGTAATTATAAAATTTATAAAAGCTATTGCGGCCTGCGCTATTTTGTAATTGCCAAAATAAATCATTTTCAAAAAACCCACCATTAATATTATAGTAGCCAAATCTTTGATCTATTGTATTTACAATTACATTGGTGGTAGCTAAATCTTCAGCTGCTCTAATCTTTGACTGTACATCTTTATAGCCCCTAATATAATAATCTGAACGTGTAAAACTAGTGTATGCTTTTTGAGCATTTCTTTTATCAGTATGTGCTAAAAACATATCGCCTTGCGCATAGAAATATCCAGCAGCATTATCAGCGGCTGCATTTAATTCATCAGTATAATCTACTGGTCTTACAACTCTTTGTGCTCCAGGCGTATTTGAAATGGCTTCATGCATTTTTTGAAGCTCTATATAGCCTGAATAGGCTTGCTCCAGCATTTCCTCTTTTCCCCTTGCACTGCTGATTTCTCTAAGCACCAATGCTTGATATTGATGATACGCCTCCGGCAATAATGAAGCTGCTTGATGATTCGGATCTTTTTTTAATTGACTGATAGCCGAGTAAAATGCTTTATCATATTGACCTTTATTCAAAAGCTTTTCGGTGCTTTTGCAACTGATATTTATGCAAATAATGCTGAGCAGGATTGTGCAATATTTTATTGGGTTCATGAAAACGTGTTTTTGTAAAGAGATAAAACAAATATGCTGCCTATGACCTTTGAGCCGTCAATAATATAAAAGATAGCTGTGTTAAAATATTTTTGTATTGCCATTCTATCCTCGTATTACAAAGGCAGAGTTGTTCCCTCAACTATGGCCCATACATTTGCTGAAACTTTTTTGATTTATGTCTATATCTAATATGCCAGCGCTTACAGAAAGTATTAATTTTATTGCTGCGCAAATGCCCTACAGGCCACGCATTGCAGTTATCTTAGGGAGTGGCTTGGGCAATTTTACTGATGAAATGATTATTGATAAAACTATATCTTATGATAGTATTCCACATTTTCCGGTAAGCACAGTGGAAGGGCATAGTGGTAATCTTATTTTTGGTAAACTCGGCAATAAGGAGGTGATGGTAATGGCAGGTAGATTTCATTATTATGAAGGCTACACACCACAACAGGTTTGCTATCCGGTGAGGGTTATGAAAATGCTGGGGGCTGAAGTATTATTATTATCCAATGCAGCAGGTGGAGTAGGTGAGGGTTTTCAAGTTGGCGATATGATGGTTATAGAGGATCATATTAGTTTTTTTACAGAAAACCCGCTGATTGGAAGAAATGAAAATACACTTGGCACACGCTTCCCTGATATGAGTGCTCCGTATGATAAAAGCCTTATATCGCTTGCAAATACAATTGCAGTTCAGCATGGATTCATATTAAAAAAAGGTGTTTATGTGGGAGTTACTGGTCCTACTTTTGAAACACACGCCGAGTATCGTTTGATAAAAGCGGTGGGTGGTCATGCCGTGGGTATGAGTACTGTACAGGAAGTAATAGCCGCAGTGCATTGTGGCTTGCGGGTTTTTGGCATGAGTGTTATAACAGATTTAGGTATAAGAGAAGACAATAACACCATTACCCATGAAGAAGTGCTACAGGCTGCAAAAGATGCAGAACCCAAGCTGAGTCTGCTTTTCAGAGAAATGGTAAAAGAAATATAATCTTATTCTACTACTGGTATATTGCTTGATATGGCAGGTGGTATAGTAATATTATTTACTTTCTTTGTTTGTGTAAGTGCAAATAAAGCCAACCTCATGTTGAGCAAAACCTGCTCTTGGCATAATGGTATAATTTTCGACCTAGAAGGCCAAAAACTGTTGCCACCAATTTCGTTGGTAAATGAATAACATTTTGGTTTTGAAGTTTCGTCACCATACATCCAATCAGGGGTAGTGCCACTTGCTAAATATCCTAAACTTCCTGCACCATGTTCTACACTATAGTTATTACAAGCCGTAAGGCTATCACCAGCCCTTTTCATTAGTACTGCATCAATACAATTTGTATTGGTATAATCAAAGGGATAAAATAATATTTCAGCATAGCTGTGATGGTGCATACTGGTCGTAAATTTTTTATCGATAGCAAGTTGTTTTATTAACTGAGATTCAGCTTCTGAAAATGGTGCCGGCCCTCTATAAGTATCACTATTGGCACTGCCAGATGAACCATTATTCAATCCCCACTGAAACCCATAATTTCTATTCAAATCAACACCATTTGTAACTACACCTTCTTTTCTCCTGTTCTTGCGCCACATACCGCCACCATTGGGGTTCTGTGTTTGATTGTATATATATCCATCAGGATTTACACAAGGAACAAAATACAGCTCACATTTATTGATAATCTGTTTTGCTTCTGCATTTGTATTATAATTTTCAAGGATATACTCCATAAAATAAATGAGATTGATAAGGCTCATTGCTTCACGGGCATGATGCACACCTGTATATAAAACTTTCGGTTCATTTACTTCATTTTTAGATACTTTATCTGAAATTTTTACATAATACAATGGGCGTCCTTCCCATGTTTTTGTAGTATTACTGATTGGTATTTTCTCGCTGCATAAAGTAGGATATTTTGCATGCATGCTGTCTAATGCTGCAAGCATTTCCTCATATTTTAAATAACCACCCATTGAGCCCAGTTCAAACATATTTGGTACAGGGAAATTGCAGTTTATAGCACTTGTGGCTGCCTCCGATTTAGGATTGGGGTGTTGCTGTACATCTATTAAATTTCTTTGTTCAAATTCAAGTGTTGCATCTTCATGTATAACTATAAAAGAAACACCTGCTTGCTCTAATTTTTTTCTTTCATAGGCACTGAAAACACTAGTAAATTGATTGTCTTTATTGCGTTCACCTTCATCAATATACACACCAACAGCATGCATCTTAGATAATATGGTCGGTGTAATTTTTATGCGAAGAATGCTGTAGCTACTCTCCTCGTTTTTTTGAGCTTGTGTAGTATATGCTATAAGTATAGACATAACAATAATGGAAAATCCTGGTGCAAATTTTTTCATGGAGGCAATGTACGTGGTATATATTGTCCATGCCAAAGTATCTTTTATTTTACAGTAATATGATACAAATGAATGGAGAACAGTATGTCTTGTGTGTCCTCCATTCCATGGTCAATTGAGCTACAAATTATTGAAATACTTCCACCTTTTGTAAGTGATATTAAAGTTGTATCAATTTTCCACTTCCACTGATGGATTTTGTGATTGAGGGATTACCTGCATAATAGACTTTGCCACTTCCGCTAATCTTTACATCTAATGTATTTGTTGCAAACACCCTGCAATCCCCTGAGCCACTAGTATTTGTTGTTACATACTCACTCATTACATTTTCAATGTTAGCATTGCCGCTGCCACTTATAGTTATATCTGCATTTATGCTAGTTCCCCCATTTATCGTTAGTCTTCCACTACCACTTATTCTGGCATCAATATCATTTGTTTCTACTCCAATAATCTCGATCTTGCCGCTACCACTTATGTTAAAATCACTATTGAGTACATGAAGTATGTTATTTGAATAAATATTGCCACTACCACTTACAGTAAAATCACTTACTGCCGGTGCAGCTATATTAATTGTAATTGTATTGTAAGATTTAAGTTTAGTATCCCAAGGTAAACGAATTACTAGCTTCCCATCATTCACGTCTGTACTGATTTCATCTATTACATTTTGCTGCGCAATAATTTCCATTGAGAAGGTATCTGCTTCTGTATAATATATTGTGGCACTCAATTGTAAATCTATGGCCGTGTAATTATTTATATTTCTTTGTTCACTTACAACAGGTCCACTACCATTTACCACTTCCTTTGTACAAGAATTTAAACCTAGTGCAAGCACTACAATTGCTGCTGTTAACTTCATTTTCATATTTTCTATTTTTTAATTTTAAAATTCAACTTTATAATTTAGTATTGGTATAATACCTGTTTGATAATTGGTAACTAATCCACCTTTTGTTATATCGAAATATCTGCTATAAATATTTTGTCTATTGGTTGCATTCTGTAAGTCTAAAGACAAAGTACTGGTAAGATTTTTTCTATTCCATTTCATGCTAATACGAATATCGGTTCTGAAGTAAGCCGGATTTTGAAGACTAAAGGCTTCTTGATCCAGAGAAACAGTATATCCCACCACCTTTGATTGCGCTTCATCAATTGGAGTATATCTATTGCCACCTGTGTATAATATTCTGAAGTTTAAACCCAGTGTTCTTTTGCCTTCGGCAAATATGAATTCTTTTCCAGCCACTATATTGCTGATGAAATTTCCGTTAAACCTTGTATTGCGTTCTATACCATCACTGGCAGTGTATTTGCTTTGATAGATTGCATTGCTCCACATAAAATAATAATGCTGATCTAAATATTTTTCAACCGATATTTCCAATCCATAATTTCTTCCTTTCCCCTCATTTACAAGCGGGTCATTGATATATGTATTCAGTATGTTAAGGGTGGAAATGGTATTAGTATCACTAGTGCTTACAGGTACATTAAATAGCTGTTGATAATATACTTCTGTTTTCAAACGTAAGTATTTACTTAAGGCATAGCTATAACTGACAACATAGTGTGCGGCTTTCGTAAGGTCTAAGTTTTTATTTGGCATAGATACATTGCCATTTTCATCTTTTTGTTCCGTAAAATATACACCCCATCCTTGCAATTGGCTATGCATTCCAAAACCTGCGGCAACACTATGTTTTGGATGTACATCCCATTTTGCAGAAAAGCGTGGCTCTAAGTTCTGTGTATTATTGTAAAATAGTTTTAGATAATGAATGCCAGCATTAAAACTCAATTTATCTGTTATTTTAAGTTGCCAATTTGCATAAGATTGTATTGTAGTAGCGCTGCTTTTTATATTATTGGTAATAGTAAGATTACTTGCATTATTTTCTTTTGACGCTTCGAAAAATTTAAAATCTGCTTGGTTTAAAATTACACCTGCTCTTATGCTATTTTTTCTATTGATGCGGTGGTTAAAATTACTACTTGCTGTAAATTTTCCTGTGTTATTCAAACCATCAAAAGATGGTGTTTTAGATTGATCTTCTTCTAAAAAATTTTCGTTATAGTTTAGTGTAGAAAAGGAATAGCCCACAGCAGTATTCAATTTAGTATCCCTACCTATATTGATGGTGTGTGTTATTCCATTAAAATAAGTATTTGAAATAAAGGTTGCCGTATATCTATCGCCATCAGTTTTCCATAAACTACTATCTTCTTCTGCATCATAGCCCTGATCACTTTTGCCATTAAAGCCAAACACAGTAAAGGTTCCAGCCTTGCCCGCAGGTAGGTATATATTGTAGGAAAGATCCTGAAAGTTTGTAGTACCACCACCTAGATTCACCCCTAATTTATCTAATAGTGAAAGAGTAGAATAACGATAATTAATTAAATATGAACCTTTATAAGTCTTGCTTATGGGGCCTTCTATAGCACCATTCAAACCAAGTACACCTGCTTGTAATGTTATTTCTCTTTTTTCGTTATTTCCTTTCCTCAATTTTAGATCAAATACACCACTCAACGCATTGCCATATTCAGCTGCAAAAGCACCTGTTACAAAATCTGAATTTGATAGCAATTGGGCACTCAAAATTGATATGCCGCCACCACTACTACCCTGTGATACAAAGTGATTAGGATTTGGAATATCAATACCTTCCATACGCCAAAGCATGCCAGTGGGCGAATTTCCCCTTATCACAATATTATTATTACCATCTTCAGCCGCAGCCACACCTGCATAGTTTGTGGCCATGCGTAGTGGATCATTGACAGCCGCAGCATATCGTTGCGTTTCCTCCACGGTAAATGCACGTGTACTAACCACACTCAGTTCATTGATGGGTTTATTTTTCCTACTAATGCTTTTTACAATTACAGCTTCTTGTACATGCACTGATTCTTGCATTAAAACATTTAACACCACTTCTTTGCCTGCATCCACCACTATATTGGGTATGGCATTGTCTTTAAAACCAATATTAAAAATAAGCAGCGTCACATTTCCCACACCCACATTATCAATTCTAAAATAACCTGCAGAATTTGTAACCACAGCTATCTCTGAACCGGCTATTCTTACTGTGGCTCCTGCTATGGGATGGTGTAAAATTTCATCTGCAACAGTACCCCTTATTGTCTGGGAAAACTGTGCATTTAGCATCATTGCTAAAAAGCAATAAATCATTATCAAAAAATATTTCTTCATTTCAATTTTATATAAGACAGGATATGGAGCTTATACCCCTACATGCTTAAAAAAAATTAATAAATGAAAGAACATGAGGTTTTAATATTTTTCGCCCTACGGGCAATTAATGGCCTTTTGGTACTTACCATTTGTATAAAGTATTGAATCCTAATAGTAATATTTTTTCTATATGGATAATATAAAATCTGGGGTAATAAAATTTTACCTTTTAGAAATATTTCAAGAAACAAAATAGCTTTAAAGTACTTCAGAATAAATATTTTGGAGATTAAATAATGTACTCAAAACATGGAGATATTTACATTGATGTATTAGATGATTCCCAAATAAAAAAGCTCGCCATAAGCAAGCTTTTTATTGAAAAATTTCAACGATTGAAAATATCAATCAGTATCAGTCAGAACTTTTACTTTCTAAATTTTATTTTTCCTTTGGGATAGATACCTGTTTTTCCCAAAGCTTCTTCGATTCGAATCAATTGATTGTATTTTGCCATCCTGTCTGTTCGACTGGCACTACCAGTTTTTATTTGTCCACAATTAAGTGCAACAGCCAAGTCGGCAATGGTTGTGTCCTCAGTTTCACCACTACGATGGCTCATTACTGTTGTATAACCAGCATGCTGGGCCATTTGTACAGCATTAATAGTTTCGGTAACGGTGCCTATCTGATTAACTTTTATTAAAATAGAATTTGCAACTCCGGTATCTATACCTCTTTTTAAGATTTTAGTATTGGTTACAAATAAATCATCCCCTACAAGTTGACATCTGCCACCAATAGCATCAGTCAGTTTTTTCCAGCCATCCCAGTCTTCTTCTGCCATGCCGTCTTCAATTGAAATGATGGGATATTTATTTACCCACTCTGTCCAGTATGCCACCATTTCATCGCTACTTATTTCCCGCTGACTACTTTTATAAAACTTATATTTTCCATCTTTATACATTTCGCTGCTTGCGGCATCTAAAGCAATTCCTATTTGTTCTCCTACTTTATAACCAGCTGCTTCTATTGCCTGAAGTACAGTTTCTATTGCTTCTTCATTACTTTGTATATCTGGCGCAAAACCACCTTCATCACCCACATTGGTGCTATACCCATTTTTCTTTAATACATTTTTGAGATGATGAAAAATTTCTACACCCCAGCGTAATCCTTCACTAAAACTTTCTGCACCTACTGGTACTATCATATATTCCTGATAGTCTATTTTATTATCTGCATGTACTCCTCCATTCAATATATTCATAAGAGGCATTGGAAGCACGGTCCCATTTACTCCACCCAAATATCGGTATAGTGGTAGTCCACTTTCTTTGGCTCCTGCATGTGCGGTAGCCATAGATGCTGCCAGTATTGCATTTGCCCCTAAATTTCCTTTATTTTCTGTACCATCTAATGCTATCATGGTATGGTCAATAGAGGCTTGCTCAAATATATTCATCCCTTGTAAAGCGGAAGCTATCTGATTATTCACATTATCAACAGCTTTTTGAACACCCTTCCCCATATAGCGTGACTTATCGGCATCTCTAAGTTCTACTGCCTCATGAATGCCAGTGCTGGCACCACTTGGTACTGCTGCTCTACCCACAGTGCCCGATGTTGTTATTACATCAACTTCTACGGTAGGGTTACCCCTGCTATCTAATATCTGCCGGGCTTTTACTTTTGATATATTACTCATAACAATAATTTTTATACAGCGGCAAAGTAACAATCAAAAATTGAAGATTGCAAAATGGTTTGTTTTCCTTTTGCTTCTATTAGCTATACTATAAATTTATATTACAAAACGATGTAAATATGTATTTGCATGATTTTGCCTAATACGCCATTTGATAGCTTCACGAAGCTGACCTGTGTATATTGGCATATTCCAAAATCCTATTCCCTAAATTCGCAGCCAATATTTTCAATATGCGCATTTCTTATAACTGGCTACATAACTATTTACCCGAAGCTATAGCACCAGAGAAGCTTTCCAAAATACTCACATCAATTGGCCTTGAAGTTGAAAGTATAGATCAATACCATGAGATTAAGGGCAATCTAAATGGTGTAGTGGTAGGTGAAGTAATAACCTGCGAAAAACACCCCGATGCAGATAGACTAAAAATTACAACTGTAAATATTGGACAGGAAGCAGCACTTCAAATTGTTTGTGGAGCTACGAATGTAGCCGCCGGACAAAAAGTAGTAGTGGCTCTTTCCGGTGCCACAATTTATCCCATACATGGAGACCCAATTACACTAAAACAAGTGAAAATAAGAGGTGTGGAAAGTAAGGGGATGATATGCGCAGAAGATGAATTAGGAATGGGTAATAGCCATGATGGCATTATGGTATTGCCCGAAAATGCAGTGCCCGGTACACCTGCCTCAGATTTTTTCAAACTCTATGCAGATTATATTTTTGAAATTGGGCTTACCCCAAATAGAATGGATGCTATGAGCCATATTGGAGTAGCAAAAGATGTATGCGCTTGGATGAGCCATCACAACAAAAAATCAACAAAGCCTAAACTTCCTTTTCAAAATATTAAAGGAGCTGGTGAGAAAGCACCTGAAATAAAAGTTTCAGTAAAAGATTATAGTGCTTGCCCAAGATATTCGGGTCTGGTGTTTACCAATATAAAAGTAAAGGAATCGCCAAAATGGCTTCAGGATTTTTTAAAAAGTATTGGCCAACGGCCAATAAATAATATTGTAGATATTACCAATTTTATTTTGCACGAAACTGGGCAGCCGCTACATGCATTTGATTTGGAGAAAATAAAAGGGAATGAAATAATTGTGCAAACATTGCCCGAAGGGACACCTTTTATTTGCCTAGATGAAAAAGAAAGAAAACTCACTGCCTCTGACTTGATGATTTGCAATTCAGAACATCCCATGAGTATCGGTGGGGTATTTGGGGGCTTAGATAGTGGCGTAACCGAGGAAACAAAAAGTATTTTCTTAGAGAGTGCTTGTTTTAGTACTAGTTCAATTCGTAAATCTTCTATGCATCATGCACTTAGAACAGAAGCCGCCATACGATTTGAAAAAGGAACGGATATATCGCAGACAGTTATTGTTGCTAAAAGAGCTGCCCAATTGATTATCGAATTAGCTGATGGATCATGGGATGGCAATACAACAGACCTTTATCCAAAGCCTGCAGAGAAAAAACAGGTAAGTATTAAGTATCATTATCTCAAAAAAATAAGTGGTAAAAATTATCATCCTGATGCAATAAAGAATATCCTAGAAAATCTGGGTTTTGAATTGATAAAAGAAGGAATTGATGACATAAGAGTAGCAGCACCTTTCAATAAACCCGACATTAGCTTGCCTGCCGATATAGCAGAAGAAATACTTCGCATAGATGGTTTAGACAATATTGATATACCAGACAGCGTACAACTAACTCCTTCCGGTGGAAATAATTATCGACTTGAACTAAGGGAAAAACTAGGACAAGCACTTACTGGCATGGGCTTTACAGAAATAATTTGTAACTCAATTACCAACAGTAAATATTATGATGATACTATACTTTCATCCACGGTTAAAATGATGAATAGCCTTAGTTCTGAGTTAGACATTATGCGGCCCTCTATGCTTGAGCCACAATTAGAAACCATCAGTTACAATATCAACAGAAAAAATACAGACCTAAAATTATTTGAATACGGAAATATATATGCCGTTTCCGGTGAGGGGAAATATGTTGAACAGCATCAATTAAGTATTTGTATAACCGGCAATAATCATGGACTACATTGGCAAGAAAAATCTGAGTTAATTAGTATGTTTTATGCAAAAGGAATTGTTGCACAATTAATGGCATTGAGTGGTCTTAAAAATTTTCAATTTGTAAAAAATTATGCATCAGCATCAGTAAATTTTGATATCTGTGTGGGCAAAATAAAAATTGGGAACATTACAGTTGTTTCCAATCATCGCAGGGAGCTATTTGGTGTAGAGCAAGAAGTATTTTGGATCAACCTTTACTTTGATCAATTATGCCAATTAACAGAAAATCTTAAAATTATTTATAAACCTGTTTCTAAATTTATGCCGGTAGATAGGGATATTTCCATGTTGATAGACAAACAAATTTCCTATGAACAAATTGAAATGGAATTATACGGCAGTGCTATAAATGGATTAACTGGCATTAGTTTATTTGACGTTTTTGAAAGTGAGAAAATTGGCAAAGACAAAAAATCATTGGCCATAAGGTGTACTTTTACCAATGAAGAAAAAACTTTAACTGAGAAAGAGATAGAAGCTGCCATGCAAAAAATTAGACAAAAACTTGAAGGAAAACTACAAGCGGAAATAAGAAAGTAATATTGAATTTATGCCTTCGGCGATAAAAGAAAATATAGAGCAATTACAAATAATGGTTTCGGCACTGCTGAAGCAGTTACATGCAGCTCAGGGTGAAAATAATAAACTCAGAACAAAACTGGAAGTTGCTGGTAAGCAAATTGATACACTGAATACTGAAAAGGAACAGTGGATGCAAAAATCAACTGCATTATCGTCTGGTGTAAAACATTTGCCGGAGGCAGATAAAAAAGCTTTGGAAAAAAAGATTGACAGCTATCTTTCAGCAATTGATAAATGCCTTTTGGCACTTAATGCAAAATAATGACTGAACTAATTCCCATATCAATAACGCTGGCAGACAGAAATTATCGTATTAGAATTGAAGCTGCAGACGAAGAAAAAGTGAGGGCAACAGTAAAAATGCTCAATCAAAAAATTTTAGATTTTAAAATAGCATTTGCCGGAAAAGATATGCAGGATTATATTACAATGGTTTTGCTTTGGTTTGTAACGGAAGATAAAAAAGAAAGAAATGGTGATGATGCAGAGTTAGACTGGGCAAACGATAAGATTCAAGTAATTATCAAGTCTATTTCTAAAGGAATAGACCAAATATAAAAGCCCTGTATCTACAGAGCTTTTATAAATATAACCCCCGTTAAAGACTAAAATTGATAATCGTAAATGTATAAATTGGAATAAGACCAAATGCCATCGCTATCAAGAAAACGTAACATATAATACATTGGGGTACCCTTTATATCATCGTCTATAAATTCAAAATTTTGTGCGCTACTTGATGGCGTTGAAACGGTAAATGTTCTTCGGGTACAAAAATGAGTATTATCCCCACTACTCATTATTTCAATTTTCTGTATATTGTTTAGGTATAAGGTTGAAAAAGAAATATTAATTGAGGCATCAACAGTACTCATATTTATAGATGAAACAGTAACATTTTCATCTGCATAAAAATTTTCGACTGGCGTGCTTACATCTTTTGTAGAGCAAGAAACAAAAAATAAAGCCCCTGCGAATAATCCAAATAAACTTTTCATTTTAAAAATTACAATTTTATATAAACTACTTTCGGAGGGGACAGATTAAAAACGGGTAGTATATATAATCCAAATTAAGTGCCAATTCAAAATAACATATAAATACACTGATTATCAATGATTATTATTTTGAATCACTTCTTGGGTTTTCCCATAATGGAAATTTTTAATTCAAAATGACCAGAAAAAATTTTCTTAGGAGATAGCTGTTCAAAGGCTATCTTCGCCAACTACAAAAAATATTCATCAAAAAAGGATTGTATGAATACTTTCGTATTTAATATATATTTAAAAAAACAGCAGAATGGATCAAACGATAATAATGATTGTTATTGGAATAGGTGCGCTTATAGGAGGCATAGTACTGGGTAAATTTATTTTTCATAAAGACACAAAAAGAAGAATAGAAGAGTCAGAATTGCAAGCTCAAAGTATTTTAAAAGAAGCAGAATTAAGGGCACAAACAGTTAAAAAAGAAAAGGAATTAGAAGCAAAAGAAAGATTTGTTCACCTGAAAGGAGAATTTGAAAAGGACGTAAATGAAAGAAACAGAAAAATAAACGAAGGCGAAAACAGAATCAAACAAAAAGAAATAAACCTCAACCAAAAGGATGTTTCTTTAGACAAGCAAGTAAAAGAAAATGTTACTATAAAAGAAAACCTCAATAAGCAAATCGAACTGGTAAATATAAAACGAACTGAGCTTGAAAAACACCAAGAAGAGCATATTAGGAGACTAGAAAAAGTGGCCGGCCTATCTGCAGATGAAGCAAAAAATCAATTGATAGAAAGTTTGAGGCAGGAGGCAAATACCAAGGCCTTGGTAATACAACAGGAAATTTTAGAAGACGCAAAGCTGAAGGCAAATAAAGAGGCAAGAAAAATTGTTATTCAAACTATCCAACGCACTGCTGCTGAACAAACCATTGAAAATACAGTAACGGTTTTTAACCTTGAATCTGACGAAATTAAAGGGCAGATAATAGGGAGAGAAGGTAGAAATATACGAACACTGGAAGCAGCAACTGGTGTAGATTTAATCGTAGATGATACCCCGGAAGCTATTGTGCTTTCTTGTTATGATCCACTAAGAAGAGAGCTTGCCAGGCTTAGCTTGCAGCGGTTAGTTTCTGATGGTCGTATTCACCCGGCACGCATAGAGGAAGTTGTTGATAAAACCCGTCGTCAATTAGATGATCAGGTAATGGAAATTGGAGAACGTACAATTATAGAACTTGGCATACATGGGCTCCACAAAGAATTAGTGAGAATCGTAGGCCGTATGCGTTTTCGTTCCTCTTACGGGCAAAACTTATTGATGCATAGCAGGGAGGTGGCAAATCTTTGTGCTACAATGGCTGCTGAACTTGGTTTGAATGTGAAACTGGCAAAAAGAGCAGGTTTATTGCATGATATTGGAAAAGTTCCCGATGAGGAATCAGAATTGAGCCATGCATTATTAGGTGCTAAATGGGCAGAGAAATATGGTGAAAATCCTGCAGTGGTAAATGCAATTGGAGCGCATCATGATGAAATGGAAATGCAATATGTTATTTCACCCATTGTACAATCATGTGATGCCATTAGTGGTGCAAGACCAGGTGCAAGGCGTGAAATGATGCAACAATATCTTCAAAGAATTAAGGATTTGGAGGGAATTGCTATAGCATTCCAAGGTGTAGAAAAAGCTTACGCTATACAAGCTGGAAGAGAGCTACGGGTTATTGTGGAGTCAGATAAAGTAACGGATGGTGATAGTGATAAACTCAGCTTTGAGATTGCTCAAAAAATTCAAAACGAAATGACTTATCCGGGCCAGATAAAGGTTACGGTAATCCGTGAAAAAAGAGCAGTAAACGTAGCACGATAAAAAAAATTGATAGAATAATTTCAGATATTAGGCAGATATCTCTAAATTTGCCGCCTCTAAAAATAGAATTATGAATCTGGCCGTAAAATTTGTTCATGATCAGCTTACAGCAAGTAAAGAATTTCCACGCTTCAAAGCCGGAGATAATGTAACTGTGAATTATAAAATTATTGAAGGTGGTAAGGAAAGAATACAGAGTTTTCGTGGTGATGTAATAAAAATACAAGGTCAGGGAGCTACTGCTACATTTACTGTAAGAAAAATTTCTGATAGCATAGGTGTAGAGCGTTTATTTCCGTTTTATTCTCCAAATGTTGAATCTGTGGTGCTCAACAAAGTTGGTAAAGTACGCCGCGCCAAATTATTCTACCTCAGAGAGCGTAGTGGTAAGAGTGCACGTATTAAAGAAAAAAGAAGATAATCCTTCAAATAAAGTCTTTAAAAGGTCATCCTACGGGTGGCCTTTTATTTTTCTTCAAGAATAGCTTACCAATTTGTTTAAGAGTTATTTTTGCATTTCACATTTTAAAAAAAAATGTTATGGGAAACTTAGGATTTCAGGAAATACTTCTTATCGCTGTTGTTGTGCTTGTACTTTTTGGTGGTCGTAAAATACCTGAATTTATGCGTGGCCTTGGAAAAGGAATCAGAGAGTTTAATGATGCAAAAAATAATGTAAAAAAAGAGTTGGAAGAAGGAATGAACGATAAAGATTCTAGCTCCGACAGCACCACTGCTAAATAAGCCTTTTTACAATTCTTCCCCATCACCAAACAGAAACAAAAAATTGTTTCCTTACAAAAATGTAGAAGCCTATCAGGCTGTAATTCTTTTGGGAACAGAAACTGTTTCTAATGCGGTTTTATGGTATTGTAATAGGATTGAATCTTATCAGCATCTCAATGCTTTTATAGAAGTATTTGACGATGCTGTGGAGCGTGCTATTTATTTGGATGAATATTTTAAGAAAACCGGTAAACTCTTAGGCAGTTTACACGGGGTAATTGTAGGTATAAAAGACGTGATCAGTTATAGCGGTCATCCATTAACCGCAGGTTCTAAAATGCTGGAAGGTTATACTCCTGTTTATCATGCCACTGTAGTAGAAAAACTACTTGAAGCTGGCGCAGTTATTATTGGAAGACAAAACTGTGATGAGTTTGCAATGGGGAGCAGCAATGAAAATTCCATATATGGACCTGTAAAAAATGCTTCAGATCAACGCAAGGTATCGGGTGGATCTTCCGGCGGTTCGGCTGTTTCCATACAGGCAACACTTTGTATGGTTAGCCTTGGAAGTGATACAGGAGGGTCTGTAAGACAACCCGCAGATTTTTGTGGTTGTATCGGATTAAAACCCACCTATGGCAGCATTTCAAGACAAGGACTTGTAGCTTATGCTTCTTCCTTTGATCAGATTGGTATTTTGGCGTCAAATGTTTCTGATGTAGCCTTAGTATTTGATACCATTTCCGGTCCTGATGAATATGACAGTACTTGTATACAAGTAAAGCAAAAGAAATTGACTCCCGTTCAGAAAATTCATCATGAAAAACTGCGAATAGCCTATTTCCCTGAAACACTTTCACATCCAGCCTTAGATCCTACAATTCGTTCTTCCATTCTTGCATCTATCCACCAACTTCAAGAGGATGGCCATAGCATTAACCCACTAGAGTTTTCTCTGCTTGATTATATTGTTCCGGCATATTATACACTTACTACTGCAGAAGCCTCAAGCAATCTTTCCCGGTATGATGGCATTAGATATGGTTTTCATACAAATCCAGCTAACACTGATTTAACCACATTTTATATAAATAACAGAACCCAAGGATTTGGAAAAGAAGTAAAGAGAAGAATTATGCTTGGTGCATTTGTTCTGAGTGAAGGTTTTTTTGATGCCTATTTTACAAAAGCACAGCAGGTAAGGAGATTATTAAAAAATCAAACAGAACAGATATTTGAAAATAACGATATCATAATTTCACCAGTTTCTCCTACAACTGCTTTTGAAATTGGCTCAAAATCTACCAACCCGGTTGAAATGTATATTGCTGATATTTATACAGTATTTGCAAATTTAACCGGAATTCCTGCTATTAGCATTCCTTTATTCAAACATGAAAATGGCATGCCTTTTGGCATACAGGCTATGTCTAATACAGGAAATGAGTTACTTTTGCTCCGGTTTGCCGATTACATGATGGAGCATTAGTTAATGAATCCTTCTGAAAATCAATAAGAATGACATTAAAATCTTTTTATAAATCTGGAATATTTAATTGCTTGACACATGCAGGCTTAATCTTGTTTATATTGGTTTTTGGGTTTATTTCATCAGCTGATGCAAACAAATTCAACTATCAACAAATCTTAACAGATACTACAAAAGCAAAAGACAGCACAAAAATTTTCAAGAGTTTACTCGGTCAGCAAGCATCTTCTGGAAATACTTTCACCTCCTCATATTATGGCCTGCTAGCACCAAATGAAATTCATCCTTCTATGCTTTCATTTGCTCAAAATCATTTGAAAACAAGAACAAAACTTTATGGGGCCATGAAAGTATGGGGCCGCCCTTACTTTAACCTATATGACCGAATTTTACTACAATACAATCTTCCGCTTCAGCTCAAATATGTATCTGTAATTGAAAGCAATTTACAAAATACGGCATTGAGCCGGGTGGGCGCTGTAGGGCCTTGGCAATTGATGCCAGATTTGGCAAGAGAAATGGGGCTATATGTAAGTGGAACTTATGATGAAAGATTGGATTATGTAAAGAGTACTTATGCTGCTGCAAAATATATGAAGCAATTGTATGGCCAGTTTAATGACTGGTTATTGGTTATTGCAGCTTATAACTGTGGACCGGGCGGTGTACAACGTGCCATAAAAAAATCAGGAAGCAAAAGTTTCTGGCAGCTGCAATATTTTCTACCCGAAGAAACCAGGAATCATGTAAAAAAATTTATTGCTGTTCATTATTTCTTTGAGGGTGATGGTTCAAATGGTACCTGGGGTGGTGATTATGCTTCTATCAATCCTTATGGAAATCCCGAGGACAATCCGCTGCTAGCCACATTGGAAGAAAACACAGCAACTGTAAATATTTATGGTAAATACAATTCAATTGTTGTAGCCAATAAAATGATGATGGATATTGCTGATTTCAATCAACTCA
Organism: uncultured bacterium; assembly: GCA_964293305.1. Classification (GTDB taxonomy): domain Bacteria; phylum Bacteroidota; class Bacteroidia; order Chitinophagales; family Chitinophagaceae; genus CALAGJ01. The sequence continues at coordinate 8,239 of CAXYYO010000017.1, read as the reverse complement.
ATCCCGGTTTGGATGAAAAACTTGCTTCCGGCGAAATTTATCCTTTGAGATTACCCGCTGAAAAAATTGAGATGTTTCAGGCAAAGAAACTTGAACTACTAAAAGAAAGTGTGGATTTGCTTTTAAACAATGCAAATAGTCAAGTGCCTTCCACAGGAAAATAACGGAACGATTTTTTAAAATTCACTATTAACTCAGTACTTTTTGCAGTGCGTATGCTTTTAGCATACATTCTTCATATTCCTGTATAGGATCTGATTGAAAGGTAATACCACCACCTACTTTATAGCCTAAGTATCTACTTGCTTCATTGTACATAATACTTCGAATAACCACATTCCAGTCAAAATCATTATCTGGACTTATATATCCAACAGCTCCTGAAAAAATACCACGGTTTGATGTTTCATATTGCCGCACAAGTTCCAGTACTCTTTTTTTGGGTGCCCCTGTCATAGAACCCATCGGAAAACATGCTTTCATAATGTCTATAAATGCAATATCTTTATTTATAGAACCCCTTATGGTTGATATCATTTGATGTACTTGTGCAAAAGTATAAATGCCAAATTTTTCTATTACTTCCACAGTTCCTTCCAAGCAAAACTTACTAAAATCATTGCGTACCAAATCAACTATCATCACATTTTCAATTTTGTTTTTTAGGCTTTCTAGGAGTTGATTTTTTAATATTTGATCTTCAAATAAATCTGAAGTATTTCGCTTAATCGTACCTTTAATAGGTTGAGAAAAAATATTATGTCCCCTTTTCGCAATGAATCTTTCAGGGCTACTACAAATTAACCAAGCATCCCCATTTCTATATAGACAACTCATAGGAGCAGGAGAAAGATTTGACAACTTTTCATACAATGATATGGCATCAATTGTTGCATCGTAGGTAGAAAATTCGGTACAAAAATTTATTTCATAACAATCTCCTCTTTTGATATGATCTTGTAAATCTATTACAGCTTTTAGATAATCAGCTTTATTAACGGAAGCAATTAATTCAATAGGTTTTTTTATAAATTTTTTGCTTTCCCGTAGTGTACAAGATTCAATAGAATGATATAATGTTTCGGGGTTTTCAGTAACAGAAAGTATGGTAATTTTATTTCCAATACCATAAATGATATGCTCAGGTTGAAATAGGCAGGCCGCTGTAAATTGGGCACCATCTTCGGCTTTATTTGACAATCCAAATTCACTATTTAGCCATTCAAAATTGAAATGTCCAAATACCCAATCCTGAATATCATCAATATATTGTTGCGGATTTATAAACTGTGATGAATCTGAATGCCATACACTTATTGGCCCTGCTGCTGCTATAAATTCATACTTACCAATCTTATCTTCATATCCATTTGAATCCATAAAACAAAAAATGCTGAAGGAATCTATCCAACTCAGCATTTTTTGTTTGAACAGCAATGGCTGTATGTTATAAAATTCTTTTATCTGTCTTTTCAAGAGATATATATCAACTTAAAAATCATCATCATCATCCCCACCGTAGGAATCATTATACATGTCAAATTCTTTCATGTCATCATCAAACTTGAAATCATCATCATCTTTTTCTTTCTTTCCTGTAGTTTTTCCACCTTTAGATCTAGGTACATCAAACTCATTGAAATCGGGATCCCAATTTTCTTCTTCTTCGTTCTTTTCCCATTCATCTACTTCCTCTTCTACGTCTTCATCATCCTCGTCATCAGAACTTACAGTTTTTGATTTGGAAGTTTTTGTGCCTTTACCCTTTGGAGTTGATGGAACTGCTTCATCATCAAACAAATCACCTTCTTCCTCATCATCGCTTTCAGAAGATTTTTTTTGCTTCGACAATTTTTTATTTTCATCATTCTCTTGAAAATCCTTTTTGCTCGGTTTTTGTTCTTTTTTGGATGTCATACGAAATGTAATTAGCAGTGTAAATTTTCGTTTACTTTTTTAAACTGCAAAATATTTTTTAATTTTTATTTTTAAAGTGTAATTATCTGATCCCTACCTGGGCCATTTGATACATATTTTACAGGAGCTTTCACATATTGATTAAAGAAATCAATATAGGTATTCATCGCCGCAGGCATATTCGCTTTTTCCTTTATTGCTGTGGTATCAGTATGCCAACCGGCAAATGATTCCAATTGTGGCACAATGGGCAATTTGTTCAATTGAAATGGCACTTCGGTTGTGGTATTACCATGTATGTTATAAGCGGTGCATACATTCAATTCTTCAAAATGATCAAGCACATCTGCTTTTGTCATCACAACCTGTGTTACTCCATTCAGCATACATGCATATCTTAAAGCTACCAAATCAATCCAGCCACAGCGTCTTGGCCTACCGGTTGTGGCACCAAATTCGTTACCAATGCTACGTAGTTGCTCACCAATAGTATCTTCAAGTTCTGTAGGAAAAGGCCCACTTCCCACACGAGTACAATAGGCTTTTGTTACACCCATTACTTCTCTTATTTTTTGTGGTGCTACTCCCAATCCAGTGCACACACCCGCAGATATAGTATTTGAAGATGTTACAAAGGGAAAAGTGCCAAAATCTATATCAAGCATTGAACCCTGAGCCCCTTCTGCTAAAACCTTTTTTCCGGCACTCATTGCATTGTTGACATAATATTCTCCATTTACAATATTGAGTGTTCGAAGAAATTCTATTGCTTCAAAAAATTCTTCTTCCCATGCTGAAATATCTTCAATAAAATGAAAATTATCCAATAATTTCTGGTGTTTCAACCGAAGTTTGATATACTGTGTGGTAAATGATTTATCTAAAATATCCCCCACTCTCAAAGCATTTCTACCTGTCTTATCCATATAAGAAGGACCTATGCCTTTTAGAGTAGAACCAATCTTACTATCTCCCTTTGACATTTCGCTTGCTTTATCCAAAGCTCTATGGGTTGGTACAATAATATTGGTGCGCTGAGAGATTAATAAATTCTTTCGCACATCTATTCCAAATGATGCCACAGTTTCACATTCTCTTTTTAGCGTAACCGGATCAAGCACAACGCCATTGCCAATAATGTTCATGGCATTCTGATGAAAAATACCACTCGGTATTTGATGCAACACTACTTTCTTTCCATCCACATATAAAGTATGTCCTGCATTTGGCCCACCTTGGAACCGAGCTATGATATCATAGTGTGGTGCAAAATAATCTACTATTTTTCCTTTCCCTTCATCGCCCCATTGTAAACCCAATATTACATCTACCATTTCTCTTTATTTCAGCGCACAAAAATAGACTTTGACAAATACGATGCAAGAAAATGTGCATACTTATTTTCTGAATGCGCTATCAAGAATGTCATTCAGTTTAAATTATTTTTTAAACCAGATAATTTGTATTCAATTATTTGAGCATGCTATCCCATGCTACTTCTAAATCTTTTCTAGATTCAAATTTTTTATTGGTAAATCCAGCAGTTTTTGCTTTTGCATTTGCAATCCTGTCCTCTGTAAGTGGGTGTGAACTGAGTAATTCAGGCACTTTAACATCTTCTTCCTCTTGCAATCTCTTCATCAATGAAATCATGCCACGAGGATTGATGTTATTTTTTATCATTATTTGAATGGATGCATCATCAGCCTCCTGTTCTAATTTTCTTGAAAATGACAGCTGTCTGAGTTGTTCTGCATTGTTTACCAAAAATGCTGTAATACCAGATGCATCCCCTGTAATTATACTCAAAAATATACTGGTAGAAATACTACCAAGCATACTTCTTAAACTGTGTCGTTCATTAATATGTGTAACCTCATGACCCAGCAATGCAGCCAACTCCTCATAGCTTTTCATCTTCTTAAGAATACCAGTGTTTACAATAATATACCCCCCGGGCAATGCAAATGCATTTACCTCCGCATCGTATACAACATACGCATGAAGTTGGTACTTATCTGTCAGATGCATTTTATCAGCAAATTGCTGAAGATAAACGGTGGCACTACTATCTTCAGATTTGTCTTGTATATATAAATCAAAAAACTGCTTGCCAATTTTTGTTTCCTGTTTTGGTGTAATGAGTTTAAGCGCAATATTGGGTAATGCGAATATGGCAAAACAATAAAAACCAACCCCCAACAGTAAAATGATGGAAGCTAGCAATAAGATTTTTTGCCGCATCAGTTTTGCAAACCAAGTACTGTCGCTTTCTTTATGTTCTGCTTGCAGTATTTTAATCAGTGGATGTGCCGGTGGCAATACTGCAAATGATGTTTTCTGTGTATTAAGATAAATATATAGTTGTCCTGCTGTTTCAGATACTGTGGCATCTGATAGTTTTTGCTCCGCAATCAAATTATTCTGATAATCAAAAACCCGTACATTCCCATTGCTATAAGTTATATAAACAGGATGGGGCTTTGACTGCATACCATCATAATACAAAGCTTCAAATAAATCACTCATAATTTTAGAATGTGAATCCAAAGTCTAAAAGATCTCCCATATCCGCACCTGTGGCATCTGAGTAATCTCCTTGTTCTTGTTGTAATTGGTCTAAATTAATATTTCCGGTAAGTTCAATATGCCTGCATCCAAATTCCAAATTACGAATGATGACCCATGGAAAACCTAATCCTAAAGTAAAAATAAGTATAAGTGTATTAACTATAATCAACCCAAAAAAATCTCCACCGGTAGCATTACTTTTAAAAACTACTGTATCTTCATGGTGCTTCATTCTTATATGGTCAACAAAAAATTGAAACCTGTCTTTTTGCCACCAGAAAGAATAAATTCCAAAACTAAAAATGGTTAAAAAATATCCTTTAAAATTGATAACAAAATAATCTGTGCCATCTCCTTTAAATTCAAATTCAGCATTGCCCATTTTGAGATGCCCTAAAATATATTGTCGCAAATTTGTTACAAACCATGCACCATACAACCCAAAAGAAAAGATCGTATAAAGCATACCTTTAAGAAATAATGCAAATAACTCATTTCTATTGCCAGTATAGCCAAATCTTATACCACGCCAGCTCGACTTAGCACTCCGATACTTCAAAGATCCATGTACAGCAAATGGAATAATAAGACCTAATGCCGTCATATAAAACAAAACTGCGGGAAAGACATAACCTGAGTATGCTATGTAAATATAAATACTTACAATACCAATTAATATCAGATAAGCCCTTATAAAACCCACAAACATTTCCTTGCCTGTGCCTGAAAATGCAAAAGGATCCATTTCTAAAGTACTTTTACTATACAAATAATTGAGTGATGTCGCTTTTGCCCAAGGATAATATAAACCAAATGTAACTACAGTAAGTATAAGATTTACGATACTGATTTTAAACAATGATATCCCATCTCCTGTAAATGCAATATGATAAGATTTTTCAGGGTTTTCAACGGGCTCTTCATGGGTTACATCCTGAGTTTCTGGATCAAAACTTTCCTCCATTTTGATGTTTTAATTTTTGTGCAATATAAATAGGATTGGCTTTTGAATTCAGGATCTGTACACCATTTCATTTTTTAAACACATTTTTCATATTTAATTACACCCCACAATTATTATAAAACAGAGCCTGTATCGTTTGCAGATTTCTTTCAATACTATTACCTTTGCGCCGCTCTTTATATTTTCTTTTATTTTCAAAAAATTGTTTATTCAAATGAGTACAGTAAAAGTTGCCATTAATGGATTTGGCCGCATTGGCCGTTTAGTATATCGCCAGATATACAATATGCAGGGTATTGATGTAGTAGCCATCAATGATCTTACCAGCCCAAAAGTATTAGCCCACTTATTAAAATATGACAGTGCACAAGGAAGATTCGATGCCACTGTTTCTGCTACTGACAATGCAGTGGTGGTAAATGGGGATGAAATAAAGATTTATGCACAAAGAAATCCTGCTGATATCCCTTGGGGTCAGCATGATGTAGATGTTGTTTTGGAATGTACTGGTTTCTTTGCCGATAAGGACAAAGCAGAAGCTCACCTTACCGCCGGTGCTAAACGTGTAGTTATTTCTGCACCCTCCACTGGAGACTTAAAAACAGTAGTATTCAATGTAAATCATAATATTTTAGATGGTTCAGAAACAGTTATTAGCTGTGCAAGCTGTACTACAAACTGTTTAGCTCCAATGGCAAAAGTGCTTGAGGACAGTTTTGGATTAGTAAACGGTTTAATGACTACTGTACATGCATATACCAACGATCAAAACACACAGGATGCACCACATCCAAAAAACGATTTGCGTAGAGCACGTGCCGCAGCCCAAAATATTGTACCAAATAGTACCGGTGCAGCTAAAGCAATTGGTTTAGTATTACCAAGCCTCAAAGGAAAATTAGATGGTTCTGCACAAAGGGTACCTACCCTTACAGGGTCTCTTACAGAGCTTACTGTTGTACTTGGCAAAAAAGTAACGGTAGAGGAAATAAATGCAGCTATGAAAGCCGCCGCCAATGAAAGCTTTGGTTATAATGAAGATGAAATTGTAAGCAGCGATATTATCGGTATTTCTTATGGTTCACTTTTTGACGCTACACAAACACGTGTACAAACTGTTGGTGATACACAGCTAGTGCGTACTGTATCTTGGTATGATAATGAAATGAGTTATGTAAGCCAATTGGTAAGAACAGTACATTATTTTGCCGGATTAATCAGCAAATAATTTGTAAGCCTATTTTATATAAACCGCAGTACTATGCTGCGGTTTTTTATTTTATTTATATTTGAAAAAAATTCTATGAGTCAGTTTAACGATTTTATTTTTGAAGGTCATAAAGTTTTAATTCGGGTTGATTTTAATGTACCTTTAGACAAACAAACCCTTTCCATTACAGACGATACAAGAATCAGGGCTGCATTGCCTACTATTAAAAAAATATTGAGTGATGGTGGCAGTGTAATCCTCATGAGCCATTTAGGCCGACCAAAAGATGGACCGGAAGATAAGTATTCTTTAAAGCATATTGTAGATCATTTACACACCCTCCTCAATGATTTTGCACATGAGCATCATGTACATGTACCCGTATCATTTGCGCCGGATTGTATAGGTGAAGAAGCATTTTTAAAAGCACAAACCTTAGAGCCTGGAGAGGTATTGGTGCTGGAAAATCTGCGTTTCTACAAAGAAGAAGAAAAAGGGGACAGGGCATTTGCCGAAAAGCTTGCCGAGTTTGGGGATGTTTATATTAATGATGCATTTGGCACAGCGCACAGAGCACATGCAAGTACAGCCATAATTGCTGAATATTTTGAACCTGCACATCGCATGTTTGGGCTATTAATGGAAGGAGAGGTGAGTAGTGCTGAAAAAGTACTACACGCTGCGGAAAAACCATTTACAGCTATCATTGGAGGAGCCAAAGTGAGTGATAAAATTCTCATTCTAGAAAACTTACTTGACCGTGCCACTGATATCATTATTGGTGGTGGCATGGCTTATACTTTTATGAAAGCCAGAGGTGGAAAAATTGGCAATTCCCTCTGCGAAGAAGATCGCTTAGACACAGCACGTCTTATTTTACAAAAAGCCATTGAAAAAGGAGTGAGCATACACCTACCAGAAGATTCTGTGTACGCAGATAAATTTGCTCCTGATGCAGCTACAAAAATAGGTATGAGCGATGCTATACCTGATGGTTGGATGGGCCTAGATATTGGTCCAAAAGCCAGAGGCATTTTTGCAGAAGTGCTGCGCAAATCCAAAACAATATTATGGAATGGACCCATGGGGGTTTTTGAAATGGAATCTTTTCAAGCAGGTACAAAAGCTATAGCCGATGCCGTAGCTGAAAGTACAGCTTTGGGTGCTTTCTCTTTGGTAGGTGGTGGAGATAGCGTAGCAGCTGTAAACAAGTTTGGCTATACAAATAAAGTTAGTTACGTAAGTACGGGTGGTGGTGCCTTGCTGGAATATTTTGAAGGTAAAGTATTACCCGGCATTGCAGCCATAAAAGGAAATAGGTAGCCATCAGTTGCTCACTACATTCCATAAAATTTTATTTTTCTTATGTCACCCGCTTTGGCGGGTGATTTACATTTATCCGAGGACTAGAAAATATACTCCACTGCACCCGCCTCACAATTTTTCAGCCTCTTTTTGTTGTAAGAATTTTGGAACAACTTTCAGCGAAAAAAATAAAAGCAGATTTTTTTAATTGTCAAAAGCAGAATTTTTTATTTACCCCTTCGGGGAATGGTAACGCACTATAACAAAATAAA
>CAXYYO010000016.1:0-64830 GCA_964293305.1 uncultured bacterium | reverse complement strand
AATCCTGTTTCATTGGAAATGGGATTAAGACGAAGTTTTAATTTGTAGATCTTGACCTGCTAGTTGTGGGATATTTTATTTCCAAATTTTGAAAATAGATAATAGCATTGCCCTAAAGAATTGAAGTTAAAGTATATAGCATCTTGGGCAAAACTCAGATGGAGCAATGCCTATCATTACGAGGTCGAAATGCTGCATACATTTACAATCGAACATAATTTTTGGGTTTATAAATAGTCCACCCTTTCTTCCAAAAAACAACCACATTAAGTAATCTAGTTGGTCGATCAATTTTACATAATATAATAGGCTGCAAAATTTGGGTTGAATATTCTGAATGGATGCCTCCTCCACAAAGTCATAGGTATGCTATTTTATCCATTTTCAAAAAAGAAAATTACATGAACTTATATTGCACAAAAAATGGATACACTTACTTTAGGAATAGGCACCCGTTTGCAACATACACAGCATGGACCTGGCGTAATAGTGGGCATTCGATATGCCACTTATCTTATTTCATTTATTTATCATGGAGTAAAAGAAATAGATAAAACAGACCCGCTCTTAGATGAAATACTTCCTGAAAATGTTTCAGCAGAAATTGAAACAAATAGTGAAATAGAAAAGTCATTATTAAAGATTTTGCGCATGTGGAATGGCCATTCTGAAATAACACCTATTGGTGACCGATGGAAAAATGGCACAATACTTTTGCAACCTGCTGATAAAACTTTAAAACCTAAAGAATTACCGATAGAGATATTCTTCCACAAAATTGTGATGCTAAGAGATAGACTTCGTGTATTAGAGCAACAAATAAATGCACATAAAAATCTTGATGATACTGATAAGGTAAATCTACAGCAATACATTACAAGAATATATGGTTCACTTACTACTTTTAATGTTTTATTTAAGCACAAGGAGCAGTGGTTTATTGGAGATAAGTCAGAATAAAAAAAGGTTTTTTTATGACCTTCTGAATAAGTGTTATTAGCTTAAAATCATTTTTCCTATAGCCATAAAATTCAATATCGAGCTGAATAATATTTTCCCCTTTCGGTTCAGTTACTATATTTGCCACATGTCTAATTTTATTGGTCTTTCAGTTTTAAATTAGGCTCAACTGTTTTTTTTAATCATAATTATTACATAGAAATGGCAAGTACAAAAATTACTTCCTTACTTGGCGACAGGGCCGAGTTTCTTTTGAATCATGAGTCAAAAACTATCTCCAAAGGTCAATTGCATTTACCTGCATCTGACCATATGGATAAAATCTGGACACAAAGTAATAGAAGCAATCAAGTATTGCGCAGCATGGAGCAGTTGTTGGGGCATGGTCGTTTAGCAGATACCGGTTATTGCAGCATATTTCCAGTTGATCAAGGGATAGAACATAGTGGTGGTAGTGCTTTTGGACCAAATCCAATTTACTTTGATCCAGAAAATATTGTTCGGTTGGCTATGGAAGGTGGTTGTAATGGTGTAGCATCTACATATGGAGTGTTAGGTATTTTAAGCCGCAAGTATGCCCATAAAATACCATTCATCGTTAAGATAAATCATAATGAATTTTTAAGTTTTCCTAATCGTTTTGATCAAACCATGTTTGGTTCTGTGAAAAATGCATGGCAGATGGGAGCAATAGGAGTAGGGGCCACAATCTACTGGGGTAGTGCAGAAAGTGCCAACCAATTAAAGCAAGTGGCAGAAGCTTTTGAATATGCACATGAATTAGGAATGGTGACCATACTATGGTGTTACCTTAGAAATAATGGATTTAAAGTAGATGGTGTAGATTATCATACTAGCGCAGATATGACAGGTCAAGCAAATCATCTTGGTGTTACACTTCAGGCAGATATTATTAAGCAAAAATTGCCTACAAATAACGGTGGATATTTAGTCACAAAGCATGGCAAAACACATAAGACAGTATACGAAAACCTCACCACAGATCATCCTATTGACTTATGCCGCTACCAATTAGCAAATTGCTATATGGGTCGTGTGGGATTAATCAATTCTGGTGGGGAAAGCAAAGGTGCCAGCGATTTATCTGAAGCAGTAGAAACAGCTGTAGTAAATAAAAGAGCTGGTGGTATGGGCCTCATACTTGGAAGAAAAGCCTTCCAAAAACCTTTTGAGCAGGGTGTAGAATTACTGACTACTGTTCAAGATGTTTATTTAGACAATACTATTACAATAGCGTAATTATAATTTTTTGCATGTACGAATGGCGGGTTCTGTTCCCGCCATTTTTTACCCATAATCTTTATAATGAGTACAGAAAAACCGGAAGAAATTAAAAATGTTTCGGAAGAAAAATCCGCACCTATAAATCCGCCCTCCATTCAATCTGATGCCAAGAAAAAATGGTACCAGCGGCTGCGAAAAGGAATTACAACCAAGAGCTCTGAAAAAAAAGAAATCCCTGAAGGATTATGGAGTAAATGTCCACAATGTAATTTTATATCTACAACAACAGATTTGGAAGAAAACTTGTATGTATGTAGTAATTGCAATTATCACCATAGAATTGGAAGTAGCGATTACTTCAATATGCTGTTTGATGATAAACAATACATCACATTATTTGATAATATTGTAAGTAAAGATTTTTTAGGATTTACTGACCTTAAACCTTATGGTAAAAGGTTAGAAGAAATACACGCCAAAACAGATTTAAAAGATAGTATGCGTATAGCCACCGGTTTAATAGGTGGTTTTGGATGGGTTATAGCTTGTATGGATTTTGAATTTATTGGGGGCAGCATGGGCAGCGTAATGGGCGAAAAATTTTCAAGAGCAGTAGATTATTGCATAGAAAACAGACTCTGTTATTTAGTCATCAATAAAAGTGGGGGTGCACGTATGATGGAGAGTGCATTTAGCCTTATGCAACTGGCAAAAACAAGTGGAAAACTTGGGCAACTGAGTGATGCAGGTCTTCCTTACATTTCATTATGTACTGACCCTACATTTGGAGGCACTACAGCAAGTTTTGCTATGTTGGGGGATATGAATATTGCTGAACCGTCCGCACTAATTGGCTTTGCAGGTCCTCGAGTTATCAAAGAAACCATAAAAAAAGATTTACCTCCAGGCTTTCAGCGCAGCGAATTTCTATTAGAACATGGATTTTTAGACTTCATTGTAGAGCGAAAAAATCTTAAAGAAAAAATAGCACAAATCAGTTCATTGATAGATGTGTAATTCAGGGGCACTAGCCTCGAGATTTTTTGGATAAATTATTTTTTTACTGCAGTGTCCTTCAGCTCACTATTGTTTCTAAGTGCCATCCATTAGTACCTTAAGGTTCTAGGCTTTTAAAGTCAAATGAAGCAGAAAAAATTCAGACATACTAATTTAAAATAAGAGAACTTTATAGTTATTTTTTAAACATATCCATCAATATCAATTCGGTTATTTATAATCAGAGATAATCGTAGGATATAGTTTTGATTTTTGTTCAGTTTCCTTTTTAGATGTTTCTTGTAACAAAAGTATCCACACGTCAACATTGCCTCTTGTTATGGTAGCTTTATCGGCAGTTTTGCCTGAACTACTTGTACCTACAACTATTAATTTTGAATTTGAAAAGGTAAGCACATTTGTTCCATAATCATCTCTAGTGCCACCAATTGTTTTATCCCATATCAAACTACCATCGGGCCGTAATTTTAGCAACCAATAATCTATGCCACCACGGGTAATTTCCGTTTTTTCTCCTGAAGTGTTGGAACTGCTATATCCAGCTAGAAGTATATCGCCGGTAGCTGTGATATTAATATTTCTAGAAAAATCTTCACTGGCGCCTCCCATCGTTTTATCCCATACTAAAGTGCCTGAGGCATTTAATTTAAAAGCCCATATATCCCAGGTGCCTCTTGAATTTTCTGTTTTATTTCCATTAGCACTGGATTCACTAGAGGCCGCCACAACCAGACTACCATCAGGAGTTATCGCCATTTTTTGAAATTGCTCATTAGCATTTCCCCCAATTGTTTTATCCCAAACCTTATTACCTGATCCATCTATTTTTAGCAACCAGCAGTCTAATAGTCCTTTGCTATATTCAGATTTATCAAATTCTGCATTTCCGTCAGACTGGCCACCTAAAATTGCACCACCATCTGGTGTTGCTACTAAGTCAATCATAAAATCAAAACTGGTAGTGCCAAAAGTTTTGTCCCAAAGTAAATCTCCATTCATATTAATTTTTACCAACCAATAATCATCTGCACCTTTTACCGCCGATGTTTTATTTCCAGATACATCAGAATTTGATACACCCCCTAAAAATATATTTCCATCGGCAGAAAGAACAGCTCCATATAATTCATCGTAGTTTATACCTCCAAAGGTTTTGTTCCAAATTAAATTCCCAGAGGCATCCGTTTTTATAACCCAATAATCAGCATTTCCAAACTGGGGGGCCGTTTTATTTCCCGATACCGCAGAAAAGCTTGTGCCACAAATCAACAATTCACCATTGGATAATTCAATAATTGTTCTTATTTGATCAACACCAGAGCCACCAAAAGTTTTATCAAAAACTTTGGCACCATTATTATCAGTTTTAATCAACCAAAAATCTTCACCCCCATATCCATTTTCAGATTTTTCACCCGAGATGTTGGATGTAGAAGTAGCCCCAATCAAGTAGCCTCCACCAGAAGATTTTATGAGCGAAACCGATTGGTCAAACCCACTACCTCCAAAGCTTTTTTGATTGATTATGGTAGGTTGAGCGTATATATTACTGATAGCAAAATGAAATAAAACACACAACAAAGAAAATACCCTCATAGTACAATATTTCGCTTAAAGGTATATGTTTTCATTGATTCAGATAATATAATTATGGTACCTGAATATATTTGTGTATTTGAAGACTTAATTCCCACTCTGGATGCTGTTTAATATATTCCACGATGAGTGGTGTTACTTTTTCTGCTCTGCTCCATTCCGGTTGAAGGAAGAGTTTACAGGTTTTAGAAACATCCTTTTGGAAAGAAATAGCCCAATCAAAATCTGATTGATTATATACAACAATTTTCAACTCATGTGCCTCTGCGATAATTTGGGGTAATGGTGCTTTAAACTTTTTTGGAGAAAGACAAATCCAATCCCAGCTACCAGAAATTGGTGAAGATCCGGAAGTTTCAATATGGTTTTGAAAACCCGCATCATGCAAGCTTTCAGTAAGTTTTGTAAGATCGTGCAGCAAAGGCTCACCGCCTGTGATAACTGCTATTTTGGAAGGAAATGATAAGGCGTTATTTACAATTTGAGCTATAGAAACAGATGGGTGTTTTGCAGCATCCCAACTTTCTTTTACATCACACCAAACACAACCCACATCACAACCTCCTAGCCTAATAAAATAGGCTGCTTTACCTTGATGAAATCCTTCACCCTGTAAGGTATAAAACGATTCCATCAACGGAAGTTGTTCCTTTATTTTCAGCATGTTCATTTTTGGGTAATTGTTTTATTCATCTGTATTTCATAAGCTTTAATTGTATTCTGTAGTAAGCCAGCAATAGTCATCAAACCAACTCCGCCCGGCACAGGTGTAATGGCATTACAGATTGGTGATACACTTTCAAAATCTACATCACCCTTTATCTTAAATCCATTTTTTGTAGATGAATCTGGAACCCTTGTGATTCCTACATCTATCACTACCGCACCGGGCTTTATCATACCAGAATGAACAAAACCTGGCTTACCAAGAGCAGCAACCAATATATCGGCCTCTCGGCAAATAGATTCCATATCTTTTGTATGCGAATGGCAAAGAATTACAGTGCCGTTTCCAAATGGCATATTACTGCTTAGTAGAATGCTTAACGGTCTTCCAACAATATTGCTACGTCCTATAATTACAATCTTTTTTCCTTTCACTTCGATCTGATAATGCTCCAATAAAAGCATTATGCCATAAGGAGTGGCCGGTATAAATGTGGGATTGCCAAGCATTAGCTTACCGGCATTATAAGGATGGAAACCATCTACATCTTTTTGTGGATCTATGGCCTCAATGACAGCTTCTGTATTAATATATTTTGGCAGTGGTAATTGTACCAAAATGCCATCAACTTCTTCACTCGAATTTAACGCATGAATGGTTTCCAACAATTTATTTTCAGAAACGGTAGATTCGAAACGTATTAATGAAGATTGAAAGCCAATGTTTGCACAGTTTTTTACCTTACTTGCAACATAAGTTTCGCTGGCTCCATCATTTCCCACTAAAATAGCAGCAAGATGTGGAGGGCGAAGCCCTTTTGATAAATACAGACTTGTTTTTTCTTTTAAATGCTTTTTTACAGATTCTCCGGCTATTTTTCCTTCTAGTAAAATCATGTTGCAAAAATATAATCTCCATTGAAAAATTTACAAAAGAATAATACACAGTTTCTTCAATACAACCAAAAACATTATTTTCATTTAATATATTTAATAATTGTTTGTGGTATTAGCAATCCAAATGCGATTCTGATTTTAGTCTCAAAACTGAAATACTGAAATTTAATGTCAAAAATTGGTAAAAATAGATAACTAATATATTAATAATCAATGACAAAAATAGTTTACCCCATAAAACATGGAGCATGGATGCAGCAAACCTATTTTATACTTTGTCTGTCTTGTTGTATATATTTTAACAGGTATTGTTGAATTATTTAACAGTTCATCCTTTAGCACTTATATTCGCACACAAATTTTTTTAAAACGTTAGAAAAGATGAGAAAAATTTTAAGCATTCTCACTGTTTCACTTTTGCTTGGATTGACCGCATGGTCACAAAATCGTAAAGTAAGTGGAATAGTAAAAGATCAAACCGGAGAACCCGTACCCTTTGTTACTGTAAATGTAAAAGGCACAAAAATTTCCGTAGCCGGAAATGCAACTGGTAGTTTTACTATAACCGCCAATACTGGTGATGTATTAGTGGTATCTGCTGTTGGATTTACGAAGCTAGAAATGTCGGTTACTGCAGATGATATTATATCACCTGTATTGCAAAGATCTACTGCAAATACAAATGTAGATGTGGTGGTTACTACCTCATTTGGTATTCAGCGACAGGCAAAATCATTGGGCTATTCCACCACTAAAATTTCAAGTAAAGATTTAATACAGGCTAAACCTGTTAACGTACAAAATGGTCTTACTGGAAAAGTGGCTGGTTTGCAGATAAATACAGTAAATAATGGTGTGGGTGCGCCTACCAGAATTATATTACGAGGTAATCGTTCAATTACCGGTAATAACCAGGCGCTAATAATTGTTGACGGAGCTATCTTTTATAATGACCTTAGTACTTTAAATCCTGAGGATATTGCAGATATTACTACTTTAAAAGGTGCTAGTGCTGCCACTTTATATGGTTCTGATGCATCAAATGGTGTATTGGTTATTACTACAAAGAAAGGTTCCCGTGGAAATACTACTATCAACTTTGCATCAACTACACAGTTTGAAACTGTATCCTATATGCCCAGTCTTCAAAATAGATTTGGTTCTGGATCAGCAGAAAATATTGATTTTAATGACTACTCAGCTTATACACCAATAGAAAACCAAAGTTATGGTCCTGAGTATAATTCTAATATTACAGTACCCTTGGGTAGGCCACTTTCAGACGGCACTCTTCAATTGATTCCTTATGCAGGTTTACCAAATGAAAAAAGAAATTTCTTTGACATGGGTATTACAACACAAAACCAAGTGTCTTTAAATAGTGGAGATAATAATGGATCTTTTTTGCTTAGCTACCAAAATGTAAATACAAAAGGCATTATGCCAAAAGATGTATTACAAAGAAATACTATCCGCTTTGCAGGCAGGAGAAATATGAATAAGTTTACAGCAGATTATTCAGTAGCTTATACCAATCAAAATGTAAACACCACATCAACAGATGCAGTTTATAACAATGTGTATCAAACACCTGCTCATGTGCCACTAACAAGTTATAGTGACATTACAAAACCATTCTCTTCCATTAATGATTATTACAACGATTATTATCAAAATCCTTATTGGTCAATAGAAAATGATAGAAATAAAACAACAGTAAATTCATTACAGGGCTCAGCCTCCATTGGATTTCAGCCATTGAAATGGTTATCATTTAATTATCGCTTAGCTGCAACATATAGTGGTACAAATTTTACGAATACAATTGCAGAGCAGATACATACAGATTATGCAAAAACGAATACAACAGTAATATTTGCAAACGAAGATGGAACAGGTTTTGATACAGTACCCTTTGGTGTAAGGGCAATATCTGTTAATCAAAATGCCAGTTATCTGAATATTAAAAATACCAATTTTCTTTGGACATCAGACTTTACAACTACGGTTGATAAAGATATAGCAAATAAAGTAAATTTGAAGTTTATTGCGGGTACTTCTTTTATTGACAATACGCTTACTTCATCGTCAGTGGGGGCAGACGCCTTAAATTTTAATGTTTACAATGTTGATTCAAGAATTGGGTTGCCATCAGTAGGTGAAAGTTCAGCACAGGCAAGAAGATTCGGTATTTTTGGAGATGCCACTATTGCCTATGATAATAAGATTTTTATCAATGGATCTTATCGTGTTGATTTAGACTCCCGCTTATCTAAAGAAAATCGGTGGATACCTTACTACGGTGCTTCAGCATCTTTTGTACTTACAGATATTATACCTAGTATTCAATCTGATAATGTGTTGAATTTTGCAAAAATAAGAGCTGCATATTCTGTAACAGGAAATGCATCTGCACTTGGTAATGGTAGCAAGTTTATAGCAAATGGTGCTTATAGAAATTCATTGACATATGTTCCTGGCACAGGGTTTCCTTTTGGTAGTACAATTGGATTTGTACCAACTACTTTAATACCAAACCCCGGAATAAAGCCTGAAATCATAACTGAAATTGAACTTGGTTATGAGCTGTCATTTATGAACAGCAGATTAAATGTAAATGGAGCTGTTTATCAAAGTACTACTTCTGATGGAATTATTTTTGCAAGTATTTCTACTGGTACTGGTGGATCTCGTGCTTTGGTAAATGCCGCTGAAACAAGAAATAGAGGCTTTGAAATTGATGTGAATTATACCTTGTTGAGTAAAAAGGATTTAGCCTGGAGAGTAGGGGCAAACTGGAGTCATATTGAAAGTAAAGTGTTGGAAATTAATGCAGATACAAAAGAAATTCAAACAGGCGGATCAAATGGCAATTCTTTTGCTATTGTTGGTGAGCCTTACCCATCAATAAAATCTAGCGATTGGATAAGAGATTCTATATCTGGAAAAATAATAGTAGATCCAATAGACGGTCGTCCTGACCTCGCCACAGACTTTGTTAGTTTAGGTAGCGCAGTGCCTATTGACATTATTGGATTAACCACTAGTTTAAAATGGAAATCTTTTTCATTAAGTGCAGTTGCAGAATACAGAGGTGGTCATAAAATTTTCAATGTGCTAGCTGCTACTATGGATTTTAGTGGTGTTTCATCAGCAACTGTTGTAAATGGAAGACAGCCTTTCGTTTTGCCAAATTCTGTGGTATTAAAAGATGGTAAATATGTAGAAAATACAAATACTTCCACCGATGTAGGTAATGCAGATTGGTGGGCATTCTACTATAACAATGCCGGTTCAAACTATGTAACAAGTGCTGCCTTTTGGAAGCTACGTGAAGTATCATTGAGTTATGATTTACCAACATCATGGTTTGCAAATACGAAAATTATTAAGAGTGCAAGTTTTACGGTGTCCGGTAGAAACCTGTTGATGCTAAGGCCAAAGACAAATTTATGGACTGATCCTGAGTTTTCCGATGGTACTGATAACTCTGTTGGACGTACAAGTTTAGCCCAAGCTCCTCCAACTCGTATTTTTGGTGCTACCATTTCAGTCAATTTTTAAATGATAGAATTACAAAAAATGAAAAATAATTATATAAAATTCCTGTTAATGCTCTGCATGATAGGATCTTTAGGCACTGCTTGCAAAAAAGGATATTTTGATATCAATGAAAATCCAAATAGTCCTACTTCTGTACCTGCAAAATTTTTATTACCAACGGCCCTCGTAAATTCTGCAAGGCAATTGGAAGGTGGTAATCAAGATTTTGCCAATTACTGGATGGGCTATTGGGCTGTAAGCGCTGGATTCGGTGCCGATGCCAATTTGCTCACATACAATGTTACTACAAATTTTGCCACTGGAAACTGGCTTAGCAATTATATCACCTTGCGTAACTATAAAGATATGATAACACAAGGCACCAATGATTCTACGCTTATCAATTTCAGAGCTATATCTAGGGTAATGTGGGCACATCATTTCATGCATATTGTAGATCTGTATGGTAATGCAATTTATACCGATTATGGAAACTATGAGCAGAATCTGTTTCCGGGATATGATGATGCACAATCAATATATTTAGATTTATTGGTGCAGTTAGATGGAGCTATTGCAGATGTAGAAATAGGGACTGAAATTTTAGCAACGAAACCATCTGCAACCGAGGATTTGGTTTTTGCTGGCAATATGGAAAATTGGAAAAAATTTGCAAATAATCTGAAATTGAAGATTTTATTGCATATGTCCAATAAAACGGATTTGAATTCAATCGTAACTCAGGGTTTAAATAGTATTGACCAAGCCATTGGTTTTTATTTGGAGGATGTAAAACTAAACCCCGGATATAATAATGGAAATTCAGCTTCACAAAACCCTAGATGGTCAAATGTTGGGTTTGCAATTAATGGTGAGGCTTATGGTAATCGAAATTATGTAAGGGCAAATGCATACGCAGTAAACTATCTGTCTTCAAAAGCAGATGGCAGGCTTTCATATATTTATGACCTAAATAATGCCGGTACTATAAAAGGAAGAGTTTTTGGTAGCAATGGTTTTACTGGCGAAACAAATACTGAAATTTCTCCAATTGGTGGTTCACGTTTGTTAAGATTGGAACGAAAAGGTGTTTTGAAAGATGAGGATATGGATTCCTATTTGATGCCAGCTTATCAAATAGATTTTTTACTTGCTGAAGCTTATCAAAGAGGTTTATTAACAGGTGATGCTAAAATAGCTTATGAAGCAGGCATCAATGCAAGTTTTTCATTATTAGGCGCTCCAGAACTTGCATTTGGAACAATAATAGGCTATGCAAATTTTGATAATGCTGTTGATAAACTTGATGCTATCTACAGACAGGCTTGGATAGCCGGTAATACTTACGATGCTTTTGAATCTTATACAACATGGAGAAGAACAGGTTATCCAAAAGATATCCCTGTTTCAATTTATCCGGGTACCAATACGGAACATATTCCGTACAGGCTTGCATATCCTCTTCAAGAGTATAGTTTCAATGCCCAAAATGTAGAAGCGCAGGGTACAATAAATCCATTAAGTACAAAAATTTTCTGGATGCCTTAATTATCAAATTATTCAAAAAAAAATATGAAAAGAATCATTGTTATACTATCCTTTTTAACTCCTGCAATTTTAGTTGGCTGTTTAAAAGATGATGCTCCCATCGATTTTGGCAGCTTAGAACCAATACTTGAAATACCCGATGGAGGATTATTAAAAACAAATTTTGATGCGGGTTATTTGAAATTTTCAGGTGGTGATACCATTACCTATACGTTTGATGTAAATCTTGCTTCTGTAAATGTTATGGACGAAGATTTAACCGTAGAGCTCGGTGTGAGTGCTGCCAAATTGAGTGAGTACAATGCATTGGGTACCGGTGTTAGTTTTGAAGCCTATCCGGAAGATGGATATATTTTTGAAAACTCAACAGTTACCATTCCCGCAGGGGATCGTACAGCGGAAGTTACCATAAAATTTGTGGAGTCCACTTTGTTATTACCAAATGTGAGCTATATGCTGCCATTATCTATTTTAAATGCTGAGGGCCTTGATATCAGTGATAACTTCGGCACAAAATATTTCTATACACTGGGTGTATGTGTTGCAGGAATTTATCAACCTGGTGGTCAACGGATTGAATATGCCGGAAATGCAATTGATAGTGTTGTAGTGTCAACAATAATATTGGATGGAGCGGCAGATAAGTTTATGTCTGTACTATCTGTTGATGCAGTTTCTGATGGTCTGTCTGCTGACACAGTACAAGTGCCTTATGCAGATTTAGGCTCTATTGGATGGTTTTATAATATTGTATTTAATTGTGAGGCAGACAGCATAATAAGTGTTACACCAAATGAAACCATGAGAAAACAAATACCGTTGAATTCATTTGTTGTTTATGAAAAATCTTATGATCCCGTTTTAAAGCAATTCTACCTAAAAACACTGTATAAGAGTTCATCAAGAAAAGATAGAGTTACCTCTGAGTTTCTCACATTAAGATAATATTTAAATATTTTATTAAAAGGCTACCAATTGGTAGCCTTTTTTTATGTTTCGAATAAGGTTTCCCTCCCGTATAGAAAGCTAATTGAAATCGAATTTTGCTTTTTTTTACAAAGCCGAAAATCAACATACATAAGCAGATAACAAAATTTTGTATTTAAAAAGTTCACTATTTCTATGGCTAAAAATTATACTCAATCACTTATCTATATTTACTTTCAACTTTTCATTATAAAGCACCTACTTGAACTGACTTTTAAATAGTTCTCAATAGCTTTAGTTAAATTTACTCTATAAGCCTATACAATGTTGACTTTTTTTGCAAAAGTAAACCCCAAAATGTGTACTCATTATGGTAGTATGAAATTAAGGTGAACATGCATATAATAAAGAAGCCTTCCAACATATAAGGCAGGCTTCTCCAATCTTCGAGAATCAATTTTATTGCTTCACCATCATCTTGCTATCCATCATTTTGTTATCTACCACCAATGCATACCTATATGTACCTGCCGCAAGTTCATTCGCTGTAAGCGTAATGCTATTCTTTCCTTCACCAGTTACTTTTATAGATTTTAATACCACACCACTTTGATTGTAAAAATTGAGGTAAGCATTTCCATTGTTTACAGGTACTATACAATTAATAGTTGTAGTGCCTTTGAAAGGATTTGGAATATTTTGCTCTACAGTGTATGCAGGAATTAATGTAACTGCTTGATTATTTTTTGATGACTGACTATTTTGTAATAAAAGAATGCTACTTATAGTATTCTTCAATTCATCAATTTGATTTTGTAAGTTTATAATTCCTAGTTGTTGTTGTTCATTATGAGTTTTTAATGCTTCATTTTGGCTTGATAGTTCCTGTACTGCTTTAACCAATGGTACCACGAATTCGCTATACCTCAAGCCCATAATTTTTCCTGATTTATCTACTCCACTAAAGTCGTATCCAATTTTAGTTGCGGCCGCATCTACTTCCTGCGCAATAAAACCCGTAAAATTTATACGCTCTATATCATATTTTTCCTTGTACTCAATTTTTTCAGTGTTACCGTTAATGTCATTTTCTTTTGTTAAATCATAGTTATAGGTAATTGGAGTCAATAGATTGATAAATTGTAAACCTGGTACATTTTTTTTAATATTCTTTTTAATGCGTCCATCAGAGTAATTAGTCCATGCAACCTGTCCACCAATACTGGTTACGGAAGTATTTCCAATAACTACTTTATTACTTGCGTCAACTGTTGTAGTGTACCCCAAAGCCATAGCATTTGTTAGACCAGATGCGGTTACATCAGCTTGATATCCCAAAGCAGTAATGCCATCGCCAAAAAACATAAGATCTAAAGCTTGATAGCCAACTCCAGTATTGTAATTACCTGTTTGATTAAAATACATGACCCCATAACCAAAACCTGTATTATTGTTCCCTGTGGTGTTACCATTAAGTGACGTACACCCAGTAGCTGTATTGTATTGTCCTTTTGTGTTATATGTCAATGCACTTGACCCACAAGCAGTATTTGATTTGCCAGTAGTGTTTCTTCTTAAAGCATGGTGTCCAATACCAGTATTGAAGCTTCCAATGGTGTTGCTATTTAGAGCTTTTAAACCAAGTGCGGCATTATAGGCCCCTGTTGTATTTTTTGCAAATGTCAAATAGCCAAGTCCAACATTTCCAGAAGCCGAATCAATAATACCCGATAATTGATTTTTTACCCTAAATCTAAATGCTTGTCCATCTGTGGTGCCAATAAAATTGGTAGATGTGGTACCACTATTACCTGTTGTCAACCAATTTTGTGCATTCGAAGCATGAGCCATTGAAATTAGAATTGTAACTGTAGAAATAATTTTTTTCATTTTAGAATTTTAGTGAATTTAATTTATATAATTTAAAAAGTGCCATTTGCTTTTATGCGAAATTTTTATACAAAATCTGATCACAAATATAAGTAATACTGGTACAAACATTTACTCAACTCTCATTATCATTCTGCTATTACTTTGAAGTGATTTGTATTATGATTTTTTAGAGAAATAAGGAATGCTTTGGTCATCTTATGGGTGATGCGACATTACTTTCATCCATGTATTAACAATCATTTCATCTGCCGACAGGTATTTGAATTTTCTTACAGGACTATTGTTGACTTTATCCAAAAGATTCTGTTGGGTTTGTTTACAAACCCGAAAATCTACATTTATAAGCAGAATAACAAAATTTTGTATTTAAATAGTTCACTATTTCTATGGCTAAAAATTATACTCAATCACTAATATATATTTACTTTCAACTTTTCGTCACAAAGCACCTAGCCCCTGTGCCTGAGTGATACGTGGTATCAATAAGCCTTTTGAAGTACTTATCATTTCCAATAAAGCAGATACAGCCGTGCTGGTAGTACCAATGCCAACACTGCCCGTGGTGGGAAATGTATTGGTTTGGCTATACACTATTTTAATTTGTAGAAAAAGGAAAAGGAGCAGAAAATTAAAACAGATTATTTTACTTTTAAACATAGAAATTTAATTTTTACAAATTAGATTTCTATCACCCTATTCAAGGAATTTTTATTCGGTCTTATTCCCTATGATTAAATAAATCTAGTTTTAATAAGTGAAAGCTATAATTGAAATCACCATCTCAAAATAATGATAGCCACACGGCGAGTGCAATTTTCGAAATCAATTTTTAAAAAAATAGAAGTCTAGGATTAGAGTGTAAACATTAAAAATTTATAGTGCAAGTATAAACAGACCTATTTATTTTGATTTATCTTAGAAAATTCCGCATTCAGCAACATTATTTTCTATTTTAGGTAACAAAATATTTTATTTGACAACTAATATCAGAAAGAATGAAAAAATTTAACGTAACAAAAACACGCATGGCAGTAAGCTGTGCAGCAGCCTTCTTTGTAGTAGCCATGTTTGCGTCCTATAAAGATGGACCAGCTTTGAATAATCAGGCTGTAACAGGAGCACCATATAATGGTAATAAAACTTGTTCAAAATGCCATAGCGGTGGAAACTTTGGCGCCACTATTATTTCAAGACTTTACAAATCTGACAGTACTTTGGTTAGTTCTTACACACCCAATCAACAGTATTACTTTGTGTTAGTCTTTAAAAACACAACTGGTGACCCTCTTCATGGTTTTCAAACTACCTGCGCCACTGCTTCTCCAGCAGATCTAAACATCAATAGGTGGATGGGTGCACCAGGCTTTCCTGCTGGCACTGCAAATAGATTATATAGCTCAAGAAACTATGTAGAGCATACAATGCCCCTTACAGCAGATACATTAATCATACCTTGGAAAGCACCTGCATCAGGTACTGGTGCTGTAGTATTTTATACAGCAGCAAATTTTGTAAATGGAAACAATAGAACTACAGGAGACCAAGTAGTAAAAACAACACTTACTATACCAGAATCTGTTTTAGGAGCTGTGCCAGCTATAGTAAGCAGTACAAATAGTACTGGAGTAAATTCACTAAAAGTCATTCAAGGGCATGGCATATCAAATTTGTTATTTTATAATGCAGGCATTGCTCAGCAAGCAAAAATTATTTATACAGATATGCAGGGAAACGTACTGAAAACTGCAAAAGTAAATGCCTCAGAAGGTAATAATGTATGGCCTTCTCAGATGACTGCTTATAAAGGAATTTATGTGGTAAATGTGATAACTGCAGATGGGCACAAAGCTTCCATTAAATGCAGTAACCAATAATAGTTTGTTTAACATTTCTTAAAGGCCCCTTTTGGGGCTTTTTTTATAGGTTTTCTACCCCAGTTTTTTGCTAGTTAAATTTGCTACTATAAATATGTAAAATCTAAAAGCCTGCACACTTACGTATAGCAGGCTTTTTATATATATGGAGGGTTTTATTTGCCTCTATCATCGCTTAGCGTTTTTCGCTCTAGCATAGTGGCATCACGCAGTAAGCGCATGTATTCTGCACGGTATTCTTCCTTATCTGTACCTATTGCATTTTGAGCCAGGTTATAAGCCATATCAAAACCTGCCATGCCTTTATAAGGTGAATTGCGCAGTGCTAATCCAAATGCTGCTACTGATGCTGCAAATCGAATATTCATGCTGCTTTTGCTTATTTCATTTATCGCATTTTGTACTGTATGAGTCAATAAAATACTTTGATGACCATCCGGTTTTTTATAGCGTAGTTTCACAAACATATATTCCTTGCTAAAAGAGGAAGATGGTAATGTTTTAGCATAGTTCTGATAGTGCAATCCATCTACACTGTCAATGGATTCTTTGCTTCCTGCCGGAATGATTTCGTATAATGCTGTTACGGTGTGTCCACTTCCTAATTCACCAGCATCTTTGGTATCATTATTAAAATCTTCTTTTGCCAGCATTCTATTCTCATAACCAATCAGCCGATATCCTTTTACAATGGCCGGGTTAAATTCTACCTGAAGTTTTACATCTTTTGCTATGGTAAACAGTGTGCCACCAAACTCATGCACAAATACTTTTTTTGCTTCGCTAATGCCATCAATATATGCATGATTGCCATTTCCTTTATCTGCTAGTATTTGCATTTTGGCATCCTGATAGTTACCCATACCAAAACCAAGTACAGAAAGAAATATACCACTGTTTCGCTCTTTTTCAATCAGCCGCTCCATGGCATCATCACTACTTTCTCCTACATTAAAATCACCGTCTGTGCAAAGAATAATGCGGTTATTTCCACCTTCCATAAAATTATTTCTTGCTACATTATAAGCCAGTTGAATACCAGCCCCACCTGCGGTGGAGCCACCTGCCTCCAATGCATTTATAGCATGTTTAATTTTTTCTTTCTCATTGCCACTAGTGGCATTTAAAACCAATCCTGCTGCTCCTGCATAGGTTACTAGGGCTACTTTATCCTGCGGACGAAGTTTATCAGTAAGCATTTGTAAAGAGGCTTTTACCAATGGTAGTTTATTTTCATCCATCATGCTACCACTAACATCTATCAAGAAAATGAGATTGGATGGCGGTAGATTTTCTTCCTCCATTTTTTTACCCTGCAATGCTATTAATGCAAGGTGATGATTATTATTCCAAGGGCAGTTTATCAATTCAGTATGCACTGCAAATGGATTCTCGTTTTTTGGTTGCTCATAGTTGTAAGAAAAATAATTGATGAGTTCTTCAATTCTTACAGCACCGGCAGGAGGTAGTGTTTTTTCATTGATAAAGCGACGCACATTACTGTATGCTGCACCATCTACATCAATAGAAAATGTGGAGAGTGGATTTTGATTTACGGCTACAAAAGGATTGTCTGTGATTTTATCATAACCCTCTCTATTAAAATTAGTATCTTCTTCATCATGGTATCCGGATTCGGTTTCAAACTCTTTTGATTTAAAATCACTTGTATTTGGAATATAAACTCTAGATATTTTTCCTTTTATTGCTTTATCTGCAGTGGCATAATTAAGAGACGGCATACTGCGTTGTATTCCAAAAGCAGTTGTTACAGAATCGTCGCTGATCTCATTTGCAGTATTTTTTAAAGTAACCTGCATGGCACTTGTGCTTCCAGTAAATTTTATTTCTTTTTGTGTGAAGCCAACAGCGGAAAAAATGAGTGTTCCTTTAGTAGCCGAACTGGTAATTGAAAAGTTTCCATTTAAATCTGTTGTGGTTGAGGTTTTTGACCCCTTGAGCGATACAGTTACATAAGGAACTGGGCTACCCTCATCGTCCTTAACGACTCCTGATATATTGTAAGTCTGAGTAAATGCTACCAGCAATACAGTGGTAGCAATAACAATAAAAACTGTTATTGATTTCATAATTTTTGTTTTTATGATTTAAAAAATAGATAGAAAAAATGAGATGGAAGTGATCTGACTATGGTGGTTGCAGAAGCATTAAAAAATCATTGTGTTTTTGTAGCATATTTTTTATTTATGGGGTATTTATGTTATTTAACTGCTACAACTATGATGCACTAAGGAAAAAAATTGCATAAGCTGTAATAAATAAATTTTATTTTGCATTTGATTATTATAATGATTAAGCATCCATATTGGGCATATTAAAAAATATACAACAGGCATCTGAAGAAGATGATGAGTTACTCCTGCTGCGTTATAAACAAACGGAACAGCAGGATGTGCTAGCCACTTTATATATGCGTTATACAGATTTGGTTTATGGCGCTGCGCTTAAATATTTGGGTGATGCCGAACTTGCAAAGGATACGGTTATTGACATTTATCAAGCGTTGATTGAAAAGGCACTAAAGCATGATATTCTACAATTTAAATCTTGGCTCTATGTATTGACAAAAAATCACTGCCTGATGCGGCTGCGAAAGGAAAAGAAAAATATAACTGTGGAATTAGCACCCACATTTATGCATTTAGAAAATGATACGCATCTGGATGATATATTAGAAAAAGAAAATGATTTTAAGAAAATGGAGGGCTGCTTAGAACTGTTGCCAACTGCGCAGAAAAAAACAATAGAATTATTTTATTATGAAAATAGATGCTATCAGGAAATTGCTGAACTAATACAGGAAGATTTGGGTAAAGTGCGTAGCTTAATACAGAATGGAAGAAGGAATCTTAAAATTTGTATGGAGAAAAAATGAGGAATCAACAATCGCATAAGCAATATGGTTTTGAAGATATCCAACGATATCTAGATGGAGCAATGAGCCCTGCTGAAAAACATGAATTGGAGCGTACTGCATTACAGGATCCTTTTTTATCTGATGCTATAGAAGGGTTTGAAAAACATGGAACTAATAATTATATCAATCATCAGGAGGAAATAGCGGCAGCTGTTTTGCAGGTAAGAGAATCAGCTCCCATTGTATCCATATCAAAAAGAATGAACTGGATGCGGATTGCCGCATTATTCATCATCATGGCAGGTGTCGGCATTTTTGGCTATCAAAATTTTAAATCTAGCAAATCCACCGTTGTGGCACATCAGCAGGAGGTAGTAGGGCAGAAGGATGTTTTGCCGGAGTCCACATTGCCGGAGGCGGAAAAAATAGTATCTCAACCTCAATCATCATTGCCGAAGGCAACAATAAAAAACAATATTATAAACAATGATATTGTTGCAGTTAATAACAATAAAAAGAAAGATAACCAGCTCAATCTTAGCCCTCGTAGTTTGGAACCTGAAGCTGACATACAGATAGGAAAGGATGCAGATTTGCCTTCTTCAAGAGATTTTACTATTGCCGGCGGTGATGTAGCATCGAGCAGTTACTCTAATACAAGAGAAATAGAGGAAAGGGCCGACAGCATTGGATTTTTATCTTCATCAAATGATATACAGGGGGAGCTAAGCGGCAAAGTTTCAGGAGTTCAAATTGGTGCAAATGATGATGCTGATTTCAAAAAAGTTAGTAATAATAATAGAAGTTTGCAGGGTGTTGTTATTGATGAAAATGGCAAACCTTTGGCCAATGTATCTGTGATATCTTCTGATAAAAAAAATGTAGTGATTACGGATATGAAAGGAAAGTTTTCATTGGATACAAAAGATAGCAGTAAAGATGCTACAGTGGCTGCCGTGGGATATCTTACGACAGAAGTGAAACTAAGCGAAAATGCATCTCAAAATCAATTTGTATTAGCACCTGCGTCTGCTACACTGAGTGAAGTTGTTGTAACTGGCTTTGGGATAAAAAGAGAAAGTAAGGCGATGGGTTATGCAACTGATAAACCAGGGGTTGCCATACAACCCATTGGTGGTTGGGAATCATTTCATGAGTATGTGAGAATAAAATTAGGAATGGATAGCCTGGAATATTATAGTGAAATGCCCGGTGAAGAAATGACTATTGAATTTACATTGGACAAAGAGGGGAACCCTTCAAATGTGCAAATATTATCAGACCAAGGTTCAGAAAAGGCGGATTTGGTTAGAAGACTTATTCAATCCGGACCAAGATGGACCAAACCTGAAAAAAGAAAAAAAGTGAGAACTACAATACCCAGATAATCGAATTCAGTGGAAAAACATTTTGAAATGCATTTGGTTGATATATGTTTGCATCAAATAATTTTAAAAATGAAAAAGTTTTTTCTTTCCATTGCATGTATAGCAGCAATTTCTGGTATAAGTGCACAAGTTAATATGCCGGCGCCTAGCCCTACCCAATCCATTCGTCAGGATTTTGGAATGGGAAAATTAGAGGTTACTTATAGTCGGCCTGCATTGAAAGACCGCACTTATTTTGCGGAGAATTCAGAATTGGCTCCACTGGGAGAAATGTGGCGTACGGGTGCTAATGCAGCTACACGTTTGAGGATTACAGACAATATCGTACTGGGTGATAAAAAAATTGATAGTGGCACTTATGTACTTTATACAATTCCGGGTAAAAAAGATTGGACAATAATTTTAAACAAAGGACTTGAAAATTGGGGTACAGATGGTTATAAACAAGAAGAAGATGTAGTACGTTTTACGGTATCATCTTTTACACTGAATGTACCAGCTGTTGAGAATTTTACCATGCAGTTTGGCAATATCAAACCTGAAAGTTGTGAACTTCATTTAATATGGGGAAAGACTGTGGTTGTAGTGCCAATTGCTACAAACATTAGAGGTCGGTTGAAAGATCAAATGGAAACTGCACTTAAAGGTGATAAGCCACCCTATTATCAAGCAGCAAATTTTTACTATGAGTGGGAAAAAAATAATGACAAAGCATTAGAATATATAAATAAAGCCATTGATGCACGTCCAGATGCATTTTGGATGTATTTACTAAAGGCAAAAATATTAAAAGAAAAAGGTAATATGGCTGATGCAAAAACGGCAGCTTTAAAGTGTAAGGAACTTGCCACTACAGCAAAGAATGATGACTATGTACGTATGGCAGATGAATTAATTGCAAAGTTGAAGTAAAAAATTAGTTAGTTAAAATTGAAAGCTGCTCCTAATTGGGGCAGTTTTTTTTGTGATATCATTGGTCGAAATTGATTGCCTCTCAAGCTACAAATGTATGTTCTAATACAAGTGAGGATGATCAAAAAAATGCAACCCAAAAAAATACCACACTCAAATAAATCCACAAAATTGAAAACACTATATGTATGATTGTTTCAAATAGTTTACCCTTCCAAAGTGCTGGAGCATAACCAAAGAATTGGATAATAAGTCGGATAAACCAGAAGATGCCAAACCCCAAAGAAATTCTTTTGCCAAAATTTGTCATTAAAAGTTCGCTTGCTGATATTATGCAAAGAAAACCCATGAGAAACACTGTAAGTGCAATGAAAAAGGTGTGCACTTTCATCATTTGATGATTGATAAGGCTTAATTTTTTTAATTCTTCCTTCCAATGAAAATATTTTGGAAAACCAATGTGCAATAGTGCAAGTATAACCAATAAATAGCCAATTATTTTTACTTGAGTTTCCATTATAATTGATAATAAAAAATTGACATAAATGGGGTGAATTTTACTTCGCTGCCGGGTTTAAATCCTGCCTCTCTAAACGCTTTTAGCCAGGTAGCTCTAGAGAAAAAATGGGTGAACCCTATTGTAAACGCAAGAAAATTTGGGAAATCTCTTAAATGTTCTACCATAATTATTTTTCCATCCTTCTTACAAATTCTTTTACATTCTTTTAATAACTGCACTCTTTCATCATGGTTTCGTATTTCATGCAATGCGGAAATGAAAAATATATGATTTACTGTATCTTCCTTTAATGGGATTGAATGGGTATTTATGATTTGTGTATTAGGATAGATTACACTTACATTTCTGGCCCTAATAATGGCAGGTTCAGTGTGTGCAACAGGATTATAAAAATCATACACTTGTAAATTTGATAAAGGAAGTAATTGTTTGAGGATATAGCTTGTTTCATCAAATCCGGCATTGATGTTTATATTCAGTTTATCTGAGGTATCTTCAAAATGGTATTGTTTTAGCCAATTAAAAGTATAGAAACCTGAATAATCATACACATAGGCAGAAACAATTAGTGGGATTATCAGCCCATATAAAACTGATACAATAACAGCCCAAAACAGAATCATATTCCAACCAACAAAGAAAAGGCTGGCAATTAGCAAGCACAAAAAAGTGCAACCAAATACATAAAAATGTCGGTTAAAGCTTAGTATATTTAGCACACCTTGAAATCTTTTTCTCTTTATTTCCATTTGTCAATTTTACCTTTTTTCCAGTTGTATGGAATGTTATTAATTTCAAATGCATTGGCTAAAACTAGGTTACTTAGTTTCAACTGATTTATATACTCAAATCCATATTCAATTACACTTATTGGCTTGGGTGTCCAATATTGCCGTACACCTTCAATCATCAATACTTCTTTTCGAGTTTTATTATAAGAAAATGTAAATGGAAGTGGTCCCGCAAACCTTCTTGCTTCTTTCCAGTCAGCAAAAGGGGAGGAGGTGGGCAAACAAATTTCATGACTTTGATTCTGAATGCTTACAGCAAAATTTGATTTTGTTGACGTTATTTTTTTCGAATGTACAGTATTAGAAATTTTTATATCTGTTGTTGCATAGTTATAGTGTGTAAAAGTATTGCCCAAAAATTCCATCTTCTTTTTATTTGTTTCAGATTTTAGGATGTATAGGCCTCGAAGTTTTTTGCCTGCTGATGTGGTGTATCTTACAAACACTCTATATCCTATTAAAAAGAAGTCATTGCCCAAAAAAGTAGGGAATCCTTTTGGTCTCAGATTTTTTGTTTGTACCATGGCAACAGCTAAGAAAGCCCATTTTTGCTGAAAGCAATCCAAACTCAAACATTCAGGGATTAAATGCTCCAAATTTTCATGAGGTGTTGCAAAAGTTAGCACAAGAGAACTTTCAAAAAATGCTTCAACACCAAAAGGATGATTTTTTAATTTTGATAACATCATTTAATGGGTTTATCAAATAATAGAAATGAATTAATGTAGATGATGATAATAAAAAGTAAGGCAAAAATTGTATTGAATTTGCCCCAAAGTAAAAGATCTGAGGCCAATATAAATTCAAGCAAATTCATGATAAATATTACCATTATTTGAGTAATGGCATTTAGCCGAGGTTGATAACTGCTTATTATCCAAATAGACATTACAATTTCAGAGCTGCCTATTAGTAGGGTTATTTCTCTTGCATCATTTTTTTCTAAAATTCTCTCTACTATTTGTTGGTGTCTTGGTACAAAATTTAAAAGCTTACAACATAATCCGTTGACCAGCCAAACCATGGCGATAAAAAAATTAAGCACCTGAAAACTTACTCTTTTTTTATTGAAGACCATACCTGTTTATTTCGTGATGAAATTTACATATAATCTGTGCTATAACTCAAGCACCAATTCAGTTCCCTTCCTTTCAAACATGTATAATTATAAGGATTCCAATTTTTTAATTTTCTTTTTCACTACCCAAAGCGGTAATAGACCAACTACACCAAAACTACAATCAATTAAAATATGCAATAATGGAATGCCACGTATGCTGCCACAGATAAATGCAAGTGGCCAAATACAAATACAACAAAGCATAGCCCAGTCAATGATCCATTTATTTTGCACTGGTTTTTTATATACCCCAATGAATAGTAAAGCAATCATTATATGTGCAAAGGCTAACCAATCAAATCCATAAAATAAAAATGGATAATCATGTTGAGCACTATCTATTCCTTGCCATACTTTTAAGAGCCAGTTGCCAGTGGCAGTACCCGGTACGGCAAGGCCCGAATTAATAATCCAGTGTAACTCTGTATGTACAGGAAAAGCAGTAATGCCACTTATAGCAAGTGCCACCATAAAAAAGATTACCCACTTTCTTATTGAATATAATTGCTCCATTTTCAAAAGTTATCTTTTAATTGATTTATAAGTATTGATAAATAATAGCCGTAGACTTTGATCGTAAGTAAAATATTTATACATCCAGTTTATGAGCACTTGTATCCTATTTTTTACACCAAGTATAAGTAATAGGTGTAGCCCCATCCATATTAACCAAGCAAATAAGCCTCCAAAATGTAATTTCATTACTGGTATGTCTACAACAGCAAGGTGTCTTCCCACGGTAGCCATACTTCCTTTGTCATTATATTCAAACATTTTAAAATCCTTTTTTCCAGCTTTTAATAGCACTATATTTTTTGCTAATAATTTTGCCTGACTTATTGCAACATTGGCTACTTGAGGACAACCATTGGGAAATAGAGGAGTTTTCATATAAGCTACATCGCCCAAAGCATAAATAGATGGATTGGTTTCTGTCTGGTTATACCTGTTTACGATGATTCTATTACCTTTTGTATAATCTTTTGTTTGTAAACCAGCCACCATATTTCCTTGTATGCCTGCTGCCCATATCAAAAGGTTAGCATTTATCTTCTCATTATTAGAAAGTGACACCACATTGTTATCAAAAGTACTTACGAAACAATTTGTCCAAACATGTACACCCAGTGCTTCTAAATATTTTTTGCTTTGTGTACTGCTTTTTTCACTCATGTTTGATAGCGTTCGATTGCTACCTTCTACAAGATGAATTTGCATTTCAGAAAAATCAATTTCCGGATAATCTTTTTGTAACACGTTGGATTTCATTTCTGCCAAAGCACCACTCACTTCTACACCTGTAGGTCCGGCTCCAGCAATAACGATTGTAAGTAAAGATTTTCTTTTTTCTGCATCAATTTCTTGTGCTGCAAGTTCAAAATTTTCAATTAGTCTATGTCTTAGCTGCAATGCTTCAACCGTTGTTTTCATTGCAAATGCATTCGATTCAATCTGATCATTATTAAAAAAATTCGTTGTAGCACCCTGTGCAAGAACTAACAAATCATAATCAAATTGATGGGAGGTTGTTGAAACAGTTTTCTGTACACTGTCAATACTTTTAATTTCTGCAATATGTATGCGCACATTTTGACTGCGTTGAAAAATTTTGCGAAGCGGAAAAGATATATTACTGGCATCCAAGCCTGCTGTAGCCACCTGATAGAATAGGGGCTGAAACTGGTGATAATTGTTTTTATCAATAAGTAATACTTCAATGTCTTTTTTATTGTTGAGTGCCCTTGCTAATTGTAATCCAGCAAATCCGGCACCTATTATAATTATTTTCATAATGTGTTTATTTATGCAAAAATAATAAAACTTTCAGTAGATATTGAAAGTTTAAAATATATATTTTGTAATAATAATTTATGTGGAATACCAGCAACAAATTTGTGAAAGTTTTATAAACGATAATAACATACAATTATGAATCTTGAACAAAACATTTTTCCATCCCAACTCAACTTAACCCTTTATCTTTCCCGCCACATCAGAAACCTGTATGCGTATAATTTATTTTGCTATTGCTTTAGCCACAACTATTGGCCTTATTTATGTTTTTAATACACCACTTTCAGTAAATGGTAGTAAAACGCCTCGTCTTGGATATTTCTTAAGCCCTCAGCAAGGATTTTGGCAAAGTGCCGAAGGAGATAAGCCATTGAATGAAGCCATACATTTTCCTGAATTAGCAGGAAAATCTTCCGTTTATTTTGATGAGCGAATGGTGCCGCATGTTTATGCTGAAAACACCAATGATGCCTATTTTATTCAAGGATATTTACATGCAAGATACAGACTTTGGCAAATGGAGTTTCAGGTGATGGCCGCAGGTGGCAGACTCAGTGAAGTAATGGGTGATAGCAGTAATGGAACAAATTTTTTAAGTATAGATCGTTATTTCCGAAGATTAGGTATGGTGTGGGCTGCTGAAAAAGCTGAAGAAGCTATTGCAGAAGATCCTAAACTAAAAGCAGCATGTGATGCATATGTAGCTGGTGCAAATGCATGGATAGGCCAACTGACCCCTGCTAACTATCCTTTAGAATATAAATTATTGGACTATGCACCAGAAAAATGGACATTGCTAAAATCATGTTTACTCCTCAAGTACATGTCTTATGATCTTGCTGGGTATGAAGAAGATTTTGAACGTACCAATGCCCGTTCTGTTCTAACTGAACTGCAATATGATATGCTGTTTCCAAATTCAATTGACAGCTTACAACCAATAGTTCCTAAAGAGTATGGATATCCTGCTGTAAAATCAAAATCGGTAATACCACCAGGTTTGGATAGTACTTATTTAAAATTTGTAGAACCTGCAGCTCCTGCCGGTATAAAACCAAATAAGAGAAATGGAAGCAATAACTGGGCAGTTTCTGGAAGCAAAACAAAGAGTGACCGCCCCATATTGTGTAATGACCCACATCTGGGTTTAAATCTGCCTGCTTTATGGTACGAAATGCAAGTGCAAACTCCAGATTATAATGCTTATGGTGTGGGTTTTCCGGGTTCACCATGTATCATTATTGGTTTTAATGATCAATGTGCATGGGGGTTTACAAATGCAGAGCGAGATGTGAGAGATTATTATGAAATAACATTCAAAGATTCCAACCGCAATGAATATTTATACAATGGATCATGGGTATCCACCACTTGGCGTGATGAAAAAATAGCAATAAAAGGTAAGGAGGAAATTACGGAACATATTCCATATACCGTTTTTGGCCCAGTGATGTATGATAATACGTATCCTGATAAAATGCATACTGGAAAAAATTATGCTTGTCGTTGGAAAGCTCATGATAAAAGCAATGAGTTACTAACTTTCTTCAAACTAAACTATGCCAAAAACCTGTCAGATTATAAGGATGCCATCAGTACCTATGCTTGCCCAAGTCAGAATATGGTTTTTGCCAGCAAAGCTGGTGATATTGCTATTTGTGAACAGGGAGATTTTCCGGCAAAATGGCAACGGCAGGGAGAATTTTTAATGCCAGGTACAGATAGTACTTTTGCTTGGCAATACGAAATACCCGATACGATGAATATTCTCATGCAAAATCCTGCGAGGGCTTTTGTAAGCAGTGCAAACCAACATCCTTATGAACCGGAGTTTTACCCATATTATCTGAATGGAACATTCTCAAATTTCAGGGGGCATTTAATAAATAGGATATTAAGCAATAGCAATAATATAAGTGTGGAAAATATGCAGCAATTACAAACCAGTAATTATAATCTGATGGCAGAAAAAGCAATGCCACTTTTTATGCAATATATCCAGGCTGAAAATCTTACTGCAAATGAAAAATCATATTTGGAAAAACTTTCAGCATGGAATAAAGTAAATGATGCATCCAGTAAAGGTGCAAGTATATTTTTTATACTCATGCAAGAAGTTATGAAAGCGACCTATAGTGATGAATTGGACAATACAAAAATGCCCATGCCTTGGCCGGAGGAAACAACTTTAATAAAAGGTATAACTGATAGTAACTATCTGTTTGCAGATAATATTACAACCGTAGAAAAGGAAAATACCAATGATATTATTTTAATCGCATTTAAGCAAACTGTTGAAATACTAAAAGAAGCTGCTGCTGGAAATGCATTGGCATGGGGTAAGTTTAAGGATGGCCGTGTATCGCACCTCTTAAAAATTCCTGCGCTAAGCAGACTACATATAAATAGTGGTGGGGGCAACGATATAATAAATGCATTTTATAATACGCATGGGCCAAGTTGGCGAATGGTTGTAGAACTTACCGATCAGGTAAATGCTTATGGTATTTATCCCGGTGGGCAATCTGGAAACCCGGGTAGTCCTTTTTATGATGATGCCATTAATAATTGGGCTACTTACAAGTACAATAAATTGGAATTATTATCAGCCGATCAAGCAAAAAATAGAAGTGGTAAAACGGGGGCTATTTCATTTAGTAAATAAAAATTTGCGACTACCCTCTTTGTAAAATATTTTTGGAATACAAATACTTATTATGAAATTTATAACTGCAACAGCACTCACTGCATTATTAGGATTTGCAGCCTGTTTATATGGCCCGTGGTGGAGTTTTGCGATTACTACAGCTATAGTTGCCATTGCTATTCATCTGCAATCATTTCGTGCATTTGCCAGTGGTTTTACTGGTCTGTTTATTTTATGGTTTGCACAGGCATTGTGGATAGATAATGCAAACAATCATTTGCTCTCTGAAAAAGTAGCTTCAATACTTCCATTAAATGGATCGAGTATGATATTGATATTTGTAACAGCATTTATTGGTGCTTTAATAGCAGGCTTTGCAGCACTTTCCGGATCACTGGCCCGTACTGCATTTTTTAAAAAATAGAATACTTTTTGTGTATCCGCACAAATACGCATTTAATGTCTGATGATACTCTTTTAAAACCAAAATTATTAACCCTTTGTGGCTATCGCATTATGCCGGCTACTGATGGTGGCAAAAAAGGAATTTATCTCTTCGAGAAATATTTGGCAGCTCATTTTGCCTTAACCATGATCTCCACAAAAGATAATTTACCCGAAGAGGATTTGACTTTCACATTAAAAAAATATTTGGGAACTACTGGCTTGAGATATGTGAATCCACTATTACTCCTAGAACTTTATCAAATAATCAAAAATGAAAAAATTAAATATTTACTGATTGAGCATTGCTATTTAGGATGGGTTGGAGTACTATTAAAATGGATAACAGGATTAAAACTTATCATTCATCATCATAACATTGAAGCCACACGATTTAAATCTCTGAAAAAATGGTGGTGGCGTATTTTATGGCAATATGAAAAATTTGTTAGTAAACAAGCTAACGAAAATTTGTATAAAACTGATGAAGATAAAAATTTTGCTGTTGCAGCATATGGACTCAATCCAAACTATGTATTGACCGTGCCTTTTGGCACACCCATCAGTTCAAGCCCTGAAATATTGGAAAGGAATAAGTGTATATCTATCATTTCTACTACTCATGGTATAGCACCTAACACTTTGCTTTTCATGTTTGCAGCATCTTATAATTACCCACCAAATTTACAAGCATTAAAAATTATTTTAGATGAGATTAATCCATTACTCATAAATATACAAAAACCATATAAAATAATTATTTGTGGGGGAGGGTTGCCAAATGATTTACTGCAATTATCATCTTATCAAAATAAGCATGTGATATACGCTGGGTTTGTAGATGATATTGATTTATATTTTAAAGGATGTCATATTTTTTTAAATCCTGTTTTGGAGGGTGGGGGTATCAAAACAAAATTAGTAGAAGCATTAGCCTGCGGACAATCTGCTGT
Source organism: uncultured bacterium (assembly GCA_964293305.1). Classification (GTDB taxonomy): domain Bacteria; phylum Bacteroidota; class Bacteroidia; order Chitinophagales; family Chitinophagaceae; genus CALAGJ01. The sequence goes on along the minus strand of CAXYYO010000016.1, from coordinate 35,217 downwards.
ATCTTCAAAGGCTGGTGCTATTGGTGTTTCCATAGATTTATGTGCACAGAAATTAGTGATAGCTGAGCGTAACGATGCTGATGCATATATGCAGGCCATCAATGAATTATTGCCAAATATTAATCTTCCAACAGGGGATGTGTTTTATGATTATTTTAGCTGGAAACAAATATCAAAAAGAGTTTACTCCAGAATCATAAAGTAAAAGGATATTATAAATACCGAACTCTATCCATAAATATTTGTATTTAATATGAAATAAAATTTTTAATGAGTCATAAAATCGTTGTGGCAATAACCGGGGCAAGTGGTTCTATTTATGCTAAATTGTTGATAGAGTCTTTAGTAAAATATCAATCACAGTGGCATCAACTTGCAGTTGTAATGAGTAATAATGCCAAAGAAGTATGGCATACGGAAATTGGGGATGATTCTTATAAAAATTTGCCTGTTTGTTTTTACGATAAATTCGATATTAATGCCCCATTTGCTTCTGGATCTGCAAACTATAATATTATGATTGTGGCCCCATGTAGTATGGGTACATTGGCCAGAATTGCAAATGGAATAAGTGATGATCTAGTAACACGTGCTGCAGATGTGGTAATGAAAGAAAGAAGAAAATTAATTCTTATGGTAAGAGAAACCCCATACAATTTAGTTCATATAAGAAATATGGAGACCATCACACTTGCAGGAGGTATTATTTGCCCTGCCACGCCATCGTTTTATCATAAACCATCATCTATAGAGGAAGTTGTAATGACTGTAATCAACAGAACTTTAAACTTGGCGGGCATTGATACAGACTCAAAAAGTTGGGGCGAAGAAAATTGAAAATTTCAACTAAGCTGAATATCCACGTTTGAAAAGGTGTACTTTCATAACTAATTCTGCGGAAGATGCTACATTAAATTTCTTTAGCAATTTTTGCCTGTGATTGTCTACTGTATTTTTTGAAATGCCCAATAAGTCACCAATTTCTTTACTGGCTTTACCCTGAGTCATCAAGGCTATAACATCCTGTTCACGTTTGCTTACAAGAACACCATCATCTTCTGTAAAATCAGCATTCTCTGTGGTATAACAGGTAAATATTTGCTGTGCCCTAAGATTGTTTTTTATGATTGTCATCATAGGTTTTGCATCTACAGTCATCAAATGATGCACATCGCTGATGAGGCATAATCCATACATAAAATGATTTTTTTCATCAAAATACATGGCTGGGTACTGTATGGCCACCCACCTGTATTCATTTTTATTATTCCTCATTCTAAAATAGATATGAGCATTTATTTCTAGTCTTTGTTCATCTGAAGCAGAGAATAACATTTTGAATGATTTTCCTAAAAAAGAAAAAGCATAATTTACATCATCTGGATGTATCATTCCAAAATATTCCTTATAATCTAATGATAAAAATTGTTCATTTGAGTGTGGTGTTAATTTGTCAATCAAGCCCCCAGCAACCTTAATTTTTGGGTTTGGAAAATTATTATCAAAAATATACCAACCATATTCGCCTAATGCCAATTTTGGCAAAATTTTATAATAAGGTTGAAAAAAATCAATTACTGTTCGAAGGTCTTCTTTTACAGCGGTTCTATAATTTTCCCAGCAGGAAAAAAAATATTCGTGTGAGGTCAATTTCATTTGTTTTACTTCAAGCATACAATAAATTTTGCAGTTCAAGGAATGAGCTAAAGTAAAAACTTTTTTTTATTTTTTGCTATATACCTACTTGAATAGTGATTAATCACTATTGAGCGTTTTTGGCATAATTTTTTATGTTTTAGTAAAATAGGTTTGTTTGTCTATTTCAGAAAATAAAAGATAAAAGGATTTAGATTTTTTGTCCGCTAACAAAATACCCTTTCTTTTGTTAATATATATACTTCAAAAGCAATGGTTTCTAAAATTTCAGAAGGTGTATCCATCAGTGTGGAAACTTTCTACCAAGCTGAGTACAGCGACCCCGCCGCTAATGAATTTACATTTGCCTACCGTATTACAATCGAAAATAAAAACGATTTTACTATCAAACTATTAAGCCGTAAGTGGTTTATTTTTGATAGTTGTAGTGAAGACAAAGAGGTGGAAGGTGATGGCGTTGTGGGTGTACAACCCGTACTTCAATCTGGGCAGCAATTTCAATATGTAAGTGGTTGTAGCTTGCGGAGTGAATTAGGTCGTATGAGTGGATACTACATTATGGAAAACCTTAGAGATAAATCAGAATTTGAGGTAAAAATTCCTCCCTTTGATTTAATTGCTCCCATGAAATTCAATTGAAAGATTAACTATCTCCCTTTTTTGATATTTTTCTATTGAGTCATTCCCCTCATTTCATTTACTACGCTTAGGAAGTTTTACAACTATTTTTTTCATTACCATTTTCTTATACATATTTTTACCCTCAATTTTTGCATCATGAAACAATTATTAACGATTGTAGTTACGCTTTGTACCCTGTATATTCATGCACAGGAGTTATATAGTAAAGTGTCTATTGCCATTCCCCAATCAGATATTAAAAAACTTCAAGCGGCAGGTCTTTCATTTGACCATGGAGTGTATGATGCCAAATCTGGCAGATATATTACAGTACTTAGTAGCAGTGATTTAAACATTCTGCGTGAGCAGCATTATTTCTTTTCTATCGTTACACCAGATGAAACTACTTCCTTCAAGCTACGCAATGAAAACGAAAATTTTTATGCGGCTTCAACTGCCAGCAAGAACCCGAATGATGGAAGTAGCTGTACTACTATTAAGAGTTTGATCGATGTACCTGATGGCTTTACAGAAGGTAGTATGGGTGGCTACTACACGCTTTCAGAGATATTTACCAAAATAAATGACATGAAAGTTAAGTACCCAACATTGATAGCGTTGGATACTATTGGTTATTCTTTTGAAAATCGACCACTTGTAGTAGTAAAAATATCAGACAATCCCCAGATTGATGAGGATGAACCCGAGGTATTTGAACATGCTCTTCAACATGCACGTGAACCAATGGGAATGATGCACCTGATTTTTTTTATGCAGTACATCCTACAACACTATGATACTGATGCATTTTGTAAGGAAATAATAGATAACAGAGAATTGTATTATTTGCCTTGTATGAATCCTGATGGGTATGAGTACAATAGAAGTATAGCTCCTGATGGAGGCGGGTTTCATCGGAAAAATAGAAATTCCACTTATGGAAACAAAGAGCCCATTGGAGTAGATCTTAACAGGAACTACGCTGTAGACTGGGGTTATGATGATGTTGGTTCATCACCAATTAAAACATCAGAAACCTATAGAGGCCCATCTGCCTTTTCTGAGCCGGAAACACAGGTAATTCGCAATTATGTAAATAGTAGGAAATTCGATATTCATATCGACAACCATACTTTTAGCAATGTGTTTATTTATCCTTATGGAGTACCCATTAACCATACCCCACAACCAGCTGATGAAGCAGCATTTTATGGATATACAAAATACTTACTACCCAGATACAATTTTTTTGCCGCAGGTACTACTCCGGAAACTCTAGGGTATGAAGTAAATGGGGTGTCCACGGACTGGTACACCGCAGGTGATTTGGATATACGTGAAAAAATATTTTCATTTGTATCTGAAACTGGTACCAGTGAAGATGGATTCTGGCCATTAAAAAACCGTATTATTCCTTTGGCACAAGAACAATTGTGGCATCATTTTCAACTGGCTTATTTGGTAGGTAGCCAAGTTATAATCAGAGATGAAACACCATCTATTATTGAGAGCGATAATGCAGTATGCAGTATGCAAATAACTCAAACAGGTATTAATGGCAAAGAAGTTGAAGTGTCACTCCTGCCACTCCAAAATATATTTGAGGTAGAAACTACAAAAACAATTATGGCTACTAATTTTCTTCAGGAAGAAAAAGTAACCATGCAGGTTAAAATTCCCACTGTGTTGCCAGATGGTGCTATTATTCGATATGTTTGGGATTGTGAAACGGATGGTATTCATTATTACGATACAATAACTAGAGTATATAAAGGGAACACCATTTTTGAAGATGATATGGAAGGAAATTTTGAAACCAATTGGGCCACAAATAAGGAATGGTTTTTCACTAGTGCAAAATCATATAATGGCTCACAATCAATGCATGATGCAAATAGGGTAAACTATAAAGACAATATAATAAATGTGGCGCAATGCATAAAAACATTTGATCTTAGTACAATAACGACCAATGCTTATCTTTCTTTTTATACAAGATATTTTGCTGAAAATGGTTATGATAAAATGACGATTGAAGTATCTGAAAATGGCACCGCAGGACCTTTTGCAATAGTGTGTGGAAAAAATACTGTAACAGAAGATTTTGGTAATCTGGAGGCTTTGCCCTCCTTTACAGGTGGTAAACCCGGGTGGGTAAGAGAATGGGTTGATTTATCTGATTACAAGAACAGTTCCAATCTTTCATTCAGATTTAGAATGACAAGTGATCAGGGAGTAACAGCGGAAGGATTTTATATTGATGATATTCAATTGGTACAGGCTACTTCATCAGAGATACTGCCTTTGTATATCAGTACTTTTACTGTGTCAAAAAGTGATAAAAATGTTTCTTTGGAATGGAGTGGTGATATAAAAAGTAATTTCCAATTTTTTGATATAGAGCGTAGTACTGATGGCAATAATTTTATATCAATTGGCAAAGTGTACAGCAGAGGTAATACTTGGAACTATTTAGACAAAACACCACTAACTGGAATCAATTATTATCGGATAAAACAAGTGGCCACAGATGAGGCTGATAGCTATACTGCTACTAGAAATATCAACATTGCAAATGCAGCATCTATAAGCATTACGCCAAATCCGGTACAGACGATTATGAAAGTTAATGTAAGTGCAGTTGGCAGTTCTTTTTACAGTATTGTTTCTGCATCTGGAGTAAAGGTTAGGAGCGGAGTACTGCTGCAAGGTATCAACAATATCAATGTCCAAACATTAGCAAGAGGATTTTATATGATTGCTGTTTCAATGCCTGATGGAAAAATGGAGTACATGAGATTTATAAAAGAATAAAAGTATATGCTAAATTTATTGTGACATTGCTTTATTCAATGGCTTTATTTTTTATCTAAAATGGCTCGTTCATAGAAATGCAATGCATGCCGCCACCACCATAATTTACGGCAAGTGTGTTGATAGGAATTATACTTTTTTCGGGAAAGGCTGTCTGTAAAATTCTGACAGCTTCCTCGTCTCTTTTTTTAATCTTTTTTGATAACCCTTTTTGCCAATATTTTGCTACTAATACACGGTCATTAATAATTACAAAATTTAAATAACTTGCAGCTGCTACACAGTCTATATCATTACCCGAAGGGAAATTATTATTATTAAATATTTGTAAAGATTCTATTTGTTTGTAAACACTGTCAGCTGGGGAAAGTGTGGTTGTATGTAAGTAAGGCATTGGCATTCTAATAATATGAAAAGGATGTCCATTTATATCTGAAGCTTTTTGAAGGATTTCATAATTGATATCCATTCTTTCACCGGTTAATTGTTCAATTTCATTTGTTCTATCCTTTATGGAGACTGATGCAAGTAAGATTGTACTGTCATTTACAAATCTGGCAAATTCATCTACATGACCATTTGTGGTAAGCATGGTGTAATATTTTTTCCCATTGGGTCCACTTACAGGCGGTTGTGTACTAATATCATCATCTCTTACACCCTGCTTAAACCATATAATTTTTTTTGCTCCCAATAGTCTTTTATATTCAAATTCCATTTGAGAAAAACTTAATTGGGGATTGCGTTGTCTTTCTACAGTTTCTACCACCATTAAAACACCTTGCTTGTTTATTTCTCTGTTGCCCCCTTCCGATACCAGGTGAGATGACAATACCGGCAGTTTTAAATTGAAAGCAATGCGCTCATCCAATTTTTCATCTAAGATGGCAGCTACATCACTTGTGTCAGCATATCCCCAAATATTAAACATGAAATCAGCCATTCCTTTTTCACCTTTTTCATTGGTGATGAATACAGGCCCAAAATCTCTTGCCCAAAATTCCTGATATGGAAAATGAAAAAATTTTATCTGTTGGTTGGTAATCCAATCTGAGGGTATTGCTGCTCTTACAATTGCTTCTATTTTATCATTCTGTACAATATAGTTGATAGTAGCTGATGGTATAATTGCTCTCATCATTTCAAGTTGTACATTAAAATTATTATAACCTTGTTTATGTGTTATTTGTGGGTACAACATCCAAACAGATTTAGTAGGTTCATATTCCGCTGACTGGCGCCATTGGCCCGGTGCTGCTCTCTGCTGGCATAGGCCATTATTGGATAGAAGAATGAGTAAAATATATACCGTTAAAAATTTTAAAGTATTCATATAATTGGATATGATTTAAACAGCATTTTAGGTGATCAATTGAATGACTTGAAAAAGATATTTAATAATTAAAATAAACAGGTATTCTCAAATAGTTTGGATCGAACCAAGGAGAATTTTTATACACAAAATACAGCTGTGCATCAGTATCGGCTGCAAATGTGGAATCGGTTTGTTTTTTTCTTTCCAATGCTGCTTTTAACTCAGTGTTTTGTGCCAACCAATTTCCACCCACGTCTTCCCATCGATGGTTACTATATCCTTCCTTAGGTTGTAAAATGGCATCAAAAAAATTCCAGGAAAAATAACTATCATCTGTATCTGGTATCAATGCTTCCATGATATATAAATCTGATTCCTGACCTGTATAAAAAAGGAAATCGCCTTTGTGAAAAGTTATGGTATCCTGCTCTGTGTGGTATTGTATATTGTAATGTTTATAATGTTTTTCGTAAGCAGATCGGTAAGTATCGTAGTGATCAAGTACAAAATAACTGCACACTATACTGCTGTCGTTTTTTAATTGTTTCATTTTTACTCCATTCCATTGCAAGCGTTTAGTAACAGCATGCCAACCTGCGGGTATGATAAAATAAACAGGCTTAATAATTTCCTGTTTTGGTTTCATGTAATTATAATAAACTACATCTTTTGTAAAGGGTTTATCATGATTATAAAACATTCTGAGCTGCCCAGTGATCTTGCTTACTGTCGTACCGGTGTCGTACCCTTTAAATTGTATAATATCATTACGACTACTATCTGTAATCCAATTATACCGGAAAATATTTTCTTTTGTCGTAGATACGGATAGCCTTCTTTTTTCAAGAATGGTCTGATAGTTTAATCCCGCTACCTCAAGTAAGGACTGCATAAATGCATAAGTGCTTTTTACTCTTTCCCGAAATGGCTTTAGCATATGTGTTTCTGGCACAAATGTAATGGTTGAAAATAAGGCAGCATATCCACTACTATATCTTGGCGCATCATAAAAACAAGACCAACCTAAACCAGGCAGGGCATCTTCAAAGTTGACATAAGGACATATATCCCATTTTTTTTCTTGCATGCTTTTATAAAGTGCTGGCTCCAATGATTCGTGTAAAAAATTTCCCGTAGGGGCAGGCAGTTTATTATGCTGTGTAGTAAGTAATGTAAATGTGTGTTGATAATCTGCTCCATCACTCACATGATTATCTACCAATATCTCTGGCTGAAGCCATTGAAATATTTTTTCAAAAGCCATTGCATTTTTGCTGTCAGCTTTTATAAAATCCCTGTTTAAATCTAAGTTTTGGGCATTGCCCCTAAAGCCATAAGACAAGGGCCCATCTTGGCTTACACGTGTTGTACTATTTCTTTGTAAAGCACCACCAATATTATATATAGGAATAATGGCAAGTATTATATTGTCCTTAATTTTAACTTGTTTGTTAAGTATATTTCTTAGCAATAACATGCTGGCATCTATACCATCAGGCTCTCCTGGGTGAATACCATTATTTATAAATATTACAATTTGCTTACGCATTTCCAAATGTTTGATATTGAAATTCCCTAGATTATTATATAAAACAACATGTAGGGGATAACCTGCATCAGTAGTATCGCCAGTTGTCATTTTAACTTGCGTATAAGCTGCATCCAATGCCTTATAAAATTTAATACATTCAAAGTAAGTTGTAGTTTCTTTTTCCTCGGATTGTTCAAAGGGTGTTTTCCATTGTTGGGCTTGTGTATATGTATAAAAGATAAAAAAAATTGCAGTTGCTAAATACTTTGTCATGATGCCGATAAAAATAGGCTATGGGACATTAAAAAAGAACACCGCATTTAATTGTATTAAAATGCGGTGTCAAAAATATGTAAGATGATATTATCTTGAAATTAGAATTTCCATTGATTTATATTCTTTCTCACCCTGCTTGATAAACATTTCTAACTTCTGATGATTATCATCCATAAAGGTTAACACCTGACGTGCATCAATTGCTTTTCCTGCCATTGCATCAGTCATTTTTCCCGAAAATTCTATAGCTTTTGTAGCATCATTCCATGTTCCTTCCATATAGATGATGCCCGTGCCCATATTGTCAATCCAGGTTGTAACAAATATGTTTCTAATATTATCATATCCTGTTAATCCTTGACCCTTAAAAGGCATGCCCATCATGTCCCCTTCAGAAGTAGAGAGTTGATAACGACCACCCATTACCATTTCATTATGACAAGTGGAATTCATTTGCATAGGTTCCGCACTGGGACTCATCCAAAACGTAATGGTTTGTTTCCAGTCCCCATCAGATTTGGCCATCATAGCATGTATTTTACCGGGTGTCATAAAATCCATAAAAGCCTTTCCTTCAGCTTCTGTCATTTGTGCAGAAATGCCTTGCGAAAAGTAAATAAAGAAAGCAGCGAATAAAATTTTTTTGACCTGTTTCATACTTAAAATATTTAATTTACGAATATGTAAATGTAATTGATTTGCCGTAGAAAAATTAGTTGTAGAAAATCATAGAGCTAAATCTATTTATTAAAATTATCTATTTTTCTTATCTCCAAATACCAAGTTGTACAATTTGCAACATTACATTGAGGCTACCATAGTGAAGGTACTAGCATATTCCTAGCTTAAATACGAATTCATCTTTTCCTATGATTTTAAAAATATTGTATCGTAAGGTATCAAGATACTTTTTGCATGATACCAGATTTACCGGCGTCCTTTGTTATATCAGCAATTTTTTTTTCCAAATGTAGAATGGTGCTGTCTTTCCTTAGGAGGTCATCCTCTAGCTCAATAATACGCTTTTGTTTCTTTCCAATTATTGATTGCTTTATAAAAATACCAATTGAAAATCCTATTATGGTAAAAGCAATCAGGGTAAAAAAACCATAATAGTCATCTAAAAATGAAATGTTAATCAGGTTACACATTACAGAAAATTAGGGATTGTCTAGATTAAAAATTTTTACAAATGAGTATACGTTATTTGTATAAAATAGTTTACTCTGTGCATTTTTTAATTTTAGAAGACAATAGGAAAGGAGGTAGTTAGTATTCAAATGCACTAGAGTTTATATTTGTCCACATTTTGCGTTGAAAAAGTGTAACGCGATCAATAACTGATACATGCAGATCCATTATTTACCATCCAATTTGCCAACTTTTGGAAAAGCCGTAATTACTATTGGCACTTTTGACGGTGTGCACACAGGGCATCAGCAAATCATCGCTCAATTAAAAAATAAGGCAAAAGCAATAGGAGGGGAAACAGTACTCATCACATTTCACCCTCATCCTAGAACAGTGCTAGGACAGGCATCCACAGGGTTTATGCTCAACAGTATTGAAGAAAGATTGCAATTATTAGAATCGCATGGTATAGATCATGTGGTGGTAGTGCCATTTACAAGTTCATTTGCTACTCAACTGGCCAATAACTATATCAATGATTTTTTGTGGAAATTATTTAAGCCCCATACTATAATTATTGGTTATGATCATCATTTTGGAAAAGATCGTATGGGCAATTATAAAATGCTCGAAACCTACGGAGCCCAATTGGGGTTTGAAGTGCAGGAAATTTCAGAAGAAATTTTAAATGATATAACCATAAGTAGTACAAGTATCAGAAAGGCATTGCAGGAGGGTAATATTCCTTTGGCAAATACCTATCTTGGATATCCCTATTTTTTTTCAGGAAAAGTGGTTAAAGGAAATCAACTGGGTAGAACCATCGGCTTCCCTACAGCAAATTTACAGATATTAAATATCGAAAAATTACTCCCAAAGCAAGGAGTATATGCAGTAATGGTATCATTTGAAAACCATGCAACCCTACAAAAGGGTATGATGAATATTGGGTACAGGCCCACTGTAGATGGAAAGAAATTTGCAATAGAAGTACATCTTTTTGATTTCGATTCAGACATCTATGATGATATCTTACAAATAATCGTGATACAACAGCTGCGCAGCGAGCAAAAGTTTGAGGGTTTAGAAATGCTAAAAAAACAATTACACCTTGATAAAACGGAAGCACTAAAAATATTGGAAGCAAAAAGTTAATTACACCACCTGCTGAAGTTGAGCGTTAATATAAATAATGCAACTCATATCAGCATCAAATCGTAATTGTGCCATTCAATTACTATTCATTAAAACTGTCATTTTTTATAGCCAATAACCAAAAGTAAGGGATGATTTCAATTTAAATTTGTAAAGTGTATGATATTTTCTTGGGCATGTCCCTGTGGGCCGGGCTTTACACTACAAGTCCTCGCTGTGCTCCGGGCTTTTCGTTTCAATCCCTCACGCAGGCATGTACTAGACCACTATTTTAAGAAAATCGATACGGGTCTTAAGTCTTGGTAAGAATAGCTAGGGCCCCCAATACATTTTATTAATACCTTGTTCAAAGGATACTAAATGAGTTCTTTGCTGGGGCCCTTGTCTACTCGGCTAAATACTAGCAATATGGTCTGCCATTTATCGTCCTGTTATTTCAAGTCGAAACGGTCTGCATTCATCACTTTTGTCCATGCTTTTACAAAGTCAAGCACAAATTTTTCTTTGTTGTCATCTTGTGCATAGAATTCAGAATAAGAACGTAAAATTGAATTTGAACCGAAAACTAAATCAATGCGAGTTGCTGTCCATTTTGTTTTGCCCGTTTTTCTTTCAATTATTTCATATAGGTTTTCTCCAAGAGGTTTCCATGAATAATTCATATCCGTAAGATTTACAAAAAAGTCATTTGTAAGTAAACCTACTTTATCTGTTAGTACTCCATGAAGTGTTCCTGCATGATTTGTTCCCAAAACACGCATGCCACCAATTAAAACAGTCATTTCATGAGCTGTTAGCCCCATAAGTTGAGTTCTGTCTAAAAGAAGTTCTTCTGGGTTTACTGCATAATTTTTCTTTAACCAGTTTCTGTATCCGTCATGCAATGGTTCTAAATACTGGAAAGATTCAATATCGGTTAACTCCTGGGTTGAATCGCCTCTGCCAGAGCTGAAAGGAACTTCTATATTATAACCTGCATCCGCAGCTGCTTTTTCTATAGCAGCACTTCCGCCCAAAACAATGAGGTCGGCAATACTTATTTTTTTCTGTAATCCAGATTGAATTTCCGAAAGTTTATTTAGTACATTTTTCAATTTTTCAGGTTCGTTTCCTTCCCAATCTTTCTGTGGGGCTAAACGAATTCTTGAACCGTTTGCACCCCCTCTATTATCGGAGCAGCGGAAGGTTCTTGAACTATCCCAAGCAGTTGTTATGAGTTCACTATGCGATAGACCACTACTGAGTATTATTTTTTTCAACTCTTTAATTTCAGCATCGCTGAGCATATAATCAACTGCTGGTATTGGGTCTTGCCAAATTAAATCTTCACTTGGAACATCAGCACCCAAGTATCTGCTCTTAGGGCCTAAGTCGCGATGTGTTAGTTTAAACCATGCTCTGGCAAAAACATCTTCAAAATATTTGGTGTTTTTGTAAAATTGTTCTGAAATTTTTCGGTATTCTGGATCCATTTTCATGGCCATGTCAGCATCTGTCATAATAGGGTTTCTGCGAATTCCTGCTATGTGTGCATCAAATGGTTTGTCTTCTTCTTTTATATTTATTGGTTCCCATTGCCATGCTCCTGCGGGACTTTTTTTCAGTTCCCACTCATAATTAAGCAACAGATAGAAATAAGTATGATTCCATTTATTTGGAGTTGTTGTCCATGCTCCTTCAAGTCCACTTGTTACCGTGTCTTCCGCGTTTCCTTTTCCTGTAGGGTTTGTCCAACCAAAACCAAGTTCATGAATTTCTGCACCTACAGGATTAGCACCTAAGATAGAAGCATCACCATTTCCATGAGCTTTACCAACTGTGTGGCCCCCCGCTGTTAAGGCAACTGTTTCTTCGTCATTCATCGCCATTCTACTGAAAGTTGTTCGAACATCTTGTGCCGTTCGCAAAGGATTAGGTTTGCCATCAACACCTTCAGGATTCACATAAATCAATCCCATTTGAACAGCTGCTAATGGATTTACAAGTGATTCGCTTTTTCCATTTTCTGCATATCTCGATTTACCTAACCATTCTTTTTCTGATCCCCAATTGATATCTTTTTCGGGATGCCAAATGTCTTCACGACCACCTGCAAATCCGAATGTCTTAAAACCCATTGATTCATAAGCCATATTGCCTGCCAGCACAAATAAGTCAGCCCATGAAATTTTGTTGCCATACTTTTTCTTGATAGGAAAGAGTAATCTTCTTGCTTTATCTAAGCTCGTATTGTCTGGCCAACTGTTGAGAGGAGCAAAACGTTGATTGCCTGTGTTAGCACCGCCACGTCCATCCGCCACTCTATATGTGCCTGCTGCATGCCAAGCCATGCGAATCATTAAACCACCGTAATGACCCCAGTCGGCAGGCCACCAATCCTGACTTTCGGTCATCAGTTTTTTCAAATCAGATTTTACTGCATCAAGGTCCAAATTTTTAAACGCTTCTTTGTAGTTGAAATCTACATCAATCGGCTTTGTTTTTGTGTCGTGCTGGTGTAAGATATCAAGGTTAAGTGCTTTTGGCCACCAATCCATTACTGAGTTTTGTATTTCTGTGTTTGCTCCTTGATGAAAAGGGCATTTTTCTTTTTTTGAATCCATGTTTTATAAGTTTATTTGTTTTTAAATTCTCCTGTTATTTGAAGTGTAATGTCTTTTACCTTAAAACCTTTTATTTTTTTCTTGTCGAAATATTGAGCTATTATTTTATCGAGTTCTGGGTCTTCAAAATCCGCAATCTTGTCTGTTTCGGAACAGTATAAGTGATGATGCTTTTGTATAATTGCATCGTATCGCATTATATCTTTCTCACTTTTTACTTTTTTCAAAAGTTGATTTTCTACTAATGAATCTAAAACTTTATAAACGGTCCCTACAGATACATTAGGATGATTTTGCTTAATGTGGTCAAAAATATTTTCTGCAGTTGGGTGGTTTTTTAGTTTAAAGACAGCTTCAAATATAGCAACTCGTTGAGGTGTAATCTTTAGTCCTCTTTGCTTTAATTGCCCCCTTAAGTAATCAGATGTCATTGTTATTAAACGATAATTATTTGGTAAAGATAATAATTCTTATTTAGAAATATATCAACTATTGAAAATATCCTGAATCAGGGTATCAAAAGCCCCTGCCACTATAGTCATTCCGTTTAAAAACAACCACCAATTTGCAAGATAAGCAAAATTGAAAAACGTTTTAAAGGGTCATTACTGGAAGCTGTAAAAAAATGTGTTTACAATTAGAATAGAACCACCCTGTATGGCCCGGCGTCGCTGAACAACGGATAGCCAACAGCCCCAATTCGTTTTATTCATAGCTTGTTCTAAGATTACTAAATGACTCTTTGCTGGGGGCTGTTGGCTATCCGTCTATTTGATGCATGCAGTTTTATTTCCACTTCCAATTCAAGTCTTCAATGAAATCTATTTTAAGTCTTCCGCAAAGTTGTCTAAGTTCTTGTCGCAGCTCAGAAACGTCACTAATTTTTGATTTTGGGATAATTAAGTGTCCACCCGTTTTTAAGCTAGGATAAAAATACTCGCCAGTTTCTATCACATTTTCAAGTGCTGATAAATTGATTCTGGATTCACCTGTAACGTCATTTGTCTCAATTGCATTTTCAGCGAAATGAATGTTTGCAGTTTGTCCAAATCTATTTTTGTAAGTATCCGCAATAAATTTAGCGTAATGGTTTTTATAATGTTGTCGCTGGTAAAGAGGATAGAATATTAATGAAACTATTCCAAACACCATGAAATAGTAAAACAAGAATGAATTATTACTTTGGTAAAACATTAAACCTAAAAGAAACATAGTGCCAGAGACGATTAGCCATATATGAATTCGGTTTTTCTTTATTCTGTCAATCTTTGATGCCAAAAATAATTGATGTTGTAAAAAATCGTTCTGGTCTAATTGATATTTTAATGTCATGTTATGAAAAGTAGGGTGTCACAAAAACTACAGGCGACGTCAGTCTGTCTAAAAACCGCCATCAATTTACAAGAATAAGCAAAAAAGCAAAGCATTTAGAGACTCATTACTGGAAGCTGAAAAAAATGGGGTATGTAATTACAAGCATCAGTAAGGACCAGCATAGCTGAACAACGGATAGCCAACAGCTCCAATTCGTTGTAGGATAACGTAACTAAAGATAATAACAGTTTTTTGGGTAGCAGCTAAATATTGTCGGTTTGTTGTTTTTCTTTAATTTGATTTTTTTATTTTAGCCATGGCTCTTACTGGAAATGTGCCTACTCCTTTAAACTTGGGTGGAATTGCACTAAAAGTAAAGCCTTCTTTGGGTAGTAAATAAAGATTACAAAGATGCTCAACAATTAAAATATCTGCTCCCAAAAGTGTCGTGTGAACAGGTCTTGTTTTTCCTAACGTACTGTCAATATTATGAGAGTCAATTCCAACTAATTTAACGCTACAATCTCTTAGATATTTAGCTGCACCCTCTGTCAAATAAGGATGATTTTCATAATATTTTTCTGTATTCCAATTACTGTCCCAACCTGTATTTATTAAAACCGCTCTATTTCTAATTTCGTTGTTTTTTAAATGTTCTTCTGTAATTTCTAAAGTTTCTGAAAACTGGATTTGTATGACAATTGCATCAAGGTCTGTAAAACATTCTAATCCAACTTCTGAAAGGTCTTTTCCATTCTCAAATCTATGAAATGGACAATCAATATAAGTTCCTGTGTTTGTAACCATTTCAATTTTACCAATTTGAAATTCAGTTCCTTCAGCGTAAAATTGCTTTGAATTTTCTCTGCTTAAATAATCGCAAACAATTGGTGCTGGCAAGCCTTTATATGTTACGAGGCCGTGTTCTATGGTATGGCTTAAATCAATCAATATATCATTTTCAAATTTCTCGGTGATTGGTTTTCTCTTATGTGGTTCTGTCAAAATTTCTTTGTTAAAAATATTGATTTGGCTCACCATCAAAAGTCTTAAATCTGCCACTATATTGTGCGCAAGTTCTTTGTCAGATATATTGTTGCCAACAATATCCAATCGAAAATCTTCGCCTTTAATACTACCACCATTTGTGAAATATATTTCAAAGTCAAATTTCACTCTTTTGTCCATATGACCCATACTTAATAAGTGTTTATGCATCGTTCCTTTACGATGCTTTCTAACTTAAAATATTTATTGTGATTTAATAGTTAGAACAATTTAATCATCATTAGAATTTTCAAATGTAGCAAGATATTATTTAATCTTTTTTACGAATCTTGGTATTTAGTTTTCTTCTGGGAAAAGGTATTTGGGGGATGGTTTATGAGTCACTTGCATCACGATTATCTTCCACAGTATAACTGCCAGTTTTCATCCCAAATATTTGATCATTTCAAATCTGCTTTAAAATAGGGTAGGGGAAGTCTTTACCTTCCAACAATGATAGTATCATACTCACGCCACAAACACAAAATCAAAGCAAATAACTTAGCAAAACCCAATAAATAAGCTATACTAACCCACCTATATTACACAAGCTTTTCTCACGGCCCGGCGTTGCTGAACAACGGATAGCCAAAAACCCAATTCGTTTTATGATAATTAGTTCTAAGGACACTGAATGACTGTTTGCGGGGGCTGTTGGCTATCCGTCTAAATGTTGTGCGTTCGTTGTTTTATTTATTAACTCGTTATTTTTCTAATTAATAATTTTTCATTTTCGACTACTGCTGTATTGTATGTTTCAATACAATTCATTAGCGGTTCATCTGGTCCGTTTATCCATTCTTGGCTACCATAAAAATCTTCTTGATTTCCTCTTCTTTGTTCTATATTTTCATAAGTTCTGATTAGATAAAAACATTGATTAACAATTATTGAAAATCCAAAATCAACAACATTTACATTCCATCGTTTTAACATTGGTAAACTTTCTTCTGTGAATATTTTTAAAAAGATTTCGCTACAATCTTTTTTTAGTTTATAAGTTCTTATTTCGGTTATCTTTTAGTTTTTGAATTTTGAAAAATACATATACCAATTCCATTCCCAATTTTCTCCGTTATCATCTGAAAATGCTTGGCTCCAGATTGGGTTTTCTTTGTCTCTTGCATCCCAACGAAAAACTACTAAAATCTGTTTTCCTTCAAATACATCTTTGGTAAAAAAGTGAGCAACTTCATTTTCAAATGAACCAACAACTGGCGGATCTAATTTTCCTTCGTTACTATCAGCCCAATAAAGTGACCATAGTTTTGTTTTAGGATTAAATAATCTTACAGTCATTCCTTCAAAAGGTTCTCCGTCAAATGTTGCTAAAAAATTATCAATGTTTCCAATTCCGTTCAGAATTCTGTACATTTCTTGGGTTGAGTGAAACTCAATCCATTCGTTGCAATTATTTAATTTAGATTTTAGTTTCTTATTTATTAAATACCATTTTCCTTCATAAAAGTCAAAATCGTGTTTTGATGAATTTACTGAAGGAATTATAATTATTTCTCCGTTTGTATCAAAATTTAGTTTTGGAATTTCTAGACTTTCGTTTTTCATTACTCTTTTTATTATGAAATTTTGTTTTGTTCTGTTTTTTCGATTTTCACGCACAATGACGCACAACGTCAGTCTGTCTAAAAACCGCCATCAATTTGCAAGAATAAGCAAAAAAGCGAAGCATTTAAAGGCTCATTACTGGAAGCTGTAAAAAATTGGGTTTGCATTTTTATAAAAATTTGATGGGTTTATTTTGGCTCTTATGAACTTTAGCAGCATCCATATTTGATAAAAATAAAAGACGGTACTTGTAGGTACTTTTTGAACCCATCTTTGCCAATGATATTTATGAAGCTGAGGTACTACAATCACCAATTAGTACCCATAGAAAACTTACGCAATAGAGGCTCACCAAAGCCAATTTTTAAACCAACCAACACCCCATGAAAATAATCAGCATTATATACCCATTTTATCATTATCCACCTGCTATAAAACCGGGTAAGGGAAGTTGTGTACCCTGTACAACATGCATTGTAAATTATACCTTCTGCAACAATAAAAGTATGGCAATATCCTTATTAAACTTCTTGAAAAAAGCTATACTAAACCACCTATACAATACAACCTCTCCGTATGGCCCGGCGTTGCTGAACAACGGATAGCCAACAGCCCCCAGTTCGTTTTATTTTATATGTCTTTATGGATACAGGCAGGCTGTTTTGCGGGGGCAGTTGGCTATCCGTCTAAATGTTGTGCGTTCGTGTATTATTATTAATTCTATAAATGAAATTCTTTATTTATAGATTCAATTAAGTTTTTCGCCATATTTAATTGTTTTTGGAGTTCTTCCAATGAACGTCCACGCATTGTTCTTACAGTTACAACCTTATTTATAAAAATGTCTATTGTTGTTTTATCGTTCATCTTGATATAGGTTTCATGAGTTATAGGTTTATTGAATCGTAAATCACCTGTAACTTCAAAATTAATTTGCAAGGCAGCAAAAGGAACAAGTTCCCATGCTGCTTTTTGTTCTTCCATATCTCTGAAAACAGTTGATCTGAGTTGGTTATCATAAGCATTCAAAAGATTCACCAGCGATTGATCGAAATACCGTAAAGAACCTGATGCCTTCATTTGCTGATACGTTCCATCAGTTGGAGCAAAGGGGAAAGTCGAAAAAACAAGAGTAACCCCTTTATAAAATTCTGTTTTGTCCCATGTATTAAATGGGGAATGCATTAATTCAGTCAGACTATCTATAGCTGCAATTTTTTTAAAACTATATGCGATAGATGAGTTTAAATGAACAGTATCTTTTTTTAAATCCTCTATGATTGATTTGGCGAACACTACTGCTCTTTTATGTTCGATATAATGTTCTCGCTGATTTTCAACAAAGAAACCAAGTGTAACCGCAAGAAACAGCATTAAAAATTCCCAGAAATAAGATTTCCAATTCTTTTTATGATGAGGTGCTGCCGGGTCGTGTGCATGATGATGTACTTCCATATTTTCAGTTTCTTGATTTGGGTTTATAGCTTCTGTGTCAGCAGTAGGAGTAATTTCGTCAGGAGGATTTTCCGATTGAGTATTTATCGGAATATCTAAATGTTCTTCGTCAGTATTGTCTGCCATTTAGTTTTGGTTGGTTATGTAATTAGAGTGTTCAATTGCGTGACGTACAACGCGAAGATTAATGATATTATACGCAATTCAAAATATTTTTATTCGCTGAAAACCAATATTTTGGTATTATACATTTTAGATTAATAGTAGCATTAATGCAATTTGCCAATCTATATTTTCTTTAACAATTAAATCATCTAATGGACTTATTATATTAACAAGATTTTGCTTGCTCAGGTGCAAATACTTTTCGGTGGTCTTAATATTGAAATGCCCAATTGATTTATATAACTTAGTTGGTTGAGCTATTTGTATATTATTATTTTAAAATAATTCTCTATTTCCTCTACAAAAAATTAAACCCATCACTATCTATTTTCTCTTTTAACTTTTCATTGTAAAGTCAACTACAATAGATGTGTTTATACTAACTCAATCCCCAGTTTTAATTCTTGTTTATTGCATTCATGTACCAGATTTAATTACCAATAAAGATGTTAATGCGTGAGGGATAGAGTGTAAAGCCCGGAGCCATGAGGCAGGAATGGCGAGGACTTGAAACGAAAGCCCGGCCCGCAGGGACACGCCCAAAATTCTTATTTTCTTGCCTAATATTTTTAACTCAACTTTTCATAATGGCATCAACTACATCATCTGGCTTGGGGTCTTTTTTGTTGTACAGGATATTTGACTGTCAACAATAAGATCTGCGTTTTCTGGAGGGTGGCTTTCTGCACTTTACTTATCGAAGGAAAAAAATAACCCGCCAAAAAATAGGGCGGGCTACAGTTTTATAAACTTAGTTTGTTTACTTTTTTACATACATCACTTCCTTTACTAAAGCGGCTGTGCGGCCTATGCTGGGCAGGTATGCATCTACAAGTGTGGGTGCATAGTGCATGGGTGCATCGGCACTGGTAATGCGGCGTATGGGAGCATCTAAATAATCAAATCCTTCTTTTTGTATGCGATAGGAAATTTCGCTGCTTACGCTACACATGGGCCATTGCTCTTCTACTATAACTAAGCGATTGGTTTTCTTTACGCTTTCAAGTATGGTCTGCCAATCTAATGGGCGTATGGAAAGCAAATCAATTACTTCTGCACTTATGCCATCTTTTTCTAGTTCTGCGGCAGCGCCTAGTGCTACTTTCATCATTTTATTGAAAGATACTATGGTTATATCACTACCCGGTTTTTTTACCATGGCCTTGCCTAGTGGTATATAATATTCTTCCTCCGGCACTTCCATTTTATCGCCATACATTACTTCACTTTCTAAAAACATTACAGGGTCTTCTTCATAGCGAATGCTTTGTTTTAGAAGACCTTTTGCATCGTATCCATTGGAAGGGGATACTACTTTTAATCCGGGAATATTTGCCAGATAACTTTCAAAGGCTGTACTATGCTGTGCACCTAGCTGACCGGCACTTCCATTTGGCCCTCTAAATACGATGGGGCAGCTTATTTGTCCGCCGCTCATGGCCAGCATTTTACTGGCAGTATTGAGTATTTGGTCAAGGGCGAGTACGGCAAAATTCCAGGTCATAAATTCTACTATTGGCCTTAGTCCATTTTGCGCAGCGCCTACTGCCACGGCAGCAAAACCTAATTCTGAAATAGGTGTATCTATAATTCTTTTTGGCCCAAACTCACTCAGCATACCTTGGCTTACTTTATAAGCTCCATTGTATTCCGCTACTTCTTCTCCCATCAGAAAAATACGATCATCTCTGCGCATTTCTTCATTCATGGCTTGTCGTAGTGCTTCTCTAAACTGTATCTGAGGCATTCTATATTAATTTTTCTTTTTATAAAGGATGGCAAAAATAAAGGAATTGAACTTTGAATACATATTGTGTTGGCATCTTTGTATATATTGAATAGATTCTGATAAGGTAGGGTCTGTATCATAATTTTGGGAGTTTAAAAACAACTATATATTTGCTGTATAAACTTGCTTCAATTTAAAAACAACAGACTATGGCATACGACAAAAGCACGAATACAAGACAGGACATAGTGCATAGCATAAAAGTGCATGCAGACAGATCAAAAACATATTTTTTCGATTTGAGAAAGAATAGAGATCAGGAGCTTTATTTGGTAATCAATGAAAGCACAAGGCGTCCAAATGGTGATGGATATGACCGTCATAAATTATTGGTATTCCAAAATGATTTATTGAAATTTAAAGAAGGTCTTGATGGTATCATAAAACACATAACAGCAAATGGATTGGCAAACCTGCAAGCCGGTGCATCCTATAAAAATGATACACCTGAGCTTGCAGAAAATGATATGCATACGGGTAAAGAAAATACTGATTATAGAGATACCATAACAGAGCCTGCGGCAATGCATGAAATGAATGGGAAACCACCCGCCACTGATGACAATGAAGTGTCTGATAACTGGTAAATATTTTAAACCGCAATTGCGGTTTTTTTATGTAATAAAATTTTGAATGACAACAGATTTATTGATAGAACAAATAAGGAGTAAAAAAACCTATCTTACCGTGGGTCTTGATACCTCTATGGAAAAACTTCCACTTCATTTACAAAAGTTGCCGGATGCAGTACTGCAATTTAACCGGGCAATCATTGATGCCACAATGCCTTATTGCGTAGCATACAAAATTAATACTGCTTTTTATGAAGCCATGGGTAGCAAGGGTTGGGATATTATGGAAGCTACTGTAAATTATATTCCTGATACACATTTTACCATTGCCGATGCCAAACGTGGGGATATTGGTAATACTTCTTCTCAATATGCAAAAGCATTTTTTGAAACATTACAATTTGATGCTATAACTGTGGCACCTTATATGGGTGAAGACAGCATTAGACCATTTTTGGAATATGAAAATAAAGTAACTATTGTATTGGGGCTTACTAGCAATAAAGGTGCTGCCGATTTTGAATTGCTTGAAGCAGGTGATCAATTTTTATATGAGCATGTTTTTCAAAAAGTAGCTACCTGGGGCCATGCTAAAAACCTGATGTTTGTAGCGGGTGCTACTCAAGCTAAAAATATACAAGGCATTCGAAATATTGTACCTGAGCATTTTCTTTTGGTGCCCGGTGTGGGTTTTCAGGGTGGTAGTTTAAAGGATGTATCAGATGCAGGTTTAAATGCCAACTGCGGCTTGTTAGTAAATGCAAGTAGGGCAATCATCTATGCCTCTTCAGGCGAAAATTTTGCAGAAGAAGCCGCTGAAATTGCAAAGCAATATCAATATGAAATGGAGGAATATCTTACCCTTCGGGGAATAGTGGTAGCCCCAGCCAATTAAGGGCATTTTCAAATAAAAGTTTGTCTTGTAAAGGTTTGTCAAATTGCATGGATTCTATGAGCGCTCCGGGTATTGTTTCCCCTAGGGGGAATGGATAATCGCTTCCCATACATACTTTGTCCTTACCTGCAATATCTATTAGGTATTTTAAAGCATTGGGGTCGTGTACGAGTGAATCGAACCAAAATTTTCCCAGATAGTTCCGTGGGTTTGTGGCATTGTCTATTGCAACCAAATCAGGTCTTACCTGATAACCATGTTCTATTCTGCCCAGTGTAAAAGGGAAGGAGCCACCACCATGTGCAAAGGCAATTTTTAGTGCAGGAAATGCTTCAAGCACTCCTCCAAATATTAGGCTGCATATAGCTCTAGCGGTTTCTGCAGGCATACCTACCAACCAAGGTAGCCAATACTTTTGCATATCCTGCTCACCCATCATTTCCCAGGGATGAATAAACAAAGAACAGTTTAATTTTTCTGCTGCCTCAAAAAAGGGGAAGAATTTTTTATCACTTAAATTAAGGCCATTTATGTTAGTGCCAATTTCAAGTCCGGGCATTTTTAAGGCATGTACACAGCGCTCCATTTCCTGTATGGCAAAGTCCACATCCTGCAGAGGCACAGTGCCTATTGCAATAAATTTACTGGGGTTTTTTGATGCTGTTTCAGCCAGATGGTCATTAAAGAAACGGGATGTTTCTAATCCATCTTTTGGCTGTGCCCAATAGTTGAAAAGAACGGGTATGGTGCTCAAAACCTGACAGGTTGTGTGCTGCTCTTGCATATCCTTCAATCTTGTATCCGCACTAAAACAATTTTCTTCTACAGCTCTAAAAAGTTTATCCCCTTTCATCATACAAGCTTGGCAGTTTCTGTGCTCTATATGTATAAACTCGCCATAGCCAAAACGCTTTGTCCAGTTTGGCATTTTGTCAGGCATGATATGGGTGTGGATGTCAATCTTCATGTTAGTTCTATATCATCAATATTTATTATGCAAGCTTAACCGGAGGCTGCATGATGGTACCACATTTGGAGCAGGTACACAAAGACTGATTGCCATAAAATCTGTTCATGATTGGCGGTAGTTGAGATACAATATCTGTTATGAATTCAAATTCTTCATAAAGCTTATTACCACAGTTTTCACAAAACCACATAAAGGCATCTTTTTCCTGCTCTTTATCTTCTCTTATTTTCTCTATTACCAGGCCAACTGTGTTAGCAGGCCGTTGGGGTGAATGCGGCGTTTTTGGTGGTAGTAAAAACATATCACCTTCATTAATAGGAATATCTTTTGGCACACCATCATCAATAATTTTCAACACCATATTTCCTTCTACCTGGTAGTACAATTCTTCGCTTTCATTATAGTGATAATCTTTTCTGGCATTGGGGCCGCCTACAACCATAACAATAAAATTTTCAGCGTTTTTATATATACACTGATTGCCAACAGGAGGCTTTAATAAATTTCTATTTTCATCAATCCATCCTTTCAAATTAAATGGAGAAAGTACAGGCATATTCAATCTTTTAGGGTGGAAAGGTAAGCGAAAGGTTAATAAAGTTGCTTTCGGATAAAAGTTATTAATATGATTCCATAATTTCTAAATGATAAAGTATTGACAAATCTAAATTTTTGAAGCAATGAATTATTATCATTCATAAAAAAATGCGAAGCCGTAGCCTCGCATTTTGACAATTTAGATACTAAATTATTGGTATCTGTTAATTACGACCATCATTGATTCTTTAATACTAATTTCTTCTGGGGTTAAACTTTCTTCAGGAATTGGATTTTCCTCCAAAGGATCCTTTATGAAATTATAAAATGTATAATCTGCTGATTCACTCTTATATAATTTATAAGTAGAATTGTTTACATATCTGTATAATGGATTATCAGTGCTTTTTTTCGTATTTCCATTATACCATCCGTATGCAAACTGACGAGGAGTTCCCTGCAATCCTATAAGTTGTGGTGCAAAACTTACTCCATCCAGAGAGTCAATTCCCCTTGTATTTACTCCAGCAATCTCAGAGATACTCGGAAAAAAATCTGTAAAATCTATTAAACTTTTATTTGTTGAACCCGAAGCAATTGTACCTGGCATACTTGCTATCATTGGCACATGTATGCCAGCTTCTAGTGTAAAAGATTTACCACCTCTAAAAGGGTGGCCATTATAAACAGATGTAATATCAGGATGAGTGCCATTGTCGCCTACGAAAAGTATCAATGTATTATCCAGTAAATTCATGCTATCTAATGCATTTCTTAAAATTCCTATTTCTTTATCTAAATATTTTACCATCGATGGAAAATAAATTGCATCCTCTGGCTTTTGTTTCTTCTTATTATCCCAAGTTGCAAATGCTGGATCATCTGGACTAGGACAAAAAGGTTTATGAACAAGATTTGGTGTCCAGTAAACTAAAAATTTATTTTTCTTATTTTCTTTAATAAACTGAAGCATATAATCTCGAAAAATATCTTCACCATATTTATCTTTTGTTTGGGCTGATGTAGAGAAAGTTGCTTGTTGATAGATGGTTGGATTTTTATAATTTTCTATTGGTTCAGCTGCCTGTTCACTACCTGCTATAAAAGGCATTGCTACCGAATAAGAGTCAAAACCCAAACTTTTTATTGATTGATCACCTCCATCCAATTGCCATTTGCCTGAAATGCAAGTGGCATAACCATTATCTCTCAACAATTTTGCAAACGTCATTTCCGAAGGATCTAAAATTCCCCATGTTGTATAGTTTCTAAAGTTATACTTTCCAGTCATCAGTTGGAAGCGGCTTGGGCTACATAGCGGCAAGGATCTACATTGTGTAAATTGCATTCCACTTGCTGCAAGCGCATCCAGATTTGGAGTTTGATAGGACTGACCTCCAGTATAGGTTGGCAGTTCATAACCAAAGTCATCTGCCAATATTACAATAATATTTGGTGATTTTTTTTGAATTGATTCTGAATTTAATGTGCCATTTAACATGGCTGTTGTTTCTGCTTTTCTACATGAAAAGAATAGTGTACTGCAAAGTATTATGCAGCTTAAAGCATTTAAAGTTCTCATAAAAGAAGTTTTTTATTTTGGTATAATTTTGTAATGAGTCAATAAGACTATTGCGTATTGACTTTTTTTCTCAAGACTTAGTGTGTATTTTTTTAGCAGTTTTTTTTAAAATGGTGCATTTGCACCCTTCGAAAATTTCAGCTGGTATCAAATGGGGTTATTTGATCAACAAATTGTTTGTAGTATAAACTATTAAGTTTTTTTTCTCGAATGAAATCTATTAATCCTATAAAAGATGGTATTATATACTTAGCAGTTATATTACTTTCATCAAGATTATATCTCAGGTGTGCACCTACAATTTCTTTTGCTATTACAAGCTTACATTTCAGTGTGCAAAATGCATAAAATGTAGTCGAACTTTCTGCTAGTTTAGGATTCGAAAATGTTGATTTTTTTGTATATCCAACAGTCAACCATAGACTATTTTTATATCCAGTAGAATGGGTATAAATACTTTTATACTCAACAATTAGGCATTGGCTTTTACAGGGGAAATAATGGAATAAGCATTTAATGCAGGGCTTCATAATATTTTTTTTAAATAATATTGAAGCGAAGCTATTCCGGTTGTTAACGGATTATAGGGTATGCCTATTAATCACGTAGATAGACTAGCGATAAATCACTATTGTCAGTTCAAAAAACTTTTTTTCTTAAATCACAAAATAAAAATGGAGGGTCTAATAATATATGAAAAAGTTAATGAATTATGTATTTCATAACGACTTATATCATGTCTGCTGCAATGATTTCTGCTATATCCAACACTTGTACGTTTGATTCTTGCTCTCTGTTTTTTACACCATCGGACATCATCGTATTACAAAATGGGCATGCTGCGGCTATTACATTTGGTTGCAATGAAAGTGCTTCATCCGTACGTTCTATATTGATACGGCTGGTGCCGGGTTCATCTTCTTTAAACATTTGAGCACCACCCGCACCACAACAAAGTCCTTTACTACGGCATCTTTTCATTTCAACTAATTCAGCATCTAATTTTTCAAGTATATGTCTGGGTGCTTCATAGATTTGATTTGCCCGGCCTAAATAACAACTATCATGGTATGTAATTCGTTTACCTTTAAAACTACCACCTTCCTTCATTTTTATTTTACCTTCATCTATGAGTTGTTGCAGTAGTGTTGTATGGTGTATAACTTCATAATTGCCACCCAACTCTGGGTATTCATTTTTCAGTGTATTGAAACAATGTGGACAGGTAGTTACAATTTTTTTGATACCATAACCATTCAATATTTGAATGTTTTGATAGGCCATCATCTGAAATAAAAATTCATTGCCCGCTCTACGGGCAGGGTCACCCGTACAAGTTTCTTCTTTACCCAATATTGCAAAAGATATTCCTGCTTTATCCAATATCAAAGCAAACGCTTTTGTAATTTTTTGTGCACGCTGATCAAAACTTCCAGCACAACCCACCCAAAATAAAACCTCGGGTTGTTGGCCATTCATCATCATTTCTGCCATAGAAGGTACTTGCATAAAATAGTTTTATATATTAGATTTATG
The DNA here is from genome assembly GCA_964293305.1 of uncultured bacterium. Classification (GTDB taxonomy): domain Bacteria; phylum Bacteroidota; class Bacteroidia; order Chitinophagales; family Chitinophagaceae; genus CALAGJ01. The sequence continues at coordinate 8,687 of CAXYYO010000016.1, read as the reverse complement.
GTCTTAAACGGTCTAAGCTTTTTACTAACTTTTCGTCTTTATAAATACTCCTTAGCGCTAATAAAATAAATATAGGAACGGAAAGTATTATAAGCATGGATAAAGCATATACACCACTGTTGTATTTTTTTACTTCCAGAAAATATAAAAGTATTGTAATGAATGACATTATTAAGGAACCTAAACCGATTTTTAATTGTAATTTTCTTTTTTTAAACAAGAAGATGGCAACAATAGTTAATACTCCTGTTATCACTGAAAAAAGAAGGATTAAAAATGTGGACTGACCTGTTAGATTAATTTGTGATGTCAATTCCTTGTATAAGCCACTATAAAATGGGAGTTTAATACTGAAAAATGTAGCGGCTGTAGCAAGTAGCAGCCAAAGCGACTGTATTCGTTGAATCATATTTCCTATTTGGGGGCCAAAAATAAGGATTTGCTTTACAGACATAAAACCAAATAAAAAGACCCACCTATATTTGCCATCCGAAAAATAAAAATATGTTCAATAATCTTACTGAAAGGTTAGAAAGTGCATTCAAAAATCTTAAAGGTCAAGGGCGCATTAATGATTTAAATATAGCCAATACTGTAAAAGATATAAGGAGGGCATTGATAGATGCCGACGTCAATTATAAAATTGCAAAAGAGTTTACCGATAAAGTTCGAGATAAAGCTGTTGGAGAAAAAGTAATCAATGCTATTAGCCCAGGCCAGTTGATGGTAAAAATTGTGCAGGATGAGCTTACTGAATTGATGGGTGGTTCTGAAGCAGGTTTTAATATAAGCGATAATCCAACTATCATTCTAGTGGCAGGTTTGCAGGGTAGTGGTAAAACCACATTCACCGGAAAGTTGGCAAATTATTTAAAAACACAAAAGGGTAAAAGCCCATTGCTGGTGGCGGCTGATATATATAGGCCTGCGGCCATAGACCAGTTGCATGTACTTGGAGAGCAAATTCAGGTTGAAGTTTATAGCGAAAGGGAAAATAAGAGTGCAGTTGATATAGCTCAAAATGCTATCAAAGTAGCCAAATCAAAAAATAAAAATGTAATCATCATAGATACGGCGGGTCGTCTTGCTATTGATGAAGCCATGATGACTGAAGTGGAGGATATTAAGAAGGCGATTGTACCATCAGAGATATTATTTGTTGTGGACTCCATGACGGGTCAGGATGCTGTAAACACAGCAAAAGCATTTAATGATAGACTCGATTTTACAGGCGTTGTACTTACCAAGTTAGATGGCGATACAAGAGGAGGTGCAGCACTATCCATAAAATATACTGTACAGAAGCCCATAAAATTTACCAGTAGTGGTGAAAAAATGGAGACCCTCGATGTATTCTATCCGGAAAGAATGGCTCAGCGGATATTGGGCATGGGTGATATTACCACCCTTGTAGAAAAAGCTCAGGCACAATTTGATGAAGAGCAAGCAAAAAAGCTAGAAAAGAAAATTCGTAAAAATCAGTTTGATTTTGCAGATTTTTTAGAACAACTTCAGCAAATAAAAAAGATGGGTAACCTGAAGGATTTAATGGGAATGATACCAGGCGTGGGAAAGGCCGTAAAGGATATAGATATAAGTGATGATGCATTTAAAAATGTGGAATGTATTATTCAATCCATGACTCCTTTTGAAAGAGCCAATCCAGATGTAATTAATCCAGGCCGCCGCAAAAGAATTGCAGATGGTAGCGGGAAAAAAATTGAAGAAGTAAATGCATTTTTAAAACAATTTGATCAAATGAGGCAAATGATGAAGATGATGAATAAAATGCCTCCAGGTATGCGTATGCCAGGTATGAGAAGATAGTTAGTCGGAATATAAATGATGTATTCAAAAAATATTTTGGCAAAATAGAAGATGTCATTGTATCTTCGCCATTCATTTTTTATTAATAAAACCCAATTGTTCGCCTTTTAAATTTCTATTTAAATTATGGCAGTTAAAATCAGACTTCAAAGACACGGAAGTAAAAAACGCCCCTTCTACTTTATAGTAGTTGCCGATGCAAGGGCTCCCCGTGATGGAAAATTTATCCAGAAAATCGGTACTTACAATCCACTGACAGTGCCCGCCACTATCCAGTTAGATCGTCAGAAAGCGTTAGAATGGCTTCATAAAGGAGCTATGCCAACAGACACCTGCAGAAGAATTCTTTCTTATAAAGGTGTATTGTTCCTCAAACACTTACTTCGCGGTGTTAAATTGGGTTTATTTGATGAGGCTACAGCGATGGAAAAGTTTCAAAAATGGCATGTTGAACATGAGGAAAATGCCAAGCGCCGTACAGAAGAACACATTAGGGCCATCAAGGACAAACGTAGATCTCAGATGGCTGCAAGAGCTACAGATGCTACTCCAGTAGCACCTACAGATAATGCACCTACAGAAAGTTAGTTCAATTTATTTGGGAAATAATCCTTTTAAAATCCTGGTATTGCCAGGATTTTTTTTATTTGCATCATGTCAAATACTGAAACCTCATATATCCAACTAGGTAAAATTGCTGCTGCACATGGTTTACATGGGAATTTACTTTGGATACATGATCTCATTCAAAAGAAAGCGCTATCAACAATAAAAGTAATATTTATTGAATTGAGTCCGGATAATACGGTACCCTTTTTTATAGATACTATTGAAAATAAAGATGCTACCTCAAGCTATGTAAAAACGGAGGAGGTAAATAGTAGGGATGCAGCCTTGAAATTAGTGGGTAAAAAAGTTTGGTTAAAGGATCTCGATTTTCAAAAAATATTACCCAAAAATTCACCAGCACATTGGATAGGATATAAAGTATACGATAAAGAAAAATACATTGGTATCGTAAACTATATTACAGAAATGCCACACCAAATTTTATTAGCTGTGGAATGGAATGAGAAAGAAGTATTGTTACCAGTACATGAAGCATCTTTAAAAATCATTGATCAAACTAAAAAGGAAATATTTTTAGTACTGCCAGACGGGTTATTAGACATATATGATTAAAAAGTGGTCAACTAAATTATTTTGAGTATTCCAAAAAATCTCATTACAGTTTAATACCAATCCTTAATCTTATTGCTTACGCAAATTTTTAGGTGATAATAACTTTTTTATATTTTGATGTAGTTATTTGTAAATGATAAAAGGCCGCAAAAGCGACCTTTTAATTCAGCTATTTTGTAATCAATTTTTAACGCACTATTTGTAATGAGGTAGATGTTGATATACCATCTATTACTGCAATTACTTTGTACAAACCAGTTGGAGCATTAAGACCAGATGCATAAGCACCATTCCATTTAATGCTGTATTTGCCAACTTCCTGCATACCATTGACCAACACAGCTACGGGCTGGTTCATCATGTCATAAATCGTAATATTCACTTGAGCTTTTCGATCCAGCACATACTGAATATTTGTATTTGTGATCATTGGATTTGGAGTAGCTCTTACGTTTATTGAGGATATTGATTTTGACCTCGCTGGTGTAATGCCATTTTTGTTTACAGGCCGTCCGAGCAGTTGAGAGCATTCTTTTTTACTACCTGATAAAGACCAGGTACCAGAGCCCGCAACGCTGCCAAAACAATAACTCAACCATGTACCAGATCCTGTCCATTTTGTAATACCGGCAGAGGTAAGAATGCCAATACCAGTACCTGAATAGGTGAATGAATCTGTCTGTGTTTTGCACTGGTCAGGATATGAATTTACTGCTCTCAGTACAATAGTACCAGTGGAGAGTGCACCATTTGGAAAATAACCAGTACCTGATGCAAACCACACATTGCCGTCCTCAAGCGTACAAGTGCCTTGACCTGTATAATAGGCCGGATCTGAGCCATCATTAGTTAGAGAATACTTCCACAAATAGCCGAAGCCATCTGTAAAACAGATTTTGAAAGGATCAATTTGAGCGTTAGTTACGGAAATAGCTGAAAAGACAAAAGATAGTGCCATTACAGCACTGATTAAACACCGTTTCATAAGCATGAATGTTTAAATTGTTAATAAAATTGTTACATTCCAAAATTAATCAAAATTTGATATAATCAGTACAGAATTTATGTTTTTTTGAAAAAATAATTTTTAAATAAAATTGCTATCATTGGTTGTACATATTCAACGATATTTGCGACGCTCAAAATAGATTGTTAATGAAAGATTTCACCTATATCACAAATTCCCATCCTGCATACATAGAAAGTATGTATCAAGCCTTTATCAGTAATCCTGATGCGGTTGAGCCTGAATTAAAAAAATTTTTTGAAGGATTCGATTTTGCCATGACTCAGCAATCATCGGGAACTAAGATTGCCCCTTCAAATAATACCGTTGCACCTGAATCAACAACAGACTGGATGCGTGAAATAAGGGTGTACCGTATGATACTAGGTTATAGAAATAAGGGACATCTTATTGCACATACCAACCCTATTCGTGAAAGAAAAAATCGCAACGCAAATCTTGAGCCATCATTTTTTGGTTTGAGTGAAACCGATTTTGACCAAGTATATCAAGCTGGAAATCTTTTAGGCATGGGCCCCGCTACTTTAAGAGATATTCTCAAAAAGCTTACAAACTGCTATGCAAACCGGGTAGGCATTGAATTTAAATATATAAGCAATCAGGATAAAATAAACTGGCTTACAAAAGAAATAGAGGAAAAATTTGTAACCCCTCTTTCCATTGAAAAAAGAAAACGGATACTCAAAAAACTGAATGAAGGTGTGATGTTTGAAAAATTCTTACACACCAAATATATCGGTCAAAAAAGGTTTTCTCTTGAAGGTGGGGAAACCACAATAGCTGCTTTGGATGCTATCATAAATACAGCCGCAGAAAATGAGGTTCAGGAAGTAATAATTGGAATGGCACATAGAGGTCGATTAAATGTGCTGGCTAATATTATGGGTAAAACCTATGCTCAAATATTCAGTGAGTTTGAAGGTACTGCAAAATTAGACCAGACTATGGGCAGTGGGGATGTAAAATATCACATGGGTTATGGAAGTGATGTGCAAGCAACCAACGGCCATACTGTGCATCTAAAATTAATGCCCAATCCTTCGCACTTAGAAGCCGTAAATCCTGTAGTTGTAGGGTTTGCCAGGGCTAAAGCAGACATATTATACGATAGCGATTTTGATAGAATTCTCCCAATACTAATTCATGGTGATGCTTCCATAGCTGGACAAGGCATTGTATATGAAGTATTACAAATGTCTGACCTCAAAGGATATTATACAGGCGGTACCTTACATTTTGTAATCAATAATCAAATAGGTTTTACTACAGATTTTGATGATGCTCGGAGCAGTGATTATTGTACTTCATTGGCCGCAGCTGTACAAGCACCTGTATTGCATGTAAATGGTGATGACCCTGAGGCAGTAATAAAATGTGTGGAAATAGCTACACGCTACAGACAACAATATAATTCTGATGTATTTATTGATATGGTTTGTTATCGTAAACATGGTCATAATGAAGGAGATGATCCGAAGTTTACCCAACCACATTTATATAATCTTATAGAAAAGCATCCAAATCCTAGAGAGGTATATACAGAATATTTGCTACAAGCGGGACAGCCGGAGTTAAAAGAATTAGCAAATGAAATGCAGAAGAGTTTTTGGGAAGGATTACAAGAAAGATTAGATGAAGTAAGACAAAATCCATTACCCTATAGTTATCAGGCACCTGAAATGGCATGGAAGAGTTTAAGACGTGCTACTGATTCAGACTTTGAATCTTCTCCTATTACTGCTGTAAGCGAAGCTAATTTTGACCATGTTTTTCAATCCATGATGCAGTGGCCTACTGATTTTAAGCCATTGAAAAAAATTGAAAAAATATTGCAGGATAAAACAAAGCTATATCAGTCTGAACATAAGATTGACTGGGCAAACGGGGAGTTGCTTGCTTACGGCACTTTGTTACTTGATGGTAATGATGTACGTATGAGTGGGCAGGATGTACAGAGAGGTACATTTAGCCATAGACATGCGGTACTTCGGGATGAACAAAATAATAAAGCTTATAACAGATTAGGAAATATTAGTGGTGCTTCCGGACATTTTAGAATTTATAATTCTTTATTAAGTGAATATGGTGTTCTTGGGTTTGAATATGGGTATGCTATGGCAAATCCCAATGCATTAGTACTTTGGGAAGCCCAGTTCGGAGACTTTTGTAATGGTGCTCAAACCATGATTGATCAGTTTATAAGCGCTGGTGAGCAAAAATGGAATAGGATGAATGGTGTTACGATGCTACTGCCTCATGGTTATGAAGGCCAAGGTCCTGAACACAGCAGTGCACGATTAGAAAGATTTTTACAAATGTGTGCTGAGTTGAATATGGTTATCACAAACATTACTACTTCTGCAAACCTTTTTCATGCACTTAGAAGACAGGTGGCATGGCCATTTCGTAAACCACTCATCAATTTTTCGCCAAAGGCAAATCTTCGCCATGCCGGTACTTATTCATTTGTTAGCGAATTTACAAATGGAGGTTTTAAAGAAGTAATTGATGATTCATTTATAAGCGATATTTCTTCTGTTAAAAAAGTATTATTCTGTTCAGGTAAAATTTATTTTGATTTGGCAGAAAAGCAACTAAAAGATAATAGAATAGATGTGGCCATTATAAGAGTAGAACAGCTTTATCCACTGCCAATAAAACAGTTATTAGAATTGTATAAAAAATATTCAAAAGCTGTTTGGTTTTGAGTGCAGGAAGAGCCCTTGAATATGGGTGCAGCTTCCTTCTTACAAATGAATCTGAAAAGTATTAATTATGGATTTATAAGTCGTAAACCCGGAGCCGCCACCGCTACAGGGTATAATAAAATTCATCAGCAAGAGCAGCAGGAAATAATTAATCTGGCCTTTACGATTTAAGACTTTAATTCTTCTATTGTAGCTCACTATAAAATGATTTTTATTCATGCTATTTGATTTTAATATCTACAGTAGCTTACTCCTTGTTCCATTTTTGCATGCAATAATTTTCGCTTTTTTATTTTTCTTTCGCTATCGAAAAGAAGAAAGAATGAGTGACATGTTACTAGGTGGAGTGTTACTATTAAATGCCATCAAAATAGCTTATTGGATGCTTGGCTTTGCAGGTTGGTATGATAGTCATAATGCCTATACCAGTTTCATGTTTTATTTTCCATTTAATAACATGCTACTCCTTGGGCCTTTGGTTTATTTTTATTTTCTAAGTCTTACTAATGCTCAATTCAACATTAGGCATATCAGTTATTATCATTTAATTCTGCCCATAGCTTGTTTCGTATTAATAGTTGGTAAAGCACTTATTGATGTTGGATTTTATTATCCTTTTGATTATAGTGAATTAACACAATTTGGCACAAAGGGGCCTTTTGCTGAACTAGATAAAAATAAATTATTTACTTTAATTGGATATTTATCTTTTTCCTACTACCTCATTAAAACATTGCAAGCCTTCAAAGCATATCGTATTTATTTACAAGATAACTTTTCATCCACTCACAAATTAGATTTGAAATGGCTTAGAAACCTAATTTATTTATGTGGCTTTGGTGCTTTCACTTTCTTTATTTTTGATTTGATTGGTCTTATAAATAGTGGCAATAGTTTCAGATTTGATTGGTACGCATATTTGGGTTTAGGCTTTGTAACTTACTATCTTAGTATAGCAGGTTTTTATAATTATTCCGATAAATGGCATTTCCTTTCATTCAATGCAGGGGATAGTCAAATTGTAGCACGTGAATCAGCATCACATTATTCTAAATCTGAAGTAATTGCAGAGGCCCCAAAAGAAATTCAATCAGATGACATGCATGAATGGATTAGGAAGCTGAAAGAAATAATTCAAGACAAGTCACTTTTTTTAGAACCTCAACTTACTCTATCTGAACTTTCTCGCCATGCCAAAACAAATCCATCTTTTTTAAGTAAAATAATCAATAACACCACGGGTCAAAATTTTAATGATTTTATCAATGAATTTAGGGTTAAATCCGTTATCCAAAAATTAGAAGCAGGAGAACAAGAAAAACAAACCCTACTTGGCATTGCCTACGACAGTGGCCTTAATAGTAAGGCTACATTTAATAGATCTTTTAAGAAAATAACCGGGGTTTCACCAAAAGAATATTTATTAGAAAGGTTTCCAAAAATATCTAACTAGTAAGTTTATTTAATTTCTAATTTAATGATATTGAATTCGTTAGAAGATTTGAACCCTTTAAACTGAAATTTGATACCAATTCAATTAGTCCCATATCATATTATGCAGCTATTGCTCTCCAGTTCCATTTCATTTTTGCATCTAATTATTAAGAATTGAATTTAAAAAAATGAAACAGTTCAAACAAGGATCAGCGATGCTACTCGCAATCATTATGTTTACTACCAACTCTTTTAGGAGTATAGCTCAAAGTAAACCATTAAACGGAAGTGGAAAATTGGTTGTAAGCAATTTTGATTATCACGATTTCGACATGCTTCTATTCTCCGATATGAATGGTGAAATAGAAGTAGTGGTAGGGAAACCATTTTCTATTACTCTTCTGGCAGATGACAACTTGAATGATCAAATTATGGTGTCTGAAAAGCAAGGCCAACTATGTGTGGTTTTTGAGGGAAACAAAAACAATAGATTATACATAGAAAATACA
>CAXYYO010000015.1:0-69656 GCA_964293305.1 uncultured bacterium | reverse complement strand
GGGAACCACTGCTTAAAAATTGGTTACTATCTTAAATTTATGCTATGAAAAAAATTCTTTTATATCTCTTCGAACACAAAACATTGACAAGACAGGAAGCGAAAAATGTTTTGCTTCAAATCGGGAATAATCATTTTAATGAACATGAAATTACGGCATTCGTTACTGTGTTCTTAATGCGCAGTATTACTATTGATGAACTACTGGGTTTTAGAGACGCTTTGCTGGAACTCTGTATCCCTATTGCATTTGCAGGAAACGATACATTGGATATTGTAGGCACCGGTGGTGATAATAAAAATACTTTTAATATATCTACCCTTAGCTGCTTTATTGTAGCTGGTGCTGGTCAAAAAGTAACGAAACATGGTAACTATGGTGCCTCCTCCATAAGCGGTGCATCTAATGTGATGGAAAATATTGGATATCATTTTTCTATTGATAAAACTAAATTGGAAAGGGAATTGGAATATGCGGGTTTGTGTTTTTTGCATGCTCCTCTGTTTCATCCGGGTTTGAAATCGGTAGCCCCAATTCGAAAGAACTTGGCTACACGTACTTTCTTTAATATGCTGGGTCCTTTGGTTAATCCTGCAAATCCGACTTACCAATTGATTGGTGTTTTTAATTTGGAAATGGCAAGACTGTATACTTATCTGCTTCAACAAACTGATAAACCATTTACTATCATTCATGGACTGGATGGCTATGATGAGATATCTCTTACTAATGATACAAAAGTGATTACTCAAAATGGTGAACAAATTCTTAGCCCTGAATTTTTAGGCAAAAGATTGGTACATGCTGAAGATATACTGGGCGGACAATCTCCTGATGAAGCTGCAAAAATATTTATCAGAATCTTGAAAGGAGAAGGAAGCTGGGCACAAAATGCGGTTGTACTTGCTAATGCCGCAATGGGACTTTTCTGTACGGGAAAATATGAGGTATATGATGACGCTTTTAATGCAGCAGTAATTAGTTTGGAAAGTGGAAGGGCCTGGAAATGTTTGGAAAAACTGTTGGAGATGCAATAGGCGAAGTCTCTGACTTCGTGATATTATATGTTCTTTACAGTCTCCGACTGTAGAAAAAATAAAAAAATGAACGACGGAAAATACACGCCAGCCATAATGAATCAATATACAATACATACACTCAAGTTTGAAGTGTGTGGCTATATTGATTTATTTACCCATGCCAATTATCGTGACATACTTATAGACTCACTACAATTTGCACGGAAAAATAAAGGGATATCACTTCATGCATTTTGTATTATGCCTTCCTATTTGCTACTATTAGTTAAAGCGAATTTACCTTTTAGACTCAGCGACTTTATTAGGGATTATAAGAAGTTCACCCATCACCTCATGATGAAAATAATTCAAACAGAAGAGGAAGAAAGAAGGTTATGGATGCTACACCAATTTGCTTACTATGCTTCGAGGCATAACCGGAATGAAGATTATCAAATATGGACAAATAATAGTAGTCCACATATCATTAATTCATTAGATGAAGCAATTAACTCCAAAGAGGTAATAGAAGCCGAACCTTTAATTAAAAAAATCGTAAAGGATAAAAGTGCCTATATCTATTCAAGTGCGGCAACATATTTAATTGATAACCAAAAAATTGAAATTGATCCTTTGATTTTAGTTTAAAACTATAAAGAACATAAAAAATTGCGAAGTCAGAGACTTCGCACCCATATCCATCATGTCCATCCTCAATCAAATAATATCAACAAAAAAAGAAGAAATTGCTTTCTTTAAACCGCTTTCTTCTATACAGCGTTTTATGAATGAAAGTTTTTTTTGGCATTCTCCGAGGCGTTCTTTGGCTGCATCATTGTGTTCAGATGATTCTTCTGGCATTATTGCAGAGTTTAAAAGAAAGAGTCCTAGTAAAGGATGGTTCCATAAAGACATTGAACCACAGCAAGTCATTCCTTTTTATGATGTATCTGTAGCTGGAATTTCTGTATTAACGGATGAACAATATTTTGGAGGGTCTTTAGATGATTTAATGGCCACACGTCAGTTGACATCAAAGCCGATTCTCAGAAAGGATTTTATCATTGATGAGTGGCAGATTACAGAGGCAAGAGCATTTGGAGCAGATGTGATTTTATTAATAGCATCCTGTTTCACGACAGTGCAGGTGAGTGATGTGGCAGGACCAGCCAAAGATTATCAGATGGAAGTTATTTTAGAATTACATGAAGAAAATGAAATAGGGCATATATGTGAGGATGTTTTGATGATAGGAGTAAATAATCGAAACTTAAATACATTTCAAGTAGATATTGATCAGAGTATCAGGATGGCAAAGCAAATTCCCGAAGGGAAAATATTAATAGCAGAAAGTGGTATTCAATCAGTAGATGAAGTAAGGTATTTCAGGAAGAATGGTTTCAAGGGATTTTTAGCTGGTGAAGTTTTTATGAAGCAATCAAGCCCCGGTGAAGCATGCCAACAATTTATAAAAGATTTAAAGTCATGAGGTTAAAGGTATGTGGGTTGACACAGGTAGATCAGGTATATGAGTTAGAGGGAATGGGTGTATCATTTGGAGGGTTTATTTTCTATCCAAAATCTCCTAGATATGTATATCATCACTTAAAGCCAACAGATATAAAATCAATTAAAGGAAATATCAACAAAGTAGGTGTATTTGTAAATGCAACTGAGGAGGAAATAGTAAAAACGGTAGATCAGTGTGGTTTGTATTTAGTACAGTTACATGGGGATGAAACCCCGCATTTTTGTGAGCGTATATCAAATTATATTTCAGTAATCAAAGCATTTCGAGTATCAGATAAAGATCATTTGGAGTGGAGGTTAAAGGACTACACGGATGTAGCAGATATGTATCTTTTTGATACGGCAGGTAGTACAGTGAGTAGCACTGGTGATGCCGTTTTTGGGGGTACAGGAAAACAATTTAATTGGGATTTATTGAAGGGCAAAAATATTTCGAAACCTTATTTTTTGAGTGGCGGTATTGGAGAAGATGATACTAGTAATCTAAAATTCTTCATGCAGGATAAAGTAGCCAAAGATTTGTTTGCAATTGACATAAACAGCAGGTTTGAATTAATGCCAGGCATAAAAGATATGAAAAAGATAAAGCAATTTATAGCCACATTAAATCATACTTAAAATTGATGTATAGAATAAATAATAATGAATAATATTATATCATGGAAAAGATAAATAAAGATCCTAATGAGCATGGATATTATGGCAACTTTGGTGGAGCTTACATTCCTGAAATGTTGTACAAGAATGTAGAAAATTTACAAAAAAATTATTTGTCTATCATTTTAGATCCATCGTTTCAGCAAGCTTATAAAAGTTTATTAAAAGATTATGTAGGAAGGCCCACGCCGTTATATTTTGCATCAAGATTAAGTAAGCAGTTTAATACTAATATTTTTTTAAAGAGAGAAGATTTATGTCATACCGGTGCGCATAAAATCAATAACACCATTGGTCAGATATTGATAGCAGAGCGGCTTGGTAAAAGGAGAATAATTGCCGAAACAGGTGCGGGTCAGCATGGTGTAGCTACTGCCACTGTATGTGCACTCAAGGGTTTGGAATGTATTGTATATATGGGAGAGAAGGATATAGCAAGGCAGGCCCCAAATGTGGCACGTATGAAAATGCTTGGAGCAAAAGTTATTCCAGCCACAAGTGGCAGCAAGACTTTAAAAGATGCCACCAATGAAGCTATAAGAGATTGGATAAATAATGCGGAAAATACACACTATATTATTGGAAGTGTGGTGGGGCCACATCCATATCCAGATATGGTAGCAAAATTGCAAAGTGTAATCAGTGAAGAAATAAAAAAGCAACTACTGCATGATACTGGAAAAGAAAATCCCACACATATAATAGCTTGTGTAGGAGGAGGCAGTAATGCGGCAGGAGCATTCTATCATTTTATTGAAGAGCAGGAAGTGCAACTGATTGCAGTAGAAGCCGCAGGAGAAGGGATACAAACTGGCAAAACTGCGGCTACTACACAGCTTGGCACCATCGGAATATTACATGGCAGTAAAAGTTTACTTATGCAAACCAGTGATGGGCAGGTTATGGAACCACATAGTATTTCTGCGGGTTTGGACTATCCCGGTATAGGACCTTTGCATGCATATTTATATGAAACGGGTAGGGCAAAATTTATGAGTGCCACAGATACAGAAGCTATTAAAGCAGCTATACATCTTTCCAAAACAGAGGGCATTATTCCTGCATTAGAAACGGCACATGCGCTGCATATTCTACATCATTTACCGTTAAAGGAAAAAGATAGGATTGTTATTTGTTTAAGTGGAAGAGGAGATAAAGATCTTGACACATATATGAACTATTTATAATCATCATGAAGCGAATAAAAAAGATAATACAAGCGGCTGATCATAAAGTACTCAATATTTATTGCACCGCAGGTTATCCTGAATTAAATAGTCTGCCGGAAATAATAACAGCTTTAGATGATTATGGCGCAGACATAATAGAAATAGGCATGCCCTATAGCGATCCATTAGCAGATGGGCTGGTCATACAACAAAGTAGTGCTATTGCTTTACAGAATGGTATGACTCTTCCATTGTTGCTTGCACAACTCCAATCATTGCCTAGTGGCAAAATAAAAGCAGGCTTAATTTTAATGGGGTATATGAATCCTGTTTTGCAATATGGATTTGAGCGTTTTTGTGCAGATGCTGTAAGTGCTGGAGTGCTGGCTTTGATACTGCCCGATTTGCCATTGTATGAATATCAACATTTATATGCAGATATCCTAAAGCAATATGGTTTAGATTTTATTTTTCTCATCACACCCGAAACAAGTGAAGAGCGTATCAAACTAATGGATGCAAGTAATGATGCATTTTTGTATGCCGTTACATCTTCATCAACCACAGGTTCAGAAAAAAATATGGAAGAAGTGAGTAAATATCTTTTAAAGCTACAATCTATGGAGTTAAAAAATCCAGTATTAGTAGGTTTTGGCATAAAGGATAAAACAAGTTTTGATACTGCATGTTTATATGCTGATGGTGCAATTATTGGTAGCGCATATATCAAATTTTTAGAAGGGAGTACAGATATAAGAGCAGATACAAAAAAATTTATTCAAACCATCAAAAATTAAAGCAATAAGAGAAAGAGCGGTAGAAGAGATTCGAACTCTCGACCCTTAGCTTGGGAAGCTAATGTTCTGCCAACTGAACTACTACCGCATTAGTTCAAAGGTAAATAAAATAAGCCAATAAATGTCAAAACAAAAAATCGTTATTCTCAAATATAATGCAGGCAATATTCAAAGTGTATTGTATGCATTGCGACGCATACAAGTAGAGGCAATAGTGTCTGATGACCCTTACGAAATTCAATCAGCAGATAAAGTAATTTTTCCTGGAGTAGGGGAGGCCAGTACGGCCATGCAATATTTAAGAGAGAGAAAATTGGATAATGTAATTGTCAACTTACAACAACCTGTATTAGGCATTTGTCTTGGTATGCAACTTTTGTGTAATTATTCTGAAGAAAATAATACAAATTGTTTGGGCATCTTTAATGAACAGATCAAAAGATTTATGCCTTTGGATAGACAACTATATAAAGTACCTCAAATAGGATGGAATCAGATACAGCATTTAAAAACAAATTTGTTTGAGGGAATAGAAAACAAAGCTTATTGTTATTTCGTACATGGTTACTATGCTGCAGTTGGCTTGGATACCATTGCCAAGGCAAATTATGAAATAGAGTATAGTGCATCATTACACAAAAATAATTTCTATGGAGTTCAGTTTCATCCCGAAAAAAGTGCCGATATCGGAGAACAAATTTTGAAAAATTTCATACATCATATTTAATTGTAAAAGATGCAAATAATTCCGGCTATTGATATCATAAATGGTAAATGTGTAAGACTAACAGAAGGAGATTATGCGCTCCAAAAAATATATCATGATCATCCTGTAGAAGTAGCATTACAATTTGAATCTGCGGGATTTACTCGTCTGCATATTGTTGATTTGGATGGAGCAAAAGCAGGTACTGTAACAAACTGGAAAGTATTAGAAGACATAGCATCAAAAACAACAATGAAGATTGATTTTGGTGGTGGAATTAAAACAGAAATAGACTTACAAAATTGTTTTAATGCAGGAGCTACTTATGCTACCATTGGAAGTTTGGCAGTAAAAAATAAATTACTATTAGCGTCATGGATAAAGAAATATGGTGCGGAACATTTTTTTTTAGGGGCTGATGTAAAAGATAACTTTATTGCCATTAATGGTTGGATGGAAACATCTGATATTAAGATAGAAAAATTGCTTGAATACTATATTGAATTAGGGTTGAATTATGTATTTTGTACGGATGTGTCAAAGGATGGGAAATTGGAAGGCCCGGCCATAAATCTATATAAAAAAATAATTGAGCTTTTTCCTACTGTACAATTAGTAGCCAGTGGTGGTGTAAGTAGCATCAATGATGTAAAAGCCCTTCAAAAAATAGGCTGTAAAGGAGTCATTATTGGTAAAGCAATTTATGAAAACAGAATTACATTAAACGAATTGAGTAAGTATAATACATGAGTAAAGTACCACAAAATATGAGTAGCGTGGGATTAGCAAAGAGAATCATTGCTTGTCTTGATATTAAAGATGGCCGAACAGTAAAAGGAACCATGTTTGAAAATCTAAGAGATGCTGGAGACCCTGTAGCACTTGCTGCTTTCTATGCATCCCAAGGCGCAGATGAATTAGTGTTTCTTGATATTACAGCTACTGTAGAGAAAAGAAAAACGCTTGCTGATCTTGTAAATAAAATAGCGCATCATATCAATATTCCATTCACTGTGGGTGGTGGGGTAAGTGCAGTAGAACATGTAAATATTCTCTTAGAAAATGGCGCCGATAAGGTTTCCATCAACACGGCGGCATTCAAAAACCCAACCCTCATTAACCAATTGGCAAAATCATTTGGAAGCCAATGTGTAGTACTCGCTATTGATACAAAACAAGACAGGGATGGGGAATGGTATGTATATCTAAATGGAGGCAGCCAAGCCACTAAAGTAAAATGTATAGATTGGGCTGTACAAGCAGTGAATGAAGGTGCAGGGGAAATACTGCTTACCTCAATGAATCATGATGGTACTAAAGCTGGCTTTGCATTAGATATAACCAAGCAAATATCCGATAAGCTCTCTGTGCCAGTAGTAGCAAGTGGAGGTGCTGGTAAAATGCATCATTTTGCTGATGTGTTTAATATGGCGAAAGCAGATGCAGCATTGGCAGCAAGTATTTTTCATTTTAGGGAAATTGCTATTCCTGAGCTAAAAGAATACTTATCAGGAGAAAAAATTCATGTAAGAATTTGAATAAATTATAATTTTAACATTATGCAATTAGACTTTTCAAAATATGCTGATGCACTCATTCCTGCCATAGTGCAGGATAGTAAAACAAGTAAGGTTTTAATGCTTGGGTTTATGAATGAAGCATCAATAAATATAACCAATCAAACTGGGAACGTAACTTTCTATAGTCGCAGCAGAAAGGCCTTGTGGACAAAAGGCGAAACGAGTGGCCATTATCTATTGTTGGATAGTATTTGCGCAGATTGCGATGCAGATACGATTCTTATCAAAGCCACACCCACAGGGCCTGTATGCCATACTGGGGCAGATACTTGTTGGAATGAAACCAACATATCATCCGATTTTCTTTCAACACTGGAAAACATCATTGCGGAGCGAAAAAAAATGTCTCCAGAAAATTCTTATGTGGCATCTTTATTTTCCAAAGGAATCAATAAAGTAGCACAAAAAGTAGGAGAGGAGGCGGTAGAGTTGGTGATTGAAAGTAAAGATAATAATGACGACCTTTTTCTCAATGAAGCAGCTGACCTACTATTTCACTACATTATTTTACTTCAGATGAAAGGTTTTAATTTGCACCACGTCTTAGAGATACTCGAAAAAAGACATTTAAAAAGGAACAATGAAAAATAAAATTTTTGGATGCATCGTTTTGTTATGCAGCTGTACCCTAAGTAATGGTCAAAGCTCTAAAGCAGCAGATGCAGGTTTTACAATAAATGCTTCTATGCAAATGCTACCTGAAAATACACAGGTTTATTTGGTTGATTATTCTGGCGATGATACACTGGCAAATGCAAAAGTAGTGAAGGGAAAATTTGTGCTAAAAGGCCAAGCAAAATCACCTGATGCTCATGTGATAACTATACCGGATATCGATAAGCATTTTGTATTATTTATGGGTAATGATAATATTACAATATCTGGCACTAAAGCAGACTTTTCTGATGTGCAAGTGGCTGGGTCTAAATATAATTATGACTATGAAGAATTTATTTATCAAGTAAAGCCACTTAATGACTATACTGCATATTATCGAAATCAAATGCAAATGTCTTCTGATCCTATTTCAAGGGATTCAATGATGGTGGTGCTCAATACTGCTTATAATTTGTATCAAAGTGCTATAGACCGTTTTATGACACGCAAAGCAGGTTCCCCGGCAGCAGCTTTATTATTAGCTTATAGCTATGATACGGAGCCGAATAAAGATGTATTTCTTTTGGAAAAAAGATTCAAACAACTTACTGGAGATGCTGCTAATAGTCGCTTCTCAAAAAATATTCAGGACGTAATTGTGCGGGATAAAATTGGTGCTGTAGGCACTGATGCCATTGATTTTACATTGCCAGACACATCCGGTAATCCCGTAAGTTTAAATCAATTTAAGGGCAAATATGTTTTGGTGGATTTTTGGGCAAGTTGGTGCAAACCATGTCGCCTAGAAAACCCAAATGTAGTGCAGGCTTATCAAATGTTTAAGGATAAAAACTTTACCGTTTTGGGTGTTTCATTAGATAAGGATATGCCAAACTGGATAAAGGCAATTGGTGAAGATAATCTTACCTGGAGCCATATCAGCGATTTGAAATTTTGGAAAAATGAGGTGGCTTTAAAATATCATATAACCGGTATACCCGCTAATATGCTGATTGATCCTAATGGAAAAATAATAGCAAAAAATTTGAGAGGCGAAGATCTGATCATGAAATTGCAAGAGCTGGTGAATTAGATAAAAAATATTGTTTAAACGGAATTATACTTGCAGTGCTTTGTCGCTATAGAACATTTTTTTTTATAATTCAAAATATAGATAAGGCTCCGCCGCAGGCGGAGCCTTATCTATATCAACCCAGATGATGCAGTTGAATTTTATTGTAAAGCAGAAATGCTGCATACCTATGCATTTAAGAACAATTTATTACTTTTAATTCTATACCATTTCATCAGCCAAAATTCAACCTCAAACACTTATCAATATTGGCTTTTAACTTTTCATCACAAAGTCAACTATATCATCCGGTTATTAAAATACTATTTTGTATAAATCACTTTTTGTTGTGCTACTATTTCGCCTCTTCTGCTAATTGTTACCACAAACAAACCGGATTGGGCAGTAAGTATTTGTAATGATGATAAGACATTGGCAGAAATTTGTTTTAACCCTACTATTTCACCATGCATATTCATCACGCTTGCTTCATACTTCTCTTTGTCTGTTTTATTTGTGATAAATTTTAAATTGAGTGTATTGGTGTTGGCAAAATATGACTGTAGCTGATAAGTCGAATTGTCTGCAACAATATTTTCTGGAATGGCGGTACCACACCTTACTTCTTCTGTTGTTATTGCAGGGGATTTGATAGTAACAATACTATTTGTAAGAGCACTATTTCCTATGTAATAACCTGCATTTACTACAGAATTAAATTCTGGCGATACACGGGTATAAGTAATGGTAACAGGTGGGCATGCAGATGCAATAGTTCCGCTGGAGTTGGCATGCACTACATATATGTCAGATAAAACGTTACTTGGGTCTGAAGTGCCCGCAAAAGCATAACCTCCTTGTATAGTAAGTTTTAAATCATTTACATCGCTATGGCCATAATATTCCTTGGCAAAGGTTACTGTTCCCAAAGAATTTAATTTCATAATAAATGCATCATTCAAAACACTTGGATTATAATTAGCACCGGCTACTATAATATTGCCTGCTGCATCTGAAACCACAGCTTGCCCGTTCAATTCATTCACACCCACATTCGTATATTTATATGCCCAAGTAATTGCCCCGGCTGTAGTTACTTTAAAAGTAAGATTATCATCTCCAAAATTTTCTTCACCCGTTACTACATAACCTCCTGTGGTAGGTGCTATGCCAAATCCTCCACTATACGCAGTGCTAAAAAAGTCATAGACCTTAGCTAGGGTAACGGAGCCAGTACTACTCATTTTAAATACTACAGGCTTACTCAATCCACCTTCATTCACATATCCTGTAATCACACATCCACTGTCAGTTGTTACTTTTAAATCTCTGAATATGTATTCATTTCCACTAGTGCTATGTCCAATTCTTTTCTGCCAAATTGTGGTGCCAGTTGAACTTAGTTTTATAACAAGTTCTTCATCTGCATTGTAGTCACTTGCCAGCACATAAAAAGAAGGGGAAGATGTGGCACTACTATATACAGGTTTAATTCTTTGTACCAGCATACTAGGGCTAGCTTTTGTAAGATTTCTACCCCAAGCCACTGTGCCATTATTATTGAGCCTAGCCACAAAAATGCTAGAAGATGCACCAATCAATGCAATATACCCATCTTTATTGCCAGCAGTATTTCTTACGGCTTCTACATATTTAATTTCGGCATCTGGCTGTCCGGTCAAATTGTATTGACGGGCCCAATCATAAGATCCATTTTTACGGAGATGAATACAGGCGGGAAAGTCCTTCCCATAGAAACTGTTTCTATAACTTCCGCCTACCAAAAAAGTGCTATCCAATTGTTGGGTTATAGCATTTCCAAACTCCCTTGGGTCAGCCTTGCCTAAAAAGTTTGAAAAATTTTGTGCGGATACCTGAATGGTAGCGAAGAAACAAATTGCAGCAGTAAATAGTCTGATTTTTAACATTGTTTATATTTTAAAATGAATAAATACAAAAAGTGTTTCAAAAAATAATCTAGGGCAGTTTAGGTATGGCTTTAGTAAAATACCCAATCTTCCGTGCATCAATACATAACAACTAATTTAAGTGATTAAATGCACTTAAAAAGTGTTACAATCAAACTCAGGGGACCATAAAAATAGACAATTTTTCCTAATAGCAATGATAAATATCTGAAATTTTATTATTTCTGTCTTATATTTAAATTCGCTAGAAGCATTGGGTTTAAATAAATTCTAATAATTCAT
Organism: uncultured bacterium; assembly: GCA_964293305.1. Taxonomy (GTDB): domain Bacteria; phylum Bacteroidota; class Bacteroidia; order Chitinophagales; family Chitinophagaceae; genus CALAGJ01. Next base: position 58,319 of record CAXYYO010000015.1, on the reverse strand, counting down.
TATACTCTATTGGTTTCATTATTTCAGGCACATTGCGGTCTAACCTTACACTGCTAGCATTTTTAGAAATAGTGTATGCACTCATTTTATGTTCATCATAAGGCTGGATTAAATTTTTTATTTCATCAACAGTTAAATGTGGGTTTACCCATCTTTTTTCATCTTCAGCGTTTATAATCAGTGGCATTCTCTTTTTCAGGTTATGTATTTTTTCCATCAATGGATTAGCAACAGTTGTTATAATGCTAAATGTATTTTTTAATTCGCCAGTCCTAAAATCTACGTAGTTTTCATATAGACATCCAAGCGAAAAAAAAGTATGTTCGGTAGGCTTAATAAAGTACGGGTATTTCATTTTTTTGTATTCCCGCCATTCATAAAATCCATGTACTGGCAGCAAGCATCTTTTTGATAAAATACTTTTTTTGAATGATGCTTTTTCAAAAGCAGTTTCACCAACTGCATTTAATGTTTTTACTTGAATCTCTTTTGCCGTTTTTTCATCTTTAACCCATGCTGGTACTAATCCCCACTCATAAAGAAAAATTCCGTCGTGCTTTATGATAGGGAGTAAGGGATGAGAAAATCCACTCGCAAAAAAATAGATAGGCAGTAAAGCTGACACAGATTTTTTATTCCACTCCGTGGAAAAAATACCTGCATATCGTTCTTCAAGTATTGCAGTATTTTGTTCTATATAGGCTACATTATAACACATGGAAATAAAACTAAAGCATACTATTGTTTATCAACCAACCAACAAATAAAAATAAACAACAATCAGAATAATTATAAGAAGAACTCCACATGCAAGTAGAATCAAGTTAATATTTTCGATGCCATTTGAATGTTTTTTTTGACTTTTTCGTAAGTCATTATTTAGCTTTTGATTCAGCAATTCTATTACTACAGGAATTTTATCTTTTTGCTGCATAGCAGTAATCCCTTCTAAGGCATCTTGCATGAATGGGTCATCCTGTGTTGCGGCTTCTACTTTATGCTGTGTAGATGTATCAGCTTTGTCAGAAGCATATTCTATTAGCTCATCATCCGGCACATCATACTCCTTATGATTAAAAATATTATCTATTTCTTCCTGATTCATCTTGCAGTTTTTTTTCTACTAATATCTTCAGGTTTCTCTTTCCATTTTGTATAAAACTCTTTACCTGTAGTATACTGAAACCCGTTGTAGCTGTTATTTCTTTATACGATTTTTTTTCTTCATAAAATAAATGAATACAAAGTTTCTGATCTGCATTCAAGTCATTTAGACTTTGCTGTAAATAAACTAATTTATTTTCTTTATCAATATGGATTTCCCTGTCATATACTTCATCTGATATTTGTATGCCATCTGTATCTATCATAAAAGACTTCGATTGCCGATTCCGAATTTGAATCAGACAATGATTTTTCACAATCATATACAACCAGCTTTTAAAATAGGTAACTTGTGTATGTTGTAACTCTTGTATTACTTTCATAAAAACTTGTTGCACAGCATCTCTTGCTTCCGTTTCATTTTTTAAATATTTCATGGACACACCCAGAAGTAATAGGGTATATCGTTGCAAAAGCGGACCCAGCAAGCGGTTGTCCTTTTCTTTATAAAAAGATTCCAGTAATTCCTGGTCAGTTTGCAACTCGTTTTTATCTTGTATCAAAGCACGAATGTAATTGAAATATAAAGATGCAAGTATGATTGTATTTCCATATTATAAAAGTCAAATTTTTGGGAACAAGAACCCCACAGTATCATTTTACGATTATTGCCTATCATTGCCGTATGAACAAGTGTATCCGTATTAAGATTTTACTTATTGCTTTTATACTTTTTAGTATTGTATTGCCCTCATCCGCACAATCATTTACCAAAGCAGATACCCTTCGTGGCAGTAATACTACAGAGCGTAGCTGGTGGGATGTACAACGATACGATATTACTGTAACCCCAGATTTCAATACCAAATCTATCAAAGCCAGTTGTAGCATCACTTATAAAGTGCTTCATAATAAAAGCACCATTATGCAGATAGATCTGCAAAGCCCATTAACCATTACATCCATTATACAAAATGGAAAAATAGTATCTGCAAAGCAGGTAAGTCCCTTTGTATATCATATTCAAACAGATAAATTTTATGCAGGTAATGAAGGAAAAATTATTATAGAATATGAAGGCACTCCTCGTGAAGCTGTTCGCCCACCTTGGGATGGTGGCTGTATATGGAGAAAAGATAGTTTAGGAAGGCCCTGGATGAGTGTAGCCTGCCAAGGGCTTGGTGCTTCTGTATGGTACCCCTGTAAAGATTTTCAAGCCGATGAACCAGACAGGGGAGCCTCCATTACCATGATTGTATCAGATACGCTGAAAGCTATAGCAAATGGTAGGTTGATAGACACAAAACCGCTTCAAAATAGAATGAACTCCTGGAAATGGGAAGTTGTAAATCCAATCAACAATTACAATATCATTCCATATATAGGTATGTATGAAAATTGGCAGGAAACATTTGTGGGTGAAAAAGGGAAACTCGATATTAATTACTGGACGCTGGACTATCATAAAAAACAAGCAGAACCACAGTTTAAGCAGGTAAAACAAATGCTACAATCTTTTGAAAAATGGTTGGGCCCATATCCTTTTTATGAGGATGGGTATAAACTGATAGAGTCACCACACCTAGGTATGGAGCATCAGAGTGCAGTTGCCTATGGCAATGGATTTAAAAACGGATACAGAGGTACTGACCTATCGGGAAGTGGCTGGGGTTTACTTTGGGATTTTATCATCATCCATGAAAGTGGGCATGAATGGTTTGGCAATAATATCACCACAAATGATATTGCTGACATGTGGGTGCATGAAGGATTTACTAACTATACAGAAACCCTCTTTACAGAATCAATGTATGGTGAAACCGCAGGCAATGAATACAATAAAGGAATAAGAAAAAATATCAGAAACGATATGCCCATAAAAGGAGCTTATGGCGTAAACAGTGAAGGTAGTGGGGATATGTATTATAAGGGGAGCAATATGCTGCATACCATTCGCCATGTTATAAACGATACTGAAAAATGGAGAAATATTTTAAGAGGATTGCAAAGCACTTTTTATCATCAAACGGTTGATAGTAAACAGGTGGAAGCATATATTAATATACAGAGCGGTATCAACTTTAATAAAGTATATGAGCAATATCTCAGCAATACCACGATACCACAGTTGAGCTATTACTACGAAGGCAAAAGCAAAATCTGTATGCGGTGGGATAGTTGCATAACTGGTTTCGATATGCCATTGGTATTAAAGAAAAATAAGGAAGAAAAAAGAATAAAACCTGTTACTGAAAAATGGGTAAAAGTCAATGCAAAATATTTTGATTCACAATGGATTGAAAATAATTTTTACATCCGTATTAAAGAAGTAAAACCTTAAAGCAGCATTATTTATCAGTATGTCAGGCATAAGAAAGCAAAGTATCGTCAGTAGCATTTTGGTGTATCTTGGAGTTGGAATAGGTGCTATAAATACTTACATATTTGTAAAGAATGGAAGTTTTACAAAAGAGCAATATGCCCTTACCAGATTATTTTTTGATATTGGTAATAATATCTATGTACTGTCATGCTTAGGAGTTATAGTAGTATTGTATAAGTTTTATCCTTATTACAAAGACAATATTCCAGATAAGGAAAATGATTTATTGGGCAGATCTCTTGTGATGGTTGTTTTTGGATTTACTGGGGTATGTATTTTAGGATATTTTGTAGAGCCTTTTATCATTAATACATTTTCAAAAAATGCTTCCATTTTAGTAGATTATTATCATTGGATTTTTGTGTTTGCCTGTGGTATTACATTCTATAGTGTTTTTGAGGGTTATATGTGGGCCATGCAAAAAACTGTACTCACCAATTTTTTGAGAGAAACTGGCATGAGACTCCTTACATTTTTTATGATTGTTCTATATCTTTTTGAATGGATAAGTTTTCATCAATTTATACTTCTTTTTTCATTTCTCTATATCATTTTGGCACTTACGCTGATTATCTTTTTATGGCAAAATAAACTGATGCATCTTACCTTAAAACCAAGTAGGGCCACCATCAAGTATCGTAAAAAAATGGTAGGTATGCAGCTGCTGATTTATGGCGGCACAGTTATTACAACCATGGGGCAGACCATTGCTGGCATTACCATTGCCAGCCTAAAGGGATTGGAGCAAACCGCTATATTTTCTCTGGCATTGTACGCATCCAATCTGATTCAAATACCACAACGGAGTATTCAGTCCATAGCAACAGGAGTTTTAGTAAGAGCCTGGAAGGATAAGAATTATGAGGAAATACATCGCATTTATCAGCGGAGTTGTATCAATATGTTGCTACTGGCTATATTGATATTTGGAAATGTGTGGCTCAATGCAAAAGATGGGTTACAAGTTTTCAATATTCAAGAAGATTATGCACTAGGCCTACGAGCCATGTTTGTGCTGGGCATGCTCAAAATCATAGATGCAGGCACCGGCTTAAATGGTACAGTAATAGCAGCATCCAATTTTTGGAAATTCGAATTTTTAAGTGGGGTTCTTTTATTATTATTATTGATTCCTCTCAATTATTTTTTTATAAAATCATTTGGATTTATTGGGTCCGCTTATGCGGAATTGATTGCCTATTCTGTATATAATTTTGTTCGATTTGAATTTATAAGAAGGAAGTTTAATATGCAACCTTTTACCATCAAAACAGTTTATACTTTAATAGCCGGCGTTGTGGCATTCTCAAGCGTGTATTTTCTATTTCAAGATATGAGTGGTTGGTTTGCTATTATACTGCGTTCAGTAGTATATTCATCCATCATCATTGCGGCAGCATTTATACTAAAAATTTCTCCAGATGCTTTTCAACTGCTTGATGTAGCCAAAGCAAGATGGAATAAATTGAAAAAATAGGACCAATATTAAAACAAAAAACCTCCCGAAGGAGGTTCAATATTCAAAGGACATTGTTTTAGCTTATACCTTTTAGTTTCTTAATTTCTGCGGTAAGCTTTGGTACCACATCAAAAGCATCTCCAACTATACCATAGTCAGCAGCTTTAAAAAATGGAGCTTCCGAATCTTTGTTAATAACAACAATAGTCTTACTTCTGTTCACACCAGCCAAATGTTGTATTGCACCAGATATTCCAATAGCAAAATATAAATTAGGTGCCACCTGAAAACCAGTTTGACCCACATGCTCATGGTGAGGACGCCAGTGTGCATCAGCCACAGGGCGGCTGCAAGCTGTAGCTGCATGCAATGCCTTTGCAAGATCTTCTACAATACCCCAATTTTCAGGGCCCTTTAAACCACGACCACCACTTACAACTATTTCAGCCTCTGTAAGCGGCACATCCCCAGTTACCTTATTTACAGCTGTTACTTTTATTCTTGCATTTTGAACAGTAGGCTCAAATGCTTCCACGTCAGCTGTGCCAGATGCTTCAGCTTTTATATAAAAACTATTTGGATTAATAGAAATTACTTTTACGGGTGTATGAATGGCAATATGCGCATAAGCTTTCCCACTAAAAACAGATTTTTTTACCGTGAATCCATTTGAGGTGTCAGGTAGTGAAACAGCACCTGCTACTAGCCCCGCTTTGAGAGATGCAGATACACGGCTGGCAACTGCTTTACCCGTAGGGTTATGACTGAAAATTATCACAGTAGCACCTGTTTTTGCAGCAGCTTCGCTAATAGCTTTTGCATACACCTGAGCATCCATTGTATTAAGTGCTTCCATTCCTGCATGATGCACTTTTGATATACCATAAATACCAAGTGCTGATAGATTTTCTTTTGTAGCACCCAAGAGAATTGCCTCAGCCGATACTCCCATTTGAGCGGCTAAAGCTGCTCCATAAGTCAGTGCTTCAAAGCCTGATTTTTTAATAAACCCATCAGCTTGATCCACATATATTAATATCATAATAATTAGAATTTTTTGATCGAAAATTAAATTGCTTTTGCTTCTTCATTCAGTAAGCGAACCAACTCAGCCACGTTGTCTGCATCTACTAATTTCACTCCAGATTTTGCAGGAGGCAATTCATAAGCAGCCACAGAACTAAGATTTTCCACAGCCTCAGGCTCTACAACTTTCAGCGGTTTTGTACGAGAAGCCATAATGCCCCTCATGTTTGGAATTCTTTGCTCAGCCACCCCTTTTTGACAACTAACTACCACAGGAAGATTTACTTCACAAACTTCCTCACCGCCTTCTATTTCACGTGCTATGGTTGCAGTATTCCCGGCTAAATCAAATTTTGTAGCCAGCGATACAAATGGCATATCAAGTAATTCTGCTACCATGCCACCTACGGAGGATGCATTGTAATCTATTGTTTCTTTTCCTGTAAATATCAGGTCATAAGCACCCGTACGGGCAATTGCTGCTATTTGGGAAGAAATATTAAAACTGTCATCAGAGCTGCTGTTTATCCTTATAGCCTCATCCCCACCCAGGGCCAATGCTTTACGAATAATGGGTTCAGTATCTGCTCCACCTACTGTTATCAAATGCAACACAGCTGTAGGGTCTTTCTCCTTTAATTCAATTGCCCTTACCAAAGCATACCATTCATCATAAGGATTAATTATCCATTGTACACCTGCATCATCAAATCCTGTATTATTATCTTTAAATGCAATACGGGAAGTAGTATCAGGCGTTTTACTAATACATACTAAAATCTTCATATAGCGATTTTTAATTTTTATTGAGTGCAAAAATAACCGAATTAGTTAGTTAAACAACTAATATTAAAACATTTCCCATTATATAAATGAAAACTTAAACAAGTAAATAAGCCATAGCATAATCTTTCCGGCACCCCATTTAGATTTAACCCCTAAAAATACTGAATCGTAGGATATATTTATTTTTGGGCCTATGCCTGTAGGCTGGGCTCTTCAATTCAATTGAAGCAACACGCTATTCGCAAATACCGAAATAAAATAATTGTAATACTTCAAGAAATCGCTGTGTATTCTAGCAGAACATAGCCATCAAATATTAAACCCCTAATTTATAAGAGATTTTGGGGGTCCTTCACATTCAAAGTAGTAAATAAATGAACAAAATATCACTCAATATTCATAAGTGCTGTGCAGGAATCTTAGTAATAGAAAAACAATTTCTTAAGAATGAATAGCTGCTATTATCAGAATCTTATTTCTTCATCATTGCTGTCAAAAAAGCGAAACTCTGTAATTTGATAGTCAGTATCTGATTTTAACTTTAATGCAATCTTAAATTTTCTGCACCACTTCCAGCGAATGGTAAAAATCCCTTTTGTTAGGTGTGAATGTACTATGGGATGTACATGAATAGAAAGATTCTTATGCTGAAGTGTTATGAGGTAATTAAGTTTATTTTCAATTTCATCCATCAGCAAAAGCGTACTATTTATTTTTCCTGTGCCATGGCATCCTGGACAAATTTCAGCTGTGTTTATGGATACTTCAGGACGCATTCTTTGCCTCGTAAGTTGCATTAATCCAAACTTAGATATTGGCAGTACAGCATGCCGGGCTCTGTCCGCACGCATAAATTCTTCCATTGCTTCCTGGAGTTTTCTTTTATTCTCCGGTAGCTTCATATCAATAAAATCAACAACTATTATTCCTCCAATATCCCGTAACCTTAGTTGTCTGGCAATTTCTTCTGCGGCTTCTAAGTTGGTGGCCAAAGAGTTTTCTTCCTGACTATTGCTGATGCTTTTATAACCACTATTTACATCAATTACATGCAATGCTTCTGTATGCTCAATAATCAAATAAGCCCCACTGGCCATATTTACAGTTTTACCAAAACTTCCTTTTACCTGTTTTGTTATTCCATATTGATCAAATATGGCCAACCCATTATTATAATAGGAAACAATATCCGTTTTATCCGGTGCTATTTTTTGGATATATGAAAGGGTATCATTGTAAATATTTTTGTCATTAACTACAATCCGGTTAAAATCCTCATTCAGCAAATCCCGCAGCATGCTAGTAGTCTTATCTTGCTCACTTAATATACGAGCAGGAGCTTTAGCAGTGCCTAGCGTTATTTGAATTTGCTTCCAAGTCTGCACCAAATTAGTAATGTCTTCATGTAATTCTGCCGTGTTTTTTCCTTCCGCAGCAGTGCGTACTATTATACCAAAGTTTTTTGGTTTTATTGCTTCCACAATTTTCAGCAGCCTTTTTCGCTCATCCGATGAAAGAATTTTTTTGGATACAGCTACAATATTATTGAAAGGTGTTACTACAATAAATCTTCCGGGTAGGGATATTTCGCAACTTAACCTTGGCCCTTTAGCAGCAATGGGTTCTTTTAAAATTTGTACAAGTATTTCCGGTTTACCTTTAAATACCTCACTTATTTTACCGGTTTTAATTATTTCCGGCTCTAAACTCATTTCTGTGAAGTCAAATCCTTTTTCAGATTTGTCCTCCATGCTCATTTCTGTAAATTGTAATACTGATTTTATATATGGGCTCAAATCTGTATAATGCAGAAAAGCATCCTTTTCAAAACCAACATCTATAAAAGCGGCATTAAGGCCGGGGATTAATTTTTTTACTTTACCTAGGTACAAATCGCCAACAGCAAATTGTGCGTCAGTTTTTTCATGATGCAGCTCAACCAATTTTTTATCTTCTAGCATGGCTATTTCCACACCAGATGCAAGTCCATTTATTACAAGTTCTTTGTTCACATATTCTCCTTTAGAATTTCATATACACCACACCAACTGCATAAATTACGCAGTATCACATAATCCCGGTGGCACTTTGAGGTAGATAAGGAGGGTAAAGTAGCGGGGATGTAGATAAAACAGACAAGAAATCTAAGCAGCTATTCACTGAATAGCTGCTTGATATTACCAGAAATTATTTATTCTTTTTCTTATGACGATTCTTTCTAAGTCTTTTCTTTCTTTTGTGGGTTGCGATTTTATGACGCTTCCTTTTTTTACCACAAGGCATAATTAATAATTTTATTGTTTATAGTACTTTAATAATTTGAATTAATTTTCTAAGGAACTAATTCGATTGTCTAATTCTTTTTTTGCTTCAGGTACTTCTATTTTATCCCTGATAGTTTTATACCACTTTATGGCATTTGTTTTATCCCCTTTTCGCTCATAAGTTTCTGCCAAATTAAATGCGGCTTCAAGGTTATCCGGTTCACGAGATAAAATGTATTGAAAATATTCAAGTGCTTTATCTAACTGACCGTTTTTAATATTTCCCAAGCCCAGCATCATTCTGGCAAAGAGATTATCTGGATTTTTATCAGCCACCCCTTTTATAAGAGATACTCCCTGCATGGGCGTACTTGATGTGCCTCCAAATAAATAACAGGCTCCCAGCCCTACTTTAAGCGAATCATTTTCTGGATTTATTGCTAATCCCTTTTCAAATAAAGTTTGAGCTTCTCCGGCCAGCCATTTTTGTCTTGCAGAATTTTGCTCTAGTAATAAGTCCTCCAAAAAAAAGAGGGCTGCAAAGGAAAGGTTTTTTTCTGATTTTTCCAATTTCGCCGCTTCTCCCCTAAAATAGTTGGCAATGTCTGGTCTATGAAAACTATCAATCCAAAGTCTGGAAATTTGTTTGTAGGTATTAATTTGCTGTTCCTGCACATTTCCTCGCACCACACTATTCTCCAGTGCAGTAAGTATTTGTAGTTGAGTTTCATTCAGTTCCTTTTTGGCGCCTGAAATAATTTGCTCGGTGGTAAGTACTGCATTAGAATCAATGATGGGCGATTCTGCTGGTGCAGAACTGGTACGTTTACCAAAAAATCCTAGTAAGATTAATAATGAGCAGGAAAAACCCGCAACAATCCATTGTTTTTTTGACACTGTAAAAAATTATAGTGGCAAAATTAAGAATCCACCTTTAAAAGTTTTACTTCAGCTGCAAACTCTTTGGCTGGTTTAAAAGCAGGTATATAATGTTCAGGTATATTTATAGCAACATTTTTTTTGATATTTCTACCAATTTTGGCAGCCCTTTTCTTTGTTATAAAACTCCCAAAACCACGTATATAAATGTTTTGACCTTTGGCAATATTCTCTTTTATTTCTTGAATGAGTGTTTCGACAGTTACTAATACATCCACTTTTGGAATGCCAGTTTTTTCCGAAATATTATTTACCAAGTCTGATTTCCGCATAGCAGTACTGTTTAGTTTATACTGATTAATTGGCCTTAAAAATATAACAAATCGAATTACCGCAAATTATTTTTTGCAAATCGTACAGAAATAAAAGCATAATCTTTTCAAGGATTCATTGTTTTGAATAAACCCAGATGATGCAATTGCCTTTGTAATGAAATATTGAAAGTCAATATGGATAAGTGTTTGATTCTATTTTTTGGTTGAATAAATCATAAACCAATAAAAAATCAAAATTCGTTCTCATTTGCACATATATTACCTATTTCTGCTTTGTAATAAATTCAAGGGTGCCATCTGGGTAAAAGAAATGCATGGATAGTTCTGCTTTCATATCGGCAATCACTATTTTAAGTCTATGTTTTGTTACCATACTTTGAGTTTTGAAGAAATGTTATCGAAAAAGATTTATTCATCTATTCGAGATAAAATTTATTACCAGAGGTAAAAAAATATTTTTTCTGAGTTCAGGAAAAATTTCCTCCTATTTTGTGGCAGTATCATGCAAACTCCAAAACTTGAACGTAAAATAAATTTATTGCAAGCCTGTGCCATCAATATGATTGATATGGTGGGCATTGGTCCCTTTGTAGTAATGAGTCTTGTAGCACAAACACTTAATGGGCCTTGGTTTCTTTACGCATGGATTGCCGGTGCTGTTCTCAGTATTTGTGATGCTTTTATTTGGAGTGAATTGGGAGCCACTTTTCCAAAGGCTGGTGGTAGTTATAATTTCTTGAATGAATGCTATGGTAAAAAAGCAGGAGGCCTTATGAGTTTTCTTTTTGTATGGCAAACTATGATTCAAGCACCATTAGTAATTGCATCAGCAGCTATTGGCTTCGCCCAATATTTTAGTTATTTGGTACCACTCACAGATGTTACATCCCGCATAGTAAGTGGTTCTGTGGTAATAGCTGTTATCACATTGCTTTACAGAAAAGTGGAGGACACTGGCAAAATCAGTTTATTTCTATGGGTCGGCGTTATTCTTACATTACTTTGGATAATAATAAGTGGCTTTGCTTATGGAAATATGGCCGCACCTATTCAAAATATCAACCATGGCCTTGTTATAGATAAAAGTTTTGCACTAGCCATCGGCTTTGCATCTGTAAAAACAGTTTATAGTTATTTAGGTTATTATAATGTGTGCCACTTGGGTGGCGAAATAATTAACCCCCAAAAAAACATACCAAAGAGTATGATTATATCCATACTTGGCATTTTTCTACTCTACATGCTAATGAATATTAGTGTTTCATCTGTATTACCCTTGGAAACTATTCAGAAAAGTTCTTTTGTGGTGAGTGAATTTGTAGCAGCAATTTCAGGACCAATAGCTGCAAGAATTGTAACCGCATTAGTATTATGGGTAGCATTTGCGTCAGTCTTTTCAGCCACATTAGGTTATAGTCGTATTCCTTATGCTGCTGCGCAGAATGGGGCATTCTTTTCAGTTTTCGGCAAGCTGCATCCTACAAAAAACTTTCCATATATTTCATTATTAGCTTTGGGAGTAGTTGCATTTATATTGAGTTTAACTGTAAAAATGAAAGAAGCAATTGAAGCTATTTTGGCCATGCGCATTTTAGTGCAATTTGTTGGTCAGGCCATTGGCCTTGTTTTACTTAGAAAAAGAATTGGAGCCAAAGCAATGGCTTGGCGTATGCCATTATATCCATTGCCTATTATACTTGCAGTAAGCATTTGGATATTTATATTTTTTAGTACAGGTCAGCAAATGATGCTATCAGGTTTAAAAGTGATTGGGATTGGAATAGTGGCGTACATAATTAAAAATAGATGGAAACAAAAGCCACAGCTTAATCCCGAAGAGTGACAATTTTTCGTTGGCCTGATTTTTTCACGCAAAAAACTTTCTCATTCAATTTACAAAATAAAATATCGATTTATGAAAATGAAAATGCTTTCCCTACTGATTTTGCTGATTAGTGTGTCAAGAATTAACGCACAGCAAGTTTCATGCTGCCAAGCACCCGCAGGTGATAATTTCAATCAATTTGCTTCGGACCCTTCATTCCAAAAAAAGCATGAAGCACCAATCCCTTTCAAATATGTTGGTCAGGAAGGCCAGATGATACAATATGACTGTAAAGATGGGGTTAACGCAAATGCATTTTGGGTACCCGCAGAATTGCCTACAAACTGGTATCTCTTGGTCATACACGAATGGTGGGGATTGAATGACTATGTAAAAAAGGAGTCTGTAAGACTAAGTCGTGCATTAGGAATTAATGTTTTAGCGGTAGATATGTATGATGGAAAGGTAGCAACACAACCAGACGATGCAGCAAAATATATGCAGGCTGTACAAAATGACCGTGCCATTCATATTGTGCAAGGGGCTATGAACTATATGCCTGCTCAAAGTAAATTCTTTTCAATAGGTTGGTGCTTTGGTGGTGGCTGGAGTTTGCAAACTGCCATACAAGGGGGAGAAAGAGCAGCAGGAGCTGTGATGTTTTATGGTATGCCAGAGCATCAACAGGATAAGCTACAATTATTACAATGCGATGTATTGGGCATTTTTGCTTCAAAAGATCAATGGATAACACCACAAGTGTATAATCAATTTGAAGCAGATATGAAAGAAGTTGACAAGACATTAGAAATGCACATTTTTGATGCCGACCATGCATTTGCCAATCCAAGTAGTCCAAGGTATAATGAAGCAGCAGCCCAGGAAGCTTATGAGAAAGTACATGAATTTATAAAAATTCGAATGAAATAAATTAGATATCAATAAAGAGTCCCCGGTATTAAATCTGGGGATTTTTTATTGATGAGTTCTATTCAAAATTTTCTTACATGAACACAAGATTCACAGCAATATGATATAGATATATTTAAGCACTTCGTGCAATGAGTATTAAAAATGGAAAATTGACTCTGTAAAAAAGCTGGAAAAAAGATCTATAAAATTCAAATCTCCTTAAAGCCCTCTCCTTGGTTAAAAATTTTGATTAAGAATATGCCCCTTTTGGATCTAAGCTTTTATACATACCGCTTCTATCACTTGCGGATAATATCGGTATTCCAATTCATGTATTCTAGTGGCCAAACTATTTATGGTATCACCACTAAACACCGGGCAGGTAGCCTGAAGTAGATGAGTGCCGTGGTCATATTGTTCATCCACATAGTGGATTGTTATACCAGACAAGTTTTCTTCAGCATCAATCACTGCTTGATGCACATTGCTACCATACATACCCTTGCCACCATATTTTGGCAGCAATGCCGGGTGAATATTCAGAATTTTTTGAGGATAAGCCGATATAAGTTGGGTTGGCATTTTCCATAAAAATCCGGCAAGAATCAGCCAATCAATTTTATATGCTTGCAGCAATGGTAAATAGGCATCTCCCCTAAAAAAACGCTCTTTTTCTATTAATTCTGTCGGAAGTCCATGCTTTTCAGCTACGGTCCAGGCAGCTACATCAGGTTTATTACAAAGTATTAATTCGGGTTTTATCAGTTCATGATTTGTAAAAAAATTACAAATACGGTCTGCATTTGTACCACCACCACTTGCAAAAATTGCTAATCGATTCATATGCTTAATAACGAGCCCTGCAAGATATATGCTTTCGAAGCATTGATAAAAAAAGTATCCATGACCATATTTACTAACATACATTTTGTTGTTTTGACTATTATAGGCGTATAGATTTATGATATACGAAACAATTTTTATGAATTCCGTTTTTCTATAAAATGCGCCATACCAAAGGCTTTGAAGGCAAACATGTTGAACAACAATGGATTATTATTAAAAAAATTTTAACAACCCTTTCAAATTGTCAAAGCCGTGTCATATTTTTGCAAGCGTTTTGGGAACCAACTTCCAAAGACTCAATTCACTAAAATCTATGCCTCAAAAAAGATTTAGTTTCAAACATCGCAGCCTCATTACAGGCTTCTTTTTGATTTTTTTCGCTTTTTCCAATAATATTTCCGCACAAGATGGAAAGGCGCTTTTCTCGGCTAACTGTGCCAGTTGTCATGCAGTTTACAAAAAACTAACAGGACCTGCGCTTTCAGGATTAGAGGGAAGAGGCCCATGGAGCGATCGTAAACAATTGTATGCTTGGATTCATAATCCTGCCGGATTTATGAAAACAGACAAGTACACTGCAGACTTAAAAGTGGAGTACAATGGTGTTTTAATGACAGCCTTCCCTGCTATATCAGAAAAAGAAATTGATGCAATAGTTACTTACATCAATTCAGTGCCTAATCCAGATGCAGGTGGTGCAGTGGTAGCCACAGCCGATGCGGCTTCAGATTCTGACAATACATTACTCTACGGCATACTTACTTTAATACTCGCAATTGTGTCATTTACACTTTTACAAGTAAATGGTAGCTTACGAAAAATGGCTGATGATAAAGAAGGAACTCCTGCTTTAGAACCAATACCTGTATGGAAAAATAAGTCGTACATTACAATGGCCATACTAGCGCTTTTCTTACTTGGCGGCTATTGGACGGTAGATGGTGCTATTGGATTGGGTCGTATGCAAAATTATCAACCGGAGCAGCCTATATTTTATTCTCATAAAGTACACGCAGGAGTAAATCAAATAAGTTGTTTATACTGCCATGGAGGCGCACAAGCAGGAAAACATTCAAATATTCCTTCTCTAAATATATGTATGAATTGCCACATGGCCATCAATGAATACAAAGGAAAAGAGAAACTTTATACCGCAGATGGTAAAGAAGTAAATGGTACCGCGGAAATACAAAAATTGTATAAATATGCAGGTTTTGAATCTGGTCAAACCTGGAATCCAGAAAAAGCTAAACCTATAGAATGGGTTAAAATACATAACCTGCCAGATCATGTTTATTTCAACCATAGCCAGCACGTTGTCGCTGGAAAAGTAGCCTGTCAAAGCTGTCATGGTGAAATACAGAAAATGGATGAAGTCTATCAATTCAGTAATCTGAGTATGGGTTGGTGTATTAATTGTCACCGTGAATCAAATGTGAAGTTTACAGAAAATGGGTTTTATAGTATATATGAAAAATATCATGACGCCATCAAAAAGGGCGAAATGGATAGTGTATCTGTAGAAGCTATTGGTGGCACAGAATGTCAGAAATGTCATTACTAATAAAAACGGGTATTCAGTAATTTATTTATAATAAAAATCTCCACAGGAGAAAATTGGTTTATGAGTCAAAAGAAATACTGGAAAAGTTTCGGAGAATTAAAGCAGACAGCTGCTTTTCAAAAGGATGCCAAAGATGAGTTTAAAGAAGATCTTCCTTTTGAAACTGCCGATACAGGCCTATTATCTGGCAATACACCCAGAAGAGATTTTTTGAAATATTTAGGATTTAGCACAACTGCTGCAGCTATAGCCGCAAGTTGTGAAATACCGGTTAAAAAGGCAATTCCTTTAGTAAATCGCCCTGAGGAATACATACCCGGCGTAGCTAAATATTATGCTTCCACATGGGCCCAGGATGGTGATACTGTAAGCATTATAGCAAAAGTTAGGGACGGCAGACCTATAAAAATTGAAGGAAATACGGATTCTCCCATTACAAAAGGAAGCACATCTGCACGTGTGCAAGCTTCGGTACTTGATTTATATGATATGTTTAGACTTCGCTTTCCAGCTATTGCTGGTAAGGAGGTTACATTTGAAGCTATAGATAAAGAGATTTCCGGGGAAATGGTAAAGCTTGGAGGTAAACCAATTGTTATTCTTACATCCACCATCAATTCTCCTACATCTTTAGCCGCTATCAAGCAGTTTCAGGATAAATATCCGGGTACACGCCATATAGTATATGATGCTGACTCTAGAAGCGGTATGCTTTTAGCCAATGAATCATCTTTCGGTAAGCGTGCTTTGCCTGCATATCGCTTTGATAATGCAAAAGTAATAGTTAGTATTGGAGCAGATTTTTTAGGAACTTGGGTTAGCCCAGTTGAAAATGCTGTTCAATATACCAATGGTAGAAAGATAGACGCAAAAAATCCATCCATGAGCCGCCACATTCAATTTGAAAGTGTGCTAAGTATGACTGGATCAAATGCTGATGACCGTTATCTACATGCACCTTCAGAAACTGGAGCAATTGTAGCAGCACTTTACAATGAATTAAATGGTGTAGCTAATGCCGGGTTTGACAAAAAACTCTCAGAAGGTATTACAAAAACTGCAAAAGATTTAAAAGAACATGCCGGAGCTGCTTTAGTGGTTTGCGGTAGTAATGATACAAATATTCAGGTTATTGTAAATGCTATAAATGCATCTATTGGTGCTTATGGCAATACAATTGATTGGTCCCTTACCAACAATAGCCGCATGGGTGTAGATGCTGACATGGCCACATTGATTAATGACATGAAAGCTGGATCTATTGGTGGTCTATTTGTTGTGGATGCAAATCCTGCCTATACGTGGTATGATAGCAAAGCATTTGCTGCTGCAATAAAAAATGTTGGCTTTTCTGTTTCCTTTAGTTTAAAAGCTGATGAAACTCAGCAATTGTGTAAATATTCTCTTCCAACTAATCATTTTTTAGAAAGTTGGGGAGATGCAGAACCATTAACTGGTCATTATAGCCTAATACAGCCAACTATTTTTCCACTTTTCAAAACCAGACAATGGCAAGATAGTTTAATGAAGTGGTCTGGAGCTCCTATCGATTATCTGGGATATTTAAAGCAATATTGGTCAGGAATTCTGGGTGGCGAAGCTGCTTGGGACAGTGCCTTACAGTCTGGATTAGTAAATCCATCAGTTCCTAGTATTTTAAGTGGTTCCACTTTTAACGTTGCGGCCTTATCAACATCTATAGCTGCAATAAGTACAACTAAAAAAACTGGAAAAATTGAAATTCAATTATACCAAAAAATTGCAATAGGTGTAGGGCAAGGTGCATCAAACCCTTGGCTACAAGAAATGCCTGATCCGGTAACACGTGCCACTTGGGATAACTATGCAATACTTTCCCCGGCAATGGCTAAATCACTTTTAGATATAGATTTATCAGATAGTAGTCAGTCTGATGCCTACGAAGTTAATCCAGAGAAGAAGGTTATTGAAATAACAGCAAATGGGGTGTCTAAAAAACTTCCTGTTGTAATTATACCTGGTACACATTCAAACACAATTGGTATTGCATTAGGATATGGGCGTTCACCAAAAATTGGTAAAACGGCAGAAGGTAGTGGGGTTGACGTATTTCCATTTACCAGTATGCAAGCTAATAATATCTCATATTTCACCGCTGGTGATGCAAGTGTAGTAGCTAAAGAAACCTATGCAATTGCTATGGTGCAAACACATGGTTCTTATGATACGCCACAAGGTAAGCGTGTAGAGGTGATGAAGGAACTTACATTGGCCCAATTCCAAAAAGCACCAAATGAGATTTTAGAAGAACGTGAACATGAATTGAAACCTTGGGGTGGTATAGAAAATTTTGAAACACAGGGTACTATTTACGGTACTTATGATAAGCCCGGCATACAATGGGGCATGAGCATTGACCTTAATAGTTGTTATGGATGCGGTGCTTGTGTAATAGCATGTAACGCAGAAAATAATGTATCTGTAGTTGGTAAAAACGAGGTAAAACGTTTTCACGATATGCATTGGCTCCGCATAGACCGCTACTTTAGTGGTGATATGGAAAATCCGGATGTAGTATTCCAGCCTATGATGTGCCAGCATTGTGATAACGCACCTTGTGAAAATGTATGCCCTGTAGCTGCTACAAACCATAGCTCAGAAGGTCTCAACCAGATGACTTATAATCGTTGTATTGGTACGAGATATTGCGCCAACAACTGTCCATATAAAGTTCGTAGATTTAACTGGGCAGATTATACAGGTGCAGACAGCTTCCCTGCCAATCAGCAAGCCCAAGTAGAGTCTGGGGAATTAAACGCAGTGGTAGGCGTTATGAATGATGATCTCACAAGAATGGTACTAAATCCTGATGTAACTGTAAGAAGTAGAGGAGTTATTGAAAAATGCTCATTCTGTGTACAAAGATTACAAGAAGGTAAGCTAAATGCTAAAAAGGCAAGCCGACCTCTTGTGGATAATGATGTGAAAGTTGCTTGTCAACAAGCTTGTTCTGCTGGAGCTATTGTTTTTGGAAATGCTAACAATTCAAAAAGCGCAGTTTCCCAACATAGAGATGATAACAAACAAAGATTATTCTATTCATTGGAGCCAGTACATACTTTGCCAAATGTGAACTATTTAGCAAAAGTTAGGAATAAAGTAAATGGTGCTGAAACTGTAGAAGCACATCACGGATAATAATTATTAATTGCCTTAAAAATAAAGGTTGAAATATTAATTGGACCAAATGCATTTAAAGTACGAATCACAAATCAGGGAACCTTTAGTATATGGTGATAAGGATTATCACCAGGTAACTGAAGATATTTGCCGTCCTATCGAAGCTAAACCCAGCAAACTCTGGTATGTTGGCTTCTTTATTTCGGTTGCACTACTATTATTTGGCATTTTCAGTATATACAAAGAAGTTACCTACGGTGTGGGTCAATGGAATCTTAATAAGACTGTTGGTTGGGGTTGGGATATTACCAACTTTGTATGGTGGGTTGGTATCGGTCATGCCGGTACATTAATTTCCGCTATCCTTTTATTATTTCGTCAAGGTTGGAGAACTGGTGTAAACAGAGCTGCTGAAGCTATGACTATCTTTGCGGTAATGTGTGCCGGTCAGTTTCCTATCTGGCATATGGGTCGTGTATGGATGGCATTTTTTGTAATGCCTTATCCAAACTCAAGAGGTCCGCTATGGGTAAACTTTAACTCTCCACTACTTTGGGACGTATTTGCAATATCTACTTATTTTACTGTATCACTACTTTTCTGGTATTCTGGTTTATTACCGGATTTTGCTACTGTAAGGGATAGAGCAAAAACAAAACTTCGTAAAAAATTATATGGTATTGCAGCCTTTGGATGGAGTGGTAGCACAAAACATTGGCAGCGTCATGAAAGTCTTTCTTTAGTGTTGGCCGGCTTAAGTGCCCCATTGGTGCTTTCAGTACATACCATTGTATCTTTTGACTTTGCCACATCTGTTATTCCCGGTTGGCATACAACCATTTTCCCGCCTTATTTTGTGGCGGGTGCCATCTTCTCAGGTTTTGCCATGGTGCAATCTCTGATGGTTATTCTAAGAAAAGTATATGGATTACAGGATTATATTACGCTTGGTCACATCGAAAAAATGAACAAGGTAATTGTACTTACTGGCTCCATAGTAGGTATAGCATATTTAACTGAATTATTTATGGGTTGGTATAGCCAGAATAAATATGAGGGATATACTTTCTGGTATAGCCGTGCAAACTTATTCAGTCCTTATGGATGGAGTTATTGGGGTATGATGGCGTGTAATGTGATAAGTCCACAAATATTCTGGTTTAGAAAAATGAGAAGAAATCTTACGGTTACCTTTTTCATGAGTGTGTTAGTAAACGTAGGGATGTGGTTTGAGCGTTTTGTAATCATTGTTACATCACTATATCGTGATTATCTGCCAAGTAGCTGGAGCGTGTACTATAGTCCTACAAAATATGAAATTGGATTTTACTTAGGCACTTTCGGATTGTTCTTTACTTGTTTCTTCCTGTTTTCCAAATATTTCCCGGTCATTGCTATTGCTGAAATAAAGCACGTTCTGAAAAATACTGGAGAAAGTTATAAAGGGAAAATGAGTGAAATAGATGCTTCAACACCGGAAGATTTTGCACATAAATATGCTCATCATTAAAAGGCATTTAAAAACATTAAGTACTAAAAGATAAAAAAAGCCCTATGGCAAAAAAGAAATTTGTAGTGGGATGTTTTACAGACGAAGAAGTACTCTTTCCTGCAGTAAAAAAAGTAAGGGTAGGAGGATATAAAATTCATGATGTTTATACACCTTTTCCGGTGCATGGTTTAGATTATGCCATGGGATTAAGAGAAACTAGTTTACACACTGCCGGTTTTATTTACGGTATTACAGGAACAACAACTGCTTTAAGTGGTATTAGTTGGATTTTGGTAAAAGATTGGCCATTGAATTTTGGTGGAAAGCCACACTTTTCATTACCAGCATGGATTCCGGTTACTTTCGAGTTAACAGTGTTGTTTGCTGCTATAGGTATGGTGCTATCATTTTGTTATCTATGTCAATTAGCTCCTTTCGTTAAAAAACATATATTCCATAGTCGTGCTACTGACGATACATTTGTAATGGTACTTGAATGTACAGCAAAAACTGATGTAGAAAAAATGAAAGCATTTTTAGAAAGCACTGGTGCTACCCAGGTAGAAGAACAAACTGCTGAAGAAGGTTGGTGGATTGGCACTTACGATAAAGAGCAGGAATTAATTAAATCATCACAACCTGTAACGGCTTAAAAGATTCAGAAATGAAGAAAGCGAAATATATTTTTATTTTATCATGCGGATTAATTGCCATTGCATGTAATGATGTGCGCCGCGAAACGGGTTCTATCTACATGCCGGATATGGCTTACAGCCGTGCTGTGGAAACTTATAATGACCCCGAAATTCTAAAAGATGCAGGAATAAATTATAATGGACTTCCTGTACCCGGCACAATTGCAAAAGATGAAGCAGTAGCATTTCATGTATCAAAAGATATGGCCGGAGATACTGTTAGTTATTATGCCTCAAGACAAATAGCTAATCCAATATCAATGCCCGATTCTATAGGAATGGTAGAAGCAGAGCGTTTGTACCTGATTAACTGTGCCATTTGTCATGGAACCAAGTTAGATGGAAATGGCCCATTGTATAAAGATGGAAATGGTCCTTATGCAGCTAAGCCCGCCACATTAGTGGGTGATGCAAAATATGAAAGCATGCCAGAAGGTCAAATGTTTTATTCCATAACCTATGGAAAGAATTTAATGGGAAGCTATGCTAGTCAACTCACAAGAGAACAGCGGTGGCAGGTTATCCATTATATAAAATCTAAGCAAAATAAAAACAAACCTGTAACTGAGGCAACTGTAGCAGTAGCAGCAAAATAAATTTCGAATCAACAGCGATAAAAACATAAAAATGGCATCTACATTCACAGAACAATTTGAAGTACCAGCCTCACTAAAAAAGTGGTCTATGGGTTTGCTCATAGGAGGTGCAATTGCACTGGTAGTGGGTTTAGTAACAAAAGGATTCAGCAGTGATGAACATGAGAAAGCAGTGTTCTGGGGCACTTTAATGTATAATAGTATTTTTTGGCTATTGATTACCAATGCCAGTATGTTTTTTATATGTGCCACTACAATGGCTATGGGCGGTTGGACTACAGCAATAAGAAGAGTACCCGAAGCTATTTCCACCTTAGTACCCATTTTTGGCGGTATTACTTTTGTCGTTCTTATTTATATAGTTTTTATAGATCATAATCATCATATTTATCATTGGATAGATAAGGAAGCTGTTGAAAAGGATCCTATATTAAAAGGTAAACAAGGCTTTTTAAATCCAACATTCTTTTTGATTTGGACCACTCTTACTATTGCACTTTGGAGCTATCTCGGTATGAAAATGCGCCAGATAAGTAGCGAAGCTGATGAAGCCCCCATGAACACAGAATCAGGGTATAAATATTTTGTAAAAAATACAAAATTTGCTGCGGCATTTCTGGTATGGTTTGGGCTTACTGTTGGTAGTACAGTACCTTGGTTGTGGATGATGAGTATTGATGCACATTGGTACAGCACCATGTATAGTTGGTACACATTTGCAAGTAGCTTTGTAAGTGGTATGAGTTTGGTGGCACTTTGGCTCATCTACCTAAAAAATAAGGGATACATGGAGTATGCCACTCAGGAGCATCTGCATGATGTTGGAAAATTTATGTTTGCATTTTCAGTGTTTTGGACCTATCTCTGGTTTAGCCAATATATGTTGATTTGGTATGCTAACATAAGTGAAGAAACTGTTTACTTCAAGCACAGGGTAGATGGCCCTTACAAAGGCATCTTCTTTTTAAACATTATTATCAACTTTTTATGTCCTTTGTTGATTCTAATGAAGAGAGCTATAAAAAGAAATTACACACTTGTTACATTTATGGCAGTTCTTATCATCTTTGGACACTGGATAGATTTCTTTCAAATGGTAATGGGCAGTATATCACCTGACCAAGTATCGTTAAGTTGGTTAGATTTTGGGATTGCCGCATTTTTCGTAGGTATGATTTTATTCTTTGTCCCAAAAGCACTTGCAAAGAAGCCTTTGGTGCCACGTTATCATCCTTTCTTCAAAGAAAGTTTAATACACCATACTTAAAAATATTATAACGAACAGAAAACTTTGTATAGATTATGACAACGTCAATGATTCTTGTGGTTACGGTTTTTATTCTGGTTTTTGTAGTAATTTTTCAAATTGCTAAAGCCAGTGAATATGTGCAGGTAATAAAGGGCGAAGAGAAAGCCAGAAAAGAGCATAATAAAGTGAATGGATTTTTTATGGTTGGGTTTCTCATTGCTGGTCTGATAGGTGTCTACTATTGTAATGAGCTGTATTTTGGCAAAACTTTGCTTGCGTTTCCAGCTGCTAGTAATCATGGTGAAAAAGTGGATTCCATGCTCTGGATTACAATAGCTGTAACTGGTTCTGTATTTGTGGCTACACAGATATTATTGTTTTGGTTTGCTTATAAATATCAAGAAAGTGATAAACGAAAGGTGTATTATTTTGCTCATAGTAATAAGCTTGAATTAATATGGACTGTTGTACCTGCAATTGTACTCACCGTACTTGTTGTTATCGGTTTAAGAAACTGGTTAACCTTTACAAGTGAAGCGCCAAAGGAAGCGATGCAGGTAGAAATAATTGGTAAGCAATTTAACTGGATATTTCGTTATCCTGGAAAGGATAAAATTTTTGGTAAGAAATATTACAAAAATATTGATGACGAAAATAGTAATTCACTTGGGCAGTTATGGGATGATAGTAAAAACTACGATGATATAGTTGCTACACAAACTATGTATGCTGTAAAAGATAAACCATTACAGTTAATTATAGG
The DNA here is from genome assembly GCA_964293305.1 of uncultured bacterium. Classification (GTDB taxonomy): domain Bacteria; phylum Bacteroidota; class Bacteroidia; order Chitinophagales; family Chitinophagaceae; genus CALAGJ01. The sequence goes on along the minus strand of CAXYYO010000015.1, from coordinate 34,982 downwards.
TGCAAGAGATGTAATACACGATGTTGGATTGAGTCATTTTCGTTTGAAAATGGATGCAGTACCCGGCACTCCTACTACCATGTGGTTTACCCCAAAATATACTACAACCGAAATGAAGGAGATTACTGAAAACCCAAATTTCGAGTATGAAATAAGTTGCGACCAGATGTGTGGCAATGGACACTACAGTATGAAGGGCGTAATAAAAGTGGTGACTCAAGCTGAATTTGATTTGTGGTTGGCTCAGCAAAAGCCTAACTATTATGTAGCTTTTCCAGATAAGGATCCATCAACAAATGCTGCTGCCACAACTATAGATACCACTGGTACTACCAAGCTGGGAGTTATTGCTACAAAAAACACAAAACTCTGAAACTAAAGAGCTTGTATTTTGTTATTAAAAAAAATGAATTAATAAAAATAGTATGAGTAACGAAGCAATTTTGCAAACTGAAATCGGCGTAAATGTACCGGTAGAAGTTCATCACGATTCACATACAGAGCATCATCATCACCATGAGAGCTTTATTACGAAATATGTGTTTAGTCAGGACCATAAAATGATAGCAAAGCAATTCCTGATAACAGGGATGATTTGGGCTGTGGCTGGTGGCTTTATGTCAGTTTTGTTTCGTTTACAACTCGGATACCCTGATTCTACATTCCCATGGTTGGAAGATCTCATAGGAAAGTGGGGAAAAGGTGGTCACATTACACCAGAAGCATATTACGCTTTGGTAACCACACATGGTACAGTACTTGTATTTTTTGTGCTGACCGCAGGTCTGAGTGGTACTTTTGCAAATCTACTTATTCCACTTCAGGTAGGTGCACGTGACATGGCTTCACCATTTATGAATATGCTCAGCTACTGGTTTTTCTTTTTAGCCAGTATTATCATGATGTCTTCCATTTTTGTTGAAACAGGACCATTTAGTGGTGGATGGACTGCGTATCCCCCATTAAGTGCCTTAGGTGATGCATCACCAGGCTCTAAAACAGGTATGGACTTATGGATTGTTTCTATGGCAATATTTGTAATATCTTCTTTATTAGGCGGATTGAACTATATAGCCACTATTCTTAACATGAGAACTAAAGGAATGAGTATGACACGTCTTCCTTTAACAATATGGGCACTCTTCTTTACAGCAGTTTTGGGTGTACTTTCATTCCCTGTGTTATTATCAGGATTCATCTTGTTAATTTTCGACAGAAACTTTGGAACAAGTTTTTATCTTTCAGATATTTTCCTTGCATCTACTAACACCGCTCTGCCAAATGAAGGCGGTAGTGCAATTTTATTCCAGCATTTGTTTTGGTTCTTAGGGCATCCAGAAGTGTACATTATTCTGCTACCCGCCATGGGGATGGTTTCGGAAATTATGTCAACAAACGCTAGAAAGCCAATTTTTGGATATATGGCAATGATTGCATCGTTATTTGCTATTGCAATACTTGCTTTTTTAGTATGGGCACACCATATGTTTGTAACTGGATTAAATCCATTTTTGGGTTCCATATTTGTATTGCTGACTCTACTCATAGCAGTGCCTTCTGCTATCAAAGTATTCAACTGGCTTACTACTTTGTGGAGAGGTAATATACGTTTCACTCCAGCAATGCTGTTTGCCATTGGTTTTGTAAGTTTGTTTATTTCAGGCGGGTTAACGGGTATATGGTTAGGAAACTCTGCATTGGATATACATTTGCATGACACTTATTTCGTTATTGCACACTTTCATATCGTAATGGGTGTGGCAAGTATGTTTGGAATGTTTGCAGGTATTTACCATTGGTTTCCAAAAATGTACGGTAAATATTTAAATAATACCCTGGGTTATATGCATTTTTGGATTACAATGATTGGTGCTTACCTTATTTTTTGGCCAATGCACTACCAAGGACTTGCAGGTATGCCTCGTAGGTACTATGATTTCAGCGTTTGGGAAAGTTTTAAACAATTCACAGATCTCAATCGCTTTATAAGCACAGTGGCGATGATTGTATTTGCAACACAGTTTTTGTTTTTATTCAATTTCTTTTATTCCATTTTTAAAGGAAGAAAATTAAAAGTTAAAAACCCTTGGAGCAGTAATACCTTAGAGTGGACAACTCCTATTGAGCCAATACATGGTAACTGGCCTGGAGAAATACCTGAAGTGTACCGTTGGGCTTATGATTATGGTAAAGATGGTACGGATTTTATTCCGCAAACCACACCAATAGGCAAAGACGAATCGGTGAATCATTAATCTTTTCTTTAACATATTATTGCCCCGAAATTTTCGGGGCAATTTTTTTTCATACATTTTTGCAAACTGAAATGGATATCAACAAATCAAATAATACTTCATCCGCCTTTATAGCACGTATCAAAGACTATGTGCAGCTTACAAAATTTACCTTAAGCTTTACAGTTGTTTTCAGTTGTGTTATATGCTATCTACTTGCTCCAAATATCATAGCTTCTAATTGGACAGATATCATTATACTCTTTTGTGCTGGTCTCTTGGTAACTGGTAGTGCAAATGCAATCAATCAGGCCGTAGAAAGAGATACTGATGCTCTTATGAAGAGAACTGCAAATAGGCCAGTGGCTGCAGGCAGAATGAGTGTAAAAGAGGCTACCACATTTGCATTTGTGGCCGGTGTTTCAGGTGTGGCTATCATGTATATCCATTTTAATCTTAATGCTGCCCTACTATCTGCATTCAGTCTTTTTTTATATGCCTATATCTATACACCCTTAAAGAAAGTAAGTGCTATATCTGTATTGGTGGGGGCATTTCCTGGAGCCTTGCCTTGTCTTATTGGATGGGTAGCTGCAACCAACATTATTAACCCATTTGCCGAAATAAATGTAGCTGGAAAATCATTTCACAATGCCGCAGGCTGGGCATTGTTTGGTTTGCAATTTTTATGGCAGTTTCCACATTTTTGGGCAATAGCCTGGGTGGCACATGGTGATTATACAAGAGCAGGATTTAAACTACTTCCTTCAAAGGATGGTCCTACAAAATCTACTGCATTGCAAGCTATTATGTATTCCGTTTTATTGATTCCGGTAGGGCTTTTACCCTATCTTTTTGATATTTCAGGCATAGTAAGTTTATATATCGTTTTAGCATGTAACCTAGCTATGGTATCACAATGTGTAAGATTATATACAAGTATGGAAGTGAAAGCTGCCCGGAGAGTGATGTTTGGGAGCTATATATATTTGGCTATAGTCTTATTAGCTTTATTGGCAGATAAGTATTAAAGTGAATCTGTTTCTGAAGGTCATGATATTTCAATTAAAAAAAATGATGCTAAACTTTTCCTTTCATTTTAGTCAAATCCTATCTTTATCCGCTCTGCACGTAAAACAAGAAAAAATATTTGAATGATACAAGCCGCAACTGGGATACTAATAGCCTATTTGATTACATTCTTTTTGTTGCCATTTATTATACGTATTGCTCAAGTCAATAAGATTTTTGATATGCCTGATGAGCGTAAAACCCATACTTATCCCATATCATCACTTGGGGGCATAGCAATCTTTTCCGGATTGGTTATCAGTCTTTTGTTGGTGTCTGATTTTATGTCAATCAACGCACAGTTTCAATATTATCTGGCTGCATTTTTTGTTATTTTTATTTTAGGCGTTATTGATGATATTTTTATTTTGAAAGCCTGGAAAAAAATACTGGGACAGTTGCTGGTTTCGGGTCTTATTACTGTGAAGGCTCATTTAATAGTTACTAATCTTCAAGGTTTTTTAGGTTTTCATGAAATATCTGAAACAACTGGATACCTGATTACCTTTTTTAGTATCATCTTACTCATTAATGCTTTTAATTTAATAGACGGAGTAGATGGTTTGGCCGCTTCACTTGGATTACTATCATCTGTACTTTTTGGCGTATTTTTTCTTATTAATAATCAAACGGCTTACGGTGTTTTAGGATTTACAATGGCAGGAACTTTACTTGCTTTTTTAATTTATAATTTTCCACCCGCAAGAATTTTTATGGGGGATTCCGGGAGCACACTTATTGGGTTAGTAAATGCAATACTTGCTATTAGATTTATTGAGACAGCTGCTTATGGAACAGTGCTGCCAATAACATCTCCAGCAGCACTTGCTTTTGGTGCTTTATTAATTCCACTTATGGATGTGCTTAGGGTAATAATAGTGCGTGTGGCAAAAGGAAAATCTCCTATTGCCCCTGATAGAAACCATTTGCACCATCTCTTACAAATGAAAGGATTCTCTCATACGGGTGTTACTGTTACATTATTGCTCAGCAGTTTATTTATTTCCAGTTTGAGCTTTATTTTGCAGGGCATTCAGATACATGCTATTTTGGCTATTCAGTTTTTAATTTACTTTAGTGGCATTGGTGCTTTGATTTACTTAGTGCCAGATCAAAACACATTGCTTATTGTTTCTGATGATCAGATTGGAAAGGATGAGGCAAAAGTTTATCCAATTTTTAATACAAATATTGATAAAATATCTTTGGGCGAAGAGTAGGTTAACCCTTAGCTAGGTTTAAAAAATAATAATTATGTCAGAAGAGTTAGCGTTTATCATGGAAGATTTAGATGATTCTATGAGGAAAGCAATCAGTCATTTGGAGGCTGAACTAGTCAAAATAAGGGCAGGTAAGGCTAGTCCAGTTATGGTAGATGGTATTATGGTGGATTATTATGGCAGTCCTACCCCTATAAACCAAGTTTCAAATGTGACCGTAACAGATGCTCGAACTCTGGGCATACAGCCCTGGGAGAAGAATATGCTTCATGCTATAGAGCGTGCTATTCTTGCTGCAAACATTGGAATAACTCCACAAAATGATGGTAATATAATCCGATTGTTTTTGCCACCTCTTACAGAAGAACGCAGGAAAGAATTATTTAAGAAGGCAGGTGCAGAGGGAGAGCATAGTAAAGTTGCCATTCGCAATATCAGAAGAGATGCTATTGAAAATATTAAATCCCTTCAAAAGGATGGACTGAGTGAAGACCTTGCAAAAGATAGTGAAGCAGAAGTACAGGATATCACAAACAGATATATTGCAATGGTTGAAAAACACTTAGCCACTAAAGAAAAAGATATGATGGCTATTTAAATTATATATTGGCCATGTCATGCAGGATATAGTAACATACTTTGAGCAGATACCTTCTTGGCAAAGGGCATTAATATTAATTGGTGGTATTACTTTTTTTTGGATCATTGAATTTATTAAACCGCTATTTCGTTTTAAATACAATAAAATAAAACATGCGGGTGTCAATATATTTTTTACCTGCACCACTGTAGTTATTAATTTCATATTTGCTTACCTTTTACTTCAAAGTAGTGATTTTGTAATAAGTCATCAACTGGGCATTGTCAATCAATTTGCTCTGCCTTTATGGTGTGAAATAATTCTTACTATACTCCTTTTAGACTTAGTTGGTGCATACCTCATTCATTTGATACAGCATAAGGTAAAGTGGATGTGGCGTTTTCATATCTTACATCATTCGGATACTCATGTTGATGCTACTACTGCAAACAGGCATCACCCGATAGAAAGTATATTTCGTGCCGTTTTTACAATTCTAGCAGTTTGGGTAAGTGGAGCTAGTATTGGTGTTGTTATGCTATACCAAAGTATTTCTGTCGTATTGTCTCAGTTCAATCATGCTAATATTAAACTCCCTGTTTTTATTGATAAAACTTTGAGTTTGATTATTGTATCACCTAATATGCATAAGGTGCATCACCACGATATATTGCCATTTACTGACTCAAACTATGGAAATATCTTTTCATTGTGGGATAGACTGTTTGGTACATTTCTAAAAAAACGTCCAATGGATATTCACTATGGAGTAGATGTGTTAAAGGACTCAAATGACCAAAATATTCTTGAGCAATTGAAAATCCCTTTTGGTAAATAATTTTTTTTTTGGATAATGCATGTACATACATGTATATTTGCACTGTGACTATAGAAGATGCATTAAAAACAAGTAATTTTAAAAGCGAGGTTCATAAAGCAAGTTTAAATGTACTTTATACTGCCTGGTTCATAAAATCAGAGTGCAATTCTATTTTAAAGAAATATGGACTTACACAAGAACAGTATAATGTGCTTCGTATTTTAAAAGGAAGCCATCCAAAAAGTCTTTGTGTAAAAGATATTGGTAGCAGGATGATTGAGCGAAGCTCAAATGTACCAAGGATTATGGACAAATTGGTAATGAAGAAATTGGTGAAGCGTACAGGATCTGCAGTTGATAAAAGGGAGACTGTACACACTATATCTGAAGCAGGCCTTGTTTTATTAGATGCCAGTACAAAAGTACTTGAAGTAAAATGGCAATCCATGTTTCTACTGAGTGAGTCTGATGCAAAATCTCTTAATGCTCTATTGAATAAATTAAGAAACACTGAGTGACTTTTTTTTTACATAAATATATGTATATACATGCAATAGACAAGTTGAATTAAATATTATGAGTTTATACCAAATGAATACTCGGTATATTTCAATTTTATTTGAGCCGAAATGCTTGTATAATACTCAAATGACGAAACAAAAATTTTACTATAAAAATTGAAAAAATGAAAAGAATCAAAGCTTTGATGGCGGCAACAGCCATCCTAATGTATTCCTGTCAGGATGCACCAAACGCTGATAGTGCAAATACAGGAGATGAACAAACGACTACTACTGCCTCAGGAAATAGTTTTAAACTTGATAGTACTAGTACAATTATATGGGGGGGTACAAAACCGGATGCAACACATACAGGTACATTCAATATTCTAGAAGGCTCTATATCTGTTGAAAATAATCAGATTACTGCAGGTAGTTTTATTATTGATGTGGCCAGCTTGATAGATACTGATTTGGAGGGTGAATGGAAAGCAAAATTAGAAGGGCACTTAAAAAGCCCGGACTTTTTTGATGTGGAAAAATATCCTACAGCTGCATTTGCCATTACAAAAGTGGAAGCATTCGATAGTACAAAATCGACAAGTATATTGTCTGGAGCTACGCATACAATAAGCGGAAATCTTACACTTAAAGACAGTACAAAAAATATTTCATTTCCTGCTATAGTAGCCATAACGGAGAATAGCTTAATGGCTAAAGCTGATTTTAATATTGATCGTACGCTATGGGGTATGAATTATAAAGGACCAAACAATCCTGCTGACTGGCTTATTCGTAAAGAAGTGAACCTGAAATTTGAACTTTCAGCAAAAAAATAAAACAATAAACTGAGAAATCTGTTTTAAATATTCCATCCCCGCTGATTCATAAGCGGGGATTTTAAAAATATTAGTTATGAAAATTGAAATAATTGCAGGCAGCCCAAGGCAAAATAGTATAACGTATAGACTTGCCCTTTTTCTAAAAAATTACCTCATAGGTCATACAACCCATCATGTTGATATAATTGATGCAAGGGATTGGCCATTTGAATCATTGCAGCAGGATGTGTATATGAATATTGATGCAGCACCGGATCATTTGAAGCCGGTAGTAAAACGCATCTTTGATGCAGACTCGTTTATACTTGTTTCCCCTGAATATAATGGTAGCTACACCCCGGCAATGAAAATACTGTTTGATCATTTTCCAAAACAACACCACAAAGCATTTGGAATTGTAACGGCCAGTACAGGAATAATGGGAGGCATACGTGCCAGCCAGCAAATGCAATTACTTATACATGCATTGTTTGGTATTGGTTCACCGTATATGCTTATAACGCCACAGGTAGATAAAAAATTTAATGATGATGGGGATTTGATTGACAGTTCCTTTCAAAAAAATATAAATCAATTTATCCAAGAGTTTTTATGGCTTGCTGAAAACATTGCTGTGCAAAACAATGCAGCGTTTACAAAGTAATTTCACAAAGAGAGTCTATAAAATTCCATTTCCAATTGAAAGTTTAATTCGTTAATGCGAATACTTTTCTAGTTTTTGGATACATGTCTCTTATACTCACTATTTTTTTATTACAATATCCTCCGGTTTTGCAAGTACAATCTCATACTTTTCATTGTATAAGAGTATCATTCCGGTTATACACACATTTTTATATTTGAAATTTGTTTCGGGTGCTTTTGAGAAAAGAAATCTACAGGTGTCGGGGATAAGCACCGTTATTTTTTGTTTTGGGTATGCACCACCCATGTTCAAAAGTGTTAACCTTTTCTTAGATTTATCTAAAAAAATACCTCCATATATTTTATCACAAATAGTAACTGTTTGATTAACGTATAGATGTACACTATCAATGCTTACAACAGGGGGTAATCCTATTGAATCCGAATGTTCTTGTGCTTGAATGCATAAAGAAAAAAATAAAAAAATGGCTATACCTATTTGTCTCATTTGAACTTTATTTGGTTTTTCAAATATAGTTGAATATTAATAAGGAAGCTCTATGGCTTCTAAATATAATCATTGCCAATCCATTACCTCTTCTAAGACTAGCAGAAGTTTTCCTAAAAAACGATAATTGGTGAGCATATAATGATATCTCTATGCTTAAATCTTTTATACGTGATCACGTGCTGTAATTGTTTCTTAAAATTTGTTATAAGTATGTTTTCAGCAATTATAAAATGCATAAAAAAAGCTGCTCAATATTTGAACAGCTTTTAAGAATATTATTAAGACTATTTTGCTAAAAAATCCTTGATATTGTCTTTATGAACAATGGCTTCTTTAAAGGTGTATGCGCCAGTTTTTGGACTACGTACAGCTTTGATTACTTTGGTCCAGTTTTTTGCTTCTGCTGCGGCTTTCTGGTCTTTAGTTTTAATCGCCGTTTTTGCTGCTTTTGCCATCTTAAATCAGTTATAATGTGATGAGAATATTATTTAATTTCTTTATGAACAGTTACCTTTTTGAGTATGGGATTATATTTTTTTAACTCCATACGTTCAGGGGAATTTTTCTTATTTTTAACTGTTATATATCTGCTGGTACCAGGCATGCCACTTGTTTTGTGCTCTGTGCATTCCATGATTACCTGAACCCTGCTTCCTTTTTTTGCCATGATTAGCCGTTTAGATAATTTATTTAAATATGAGTTCCTTTTGCCCTCAATTCTTTTACTACAGTACTCAAGCCATTCTTATTGATAGTACGAATTGCTTCCGCAGATAACTTTATAGTAATCCAACGATCTTCTTCCGCAAAAAAGAAACGTTTGGTTTGTAAATTAGGCAAAAACCTATGTTTCGTTTTAATATTCGAATGCGAAACCCTGTTTCCTGTCATGGGTTTTTTTCCTGTTACTTCGCAAACTCTGGCCATTTTTTCAAAATTTTTGGATGGCAAAGATAAGGGCCTTTGGTGGTAAACAAGAAAAAAATGTCAAGTATGTTTAAAATTGTTTTGTATTCGACCTAAAATTGGGCCTATTTTAAAACTCAAAGACTAATTACAATATTATGCATTCTAGCACAGTGATTGATATTGAAAGGTAGATTTTTTTTAATGATTAACAAAATTTTTGACTTTTAACCTACCAACCTTCTTACAAACCTATCATCTGAAAAGATTGCTGTATTGATTTTAACGCTTTTTGCAATCTCTCTGATTCTGTATCAGTAATAAAGACTTGCATATTCCCATTACATAAATTAGCCAATAAATTTTCTACCCTGCCTGCATCTAATTTCTCAAAAATATCATCCAGTAACAGTATTGGTGCAAAATTATTTTTGTTTGATAAGGTCTGAATTTCTGCTATTTTAAAAGCAAATAGCAAGCTTTTTCTTTGACCCTGACTGGCGATATTTTTGAATAAAAAACTTCCACTTTCTACAACAATATCATCTTTGTGTGGGCCACGATTGGTGCGTCCTGAGGCCAAATCTCTGTTTCTATATTGGTTCAGTTGATTCGCAAATTGCCCATCAACCTGATGGCTTTGATATCTGAACGTCAATTTTTCATTACTTCCGGAAATTGATTGATATGCAATTGCTACCAACGGGAAAAAAATTTCGAGAAATCTTCTGCGCTCTATAAATATTTTTTCACCGCTTTCTGAAAGCTGCATGTCAATAACCTCTAAGAGAGTGTTATCAATATTTCCAAGGGAGAGATGTTCCTGTAATAGTTTGTTTCTTTGGTCCAATAATTTTTGATAGATCACCAATGTCCTAAGATAATCTGTATTAATCTGGCTCAATAAAGTATCCAGAAAACGTCTTCTCTCTGCGCCGCCTTCATTTACCAAAGAAATATCATCAGGAGCTATACACACAGCCGGGTATTGGCCTATATGATTTGAAAACTTTGGTATTAAGTTGCCATCTACCAAAATCTCTTTACGATTAGTTTCTCTTAGAATACATTTTAAGTGATGGTGCTTTTCAAATTTTTTATAATTTCCTTCAATACGCCAACCTATCCCATCTACATGCGTGCTTTGAACATCTGGTTTTGAAAAAGCACTTTTTGTAAATGACAGATAATAAATAGCATCTATAAGATTAGTTTTTCCTGTCCCGTTTTTTCCTGTAATGCCAATTATATTTTCGGAAAAACGAAATTGTCTCTCAATATAATTTCTAAATTGAAAAAGAGAAATACCCTCACAAAAAAGCATGTGCAAATAAAGTAGATCAATGCTAAAGAGGATAAGCTTTTCATAAATTCTGTTAAGGAAATGCTTTTTTGAGGCGCTGTGGTTTAAGGCATTCTGATTTCTTCTTTGGATTGGAGAGCCTGTCCGTATAGCTTTTCAGGCTTTATTATTTTATTTTGGATAAATACTGATAGCTCTAAATTTTATATCAGTACAAAAAGATTTGGCTTGTATACACGACTGAGAAATCATGAAAGCTAGATGTATTATATTGCACTATTCATATAAAAGTGAAACTACTATGAAAAATACTACGATCATTTTTGTTGCAATTTTTTGTGGGTTGATTGCATCATGCAAAAAACAAAGTACTATCATTAATCAGCATACATTCATTGCAGAAAAAAACGTAGCAAATACCATCAGCTTTAGTGGTTACAACTGGAAAATAAAACATTCCCCTACCCAAAAAATTGGCCCGGGACCAAACTATTGGGCCAAGCAAAATGTATGGGTTGATGCACAGGGCCATTTGCATTTAAGACTTATAAAATATCAAAATAAATGGTACTGTTCAGAAGTGCAGTCGGTAGATAGTTTTGGCATGGGTACTTGGCAATGGAAAATAGAAGGAAGAGTAGATTTGTTGGATAAAAATGTAGTGTTTGGGTTATTTAATTATTCAGGAAATGATGGTTTTGATGAAATGGATATTGAGTTTGCCCGCTGGGGCAATGCTTCAAATGCAAATCTAAATTATACCGTTTGGCCTGCACTAGCAGGCAATTCAAATTTTAGTTTTACTCAAAATTTTTCTCTTAGTGGCATATACACTACACATCGATTTACAAGAACTAATAATGTTGTGGTTTTTAAAAGTATGTATGGATTTTATAATGATGATACCAATCTGTTTGCTACTGCCACTTGTACCTCCCCACCCAAATCTATCAGTCTTAAAAAAATGCCAGCATTTATCAATCTCTGGATGTTTCAAGGCAAGGTACCTGCCAATGCAGAGTCAGTAGAAATCATTGTACATGAATTCAAATATATCCCTTCATTATAAAATATATTTTCTATAAATAGCAAGCGTATAACTCATGTCAATGCGTTGCAAATTTTAGACAGAAGCACAAATCATAACAGCTATTACTTATTTTTGCTACATGTTTTATAAGGAAGATATTGATTCTGATATTGCTGTTGCAGATATTACCGAATCAATAACAGATACTGCTACACCTTATCAGCTAATACTTTGGAATGACGATGTAAATTCTTTTGATTGGGTTATAGCTACGTTGATGGAAGTCTGTGGTCACACAGAAGATCAGGCGGAGCAGTGTGCAATGATTATACATTTCAAAGGAAAATATGGCGTAAAAAACGGCGATTATGACACCCTAAAACCCATGTGTAATACAGTAAACGATAGAGGTATTAATGCAACCATCGAACTGCTGATAGAGCAATAAGTGTAGCATGTTTTCGAACACAAACAACCCCAGTCAATTTTTGCTTTTCCCAAACCCAGAGCTGGCTGATGAAGATGGTCTTCTTGCCATTGGTGGCACTATCACCCCAACAACTATTTTACATGCATATAGTCAGGGCATCTTTCCATGGTATGATGGCGAACTGCCCTTGTGGTATCATCCGGATCCACGATTTGTATTGAGACCATCTCAATTGAAAGTGAGTAAATCAATGCAAAAATTATTGCTGCGCAATGCTTTTGAGTTTTCTGTAAACAATGATTTTAAAGCTGTAATTCATGCCTGCAAATCTATACAACGCACCGGGCAAAATGGCACTTGGATAACCACCGAATTAGAAAACGCTTTTATTCTCCTGCATCAAAAAGGATTTGCACATAGTGCAGAAGTACGTATCAATGAGGAATTAGTTGGTGGCTTATATGGCCTGTTGATTGGTAATATATTTTTTGGTGAAAGCATGTTTAGTAAAATGAGCAATGCCAGTAAATATGCTTTAATATGCTGGGTGAAAAAATTGCAGGATATAGGTGTGGTATTAATTGACTGCCAGGCACATACCCATCACCTAGAGAGTCTGGGCGCAAATATGATAACCCGGAAAAAGTTTATAGAAATATTAAAACAGGAAACTGGTCCTATTGATTATTCTATACTTTAGTTGTTTGTGCAGATTTGTATTATAAAAGCGTAATATTTCAAAAATTCAACACTAAGGAGCAATGCCATTATTCACCGTTTGCGGTACCTGAAGTTTATTATAGGCCATTAGGAAAAGTGCACCCAAATTTTTATATGGAGGTACATAGTCTGCAAAATATTCATTGCCAGTAAAAATGCTACTAAAGTGTTTCCATATATCAGGCCAGTCAAGGTCCTTGCCCTGCCTGAGCGCTTCTGCCATATATACAATCATTGGAAAATTTACAGAGCCGCTACCGGTTTGTTTTGATGATACAATTTGTGCTTCTGGGCAAGTGCTCAATACTTTATCTAAATTTTGATATGCTCCACAACTACCCAAATAAATAATTTTTGCAGAAGGAAATAATTGATCAATGGTATAAGGTAAAAAGTAACTATGTCCCCTATGAATTACAAAGCTTGGATACTGCTCTGTACTGTCTAAATAACTACATAGCGCTTCTTGCGCATAAGCATCCAGATTCTTTTCTTCGTCCAATGCCCTATTGCAAAATATGGATATTGGTACTCCGGTTTTTGAGCGAATTTCAGCCCATTGCGGAGTGCTTACCACAGACCAATTTGCACTACCACTATATGTATTTATAAATCTGTTATAAATACCCATGCCATCTTTATCACCATAAAAAAATTGCTGTATTATGATACGTCCGGTTTCATTTTGTAATTCTTTATTGGTACTTCGATATATATTTGAGATGCCCAAATTTTTGCTTACATCAATCGTGGTATCCGCGCTGGCCATAAATAGTTTTTCCAAAATATTGTAAATATCAATTGAACGGAGGCTGCCACTCATACGTGCCTGCCCTAGATTGCTGCGTAATTGTGTAAGCAATAAATTTCGTATAGCATCATCATTAATACTACCAAAAGCATCGGCCACATCTACCGCATCTTCTAAGCTATTAGTTTTATCAAGTCCGTTTACAAATGCTTTCATAAGGAGTTGCGCATTATTTGGCTCCATACGTTGTAAAAAGTTGCTGAGTGTATTGTAGTTTGCACACATTTTTACCCATTTTTTAAAATAATCAAACCGCATTAAAAGCATTAAACTATCTCCTCCACCCTTATCAGCTTTTTGCATATTTTTCCACACTCTTGGATACACTCCTCTCACAAAACTGCTCGTATAAATATCTTCTTCTGTGGTCACAGCCAAATAGTACAATTCCTCCGGCGATAAATGATCGATTTTTTTAAACCGCACAGGGTCAGATGCTTCATGCAGGTCATTGATTACATTTACATAAATTTCTTTTGCCTTTTGTGCAAGCTTTGCCCTGAGTGTAATGAGTGTGGCGGCAGTATCTTTTTTTCTTAAATCATCTGCATAATCAATGGCTGTTTTTACTAGAAGGCTATAATATTTTGTACTGTCTTCTAATGCCAATGCTACATCCTCAAAACTTATTCTACCTTTATTCAAATTATCTAAAAAAGGGAAATATTGTTGACCATCTGTCATGCTGGCCATCTTTACAATGGTTTGAGTCATAGGGTCTTTACTCTGATGCAATAAAGTAACCACCGGAAGTGAAGAAGCAGCATAATCAAACACTGTTTCGGGCACTTTTTTCGAGGCAAGAGCCATAAGCGTATCAGCATAGGGCAAATCAATATGACCATTGAGTACATACATTGTTTTTTCTGGATACTGCAAACAATATTTGTATTGAATATGATCTGCCTCAGCGGCATATCCTTTATTATCAGCAAAAGCTACTGAGCGAATTACAATAACTGAACTCTCATAAGAAAAATTGTCGAATGCCGGGGCAATGCTTTCTCCGTTGAGGTATAAATCCAGGGCTACATCAAAGAGTGAAAGCGCATCTGCCAATGCTGCTGCTTTGCATTCATTTGTAATATATCCTTTATAAAAGAATTGCAATATTTCCTGCATTCCTCTTAGCAATCTTACTTTCTGATTACTATTTGCTAAACTACTGCGCTCCACATAAAATCGTTTTTCATCTATACCAGCTAATAGTTGTTGATTTAATCTATTATTTAGCATTGTATCCCTACCGGGAATAAAGGCGGAGTCTGCCTTTCCATCTAAAGCCCAAATGGCCTCCCTGCTCTTTTCAATATTTTTATGAAAATAGATATGATCAAATGGAATGACCACACTATCTGCTTGTGCGCAAAGCTTATTTGAACAGCCAAATGAAAAAATACCTATGATAAAAAATACGGGAGGTAAGTATCTGTTTCTCATAATATAAGTACAAAAATAGCTATTCATGCTTTAATAGCCTGTTAACAATTAGATAATATTGTGCCAAAGATAAATACTAGGACAGTGAGTACCTTTGCAAAAATTTATTTGCATGGATGCTGGCACCAATAAAATCTTAATTGCTGATGATGAGCCGGATATACTGGAAATTGTATCCTATAATCTAAGCAAAGAAGGTTTTGAGGTATATACAGCAGCTGATGGTAGAGCAGCCTTAGATATTGCAAAACAAATACAACCCGAACTTATTATCCTAGATATAATGATGCCCCATAAAACGGGCATTGAAGTTTGCTCCATACTACGTTCTCAAGCCAGTTTTAACGATACACTTATCATCATTTTAACTGCATTGGATGATGAAGCTACTCATATAAAAGGATTAGATATTGGTGCGGATGATTTCATAACGAAGCCTATCAGTCCAAAAGTATTAGTAAGTAGGGTGAATGCCCTGATGAGAAGAGTACAAAAAGAGGAAAACAAACAAATTGATTTTGGGGTAATAAAAATTGACCCTGTTAAATACCTCATTTATGTAGAGGAAGCAGCTATTTCACTAGCAAGAAAAGAATTTGAATTGACCTATTTGCTGGCCTCAAAGCCGGGACGTGTCTTTTTAAGACAGGAAATCTTAGATAAGGTTTGGGGTCAAGATGTAATTGTAGGAGATAGAACCATTGATGTACATATCAGAAAAATAAGACAAAAGCTCGGTGTAGATTGTATTCACACCATCAAGGGTGTGGGATATAAATTTTCTATGGAGTAAGTATTCCTTTTTTGAAGTGGCAATACCCACATGCAATATCCAATCTTATTTTGCGGACTTATATTTTCTTAGGGCTATAATGACCCCTCACATTTACTACATGAAATATTGAGTCTGTATTTGCTTCAATAACAAAATTCTTTTGAAAAAACCCGGTATCTGATAAGTGGATTGTAAAATGAATAAATGTTTTTTTGCCAGCTTGAATGGGTAACGTATCAAAAGAACTTACCGAACATGAGCAACCAGGTTCTACTTAGGCAATCCTTAATTCAGGTTGACCAATGTTTTTGATTTCTATGGAATCAATCAGCGTGCTGTCATATACAAGTCCTTTGTTTATAACTTCTGGTACTAAAATATTCGCTTTTGCAGTTGAGGGTGAGGTTTCACTACAACTTGCAAAAAAGGATGACATAAGCACACAAAAGATGCTTCTTTGTAACATAATTTAAATTATTTTTTAGGGTAACTATTAGTAATCTTCCAACGTTTCAACACGTTGTTCAAATTTCCATCATAATGTTCATAATTAGATGCTACGCCAGTTTCCAAAACCTGTCCGGATGAATCTAGTAAAATAAATTGCGGTAGCGCATGAATGCCAATTTTTTTACCAGCATCAGGATCTGGATTAAAAATAAAATTGGGATTACTTTTCTTTAAAGCCCTGCGAATATCAGCATCTAATAATGAATCCTTTCTGGAGTCTGGAAGCAATATACTATATATCTCATATTCATCAGGATATGGGTTTTGCTCAATAAGGTCATATATATTTGGCAACTCTTCTATGCATGGAAGACAACTAAGCCGCCAAAAGTCTAAAAGAATTTTCTTATCTGTTCTTTTCAATTTGAAAGAATCTCTTCCATCAATTCGATAATATTGGAAGGCATAAATAGAATCCTGTTTTACACCCTGAGTAGCATATTTTGCCAAGTCAAAAACATTTCCCATTGACATTCTATAATTACTTGACCATCTTGGTACAAACAGAAAGGCCAAAACAGAAAAAGCAGTCAAACTCACTATTTTAAAAATGGCTTTATTGTTAAACAACAGACAAAAATACAGTACAACACTTCCCCCAAGCATTCCCAAAAGTCCAAGCAAAATTGGTTCAGAAAAATCGGAGTTAAATGCTAACACGCCAATCCACAAAAGAATAACTGGAACAGGTAGTGATAAAATCCACTTATTGGATGCACCAGTTAAAGATAATATGAGTGCGAATGGTAACAAAATTATAACGGCCCATATCATATAATAATCCCATCTTGGCATATAAAAATGAGAAAAAGCAGAAAGCAAATTGGCTAATACAAATAGTATAATTTTAAATGCTTTGGTTTGATACCAATGTAAGTTGTCTGTTGTTTGTTTTGTCAATTTTTTATAAATATTTTATGCAGGATTTGGTGTTCCAGTTCCACATTGATTGCCATTGCAACTACACATCATCATAAAGCCACAACCACTACCACCTATTCCGTCATAACCCACTACATGACACGCTTGTGTTAAGGTGCATTCTTGGTAAGTTACATTTACACCTGACGGAATTCCTATGGTAGCTGAATAGCAAGTAAATTTCGAACCCACTGCACATTGGCATTGTTCATCAGCAAATTTTCCTTCTGTTTGTGAAGTAACATTAATTGGTTTTAATTCCAATACAAGCTCCATAATTTCCTTACCGGTAAAATTCTCTTCAGCCTTTTTCATCCACGGCTTTGCAAATTTTACTTCTACAATAGCTGCTGCTTTTTCACTGGCAAAATTTTCTGCTATAGCTATGTCTTTAAGCTCCTCAATAAGTAATAACTGCTTTTCATGGAGTGTATGGCTTGCTACAAAATCTACAAAATGTTGTTGCCATACTGCTGCTTTATCTTGAGCAGAAAGGAGTGAAAATGCTTGGCGCTGTGTAGCAGCGTCAGGCATGTTTAATAGTGCTGTTGCCTTTTCATTTTCTACTGTGGTAGAAGTTGAAGGCTCTGTTAAAGATTGTTTGCATGCTGCAAGCAATACCACACATGCGATGGTTAAAAGTTTTCTTTTCATTTTTAAAATTTCTCAAAAAAAAATAGAACAATACAAACCAAATTTATTTTTAAAAAAAGGAAAAAATGACTTTTCTTTTACGATAAGGTCTACAAAGTTATTTGCTTTTTTTAAGGCAAATATTTAATGAATAAATCACAATTGAAAATTTCTTGTTAGCTAAAGATGATTTAAAAAATGTACCAAAATAGTAGAATACATTTTGAAATAATGATTGTGTTTTAAGCACTCACTAATCCCCAAAACATTCCTTATAGAAATCAATTGCTTCTTGAATAATTCTTAAAGCAGTTGTTTTATCACCAAACTCTTCAACTACTACTGTTTTATTTTCTAATTTTTTATACTCCTCAAAAAAATGTCGTAGTTCATCAAAAAAATGTTTGGGTAGTTCTTCAATATTGTTATAATGATTAACAGCAGGATCATTTGCACTTACAGCAATAATTTTATCATCATCATCCCCACTGTCCACCATCTGCATTACACCTATTACTTTGGCTTTCATAAGCGTAAGTGCCTGTACCGGCAATGATGATATAACGAGTATATCTAAAGGGTCTTTATCTCCACCATAAGTACGGGGTATAAAGCCATAATTCATTGGATAATGAAATGATGAATAAATAACCCTGTCTAATTTTAATAAACCACTGGCTTTATCTATTTCATATTTACACCTACTGCCTTGTGGTATCTCCACCACTGCATTTACAAAACTTGGTGCTTCATCACCATAAGATACACCATGCCAGGGATGTAATACTGTTTGTATATTTTCTTTCATTTTATGCAAAAAAATCATTTTAATGAATACGCATTTCTATATATAAAAAATCATTCATTTATTTACAAAGTCCAGCCCTGACTGTAAGTTCTCTTTACAAATGCATTGGCTGCTTCAAAATTTGTAACCTCCATATTTGGTCCATCCCATTTCAATTGAATATTTCTTCCGGGAAAATTCCAACCTGCTTTTGCCTTGGTGCGTATATCATAACTCTGTAAAGCAAGATTGCCCATTAGCACTGTTTCCGTAAGTGGACCAGCTACATCAAATCTACTACTCAATGCTTCTGCTTCTTTGCTACCATAACCGGCAATGCATGCTTGCACCCAAGCTGCATAATGGCCATCATCGCCACCGGGTACACGCTCTATCGTTTGTGGAACTATTGTTTCTAAAGTCTTTGAAACGGGTAGTAGTTGTGGATTAGCACCATAAGTGCCACACATCATTTTTCCTTTTGTGCCAATGAATAGTGTGCCATTGCCACCATCGCCCATCAGCTCATTGCCCTTTAATTCTTCCGGCTTTTCAGGTTGTATGCCACCATCATACCAATGCATGGTAAACGAAGGTTTTCCATTGTGGGCAGGAAATTGTAGTACAATATGAGATGCGGGTGGGCAACTTTCCGGGTTATATACTTTTTGCCAAGGGGCATTATAAAAAGCAGCAACACTGCACTCCGCAGATACAGGATAATCTGGCTCTAATACTTGAAATGCAGGTGCAATGATATGACAACCCATATCTCCTAAAGCACCTGTGCCATAATCCCACCAGCCACGCCAATTAAATGGCACAAGGCCATCTATATAATCTTTTTGGGGAGCGGTGCCCAACCATAATTTCCAGTCCAAATCATTCGGAATTTTTGGTTGTGCCGCTGGGCGTGGTATGCCCTGTGGCCATACCGGCCTGTCCGTAAAACAATGCACAGTGTGCACATCTCCTATAAGCCCTGCTTTATACCAATCTATTAATAAACGTACACCATCCCCACTAGCTCCCTGATTGCCCATTTGTGTTACTACCTGGTGTGTATGTGCTGCTTTTGTAAGCATACGAGCTTCATAAATATCGTGTGAAAGCGGGTTTTGTACATATACGTGTTTATGTAGCTGCATAGCTGCCATGGCTGCTACTGCATGCTGATGATCTGGTGTGGATACTGATACAGCATCAATATTTTTATGCTCTTTCAAAAGCATCTCTCTAAAGTCTTTGTAGTAGGTGGCTTTAGGAAATTTTTTGCGTGTGGCTAATGACTGTCTGTCATCCACATCGCAGAGCGAAACAATATCTGCTTTATTGCTTGCATAAAACATAGCAATATCACTTTCTCCTTTGCCTCCAGCACCTATTGCGGCTATGCGAAGTTTATCGCTGGGAGCAACAAATCCACGACCCAATACATGACGTGGTAAGATATAAAATCCTACTGATGCAGTTAATACGTTGCTTAAGAATTTCCTACGACTTTTTGATGCCTGAGTTTTATTTTTTTCTTTCATTTTGTGCAATTTTAGAACCTGCTCAAGTTATCATTATCTATTTAAATATTCAATTCATCATTGAGCTTTTTTCATTTAATTTTTAAACCCCGATAGAGTATGAGAGCGATGATGGATATTCTAGTTCAAAAAATTCTACAGCAGATCATTCATTTTCTTCAAAGAGTTTTTGATAAAAACTATTTCTGCTTATTTTTTTGTATGCCCCCGGCAATAACCCACCCAATTGAATGGCACCAATGCTATGTCTTATTAATCTCAAGGTAGGATATCCTACGCTTGCGGTCATTTTTCGTACCTGTCTATTTTTGCCTTCCGTGAGTGTAAGTTGAATCCATGAATCAGGAATTGAAGCTCTATATCTTACAGGAGGATTTCGTGGTACAATGTGATTTATATCCTTTAATAGAGATGCCTTGCAAGGTGCTGTAAGATAGGCTGCATGATTTACTGTGATGGTAACTCCATTCGCTATTTGTTTAAGCGCAGCTTCTGTTATACTACCTTCTACTTGTACATGATAAATACGCTCATGCTTAAATGATGGATGTAGTAATCGTTGATTAATTGATGTATCGTCAGTCAGTAATAAAAGTCCTTCACTGTCTTCATCTAAACGACCAACAGGGTAAATATTTTTTGGAACTGTTACAATATCTCTCAATGTTTTTTTTCCTGGTGTTTCTCCAAAATGACAGAGTACTTGATAAGGCTTATTTAGTATGAAATAACGATGCATTTTTATAGAATGAAGAATCCCGCCGGGGCGGGATTCTTGTATAACAAATGTGTTAGTAAGTAAAGGAATATTTAATTCCCTTGACAATATTAGAGATAGTTTGTACACATGCAAAAAAAATCGTCATATTTTTTATGCACAATTTATTTGGCATTTGTGCATTATGATTTTTGATGCATAAATATTTTCATACAATCATGATAGTATTTTACAATTTATGATATGCAAAATGTGTATGATGATTTTATACATGGATATCTACAACTATTGTCATTATTGAGTTTCAGCGTATCAATGTAAATATTTAAAATAAATATTTTGTGCTGTATAGCATTGTATGATTAACAAAGTATTATTGAATGATTGGAATGAATTGTTTAAATATTTATTTGAAAATAAATAACAATCAATCGTAAAAAATATTCATCTTCATTAATTTTGTTACAAATATTTTTAAGAATGAAATTTCCACAAGCACAAAGTTTAAGTGAAATAGCAAGTTTAATACAAGCAGAAATAATTGGTGATGAAAATGCTGTTGCAAATGGCATAAATGAAATACATAAAGTGGAAGTTGGCGATGTATGTTTTGTAGATCATCCAAAGTATTATGACACTTGTTTAAACAGTGCTGCTACACATATCATCATCAACACAAAAGAGGTAATAATTCCCAAAGGGAAAAATTTATTGTACTGCACAGAACCCTTTGAAGCATACTTAAAAATTGTACAAACATTTCGTCCATTTAAACCTACATCAACTGCAATAAGTGATGATGCAATGATTGGATTAGACACCATCATTATGCCAAATGTGTTTATAGGAAAGTCTGTAAAAATTGGCAATAATTGTGTTATACATCCAAATGTTACCATTATGGATTATACAACTATTGGTAATAATGTAATCATTCAATCTGGTACTCGTATTGGCGGTGATGCATTTTATTATAATACAAAAAAGAACAGGGATGTTTGGTATAAAAAAATGCAGAGCTGTGGTGAAGTAATTATTGAGGATGATGTAGAAATAGGGTGTAATTGTACAATAGACAGAGGGGTAACAGCTGCTACCTTAATAAAACGTGGAGCTCGCTTAGATAATTTAATACACTTGGGTCATGATGTGGAGATCGGAAGAAATTGCCTTATAGCATCTCAGGTTGGTATAGCCGGTGCTACTACTGTAGAAGATGGAGTTACACTATGGGGGCAAGTGGGAGTAAATAAAACAATAACAATTGGTGCCGGAGCTGTCGTGCTAGGGCAGAGTGGTGTAACAAAAACAATTGCCGGCAATAAAACTTATTTTGGTCTGCCTGCATCAGAAGCCATGAGCCATAATAGAGAAATGGTTTGGATAAAACGCATTCCTGCTTTATGGGATAAAATCAATCAACTATGGAATGACTATTATCCCAATGAAAAAAAGATTTAAGGTATTATATAAACATTGCTATGATTCTGCCAGTGTAGTAGCTGGTTCATCTAAAGCATTTTCCCATTTGCTTACAACAGTTGTAGCCAATGCATTTCCCAATACATTGGTAGCAGAACGAAACATATCACAAAAATGATCTATCGGCAATAATAATGCTACTCCTTCAGGTGGTATTTTAAACATGGCACAGGTGGCCAACACTACAACCAAACTTGCCCTCGGCACTCCTGCAATTCCTTTGCTGGTAAGCATTAAAGCCAGTAACATAGTAAGTTGTGTACCTATATCTAAATGTATATTGAATGCCTGCGCAATGGTAATACTTGCAAATGTCATATACATCATACTCCCATCTAAATTGAATGAATAACCCAATGGAAGTATGAAGGATACAATTTTATCCTTACACCCAAATTTCTCTAACTGCTGTGTGAGTTTTGGAAACACTGCCTCGCTGCTTGTAGTACTAAAAGCTATAACCAAGGGTTGTACAATCAACTTCAATAAATCTTTAAATCTCCCTTTTAAAATAATTAAACCAACCGTGCATAGCAGGATCCACAAAATAGCAATACCGGCAAGAAAAGAGAAATAATATTTTGCGTAGAAAACAAAGATATCAAGACCATTTACTGCTATTACAGCAGCTATTGCACCAAACACACCATAAGGTGCAAATCGCATAATAAAACCAACCATGATTAATATAATATGACTGGCAGCATCTAGTGCTTTTACTACAGGTTTTGCCTTTTCTCCAAATGCAGCTGTAGCTATGCCAAAGAATATACTAAATACAACTATTTGAAGTATTTCATTTTCTGACATGGCGGCCACCACACTTTTTGGAAAAACGTGCTCAATAAAATTTTGAAGGGTAAAGCCTTGTGTTTTACCAGCCAAATCCTTTATGGCATCTGTACTGGCACCTGCTATATTAATAGCTTCACCAGGCTTTAATAAGTTTACTAACAGCATGCCGGTAAGCAGACTCACTATGGAAGCACTTACAAACCAAAGCATTGCTTTGCCTCCTATACGTCCTACTGTTTGAATATCTCCCAACTTGGCAATACCTACAACCAGTGTAGTAAATACAAGGGGTGCAATAATCATTTGCACTAAGCGCAAAAAAATAGTAGTTAGAATTTTTAAATTATCTGCCCATTTTTTATGCGAATCTGCATCACCTGTTCTGAAAATAATATAACCTACTATAGCACCCACTACCATAGCAATTAGAATATTGACAGTAAGATTTTTTGATTTATTCATAAGGCGCAATATAGCGGCAATGTCGGTATAGCAAATATTTTAAATATACCAGCATTCAATATCATAATTTATGCAATACCATATAGTGCAGGGCTAGTATTATATTTGCAATATGCTTTCAAGTAAAAATACAAGTCCGGCACAAATAGCAGCACTTACTGCATTATGTATTGCAGTGCCAGTAGGAGTTGCTTTTTATCTCTATGACAAAAACTGGCTAGTGGCCTTGGGGAGTATACTCATTGTGTTTTTGGGCAGTATGTTTTTAGTAAGATTTATGATGGATAAATTTATTTATCGTAAAATAAAATTAATATACAAATACATCTACCAAACAAAGGCAAGTCATAAGGAAGAAATGTATTATAAATACTTAATTCCGGCTAAGAGTATAGCTCAAGTGAGTGATGATGTAGAAGTATGGGCGAAGCAACAGGAGGATGCTATTGCAACATTGCAGGTTAATGAAACCTATCGGAAGGAATTTTTGCTAAATTTATCGCATGAATTAAGGACACCTATATTTTCTATACAGGGATATGTAGAAAGCTTATTGGATGGTGCCCTTGAAAACCCTGAAATGAGTAAGCGGTTTTTGGAAAACACAAATAAAAATGTAGCCCGCTTAGTCAATCTGGTAAACGATTTGAATGTGATTACAAAATTAGAGAGTGGTGAGCAACCATTACTAAAAGAAAATTTTATCATTCAACATTTGATTCGGGACACTTATGAATCACTGCTGCTCAAAGCCAGCAATCGGCATATTACCATGTCTTTAAAAAAAGGTTGCGAAAGCCCTATTGAAGTGTTCGCTGATAAAGAAAAAATTGCACAAGTCATTATGAATGTAGTGATGAATGCAATTAAATATGGTAATAATGGCGGTGTTATTGTAGCTGGTGTTTATAACACAGACGATCGACATATATTAATTGAAATAAGTGATGATGGTATTGGTATTTCAGAAGATCATATACCACGTGTTTTTGAAAGATTTTATCGTACAGACGATAGCCGCAGCAGAAATATTGGAGGTACGGGTCTTGGTTTAGCTATTTGTAAGCATATCATTGAAGCACATCAACAAAATATACATGTACGTAGTAAGCAATATGTAGGAACAACTGTGGGCTTTACCTTGGAAGCAAAGCGATGATAAGTCAATTAAAAAATAAGGTCTTCCATTTTTTCATTTTGCAATAAATGATGTGTGAGCATACCTGCTTTTTTTGCGCCTTCAATATTGATGATTGTATCATCAATAAATATTGTTTCCTCCGGTAATAATTGTTCTGTTTGTAAGAGCAATTCAAAAGAGGATAAATATGGCTTTCGAACTTTTTTATCAAATGAATACCACAGGCTTGTAAATAAATCATCAAACGATGCAAGCCCTGTTTGTGCTGTGAAATATGACATAAATGCATTGTGATGAATAATATTTGTATTTGAGAAAAGGTAGAGCTTGAAATCCTTGGCAAGTGTTTGCAGGTGGAGTACGCTTTCTTTTCTCCAATTCAATAATAATGCATTCCAGGCTTCTTGTAGTTTTATATCTTCAATAGTAGTGTTGGTAATGCTACGAAGTGAATCATAAAAGGCTTCCGGCTCTATGGCGCCAGTTTCTAATGCTTCAAATAGTGGGCTAGCTACTGTTAAGGAATAATATTGTTGAAATTGGTCAATACCTAATACCTTAAATGCATCATTTGTTTTTGATACATCTATATCTATCAATACACCTCCTAAATCAAAAACGATATTTTTTATGGATGACATGTTGCAAAAGTATATCGCCATACCTAATTTCAAAATCCTCATTCAAAAACACTGTATAGTACAAAAAAAACCGCCTCCTAATGAAAGCGGTTTTTTATAATATATGAAATGATGCTATCTTACAACCCTCAGTTTGCTTGTAGTTCTTATACCATCCTGCGTTTGTATGGCAATGATATACACCCCATTTACTTTTACAGGAAGCTCATACATATTGCTGCCTTCTGATGCTGTTGTTTTTTGCGTATGAATTGTTTTGCCTGACATATCATACACTTTTATTTCAATGGCCTGCTGAGGTTTACTGTTATTAAACATGATAAAACTATTTCCAGCATGCACTTTTAAAGTAATCGTGTAAGCAGCTTTTAGTGTTTTAACTTCTACTATACTGTACACCGTTTTTCTCCCATCTACATCTACTTGGGTAAGGCGATAAAATGCATCCTCTTTAAATGTGAAATCTCTCCAACTATAAATGCCACTCTTGTTTGCTGGTACAGTAGCTACTTGAGAGAAAAACCTGCTTTCTAAGCTTTTTTCAATAATAAATTCTTTGTTATTAATTTCCTGTGCAGTAGCCCATTCTAATAATGCATTACCATTATTTATACTTCCTTTAAAGTATTGGATAGTTACTGGCACAAGTTGATCTTCTTGTATCACCAGATTCGTATTTACAGGCTGATCGCCACTAGTACTACCAGTACCATTTACGATATTTCCAGCAGTCCAAAAAGTAACACTTCCAGCACCTTTTGATGGAGCTGTCCATGGTATATTGATAAGACCGGAGCTTAATCTATTGCTATGCTCTATATAATTTCTGTTACTAACTAACTCATTATGTGTATTGGCTGGCAAAGCTCCCCAATTATTAAGGTTTGTGGAACCGGATGTAAGTACAGCAGTAGTTTGAAATCCATATTTTGGTGTGCCTGAGGTATTCTTTAGTGTAATGCGAAGTGTATAACTTGCACCAGGTATATATGCACTGACTGGGGCGCTTCCTGCGTCTATAAGTTCTGTAATAATACTACCACCAAAACTGCCGCCACTATGGCATCTAGAACAGGTTTGATTGCTGTTAAATGGTGCGCCTGTTACGGTGGTTCCATTATCTCTGGCAGGGCCAGAACTGTAGCTTTGAAATATTATAACTACACAAACTGCGGATGCAAATAAAATTGCTGTTTTTAGACCTAAATTTTTCTTCATAATATCGAATAATGAACAAAGTTCTATTTTTAGAATTGTAATCGTATATAAAAAATACCTAACAGGAATAAATGTTAGATAAGCCGGAAAATTAATTCCCCGAAATTTTGCTCATCTACACAATGATCCCTTTATTAGCACCCTAAATCAAAAATTTATGAGCTTTATTAAAGAATTCAAAGAATTTGCTGTAAAGGGAAATCTTGTGGATACAGCTGTAGCATTTGTGATGGGTGCTGCTTTTGGAAAAATCGTTACTGCTTTTGTGGAAGGCATGGTTATGCCTCTTGTAAGCATGCTTACTGGAGGTGTGAATTTTAATGACATGGTCATAAAATTAAAAGATGCTGTACCTGAAGTAAAAAACGAGGCAGGCAATGTGATAACTGCTGCTGTAGCAGAAATATCTATTAAATATGGCAGTTTCTTAACTGTATTAATTGATTTTATTATTGTGGCATTTGCTGTTTTTTTAGTTATAAAGGCTATCAATAAGATGAAGAAAAAACAGGAAGAAGCACCAGCGGCACCTCCTGAACCTTCTAGCACAGACAAGCTCTTGATGGAAATAAGGGATTCATTAAAAAAATAATATTCCCAATCTTTCAACATTAAAAAAATACCGACTCATTTTGAGTTGGTATTTTTTATTTTTGTACTTCAATATTTTCACGTGAATCATGTTTCATACCAAATAAAGTTAGCCCATTTTGAAGGTCCTTTTGACTTGCTGTTGTTTTTTATTGAACGGGATGAACTTGATATTTATGACATACCCATCAGTCAAATAACAAAAGATTTCCTTACTTATATCCATCAGCAGGAAAAGCTCAATATAGAATTGAGCAGTGAGTTTATTCTATTTGTGAGCACATTAATGCGTATTAAAGCAAAGATGTTGCTTCCAAGAAAGGAAATAGATGCACAGGGAAATGAAATAGACCCACGTCAGGAATTGGTTGATAAAATAATGGAGTACAAACGCTTTAAAGAAGCCAGTCAGCAGTTAGCCGAAATGGAAGCGCTGCGTATGCTCATGGTAAAACGTGGTAATCTACAGAGAGAAATGCTTGAGGTAGGAGAGGCAGCAGCTGAGGGTACAGAAATACAAAATGTAACGCTTTTCAAATTGATGAAGTCATTTGAAAAAGTGATGCAGCGGGTGCATGACAGAAATAATAAACCAGTACACACCGTAGTAAGATATAATTATACTATGGAGCAAAGCAGGGAAATGATGCTCGATACAGTAGAAAAAAATCATCATGTGGCTTTTGAAAAAATATTTGAAACCTGTGATAACCGCATACATGCCATCTTTCTTTTTTTATCATTGCTGGAGTTAGTGCAGCAAAGATTTATGAGCATACTCAGTGGAGAAGGACGTAATAATTTTATAGTGGAATGGAATGACAATAGGGAAGAAGAAATTTCTTCAAATCTTTCAGAAGTAGGTTTAAATTAATCAAAAAATATTGAAATGCTATTTGATTAATGGCGTGTTCAATATCCTTTTAAATAAAGTATTTGAGTCATGATTGTAGAAGTCAAGTCAAGAATCAATCTTGAATCAACTATTCATTTCCCTACTTTTGCGAGCTGATGTCAACAAGCATTTTTAAAAGGAAAACTAATAAAGCAGAGATGAGCTTTGTTGATCATCTGGAAGAATTGAGATGGCATATCGTTCGAAGTCTTATTGCAATACTCATTCTGGCACTTATTATTTTCGTTAATATTAAATGGGTATTCGATAATATTATTGCAGGACCCATTAATCCTGATTTTGTTAGTTATTCATTTCTTTGCAACTTAAGCCATACACTGCACCTTGGTGAAGCACTTTGCCTACCACCCGTAAGTATTAATATGCAAACCACCACATTTGGCGGACAGTTTCTAGGCAGTTTTACAGTTGCATTTATTGGTGGGCTTATTGGTGCATTTCCTTATATCTGTTGGGAATTCTGGCGGTTTGTAAAACCTGCATTAAAGCCAAAAGAATTAAAGAATACCCGGTTTATCATTTTTTGGGTTTCCTTCTTCTTTTTTTTGGGAGCTGCCTTTGGATATTTTATACTAGGTCCTTTTACCTTCAATTTTCTGGCATCATTTCAAATTAGTGATTTAAATATCGTGGACACAAGGCCCACTATCAATGATTATTTGGACAATATCACAAATATCATTTTAGGCTGTGGTATTGCATTTGAACTACCAGTATTGGCTTATACACTCACACGCATAGGTCTTATTACACCATCATATCTGAAAAGAAATAGAAAATATGCTGCAGTTATTATTCTTGTAATGGCCGCTATCATTACCCCAAGTCCAGATTGGATTAGTCAGGCTATTGTCTTTATACCATTAATGGGATTGTATGAATTGGGGGTTTTAGTAAGCAAAAGAGCGTATAAAGGCCAGGAAAAAGAGGCATTACCTGAAGAGTGGAGTTAAGTGTCGTTAGTGATTTCTTTTCATCAATATTTTGAGTTTATATTTTAATTTCATTTATAATATTATTGATAAATTGGTGTTTGTTCTAAAGTTCTTCCAGGTTTAAAAATCCTTGGTGCACATTGTAAAAAGGTTGGCAGTAATTTTAGTAATATCACCAGTTTTGGTGATGGGATTATTCAATTTAGAAACCAATTTTTGCACTTTCATTTAATCACAAAAAAAATTTAAAAATGATTGCAAAAAACTTACTGCTTTTGTTCAGTTCACTTTTTATCCTGCTTGCAGTACAGGCACAATTTAATAAAGATTATGTCATGCCTAGTGACTTTTTTCTCAGCCTAAATCCAGCTGGATCTAAGGTCATTCAGAGTGATCTTAATCGAAGGACTTTTTTTGGGGGTGAAAAAACAGTTTTTCTTACCCATTTAGATTCGACTGTAAGTAATAAAACTGTTCAAAAAACGCTATTTCAAAAAGTTAATGAGGGCGGTACAAATTTCGGAACACTTTTATTTACATTGACTCAATTCCCTAAAATGCGACTAAATGCTTTAGTACAAAAGAGAGACAAGGGATATTTATTAGTGGGTACGGATGGAGATATTTTTGAACAAGGCCTATATATTCTTTCCATTGACTCTCAAAACAATGTTATTTTTTCTACACACTATTCAGATGACATTGCTATTAATGAAGCTTTTGGTATTCATAGGACTAACGATTTCCTAGAACAATATATAATTACTGGCCACCACAATTTCTTTGGGGAACAGGGTTTATTTACCACTAAAATTACTTCAAGTGGAAATGAGGTATGGAGTACAACACATAAAATTCTTGCAAATTCATTTGGTAATCCTACATCTGTGTATAATAGTGAACAAGATAGGGTAGCACTTTTTAGCTTATTGGTGACTTCTAATGGAAAACCCAGAATTTTTGCTTTCCAAATAGATGATCAGAATGGAGCTCCTCTAGGTAGCGGTAAAAAAATAGAAGTAGTTGGATTAGATTCTCTGCTGGGCTTTTCTTGTACTTATAGTAGTAAAACAAATAAGTATTATTTGGTGTATAAAGGAAAGGGAGATTCTGTTGGCATAAATAAAGAAGGACTATTTCTTACAGAGTTCAATAATCAGTTGCAACCAATTTCTACTAGACAGTTTTTTGTTCCAAATATTTCAAAGTTAGAGCCCACAGGTGTTGTTGTTATCAGCAAAGGCAGTGCAGGCACTATTGATAGCTTAGATATTGCATTGAAGGAAATAAAAGGGAATAACATTTTTAATCCAGCAGTTTTATCGATAAAATCTAATGGAGTTTTACTTTCTTATACCAGAATAAAGCCAATAAATTCAACCAGGGAAAAAACTAATACCTCCTCCATTTTCCTCTCTGGGGAGAATATCTTTATCAACGGTCTTACAAATAAAAATACAACCAAACTTGTCAAGTTACCCAAAAATTTAACAGCAACAGCATGTACACAATCTGTTACCGGTATTACAAATAAACTTTTCAGTATGTCAACTTTTACAAATGCTGTGTCAGATGTGGGGGGTCAAGAAATAATTGGCAACCCTTCAACTGCAACTGTAGTAGTAAAGTCAGTAACACCTATTATTACAGATTGCTCAGATACTGGTGTTCCTAAAGTAACCTCTGACAAGCTTAGTGCAAACCCATTTTCATTTTCTCCCACTTTATTTCAAAATGGTCAAAAATTATTTACTGTAAATGCCTCTCATCTGATAAAGCAAAAATCAATCCTTACTTTATCGGATGGTCAGGGAATAACACGTATGCAAAAAATTCTTGATTCCGATTCAAAGAGATGGCAATTAACACTACCAAGTTTAACTTCTGGGTTATACTATGTAACTATTTCAAATGCAGAAAATCAGGTGTACAAAACTACTATAATAGTTGAGTAGATTCTAAAATAAAACAAAGGGGTTGTAATGAGCAGCCTCTTTGTTAAATTAATTTTTTAAACAACCCCAGCTTACCTTCAAATGGCGGATACTTAATAGCCGGATCAAACCAGGTGGGCGTTTTCATAATGGCTTTTATATGGCTAAATGTTTCAAATGAATATTTGCCATGATACCTGCCAGTTCCGCTAAAACCACGACCACCAAAGGGAAGATGATGATTTGTTAAATGCCAACTGGAATTATTGATACAACCACCTCCAAAGGGTACTGCATTCATCCAAAAATCTTGTTCTGATATGGATGCACTATAAATATAAAATGCAAGTGGATTCGGATTGCGTTGTATAATCTTTAATGCCTCTTCTCTTGTTGAATAAGTGAGAATGGGTAACACCGGACCAAATATTTCATCTTTCATTACAGCTGCATCTAAAGATGTATTGCTGAGTATGGTGGGCTGTATATAGAGCTTCTCTTTATCCGTATTGCCACCATACACAATCTGCCCTTGCTGCAAATAAGATACAACTCTGTCAAATTGTTTTTCGTTAATCATTTTTCCATAGCCCTTACTGGTTGCTGCATTTGCCGTAAAAAAGGATTCTATGGTTTGCGCTAATGCATCAATAAGTTTCTTCTGTATTGATTCATGTACTAATACATAATCCGGAGTAACACACATTTGACCACAGTTGCTAAATTTAGCTATAGCAATTCGCTTAGCAGCTACTTTAATATTGGCATCGGCTGCCACCACACAAGGACTTTTTCCTCCTAATTCTAGGGTTACTGGCACAAGCCGCTCTGCTGCCATTTGGTAAATAATCTTTCCTACACTTGTGCTGCCTGTGTAAAAAATATGATCAAAGTTAAACTGCTTCATCATAGGAGGTAGTACAACTGCTCCATCACCTTTTGTGTATAAAATATATTGTGGAGCGAAATTTTCTGTAATTATTTTCTCCATCAATGCTGCGGTAGCTGGTGCAAATTCACTGGGCTTTAATACAGCACAGTTGCCTGCGGCAATGGCACCAACTAATGGATTGAAGAGTAGTTGTAAAGGATAATTCCAAGGACCGATTATAAGTACAACGCCAAGCGGTTCGGCAATGGTATAACTGCGTGATGGCAAATTTACCAAATTCGTACCCGTACGTTGTGGCTTCATCCATGACTGTAAATGGTGTATAGCATGATTGATTTCATTGAGTACCATTCCGGATTCTGTAACCCATGTTTCCTCTTTACTTTTGCCAAGGTCTGTATAAAGCGCTTCATAAATTTCATTTTCATATTTTACTAAAGCATTGCGCAGCAAAATGAGTTGCGCTTTGCGATAAGCAAAAGACTTTGTTTGCCCGGATTCAAAAAAATGACGCATTGCCTCTAAGGATTCTTGCCTATTATTTTCCATTACTTCTTTTTATTTTTCAATCCTTTAAAAATGAGTTGTACTAAAAATTTAATCTGATCAAAACCCTTAAATGTTGAATCAATAACTTCCTGTTTGAGTAGGGCCTCATGCTCCATGCTATGTTTGACCGCATCACTTATCAAAATGATAGAAGCCGCAAGCTTTAAACTGTCTGTTTTTATTAATTCCTTTTGCTTTACCCCATCTTGTAAAAGAGATTGAATGAAGATGATTTCTTGTTGTATAACCAGATCATACAATTCAAAAAATCTTGGAAGTATTTTGCTCAACTTATCTGCAGATATTTTATTCCTATTGAGTACCAGAAAATAATATTGCATACGTTCTTGTAAATAATACTGAATACGATTTTCTGCTCCTTTTTTTTGTAAGGTTTTTCCTTGTAGTTTACTGATAAATTGTTGGCCTTCGGCAATGGCAACTTCTAAAAAAATGTCTTCTTTATTTTTATAATAATAGTAAAGACTTGCTTTATTTAACCCAACCGATTTGGCAATATCATCCAAGGTGGTTTTTTCTAAACCATAACGGGAAAAGCATTGTATGGCGGCCTGTCCAATTTTCTCTTTTACAGAATCTTTTTTTGTCACCTAGCAAATTTATAATTGTATTTTCAAATATTTCATTAAAAAATTTGAAATTATGGCATGCAAGATGTAGCAGCATTACACTTTTTGTACCTGTACTTGCATGGCATATTGATAAGTATCTAAATCTATACAGTGAATATTTTTTGGCATTGCAAAATGAAAATAGTTATGAAGTTTTTCCTTTGTAAATCTTTGGCTCCAAAACCCTTGCTTTGTGGCAGTAAAAGTTTCTTGAGGAGCTGTGATTATTTCCATACCTATTTTCTTATAAAAATTTTCTTGTTTAATACGGGTGCTTTCATTGTCCTTGTACAATGCACCTAGCACGATATAACCACCTTCAAATAACATTTGATAAGCTTGTGTAAATACCTTGTCAAAATCGGGGTTGACACTCAAGTCGATAGGCTGATGATTTTTATAATCCTGAAAAGGAAAACTGGGATTAAAAAAGTTGCCACCTGTAAACCAAGTTGTGATGATAAGATCATATTGCTTTTGGAGTGAAGCCAACTGTGCTGCTTCAAGTTGAATAATGCGTACTTTATTTTCCAACTGATATTCTTGTACAGTTTTTTTTGCTAATTGTAGGCAGCTATCCGCATTATCTATGCCATCATAAAATGCCACACTATGCCAGATTTCTGGCAAACCACATAAGTGCTTTGGCACCCTGGCAGTACCTACACCAATATCTAAAATATGAAGAGGCTTTTGCTTCAACTGTGACAATGAATGAATCAATTTTTTGAGTTCAATCATTTCTGCCCACTGGGCCTGAAGTTGCTCCTCCGGTATGAAGTTTTCATCGAAACTGTGTAGCACAGAATCTTCGGATGCATAAATACCCATAAATGATTTTTGGCTAAAATAAAACTGTCTGCCAAATGGCAGACAGTTTTAGAACTTTTATTTTATTATAAAAAATTACAACTTAAAAGTAAGTGAAGCCTGGAACATAGTACCCAATTGGCTAAACTGAGAGCCATTGTATCCTAAAATACTATATCTACCACTGAAGCCTAAGAAACCTTTAAGAAGGCTTGTAGCTGCAGGGTCAGCAAGTGTTGCCACTGCATCTGCATAGTTAGGATCTGCTGCACTACCAGTCAATTCAAGATCCCATTTTGGTAATACATTTAAGATATTATTGATGGCAAAATTTGCGGAAACTTTACTATTAAAATTATAACCAATATTCAAATCGGTCAACACATTTGGTGCAAATACCTGTTTGATATTATTCATTATGGCACCGCCATTATCTAAATCCTGAAATTTAGTAGGGCCAAACAATGTATTATTCAACATAAATGTCCAGTCTTTTACAGCATAGTCAAAACCTAGTACTGCTTTATACTCTGGACGGCTTTCTGTCAATAAACTTCTTATTTGAACACTCAATATTTCCTGTCCGGCATCCGCTATTGGTTTTGGCGTATTTGGGTCTCCTATAATTTCATTGTTTAAAGTATAGTTACCAGCAAGATTGATGGCAAGCTTTCCTGTACCAAGCATAATATTTCTCCAGTTTGCCACTAGGTCAAGACCTTGTGTATTGGTTTCAATACCGTTAATGAAAAACTGAGCTTGTACAACACCTGCTTGTTGAAGAATCTGATACAAAGTAGTAGATGGATCGTCAGAAGATATAGCAGAGCTATAAACTACACGATCTTTAATATTGATATTATAGTAATCCAATGTAACACTTATATTCTTTGAAGGATTTAATCCAATACCTACAGTATAGTTTACAGATTTTTCTGCTTTAAGTTGATCTACACCCAGTAAAAATGCTTGTTGGCTTGCATTATTAAATAAACCAGATAGTGCAATA
Source organism: uncultured bacterium (assembly GCA_964293305.1). Taxonomy (GTDB): domain Bacteria; phylum Bacteroidota; class Bacteroidia; order Chitinophagales; family Chitinophagaceae; genus CALAGJ01. The sequence goes on along the minus strand of CAXYYO010000015.1, from coordinate 54 downwards.
TTCTGACTAACGTCAATAAAAGTCATTGTAAATCAATTAGTTACAATACCTAAA
>CAXYYO010000014.1:0-81041 GCA_964293305.1 uncultured bacterium | reverse complement strand
AACTATATTTTTGTTGATTTAGATTGGACTATAATGTAATTGGATATGGTATAATGTGATTTTAGTTTAAAAATTTCATCAATATTTTACATTGAGATGTTTGGAGGCAATAGGAGGGAGGGCTCAATAGATGAAATTGTTTTTTATTTTATTACAATTCCGTATAAACATAAAACTGCGATTCATTTTGGTTAGCGGTAATCCATTCCACGTAGTGGCAAAATGTATACAACTTGAATAAAAACTTTTTATTGTAAATGAATAAAAGATAAAAAAATCTTTTTATTTGCTTTATTGCTATTATCTTTGCACTATAAGTAATTAAAATGTTTTCAAAATCTTGCGAATATGCTATTAAGGCCATGATTTATGTGGCACAGAAATCCAAGAATGGTGAGCGTGTTGGTATAAAAGAGATTGCAAAAAGTACTTCCGCTCCTGAACATTTTATTGCTAAGATTATGCAGGATTTGAGCAGAAAAAAGTTAATTGAATCTTTCAAGGGGCCAAATGGTGGTTTTTTTCTCAATGAGGATAATCTCAAAACGAGTTTAGCAGATATAGTAAAAGCTACAGATGGCACGGGCATCTATACTGATTGTGTTTTGGGGTTAAAATCCTGTAGCGAATCAACACCATGTCCAGTGCATAATGAATATAAAGCAATTAAAAAGAACTTTATAAAAATGATCGAATCAAATACAATTGGCGAATTCAATAAAAAATTAGAAGTTGGAACATCTTTTCTAAGAAATGATTAAGGTTTTTTTTAAAATAAAAAAAGATATAAAGGTATTAATATTATAATATCTAAATTTATACCAAAGTATTTCAATTTATGTTTCAACAAGTATTTCAACTTAATAAGGCCTGTTTTCACTGCGGTGCCACTTGTAATGATAATGAGGTGGGATACGATGGCAAAGCCTTTTGCTGTAAAGGTTGTAAGTCTGTATATGAAATATTACAATCAAAGCATTTGTGTAATTACTATGATTTTTCTAAACAACCCGGTGTAAAAGTAGATGAACGATCCAGCGTTTCTTCTTTTGATTATTTAGATGCTGATACCATAAAACAGCATATTGTAATATTTGAGCAAGAACATGAAGTGCATATCGCTTTACTAATTCCAGACATGCATTGTATTAGTTGTATTTGGCTGTTGGAGCATTTGTCAGATTTGATAAAGGGAGTTCTTTCATCTAGGGTTAACTTTCAAAATAAAACAGTATATATTGTTTTTGACAACTCTGTTACAACAATTAGTGCCATAGCAAAAACTTTAATGACAATTGGTTATGAACCGGTTGTGAATTTTGAAATGGGTAAGGATGATTCAATAGAAAAAACATCTACAAAAAGGTTGTTGAAAATAGGAGTGGCAGGTTTTTGTTTTATCAATATTATGATGCTCAGTTTCCCGGAATATTTAGTAGGAGCGGGAAGCGTAGAAGCAGGTCTAGCACAGTATTTTAAGTGGATTGTACTCTTTCTAAGCCTACCTGTTCTCTTTTATTGTGCCACCGAATTTTTTGTATCTGCATATAAAGGTTTGCGTACCGGTATTTTAAATGTTGAACTTCCTGTGTCAATTGCTCTTCTTATCACTTTTGCCAGAAGCTTATATGAAATATTTTGGCTAAATAGTAACGGGTATTTTGATAGTTTTAGTGGTATTGTATTTTTTATGCTCATTGGTAGATGGGTACAAAATAATACGACACGAAATATTAATTTCAACAGAGATTATCAATCATTTTTCCCTATTGTGGCCACCGTTATAAATGGTGGGAGGCGCATATTTAAACCTATTAAAGCAATTGCTATTCACGATTTACTTGAAATAAAGCATGGAGAAATTATTCCTTGCGATGCTCTGCTTGTAGAAGGTGTGGCACTTATTGATTACAGTTTTGTAACCGGTGAATGTAATCCGGTTGCGGTAAAAAAAGGAAGTATTTTATATGCTGGTGGTAAGCAGCTTCAGGGTGTAATAACCATTCATGTAGAAAAGCCGGTATCACAAAGTTATCTCACGTCATTATGGTCTGAGGATGTGTTTAATAACTCAAAAAATGCTAGGGATACTACTGTCAATAAAGTAGCAATGTATTTTACTTATGTAGTGCTTACGCTTGCTGCTGTGGCCGCCACGTATTGGTATATGCACAACGATACAACCAAAATGTGGAATGCATTTACAACCGTATTAATTGTGGCTTGCCCTTGTGCATTATTGCTTTCAGAACATTTTACCAATGGAAATATTTTAGGAATACTTGGCATAAACGGATTCTATCTGAGGAGCAAAAATGTGTTATATAGCATACTGAAAATAGATACGATTATTTTTGATAAAACCGGCACCCTTACATCATCGAGACAAGCAAATGTGCAATATATAGGGCAAGATATTCTTCCACATCATTTGGCTCCAATAGCTTCTTTATTATCTCAAACTGGACATCCACTAAGTGTTGCTATTGCTAGTTTTTTAAGCATAAAAAATATAGAGCAGATTAAAAATTTTAAAGTAGTGGATGGTGCAGGTGTGGAAGGATGGGTAAATGAAACCCATTACAAAGCTGGTAATGCATTATTCCTTAATAGGGAAACTGACAATGCGGCATCTGCTCAGGTCCACATCTCTTTAGATAGTGTATATTGTGGGTATTATGAGATCAAACAACAGTATAGAGGTAGGCTGGAAAGTTTTATTACTTCACTTCGTGAAATGTACAGACTTGCTATAGTTTCAGGTGATAATAATGCAGAGGAAACATACTTGAAAAAAATATTTGGTGCAGATGCTGCATATCATTTTAATGCCTCACCCATTGATAAATTGACTATCGTTAAGCAGATACAAGCAAGCAATCATCAGGTTTTATATGTGGGGGATGGACTTAATGATGCTGGAGCTTTGAAAGAAAGCACTGTTGGCATCTCCGTATGTGAAAAAAATAGCCTATTTACACCGGCATGTGATGCGATATTAGATGCTGTGGTACTCACTAATCTACTTAGATATATAGAATTTATAAAACGAGGAAGAAAAATCATTTGGTGGAGTTTTCTTGTCAGTAGTATTTATAATGTAGCGGGCTTATGGTTTGCATTGCAAGGGATTTTATCACCGCTTGTTGCTGCTATACTTATGCCATTGAGTTCCCTCACCATTATTGGCTTTACCTACTATTCTGTATTAATAAAAGCGCATCAATTACAATTAAAAACGAAGGTTTTATGATGGTTATTATCATTTTACTCAGCATCAGCATTTTAATATCAAGTGGTTTTTTATGTGCCTTCCTTTGGAGTGTAAAAGATGGTCAGTATGAGGATAACATTACACCTGCGCAACGCATGCTTTTCGATTCATCAAACAATAAAAACGTAAAACAATAATTATATGCAATCAGAAACTTTTTATTATGACAACAAAATACCGAGGCTCTTTGCCATTGCCTGCATTTTCTGGGGGGCAGTAGGCATGCTGCTGGGGGTAGTCATTGCTTTTGAACTAGCTTTTCCGATACTCAACTTCAGTGATTATTTTCCATATATGAGTTTTGGAAGGTTAAGACCTGTTCATACTAATGCAGTCATATTTGCTTTTGTGGGGAATGGAATTTTTACTGCTGTATATTATGCATTGCCACGGTTGCTAAAAACTGCTATGTGGAGCAAGTTATTGAGTAAGTTACATTTTTGGACCTGGCAATTCATCATTGTTTGTGCTGCTATTACCCTTATGATGGGCTATACAACCGGTAAGGAATATGCCGAGTTGGAATGGCCTATTGATATTCTGATAACTGTGGTTTGGGTAATTTTTGGTATAAATATGTTTGGCACTATTCTTACTCGTAGAGAGCGTCACTTATATGTAGCAATCTGGTTTTTTATTGCATCATGGGTTACTGTAGCATTATTGCATATAGTAAATTCATTTGAAATGCCAGTATCATTTTTAAAAAGTTATAGCTGGTATGCTGGTGTGCAGGATGCTTTGGTGCAGTGGTGGTATGGGCATAATGCAGTAGCGTTCTTTTTAACTACACCTTATCTTGGATTGATGTATTATTTCTTGCCAAAAGCAGTAGAACGTCCTATTTATTCGTATAGATTAAGTATTGTGCATTTTTGGAGTTTAATATTCCTATATATATGGGCCGGCCCTCACCACTTGTTGTACACAGCATTGCCCGAATGGGCACAATCACTTGGTACTGCATTTTCTATAATGCTTATTCTTCCCAGTTGGGGTGGCATGCTCAATGGTTTATTTACTATGCGGGGTGCATGGGATAAGGTAAGAGAGGATCCTATACTTAAATTTTTTGTAGTAGCACTTACCTGCTATGGTATGAGCACTTTTGAAGGACCGATGTTATCTCTTAAAAATGTAAATGCCATATCGCATTATAGTGATTGGACCATTGCACACGTACATGTAGGAGCTTTGGGTTGGAACGGATTTTTAACCTTTGGTATGATGTACTGGCTTATACCAAAACTGTTTAATGCAAAGCTCTATAGCCGCAAGCTGGCAGCCAATCATTTCTGGCTGGGTACATTAGGAATAATCTTGTATGCAATACCAATGTACTGGGATGCATTCAGATCTTATTTTATGATGAAAGCATTTACTCCCGAAGGTCAGTTACAATACCAGTTTATTGATGTGGTTAATACGACAATTCCTTTCTATATTGTTCGTGCCGTGGGTGGTACCATTTATTTAGTTGGTGTATTTATAATGATTTATAATCTGGTTAAAACTGCTCGCTCCGGTTCATTTGTAGCTAGCGAGTCCGCAAGCGCTCCGGCATTAATAAAAGACTATACAGCCCCAGCAAATTCTATATGGCATAGTTTTATTGAAAGAAAACCTATCCTTCTTTTAGTATTGAGTTTGATAGTTGTAAGTATTGGGGGACTTATAGAATTAATTCCTACTTTTTTAGTAAAAAGTAATGTGCCAACTATTGCAAGTGTAAAGCCATACACCCCCTTGGAGTTGCAAGGAAGGGATATATATATAAGGGAAGGTTGTTATAACTGCCATTCGCAAATGATTCGGCCTTTCAGATATGAGGTTACTAGATATGGTGAGTACTCAAAAGCCGGTGAGTTTGTCTATGATCATCCTTTTCAATGGGGTAGTAAAAGAACAGGACCTGACCTAGCCAGGCTTGGTGGAAAGTATAATGATTTATGGCATTTCAATCATATGTTAAATCCTGCTGAGTTTATTGAAGGTTCCATCATGCCACACTATCCCCATTTGTATGATGATGCATTGGACACTACGAGTACAAATTCCAAAATACATGCCATGCGTAAGATGGGCGTACCCTATGAAGAAAATTATGAAGCTATTGCCAATAGTGAACTTCGTACACAGGCCATTCAGATAAAAAATAATTTAGTTACAGAAAGTAATGGCAAGATAAAAATTTCAGATAAGAAAGAAATTATTGCACTCATTGCTTATCTGCAACGCTTGGGTAAGGATATAAAAATTGAAACCACTTTAAAATAAAATTTAAAATAAATTAATATGAGTTTTTCAACTTATCTCACACAAATAACAGATGTAAGTATCTATCCGATTATATCTCTTTCCTTGTTTGTGCTGTTTTTTATCGGCGTTACTGTATGGGTTTACTCCATCAGCAAAGCGGATATTTCCAAAATGGAACAAATTCCTTTTGATGAAAAATAAAAATTTAAAATCATGATTAAGCATCTCAAAAAAATAATTGGAACTATTGTGGTTTTTTATATGAGTAGTTTCTCTCTTTATGCACAGGCTCCTAACACAACAAATTTGACTGGTACACAAATATTTCTACTTACAATCGCTATTGTATTGCTGGTTCCTTTGTACATCCTGGGTAGAACATTTATGGCATCAGTAAAAATATATCACGATAGTAAGAATAAAAAGCAATCTAATATTATTCCAACGGTAATACTATTGGCTGCTATTTTTTTATCGAGTACGGTTGGGGCTCAGAATGAAGCTATCGTGGAGGTTGCGGCCACTTCACCATCTAGACCCAATGATTGGGGTTCAATCATTTTGTTTATAACTATTTTAACGGAGTTGTTAGTTATCCTTTATTTAAGTACGGCATCTTTAAAGTTTATTAAAGCTGCAAATACCCCTGATGAGGAAACTGAAATAGTAGCTGCTGAGTCACAACCTACAATTTGGAGCAAATTAGTGCAAAAATACAAGATGTTAAAACCTTTGAAAGATGTTGAAGTTGCAAATACTGGTCATAATTACGATGGAATAAATGAGCTTGATAATAATATACCAGGTTGGTTTACAGCTGCCTTTGTGGTATGTATATTATTTGCAGGAACATACTTACTGCGTTATCATGTTTTTCATTCAGCTCCTCTCATGATTGAAGAATATACTTTAGAAATGGCAGATGCTGAAAAGGAAAAAGCCGCTTACATGGAACAACATGCAAATATTATTGACGAAAACAATGTCCAGATGCTTGCAGCTGCCGATATTGAGTCCGGTAAAATATTGTACGGAAAAAACTGCGCTGTGTGCCATGTTGCTGATGGAGGAGGAGCTACTGGACCAAATCTTACTGATGAATATTGGATACATGGCGGTGCCATGAATAATATTTTTAAAACAATAAAATATGGATGGCCAGATAAAGGAATGATAGCCTGGAAAGATAATTTTTCTGATAAGCAGATTGTTCAGTTAGCAAGTTTTGTAAAGTTATTAAAAGGTACAAAGCCGGCTGCTCCAAAAGAACCACAAGGTGATATTTTTAAAGAAGATGCCCAGCCGTCTTTGGATTCTGTAAACACTGGTATCTCAGACTCCTCTACTGTTAAAATGCAATAAATCCTATCATGGAAAAAGAAGATTTAATACAGCCACATACCTTTAGGGATACGGTAGGAACAGTAACCGAAGGTGGCAAACGGAAATGGCAATACGTAGATAAAATATCTGGTAAATTTTATGATGCAAGAAAGTGGACTGCTTGGGTGTATCTGGCTGTATTTTTTATAGTGCCTTTTATAAAAGTAAATGGAATGCCATTCTTGATGATAAACGTTATTGAAGGAAAATTTATCATTTTTAGCAAGATTTTCTGGCCTCAAGATTTTTTTATTTTTGCTATCGCAATGATTACTTTTATAATCAGCATCATTTTATTTACAATTGTATTTGGGCGTTTGTTTTGTGGTTGGGCATGTCCACAAACTGTTTTTATGGAGTTTGTATTTCGAAAAATAGAATGGTGGATTGAAGGTACACCCGGGCAGCAACGTAAATTAAATGAAGGAGAATGGACACTGGAAAAAATACTTAAAAAAACTGCTAAGCATATCATTTTCTTTTGTTTTTCTTTTCTTATTGCACATACTTTTTTGGCCTATATCATTGGAGTAGACGAAGTTATAAAAATCATTCATGAACCAATCGGTTTACATTTAGCACTGCTTGCAGGTTTGCTTTTTTTTACATTTTTATTTTATTCAGTATATGCATTTGTAAGAGAAATAGTTTGTACCACCATTTGTCCTTATGGCAGACTACAGGGTGTAATGTTTGATAAGGACACCATGCAAATTGCTTATGACTACAAACGAGGTGAACCACGAGGTAAAATGAAGAAAAGCGAATTGCGCACCATTGGGGACTGCATTGATTGTAAACGATGTGTGCAAGTATGCCCTACGGGTATTGATATACGAAATGGTGTACAAATGGATTGTGTTAGCTGTTCGGCCTGTATTGACGCTTGTAATATTGTAATGAAGCAGGTTGGACTACCTAAAGGGCTCATCAGGTACGCCTCAGAAAATGAAATAACTACAGGAGTGAAATTTCATATTACAAGCCGAATGAAGGCATATAGTATATTGCTTTTTATTCTTATTTGTTTCATGAGTTTTTTAGTAATTACTCGCAAAACAATTGATGCTGATATATTACGTTCTTCTGGCCAGTTGTACCAAGAGATGCCAGGTGGAAAAATTAGTAATCTACTTACAGCAAAAGTTATAAATAAAACAGCTGAAGATGTACCAATTTTATTAAAGCTAGAAACACAGGGGGGCTCATTACAAATTATTGGTGATAATTCTGTTGTACTAAAAAAGGAAGCTATAACTGAGTTTTCTGTATTAATTGTTTTTCCTGAAGCAAACCTGAAATCAAGGAATACTGATATTAAAATTGGAATTTACGCTGGCAATAAAAAAATCGAAACTGTAATTGTAAAATTTTTAGGACCATTTATTTAATGATTATGAATTGGGGATACAAAATATTAATAGTAATCTGTCTTTTTCTCGTAGCAATGATTGGAATGCTATTTATAGCCATGCGCCAGAATAATGATTTGATTGAAGACAATTATTATGAAAAAGAGCTTGCATTTCAAAAGCAAATTGATGCCGCAAAAAGACTAGATTCACTTTACACTGGCATGCTTTTAAAAGTTTCAGCTACTAAAATTTCTCTACAGCTCCCAATAGGAACATTTGAGAAAACAATATCCGGTACGATTGAATTTTTAAGAAAAGACGATGCAAAAAAAGATATAAAATTTATGCTGCAAGTCAATGAAATAGGAAGCACAATTTTTCCTATACAATCATTTAGTACAGGCAGTTATCAGGTACGTATCCGTTGGGAAAATGATGCCCTTTCGTATTATCAACAGGAAGATTTAATGATGCCTTAATGTTATTTGAATGGCCAATATTAATAACGGGATTTAGCGCTGGTGTATTAGGCAGTGTGCACTGTGTAGGTATGTGCGGGCCTTTGGTAGCATCTATGCCCTTTATGACTTTGAAAGGACATCGGTTAATGAGTAGTTTGCTACTGTATCATTTGGGAAGAATACTCATGTATGCCATTGTGGGTATTATTGCTGGATTATTTGGAAGAACATTTTCGTTATTTGGTTTGCAGCAAGTCCTTTCAATTGCTTCTGGTGCTCTGATCCTTATTTTGTTTTTTTCGCCTACTATTATCCCAAATAGTCTTAGAAACAGGTTTAATTTTAATAAACCGTATCTATGGTTTTCCACCATTATTAATCATACACATGGCTATTTTTCTATTTTTGCGTTAGGATTGCTAAATGGTTTACTACCCTGCGGTTTGGTTTATATTGCCGTTGGCACCGCAGTGGCTACAGGCTCATTGTCTCAAGGGGCATTTGTAATGATACTTTTTGGAATTGGCACCATCCCTTTACTCACTATAGCCTTAATCATTGGCAAATTGATAACCCTACCTGTAAGAGATAAATTCAGAAAACTGATGCCCTATTTAGTGGTAGTTATAGCTACACTATTAATAGTAAGAGGTTTAGGACTGGATATTCCCTATATAAGCCCTAGTTTGGAGGAAAATGGTGTTGCGGTATCTTGTCACGATGAATAACTGTCAAAAGGATTTGGCGTTAATACTAGATTCCATCCACCTCGTATACAATACCCGCTTTTTTTCGAATAGTATCCAATGTTTTCATTTGATTAATCGTATCCTGCCAACTCATAATGGGGCTTTCTATAAGGCCATTTCCAATACATTCTTTCACATGTCTTAATTGGTATTGATACCCCCATCCCGGTTCTTGATGTACAGGAATATTTGTTGCTGTTTCGTCCGTACCGGGATATAAAACTATATCAGATGAAGGAGCATAATACCTGCTTTTTAAGTGTATGCGTCCTTTACTTCCTAATAAATGAATTTCAATTGGTGCATAGTTTGTAAAGCTACAGTACAGTTGTGCAGATGAACCATTTTCATATTCAAACTGCGCAGCACAACTGGCATCCACACCGGTTTTGGACATGCTAGCATGAGCACTTATTGTATTGGGCATGCCCATTAAAGATTGTACCATAAAAACATTATACACGCCTATGTCCAATAAACTACCTCCACCTAAAGTTGGATTCCACAATCGCTGGCCTATCGGTTTGTCCACTACAAATCCAAAGCTTGCATTAATATGTTGTATAGTGCCAATGGTATTCGTTTCAATTAAATTTTTTGTTTCAATATAATGTGGTAAAAATTTTGTCCACAGTGCTTCCATCACAAATAAATTATTGATTGAAGCTGTTTCAAAAATTGCTTCTGCCTGCTTTGCATTCAAGGTAAAAGATTTTTCACATAGCACATGTTTGCCATGCTTTAAACAAAGTAAGGCATGCTCTGCATGAAATGCGTGTGGAGTAGCAATATAAATGACATCAATAGATGAATCTTTAACCAACGCTTCATAACTGTAATGCACATTTTGAGCAGGATAAATTTGATTAAATGCATCTGCTGACGATTTGCTTCTGGCACCTACTGCTTGAAGTATTGCTCCTTGTACAAATTGTAGATCTGCCGCCAATTTGCGGGCTATATGACCACATCCTAATATGCCTACTCTCATTTTTTATGCTTCTTTTTCGCTGTTATAAGGCATTTGAAAATTGGAGACTACAATAAAATTTTTGCTATCCTACCTCTTGTGCCTGCTAAGAAAACTGTATTTCCTTTTTTTGCTTTGCCACATACGTGGAATGAAGCATCGCTAATATTATTCCAATTTTTTCCACCATCACTACTCATATCAATCCCACTACTTCCACATGTTATTAAATTTGATTTGCTCGTATAAATTACACAACTTCTATATCCAAATGGCAATGTGGATGGAATAGAAAAAATAGGTTTCTTTTTCATTTGTACCAATACACAGTTTGCCGTATTAATTTTATCATTAGAAAAATCTCCGCCTACAATTACGGCATTTCTACCGTCAGGAGATATGGCAATACTATTGGCTCCTGTGCTTTCAGCACCTTGTATGATGGGTAATTCAAAAGTGCCATTGTAGTAAATTCGGGATGCTTTGCCGCCTGTAATTAATGCACTTGGATATGCAATATTAGTACCACTACTGGCAAACATTGCTTCACCATCCTTGGTGGCAAACATGGTTGAGTTACTCGTTACATTTTCCCAACTTTCGCCTTGGTTATGTGTCATTGCAAAATATATATGATTATCACCGGGTAATGGATCTCCCACCACAATACCATTGATGCCATCATCATCAAAGTCCATTGCATCTAAAAACATGCCTGAAGTTGTATCTTCAAATACCTTGACCCAGCTCTTTCCACCATCTCTTGTTTTTAAAATAATGCCGGGAGAAGCCACAGCCATTATAACAGCTTTGTTAGCATCAAATGCTTCTACATCTCTAAAATCACGATCTTCATATCCTGGCACTGTAATCCATTCAAAACTATTGCCCCCATTGGTGCTGCGTGCTACTGTACCCTTACTACCACTTGCCCATATTACTTGATCAGATACAACAGATAAACCACGCAGGCTGCATTGCCTTCCACTGTCCAAAAACTGCACAACAGGCTTTTGTGCATCAGTATTTTTAGACAGAAATATGATTGTAAAGAGGATTAGAAATAACCTTGATGGCATACAATATTTATTTGATTGAATGATGGCAATATTACAATAACTTGGTGTACAGATATTTATAAAGTGAACAAATGTCTTAGAAACCATTTCATCAAAAAATTGTATGATGAGTTGCCAAAATATTTTTTTATACTATCACTGTTTAACCCAGATCTTGCAGCTTAATTTTATAACAAAGTCTTTACACTGCTTACCTATGCTTTTGAGAGCAATTGTTGATTTTTTAATAATTTAATATTTTAATATTTATTCTGTAAAAAATAACCCTACAACAGTCATCTATATTGACTTTCAACTTTTCATAGTAAAGTCAACTGCCTCATCCGGGTTTGTGTGATAGATGCATCAAATATGTATGATTAATTTTACCAACCATTTGCACACCTTATCTTCGCAGCATGAGCAATCTCAATGAACAAATAGACCAATATAGAAAAGAAATTGAAGCATTTGTGGCAGATACCGTTGATGCTGCTGAGGCATTTAGGATAAAATATTTAGGCTCAAAAGGAATCATCAAAAACCTAATGGGCGAAATGAAAAATATTGCTGCAGAGCAGCGAAAACAAACTGGATTAATTTTAAATGACCTAAAGCAGGCGGCCGAATCAAGGTTTGAGCAATTTAAAACAGCACAGGCACCACAGCAGGTTTCATTAGATACTACTGATTACACATTGCCCGGTATTCCATTTGAAGCAGGTAGCCGCCACCCATTAAGTATAATCAGAAATCAGGTAATTAATATTTTTAGTAAGCTTGGTTTTGCATTGGCCGAAGGCCCAGAAATAGAAGATGACTGGCACAATTTTGGAGCAATGAACATGCCTGAAAATCACCCGGCACGGGATATGCAGGATACCTTTTATATCAGCAAAAACCCAGACTGGCTGCTACGTACCCATACCAGCAATGTGCAAGCAAGAGTAATGGAAAATCAAAAACCGCCAATAAGAATCATCTGCCCCGGTCGTGTATATCGTAATGAAACAATCAGCGCAAGGGCGCATTGTTTTTTTCACCAGGTAGAAGGATTGTATATAAATGAGAATGTAAGTTTTGCAGACCTCAAACAAACACTTTACTATTTTGTGAAGGAAATGTTTGGTGCTGATGTCAAGATTAGATTTAGGCCAAGTTATTTTCCTTTTACAGAGCCAAGTGCAGAAATGGATATTAGTTGTTTGATATGTGATGGCGATGGTTGTAGTGTATGTAAACATACGGGTTGGGTAGAAATTTTAGGAAGTGGTATGGTGCATCCAAATGTGTTGGAGAATTTTGGCATTGATTCAAATAAATACACTGGTTTCGCTTTTGGAATGGGTTTAGAAAGAATATGCCAACTGAAATATCGTGTAAATGATTTAAGATTATATTCACAAAATGATATAAGATTTTTAAAACAATTTACGGGTGCAGTATAATTTGAATGATAAATTATAATAAGCATTGAATGGATTGATTTTGTTTTTTAAACAGGTAAACAATCACCAATAGTTTTCAATTATATTTTGGATAATTTTTGATTTTATATAAATGGGTAATACAAAAAAGACAACAGCATCCGAGCCGATAAGGCTTACACAGTATAGCCATGGAGCGGGTTGTGGATGCAAAATAGCGCCGCAGATTTTAGATAAAATTTTACATTCCTCCATTGCTATGCCAAACGATGAAAATCTATTGGTAGGAAATGGTAGTAGGGATGATGCCGCCGTTTATAATATTGGAAATGGGCAGGCATTGATAAGTACTACAGATTTTTTTATGCCGATTGTAGATGATCCTTTTCAATTTGGTTGTATAGCTTCTGCTAATGCTATAAGCGATGTATATGCCATGGGAGGGAAGCCAATATTGGCAATCGCCATTTTAGGCTGGCCCATCGATAAGCTTTCTCCGGAAATTGCACAACAAGTACTTGAAGGCAGCAGGCATATCTGTAAGCAAGCAGGTATATCATTGGCCGGAGGCCATAGTATTGATGCACCTGAACCCATTTTTGGATTGGCAGTAAATGGGTTAGTTTCTCCTGAACATTTGAAACAAAACAACACCGCACAAGAAGGAGATTTATTATTCCTCACAAAAAAAATTGGAGTGGGTATTCTTACCACTGCTGAAAAAAAAGGGATTTTACAAACAGATCATATAGGCCTTGCGGCGGAGCAAATGATGCAACTCAACAGTATTGGACTTCAATTTTGTAAATACAAGTCTGTATCTGCCATGACGGATGTAACTGGTTTTGGACTGTTAGGCCATCTTAAAGAAATATGTGAGGGCAGCAACCTTAGTGCTACAATCGCATTATCCAGCGTACCATTAATTTGTGAAAATTTGCATGAGTATATTTTGGAAAAAGCAGTGCCGGGAGGTACAGTCAGGAATTGGGCTAGTTACGGAAAGGATGTACAGATGGAAGCAGGATTAAATGAAACAATTGCGATCCCTCTATTATCAGATCCGCAAACAAGTGGTGGACTATTGATTTGTGTAAAAGCCAATGACTCATCTGCAATTATTGATATACTTACAGCACATAATATGCATACAGAACCCATTGGATATTTGGAAAAAAGGAGAGAGAAATCAATCTACGTAATCGATTGATATTCATTTATTAACAGAAAATGTTGAATTTTTGATTTTTTTTTTGCTTGTATGTTCAAACATTTGTTTTTTTGTAACAAATCGATAATCCTATGATGAGAAGCAGGTATTCTGTTTTATTGGTTGATGATGATAGTATTTATCAATTTACTGCAAGAAAGACGTTAGAAGCAACGGGTTGTACTGACAAAATTTGGGTATGCTCAAATGGTGCGGAAGCTATTCTTTTATTGGAAAAAAACTTAGAAGATGGAAACCTACCAGATGTTATTTTTTTAGATGTAAACATGCCCGTAATGAATGGCTGGGATTTTCTTGAACAATACAGTTCCCTCAAAACTTCGAACCATTTAAAAGCTCCTGTTTTTATTGTTAGTTCATCAGTGGACGAAGCAGATATTATACATTCCAGACAATTTCAGGAAGTAACAGATTATATTATCAAACCCATTCTTAGGGAAAAATTTACAGAAATTCTATCCACTTTGAGCGTAGCCTAAAATAGGAAATTCATATTTTAGACGCTGTTGATATAGATGATTTTTTTACAAATCCGAAACGCTGCATACTTATGCATTTGAGAACCATTGTTGACTTTTAAATAGTTTGCCATTTTTTTCAGCCAAAAACTAACCTCAAACACTTATCTATATTGCTTTTCAACTTTTCATAATAAAGTCAACTGCATAATCTGGGCTAAAGACTTAGCAGGAATAGTAAAATCATGCTTGCACTCAATAGTTTTTTCCATTAGGTTTGCCACATCACTAAAGAAAGATACTCAATTTTATGAAGTTCATTGTTTCTGCATCCTCTTTATTAAAGCATTTACAGCATATCAATGGTGTAATAGCTGCAAATACGGTATTGCCAATATTAGAAGATTTCTTATTTGAAACGGAGGGTAAAAAACTCCATGTAGTAGCTACTGATTTAGAAACAGTTATGCGAGTAACAATTGATGTGGAATGTGAAAAAGATGCGAGGGTTTGTATTCCAGCCAGATTACTCATGGACTCTTTAAAAAACATTCCTGATCAACCGCTCACATTCTCCGTTGACAGTAATTATGGTATTGAAATAACGAGTGATAGTGGTAAGTATAAAATGATGGGAGAAAACCCAGACAATTTTCCTAAAGATCCTGAGCCAGAAGATGCTAACACTTTTTCAATGCCCGGTTCGGTATTTATAAGTGGTATTAATAAAACATTATTTGCCGTAAGTACAGATGAATTGAGACCTGCCATGACTGGTGTTTATTTTGAACTTTCAAAAAAATCTTTTCGTATGGTGGCTACAGATGCCCACCGTTTAATATGTTTTACCAGAAATGATATACACTGCCCAAAGGAGGATAACTTTGTAGTGCCTCGCAAACCACTTACCTTACTGAAAAGTGGTTTAAAAAATGATGAATCAGAGGTGAAAATAACGTATAATAAAAATCATTTTTTTGTTATACAAAATGACATACAATTGAGTTGTCGTCTAATATCTGCACGTTTTCCGGATTATAGAGTAGTAATACCTGTTGATAATCCTTACCTACTAACCCTCAAGAAAAGTGATTTTCAAAATGCACTACGTAGAGTAAGTGTATTTAGTAATAAGAGTACCAGTTTAGTTGTACTAAATATTGTGGGAAGTGAACTTCGTTTAGATGCACAGGATATTGATTTCAGTAATGAAGGAAATGAAGTAATGGAGTGTACTTACACAGGTGAAGATTTACAAATTGCATTCAATGGTAAATTTCTAGTAGAAGTACTGAATGCACCAGAAAGTGAGGAAATTATTTTTGAGCTGGCATCATCCACACGTGCCGGTATCATTAAACCTGTTTCAACAAATGAGGATGAAGAGCTTTTGATGTTGCTCATGCCTTTAATGATAAATGTATAAATAGAAATACTATAATTTATAGCCCCGCTTGGCGGGGTTTTTTATTCCATATAAAATTATAATGCAAAACTGGGGTGTAAAAATATCAGGATATGGAGCTTATCTTCCAGGCAAGGCCATTAGCAATGAGGAATTGAAGGAGCTATTTCACCTTGATTTTGATTCCGAGAAACATACTGCCATCACAGGTATAAAATATAGACATTTTGGTGACAGATCTCTTACTACAAGCATGATAGCTGCTGAAGCTGCAAAACAAGCTTTGGAGTCAGCGGGTGTTTTGGCAAAAGATATTGGACGCATTATTCTTGGTACACAAACACCGGATTATTTGAATACAGCAGCCAGTTGCCAAGTACAATATTTAATAGGTGCCAGCTGTCCTGTGGGCGATACCACTGCCAGTTGTAGCAGCTTTCTATATGCATTGGATGCAGCATTGAGATTAGTGGCCACAGGATGTAATAAAGTGCTCCTCATAGGTGCGGATATGAAGAGTAGGAGTGTACGTAAAACCGATAAAATGTTTTTACCCATTTTTAGTGATGGGGCAGGAGCTTTGTTATTAGAAAAATCGGAAGGGGCAGGAGGTTTTTTGGGTATTAAGTTATGGGCAGACGGCAGTGGTTACAATGATATTATTATCCCCGCAGGGGGTAGTGCAATGCCTGCTTCTATAGATACAATTAACAACGATTTGCATGGTACATTAGTAAAAATGGATGGGAGAAAGATGGCTATTCAGACGGCTACCACCATGGCAAGATTAGCAAGCCAATTGTGTAATGAGCTCAATATAAATATCAGTGATATTGACTTGTTTGTACCACATCAAGCTAATTATTATATTATGAAAAAAACAGCCAATCTTTTAAAAATACCTTTACATAAAATGGAGGTTTCAATTGATAGAGTTGGAAATTGTATTTCAGGCACTATTCCCATTACACTGCATCAGGCCCATTCAAATGGAAGGATGAAAAAAGGGAGTCTTGTTTTAATTACCGCAGCGGGAGCTGGTTATACGGGAGGTGCCGCCATATACAAATGCTTATGAACTGTACAAAGTGACATGTACATTTTTTACAACACTATTATCAAATTCATTTTTCTTCATGATTCTATCATTTCCCCTTATTTTGCACCTTATTAATTTTTAGAACATGGCAGAGCAGTCAAAAAAACAAGAAACCTCATTCATTTTCAATAAAGAAAATAAACTTTGGATGATTATCGGCGCAGCCGTCATTTTAATAGGTTTCTTTCTTATGAGTGGTGGTAAATCTGCAGATGCAAATGAATTTGATTATAAGGTTGTATATAGCACCACACGTATTACCATTGCCCCCATTCTCATTATTGCAGGCTTACTCATAGAAGTTTATGCCATTCTTAAAAAGCCAAAAACAAAGGCATAGTTTTTTCAATTTCTTTTTCTACCATTTAATATGAACACATTTCAGAGTATCATTATTGCCATTATAGAAGGCATCACGGAGTTTTTACCTATCAGCAGTACAGCTCACATGAAATTTGCAAATCCATTTCTTGGCGTGGATGATAGCCCATTTACGGATATGTTTGAGGTTGTTATTCAGCTGGCAGCTATTCTATCAGTTGTGGTACTGTATTGGAAGAAGTTTTTTGATTTTAAAAATATTCAATTTTATATAAAACTCATCATAGCAGTTGTACCTGCTTTACTCATCGGTTATCTGCTGAAAGATACCATTGATGCAGCTTTAGATAATCTTATTTTTATTTCCTGTGTAATGATTGGAGGCGGAATCATTTTGTTATTTATTGATAAATTATTTACACAACATACAATAACTGAGGAGCGTGAAATTAGTATGCCTAAAGCATTCATTATTGGTTGCTTTCAGGTGCTTGCTGTTATCTTTCCAGGCTTAAGCCGCAGTGCAGCTACAATAATTGGTGGTATGAGTCAAAAATTGACACGAAATTTGGCTGCAGAATTCTCTTTTTTCTTGGCTGTGCCTACGATGTGTGCTGCATCAGCAAAAAGTTTTTTAGATACCTATACAGAGCATCCAGAAGTAATTAACACAGATAATATGCTAACCCTTGGTGTGGGAGCATTGGTCTCATTTATAGTTGCTATGGTTTCCGTAAAGTTTTTAATTAGTCATTTACAAAAGCATGGTTTCAAACTTTTTGGCTGGTATAGGATTGCGTTGGGTATTCTCATGCTCGTATTGCTAACTGCAGGTGTTATTTAATTAGACAGTTTATTCTTCTTCTAATGTTGATACTACTTTGCTTTAGTTCAATAATTTAATACTTCTTTAACAGAGATAATACTGTTGACCTTGTAATAAAATTCAACTGCTACATCTGGATTTGTGGAATCTTTACACTTGTGTATCATAGGTATGCAAAGCGCTTTGTTTTTATTCAATTTTAAAAACAAAAATTATGATACCCGAAAAAATTTTGCAGAGTGATCTATTGGATATTCTGTTTGAAAACAGAAACAAATATTATGGAGCTTATTTCCTAAGAAGAAATTATAGTAATTACCTGCTCAAAGCAATTGCTACTACAACTGCACTTAGTATTCTATTTTTTTTATTGCTACAGATGCGATCAGAAAAAAGAACTGAACAAATACTGACTTTTTTTCCAGATGATCATCATGTTACTGATGTTTTTATCGAACCTGATCAACCAGTTTCAAAACCTGCTGTAAAGCAAATGATTATTCCCACATCAAATAGTATTGATTATGATAATGTGAAAATTGTACAAGATAGTGTTGTGCAAAATATTGCTGATGTAGATGCCTTAGAGCATGCAAACATTAGTAATGAAACCATAGAGGGAGATCCAAGTATTCCTACTGATATTGTACAGCCCTTTTCGAGTGATGGAAATAATGAAATGGGGGTTAAAAATACTATCACAGAAAAAGCAGTTGAACCATCTGTGTTAAATATCGCCGAAATAATGCCAGCATATCCCGGAGGTATTGCCGCCTTAAAGAGATTCATGGAGCGATATTTAGTAAAACCTGACAATTTGCAATCTGGCGAAACTGTTGTAATTAAAGCAAAATTTGTAGTAAGTAAAACAGGTGAAATTGAACAGATAGCATTGCTCAATGATGGTCCTTCAGATTTAAAACAAAGTGTACTTAAAACAATTGCAAAAATGCCAAACTGGAGTCCTGGTATTCAAAATGGACATCCTGTAGCTGTGTATTTTGTTTTACCTATCACATTCATGGCTACAGAATATTAAAAAACCTATATTGCCTCCCCGTATAATAAATGGAAAAAAATTTTAGACAACATCAAAAAAGAGGATATGATAATCTTCGTAAAATAAGAGATATTACTATGGCACTAATAATATTAAGTATTGGTGCTTTAGTTTTATTTGCTGATAAACTGGGGTTAGATTTATCTATGGACAGTACCATGCAATATTTATTTACTGGTCTTTGTTTATTATATGGTGGGTTTCGATTGTATAGGGGTATAAAACAGGATTATTAATGCATAAGCTCTCTTTGAAATTTGCCCTTGTTTTTGGAGTACTACATTTGGCATTGGCATGCAATGAACCAAATGAAAAGGTTGCTCAATATGATACACCAAGGAATGGACGCATCGTAATAAGTGTAGATGAAAGTTTTAAACCTGTAATTGAAGAGCAGATTAAAGTCTATCAGTCTTCATTTCCGGGTACAGAAATAAAAGCATATTATAAACCCGAAGCTGAATGTTTGAGGGATTTACAACAGGATAGCATTCGCTTAGTAATAGTGTCCCGGGGTTTATCTGAAGCTGAAATACAATCTTTCACAAACTATCTTTCCTACAAACCACAGTTTGATATTTTGGCTTATGATGCCATTGCAGCAATCATAAATATGGAGGAAAAGGATAGTATTTATTCCTTACGTAAGCTTTCCGATTTAGTAATGGGTAATGACAGTTCTATGAAAGTAGTGATGGATGGGCGAACTGCCACCAGTGCCGTAAGCTATATTTTTGATTCTTTAACAAATGGTAAAGGATTCGGAAAAAATACAGAAGCGGCAGCAGGTAGTCAGGGTGTCTTGGATTATATTGCTAAAAACGCTGGAGCTATTGGTTTTGTTGGATCTTCGTGGGTTGGCAATAATCAAATACCTGCTCAAAAAGCACTTTCTAAGAAGATAAAATTGGCTTTTGTAGAATGTAAATATTGTGATAGTGGTCTGTACGCAAAGGCATCCCAGGTAGCCATCACTTATGGACAATATCCTTTGGTACGGCCTTTGTATTTTATCTTAAAAGAAAATGCAACAGGACTTGGCACAGGATTTACAAATTTTATGAGTCTTGAAAGAGGACAGTTGATTTTTAGAAGAAGTAACTTGGCACCGGCTAAAATTGGTTTTGGGATTCGAAAAACCATAATAGATGAAAAGTGACACAAAGATTTATAAATTATAATGAAAATGCGATTTAAGAATTACATATATCAAACAAAAAATATTGATCAAATCAACAGTTTGTCAAAGCAAACTGAAAAATCAAAATCTTTCTATACAAAAAAAATGAATTTTAGTACAATGAAAAAACAATTGGTATCTGCAGTGCTTGCCTTTGGAGTAAGTATTTCATCATGGGCCCAGAGCACTCAGGATGGGATTAATTTTATCTATTATGAAAAGTTTAATAGTGCCGTTGATGTGCTTACAAAAGTAGTTGCTTCTAATCCAACTGATGTAAACTCTACTTATTGGTTGGGTCAAGCATATATAAAACAGGATAAAATAAATGCGGCAAAAGATTTGTATCAAAAAGCTTTGCAAGGTGGCATGAACCAGCCCTTGATTTGGATAGGTATGGGGCATGTTGAATTACTTTCCGGTGGCGATAAAAATGCTGCCCGTCAACAATTTGAACAAGCAATAACTTCAACAAAAGGAAAAAAAGGTGCAGAGAATCCAGAAATTCTTAATGCAGTAGGCCGTGCAAATGCAGATGGCAATAGTTTGCAAGGCGATGCAATCTATGGTGCCGAAGTTTTGAAAAGAGCAGTTGCTTTAGATTTAAAAAATCCAGATATTGATATTAATTTAGGCCTTTGTTATTTAAAAATGGGTAGCGACTTTGGTGGCCAGGCTGTTGAAGCATTTACAGATGCTACAAGAAGAAATCCTCAGTATGCAAAAGCATATTACAGAATGGGTCGTGTATATCAAGCTCAAAATAATAAAGAGTCTATGACTGATCAATACGAAAAGGCACTTGCTGCTGATCCCAAATTTGCGCCAGCATACCTTGCTTATTTTTTGTACTATCAGAATAGGGATGTAAATGAAGCAAAAAGATATTTAGACCAATATGTGGCTAATGCAGATGCTGACTGTAATGTAGATTTTTTTGTGGCAGACTATTTATTTCGTTCAGGAAAAAATCAGGAATCAATTGACAGGGCAAAAGCTATGGAAACAGGAAGTTGTGGCAATGATCCACGTATAAAAATTCTATATGCTTTTAACTATGACCGTTTAGGAGATAGCATCAAAGCAAAGGAAAATGTAGACCAGTTTTTTGCCGCTATGCCTAAGGAAAAAATTGAACCCGGACAATACGAATTTGCTGGTAAGCTGTTGGCTAAATTTCCAGGTAGTGAAATGCAGGCGGCGGAATATTTATATAAAGCCATGGACGCAGATTCTGTACAAGCAAATAAGTTACAATACTTAACTACTATAGCAGGCGTGTTTGAAAAATCAAAAATGTACGGAGAGCAACTCAATACTTTAATTAAAATACCATCAATAAAAGGTAGCTGTTCAGCATCAGATTATTTTAAAATTTGTAGCGCTTCACGCAATGCAAAGAACTATAACATGTTAGACAGTGTATCGAAAGAATATATTTCTAAATACCCAGAGCAAACACAGGGTTACAGCTTTAATGTAAGTGCTTCAAAGGCTTTGGATGTTGATACTTCAAAAGGTATTGCCATTGAACCCATTAATGCTTACAATACTATTTTAATGAAGGATTTAGAAAAGAATAGAAAGACAATTTATAACAACTATTATTATCAGTTGATATACTTTGCGCAATATTCAAAAGAAATGAATAAAGCTATAGCAGTTACCGATCAAATGATTGCTCTTTATCCAGATATTGAAAGTGAGGAAAGAAAATTTGCAGACAACACTAAAGCTCAACTAGTAAAGGCTGCAAATAGAAGTGGTGGTAAATAATTTCAGCTTATATAAAATTAAATCCCGGTTTGTGCCGGGATTTTTTTTGCCTGTATGTGAGCATACACGCCTATATCAACTCAGAAAATCAAAAAAATAAAAATGAGTTTATAATAATCTTTCAATGGTCCACCAGGCAGCCACAATTGCTACAAGAGTCGACAAGGGGTAAACAAAATATTTCCTGTATTCCTTTCTTTTCCCGAAGGGATAAATAATGAATCCAAATACGGTAAGAATAATACTCATTTGACCAGCTTCAACCCCAAGATTAAAAAATAATACTGAGGATGTAAACCTGTCCGGCGGTATTCCGATTTCATTAAGTACACTGGCAAAGCCCATTCCATGAATCAGTCCAAATAGAAATACAATAATAATTCTCCAAGGCTTTAACTCCTGTAAGATGATATTTTCTATGGCTACAAATACAATGGATAATGCTATAATTGGCTCTATAATATTGCCCGATGCCACTATGATGCTTTTCATACTCAGCGCCAGGGTAACCGTATGGGCAATAGTAAATGCCGTAGCCTGCCAAAGAATGGTTTTCACATTTGTGGAAAGTAGGCAGAGGCTAATAATAAAAAGTATATGATCTAACCCTGCGGGAATAATATGCATCATTCCCAATTTAAAATAATACCAAGCCACATTACCAATACCTGCACCCTCTAAGGCATAATTGACAACTGGATGTGCAGCAGCATTAAGGCATAGAATGGAAAACAGAAAAATGGCGGTTGCTTTTTTCACGGTGCATGTATTCATTTTTACCTATTGTAATACGGATACAAGTTTTTTTAATTCAACTTGTAAATCATAGGGTAGCAACTGTATATGCTTCATAGCTATTGATAGGTATTCTTTTGCTTTTACATCTTCTTTTGCATTTGCATAAATAATGCCTGCATGAGCCATCAACACAGGATTTTTTGACCCTGTTTTTAATGCAATTGGCAGATTTTTTAATGCAGTTTTGATATCATTATTTTTAAAACTAATCCAAGCCATCATTTCGCACACATCGCCATTTAGCGGTCTTCTGTTATATTCTTTGATGGCATGTTCTTTTGCTTTACTTTTTTCATTCATCAAGAGATATGCATAGGCCAGTTCTTTATCTGCATAATGGCCATGACCGGATGTTTGTACATCATCCCCAATATTGGTACTGCTTAAATTTTGTATTACCTCTTTCATTAATGCATCAGCTTCCTGCTGCTTTCCGATTTGTCTGTACACATCAGCTAGGGCCTCTTTAAATGCATTATCAGAAAGTACTGTTAAAGCTTTTTTGTAATGTATTTCAGCGGATTTCCAATTGTCTTGCATGTAAAATATTTTTGCTAATCCAGCCTCTGCAAATGCATAACCCGGACGCTGATATAGCGCATTATTGTATTGAATATTTGCGGCAGCTGTATCACCTACATAGCTTAATAGATTGCCTAATTGCACCCTACACCAACTAGTATTTTCATCACCAGGCACACCAGATTCTATAGCCATTTGCATAGATTCAATAGCCCCATCTATATCGCCATATAATTCTCTTAAATAACTGACCCTGCTATAAGAACGAATGTCTGGTCTTATATCCATCATCTTTTGTGCACTGGTTAAGGCACTGTCATAATATCCCATTTCTACATTGCCGTCTGTAAGTAATCCATATACAAAAGCATTATAGGGATTGATGCGCACTAATTTTTTTGCTACATCCAATCCTTGTTGAAAATGATGCTGGTTCAGCCAGAGTAATGATGAAATGGTGAGTGCATCAAAATAATTGCTATCTACTTTAAGTGCTTTGTTGATATAATGCAAAGCAGCCTTATCATAGTATCCATAATTTCCGGTTATTCTTCCTTCCTGCACATACACCCCCGCAATGCCTGTAAGGGCTTTTAAATCCGATTGATTTAGAGAAAGAGTGGTCATATAATTATCAACTCGCTCTTTCATAAAATTCCATTCTGCGGTATCAGAAAAAGCGGCATCTCTTTTAAGTAGGGTATATGCTACATTTTCATTTACAGACTGCTGCTTCTTGTAAGCAAATAATACAATTAGAATAGTAATGCTAGCCCCAGCTAAAAGGAGCATATAAGCTGATTTTTGTTTCATTATCCCTGAGTTTGAAAAGCATATACGGTAGAAATGGCTGTGTGGATTGGATAATGAAAAATTAAGAGCCAAATTCAAGCAAAATTCAATTTTTTTAAAAACCTTAGCTATAAATTAAAGCTAGTGTATGTAGATAATACTTGGACTGTCTGCAAACAATTTTCTTTAGAAAAGCAGTAAAAGAAGTATTTCCCTTCGGGTAATGTGCAATAAATATGTTGCTGAAAATTTGCTTTTAGATTAAGTTAACTTGAAGGATGCAACTCAGTTCTTAGTTACATTTATAAAAATGCACCTTATAAGATTTCCGTTGTCAAAGTCTAAAAGACAAAATAGGATTGTTTGATAAAACGATTGTGATGTATTATGGACAAAAAAATTCCACCAGAGGTGGAATTTTTTTTAAGTATAAATGCGATTAAAATTAATAGCCGTATTTATTGCCTCCGTCGTTGTTACGGCTGTAGCCACCACCACCGCCGCTTCCGCCACGGTTGTAACCACCACCACCGCCGCTTCCGCCACGGTTGTAACCACCACCACCGCCGCTTCCGCCGCCGTATGGTTTCTTCTTGTAACCGCCACCGCTTCCGCCTGGCTTGTCAGTTTTTGGAGCAGACTCGTTAACGATAATGTTACGTCCACCTACTTCAGTGTCATTTAAACCACTGATAGCATTGCGTGCTGCTTCGTCATCATTCATTTCAACAAAACCAAAGCCTTTGCTACGGTCATTTTTGAATTTGTCTGTGATGATTTTAGCTGAGGAAATTTCACCATATGGTGAAAACAGGTTCTCTAAATCTTCGCTGGTAACATTCCAGTTAAGATTTCCAACATAAATGTTCATATAAAATGTTTAAAAAATAAAAAAACAGTAAACCAAAAACCAAAAACATTTATATAAACGTTCCTGAACTAATGGACGAACTGCGAAACTCAGCAAAAATAAGGGTTTTCTTTGAAAACAACTTTTGAGCCATGAATTAAATTTAAATATTAAAAAATCGTACTCTAGTTTTGGTTTATACCTTATTAGAAATCGGTTTATTAGTTAGAAAATACAACCTTCTTAAACCAATTTATTTCAAAATTTGAATAAAAAAAACTGCCTTTTTACAGGCAGTTTATCTTTTTAAAATCGGATTGATTTAATTCAACTTCTTATTTATAAACTCTGCAATATTTCCTCCCTTAGCATTGCTTATTATTTCTAAAGCCTGTTTTAAAATTGGGTCTGTAAAATTGGTATATGCAGCAGGAATTTTTTTCTTAAAATCAAAAATCATGTTTATACCTGATTTGATTTTTTCCGCATCATTCAGTTTTGATAAATAAGTAGCAAAGTCGCTGGTGGAATATAATTTAGCTTCGCTCAATGGCAAATCATCATATTGCTTTGCAATAAAATCAAAATCTGATTCACCCCCTTGTGCCATTAAAACAGCACCAACTACTTCTGTTAAATCACCCTTGTTATCCAATGCAAATTTCTTGGCCATTGTGTAGGCATCGGCAGGTTGTAATTTCATTAAACCAGTTAAACTGGCTGCACTTACTGAATAAGAACTGTCATTGATATTGTTATTAAATACTGTAGCATATGCATTACTGCCACTGTTGGCCAAAATAGAAATGGCTTTTGCTTTTGTGCGTTTGTCAGTTTCTGTACCTATCAGTTTCTCTATTTTAGTTAATACAGCCGTATTTTCAAAAAGGGTACTATCATCTGCTAAACGATCTAAAGTATATTTACGAATGCCATAATATTTATCATCCAACCCCTGACTTAAAGATGTAGTCATCTTATTTTCTGCAAAATAGAATAAGGCCTCTCTTCTGTCCATATATCCTGGTGCATAGCTAAACTGTGCGATATAGTTCTCCGCAGTTTTGTTATCTTTTTTATCCCAAAGTATTTTCTTATCAGCATCTACATTTACTAATACAGGCCTTACACCACCACCATAAGGAAGTGAAAAAGTATCTACTTTATTGCGTACCCACACCTGATGTTGTGTTTTTGTGCGACCCTGATACACATCAATTTTCAAGGGGATGGTGTAAATTTTTGCACCAATTTCCTGTGATTGTGATATAACAACATCTACTTTTTGAGCTGCATCATCATATTTATAATTTATTTCAACTACAGGGTGTCCATTGTTGAAATACCATTGGTTCCAATACCAGTTTAAGTCCTGACCGGTTACTGATTCAAATGCTAAACGCAATTGGTGTGCTTCTCCTGTTTTGAATTTGTTGTCACTAAGATACTTATTGAGCGAAGCGTAAAAAGCTTCATCACCCAAATAATTACGTAGCATATTTAAAATACGACCACCTTTTGGATAACTGATATTGTCAAACATATCTTCTTGATCTCTGTAATGAAAGCGTACCAGGTCTTTTTTGAAGTCTTCAGGATTTCCAAATATGTAGCGTTTCATAGCATTATAGTTGTACTCATCGCCTGCATCTTTACCATATTTGTATTCTGTCCATATTGTTTCACTAAAATCTGCAAAACTTTCGTTTACAGTAAGGTTACTCCAGCTTTCAGCTGTTACGTAATCTCCAAACCACTGGTGAAAAAGCTCATGTGCAATTACTGATTCCCAATCATTGGCCTCACTCAGTTGTCTTGCATTTTGATATGCACCATCTTGGTGCAATGTGCTGGTGGTATTTTCCATAGCACCACTTACATAATCTCTGCCCACTATCTGGTTGTATTTTGACCAAGGATAGTCAACACCAAGCTTTGTACTGAAAAACTGCATCATTTCTGGAGTAAGTCCAAAAATGCGACGAGCCACAGGTGCATATTCTTTTTCAACATAGTAAGCTACTTCTTTACCTTTATAACTGTCTTTTATAATTTCAAATTCACCTACTCCCATAAAGAAAAGATAAGGGCTGTGTGGCAAATCCATTTTCCAAGTGTCTGTACGTGTACCATCTGTATTTTTCTTTGATACAGTTTTTAAACCATTACTCAGCGTTACATATTTATCGGGTACTGTCATGGTGAGCTCTTGAGTAGTTTTTTGATTTGGCCTGTCAATTGTTGGCACCCATACACTGGTAGCTTCTGTTTCACCCTGTGTCCATATTTGTGTTGGCTTATTTTTTTCTTCACCACGTGGATTTATAAAATATAAACCTTTGGCACCTGATATAGCTGCACTACCGGTTGTATTTTCTAATTCATCTGGCTTTGCTATATAGTCCACATAAATGGTATATGATTCGGTACGTTGATAAACTCTGTCTAAAGTGATTTTTAATTCTGCACCATCATAATTAAATTTTAATGGAGTTTTTGTGGTACCTTTCATCATGGCCACTTCATTAATGGTCATACCCTTTGCATGAAGTGTAAGACTATCTGTAGCAAAAAAATGTGGTCTTATAGTAACCCATTCCTTGCCATACATCCATGATTTACTGTAATCAAATTTTACATCCAGTTTAGTATGTACTAAATCATTGATTTTAGTAGCTTCTGCCCTGTATATCTTCATAGCAGGATTTTGTTCTTTACTCTTTTCCTTTTGTGCAAATGAAAATGCAGGCAAGGCAAGTAAGCAGAACAACATAAATTGTTTCATTCTTAAAATTTGGTGCAAATGTAGGTTTAGGCTGTAGCGAAAATTGCAAATTTTTATTTCAATGGCCTAAAAAACTGCTAAATGGAATTTTTAAGGCAATCCTTCTTCTTCAGCTTTGCAACTACCATTTTATCAATGGGCAGACTAAAAGATTCCTCTCTAAATTCCTCCCATGACAGCCATCGAAGGCGTTCAGCTTGTACTAGGGTTGATAAATCTAAATCGCAAAATGCAAAAGGTGTTTCATGGGTTTGAAATAGGTCATTATTTTCTGCTATTACAAAATAGTAAATGGAAATAATCTGATCTGAATATCTAAATGCTGATTGCTGAAAAAAATCTGTAGTATAAATATGTGCGCCAATCTTTACTTCCACACCGGTTTCTTCTTTCATTTCTCTAATGAGGCAATCCCTTGTGCCTTCACCTAATTCTAATCCACCGCCAGGAAATTTTGTATAAAATTCTCCCCTAATGTATTCATCACTCACTAACACACCTTTTTCCATATCAGTTACCAAGCCATAAACTCTTATTGTGATATTTTTTATTTCCATAAGGTTCCGATTTTAATCAATCATATTTTTTGTGTGCATGGAAAATTGAAACGATCTCAATCAAATATTTCAACTGCTGCTCTAAAGGTTTGGCAATGCGCTTCAGTCACCATTTTTACATCAGGTGAATATCCTCCTCCCATAGCTGCGACAACTGGAATTTGATGCTGTTTGCATGTTTTAAATACAAATTCATCTCTTTGTTTGCATCCCGCCATTGTTACTTTTAGCTTTCCAAATTTATCAGTATCTAATATATCAACGCCGGACAGATAAAATACTATATCAGGTTTTTGCTGTTCAATAATTTCCGGAAAAAGATCTTGTAAAATTTGCAGATAGGTGTCAGTATCCATACCATCTGCAAGTGGTATATCTATATCACTTTCTTCCTTGTGAAATGGATAGTTGTGCGCACCATGCATACTACAAGTAAATACGTTCCTATTCTCCGAAAATAATGCTGCAGTTCCATTGCCCTGGTGCACATCTAAATCTAGTATCAGAATCTTATTCACCAATTTTTGATCTAACAAATAATTTGAAGCTATTGCTATATCATTCAGTATACAAAAACCCTCTCCTCTGTTTGCAAAAGCATGATGTGTGCCACCAGCCACGTTTAAAGCCACCCCATTTTTTAAGGCAAAATGAGCACAATCAATAGTGCCTTGAGCAATCATTTTTTCCCTGATTATCAGCTCTGCTGACTGAGGAAAGCCTATGCGTCTTTGTTCTGATTGGGATAGTTGAAGGGTATTGAGTTTTTGTAAATAATCTACATCATGTGTTAAACATATTACATCATCAGCACAAAAATTTGGAGTATGTATTTGATTTGTTTTTATAATTCCTTCGTGTAATAACTGGCCGGGTATAAGCTCATACTTCACCATGGGAAAACGATGATCTTTTGGAAGTGGATGTGCATATAAAGGTGCCCAAGCAATATGTATCATGTATGTAATAGTAGTTATATTTTAAAAACAGTTTGCTGCGCAATGGCAAACACTTGGTCTTGCAATTTTGTTGGCAAAGCTACAAAGCCTGTGAATTTTCCAAATGCAGGTAGCACCGCATAATTAATACTAAAATAGAAACAGGGCAATATCAGTTTTTGCCTTGCCTTACCTTTAACTGATATGGCAGGATGCAAATGACCTGATATAAAATATTTTCCATTTTGTTGCTCCATAGATACATCATTCATATCGTGAATAAACGAGAAAGGGGGTAAATGAAAAATTTGCTCATGATGTACTTCTATATTGGCATCGGCGTACCAGCGTGCCGGCATTATATCATGATTGCCTTTTATAAGATGGATATGCACTGATGCAAAATCATTGCGCCAGCGCAAAAATAAATCCGCCTCCTTATTGTATTGGCTATGAAACATATCACCAACTATAATAACTGTAGTTACTTTATATTTTGCAACTAAAGTAACAAAGCGCTGCATATCTTCTGAAAAAACGGTTTGAGGTATGGCAATACCCATTTTTCTAAAATGCCCCGATTTGCCAAAATGTGTATCACTTAGTATTAAACAGGATTGCTGCGGCCACCAGATGGCTTTTTCTGGCAGTAAATACAATATTTGGTCAAGAAGGGTAATAGATTGCAAAGGGTTATCTATTTATGAGTGTATCACTAAATTGTACAAAAAGCAAACTGTCATATTTGGGATGAGTAAAGCCAAAAATGATTTCAGTTTTTCCTGGTATAATCTGTGAGGTATCTATGATGAAATATTTTTGGTGGTTGATAATGCTATCATATTTTAAGATTTCATTTCTTCTTGTTGATAGGTGAAAACTCATGCCATCAAAATTTCCCACTTTTGCATCTTTTAAAATATATAAAGGTTTTCCATTTGACACTGCTGCAATTTTTTCTGCTGTATGTAGTGCATACAAATCTCTTGCACCCCTTTGCTCTATTACAAACCAGTTAAAACCAATCCGAAATACGATAACAGCAAGCAGAAAGCTATGAAGTTTTAACTGGCGGTATTTTATGGCAATAAAACAAATTACAGCAAAACTGAAAACCAAAATTACAGTACGAATTAAATAATTATCTACAAATTTTGTATAGGTAGAAAATGGCAGTGCAAATGAGGCTAGTAGCAGTACAAAACACATTACAGTAAATAATCCATTCAAAAATCTTATATATCCAGAATTTTCC
The DNA here is from genome assembly GCA_964293305.1 of uncultured bacterium. Taxonomy (GTDB): domain Bacteria; phylum Bacteroidota; class Bacteroidia; order Chitinophagales; family Chitinophagaceae; genus CALAGJ01. Next base: position 50,252 of record CAXYYO010000014.1, on the reverse strand, counting down.
CTTTTGAAAGATTGGTATAGACTAAAAAAGACAACAAATAATAATGGCAAAAACATGAATAAATAACGGGCATACACTTGGGGAGAGGTCCAGTAAACGATAAAATTAAAAAAAAATACCAAGAGATTGAATTGCAGAAATGGTTGCTGTTTTATGCTGATACGCATAATGCGACTGAAAAGTAATACTACCATAATCATCCATGGGGCATAATGGTAGAGTGTTTCAAATGGAAATGTGAGAATATGCAGGAGTACTGCACCTATGCCAAATTCTAATCCTGTGCGTTTTGCACTTTCTTCAAATAAATTTCCAAATAAGGTTTCTGGTGGAAGATTATTTTTTGTAAAGTAAAAATAATAATAACTGCCAATGATGATTAGAAATAAGAATATTGAGATAAAATGGGCTGGTTTAAATAGGTATTTGAATTGCTTTTTCCATGTAAAATAGGTAAGTAGTGTAATTCCTTGAAAAATTAATGATGGTAATCCTTTCATCATAAACCCTGCCGCAGTGATAAGGTAAGTAATTATAAAAAGTAATGTGTATTTTTTTCTCTCACCAAAGAAATATACTAGCATAAATCCAGTATAAACAAGCCAAGCAAATGTTGTATCTATGAGACCTTGCAGAGAATCATAAATAAGAATACGACCATTTGTAGCAAATGCCATAGCACTAAAAAAGGCAATAAAAGGTGACGTATATTTTCTAGTAAAGTAATATATTGTTCCAGAAAATAATGACACTGCCATTATTACCTGAATTCTGAAAGCAAACATGCTATAATCTCCAAATAGCTGAAACCAAACACTCACTATCCAGTTGTATAATGGTGGCTTATTTAAATAAAGTTGACCATTTATAGTAGGAGTGAGGTAATCTCCGGAAATCATCATTTCGGCAGTTACTAATGCCCTTCTGGCTTCATCAGTATCAGTATTTAACGGCAAATAACCCAGATGAGAAGTATATGCAATTAGCAAAAGAAGAACACTTAGCATACACATAAAGGCCTCCAGGGCAGGAGGGTGGTGGTATTTGGTCCTTACAAATTTCATCTCTTGCAAATATTAGAAGAATCGTTGAGATGAAGCCAGATTTAGAAGTTATCTTACAGATAGTGAAATGTAATTTTCAGTTTTCTCGTTAATAATTTTTAGCATTTCGGCGTAATTTTTTCTATAGGCTATATTTGCCTTCATCTTAAATATATATAGTATTGAAAAAAATATTTTTCACAGCCTTTCTGGCTTTAAGTAGTTTTATAACCATGCATGCGCAACAAGATAAATATTATGAAAAACAATGGAATCTTGTAGACTCCCTATTGACTACTGAAGGCATGCCAGAAACAGCGCTTAGCATTGCAAATGATATCTATATTTATGCTAATAATCAGCAGGATGAGGCCCAGGTTATAAAGGCTTTAATTTATATACAACATCTTGAAAACAGTATTACTGAAAGTGATGTCAATGCACAATATAAGCGTTGGGATACGGCATTACAACAATCCTTTTCCGTGGCCCAGCAAAGTATTATTCACTGTCAGCAAGCAGCCATTTTACAGCGATACTATTATGAAAACAATTGGCGATTTTATCAGAGGAGCGAAACGGTCAATTTCCTCAAAGAAGACATTGCCACCTGGGCAGAACATGATTTTCACGAAACTATTACAAAGAAATATTTACAAGCATTACAGCCTGCGGCTGAATTACAAAAAATAAAACTTGACCCCTTTGAGGCCATCATACAAAAAGGCAATGCACGTGAGTTAAGGCCAACTCTCTATGATTTACTGGCCTATACAGCATTGGAATATTTCAAATCAGGTATTTCGAATAATAATAAGCCTACTTATGCCTTTGAAATGGATGATGCTACTGCCTTATCCATAGCACCTGATTTTATAAAATACAACTTTACAAATTTGGATACTGCCAATGCCCAACTTATAGCATTGCAGCTCTATCAACAATTACTTTTATTTCATATCTATGATGAAAAACAGGAAGCATTTATCGATGCAGATCTTGACCGCATTACTTGGGTGTATCAAAATATAACCGTTGATAATAAAGAGGCACTTTATTTAAATGCACTTGAATCCATCACAAAGGATTATCCTGATACAAAAAGAAGTAGCTTGGCATGGTATTATATAGCCGATGTGTATAAAACAAAAGGTGACACCTACAATGCACTTGAAGATACTACTGAGCGTTATGCTTATCTCACCGTAAAACAAATAGCAGCAAAGCAGTTAGCAGATACGGATAGCAGCAATGAAGGCCAAATGAGGCTGAAAAACTTGTTACAAAGTATTGATGCTAAACAGATCAACACAGAAGCAGAACAAATCAATTTGCCCAATCTTCCCTTTAGAATGAAGATGACCTTTAAAAACATTACAACAGCTTATATCCGTATCATTAAGATTAATAAAGATGTTGACATCAATGAAAATAATTGGGAGGAATCCTATTGGCAGCGCATTACAAGCATAAAGCCTTTGCGAAGCATGAATCAGAATCTACCAGATACAAAGGATTTTCAACAGCATAGTACTGAAATAAAAATTGATGCTTTGTCTTCAGGTACTTATATCATTCTTAGCAGCACTGGCAAACAATTTAATCCTACTACAGATAAATTATCTGCTCAATACATAGATGTAAGTGCCATTAGTTTTATCAGTCAAGGTGAAGATTATTTTGTATTGCAACGCAACTCTGGTCTGCCAATGGTGGGTGTAGAAGTTAAGATAGATCAAAGACAGTGGGATCATAATAAACAGGCTGAACAGTATATAAACGTAGCCAATAAATCAACAGACACTAATGGCCATTTTACACTGCCTGCATCTGACAATAATTATAATGGATACAGACTTACATTTAATACAAAAAATGATCAGCTGATTAGTAGGAGTAGCGTATTTAATTATACAAGAAACAATGAAATTATTCCAAATGATGATGTTCAAAAAAACAGCCGATTTTATTTTTACACAGATAGAAGTATTTATAGACCCGGCCAGTTTGTTTATTTCAAAGCTATTGGAGTTACACAGCACAATCTTACTGACAAACCAACTCCCTTACAATGGGAAAAATCACTATCAGTTGTGCTGAAAGATGTAAATGGGAAGGCAATAGATACTTTGCAAATTTCCCTCAATGCATACAGTAGCATTAATGGTAAATTTCAATTGCCAAAATCAACACTTACAGGCAGGTTTACCATTGAAGTAGTTGCATTTTCTGGCAGTACTGATTTTAATGTAGAAGAGTATAAAAGACCTACATTTTTTGTAAAATTTGACACCATAAAAAATGATTATCGTTTAGGAGATACTGTTCTTATATCTGGTAAAGTAGAAGGCTATGCCGGCAATAATATAGATGGAGCAGGGGTTTCATACACTGTAAATAGAAATACCAGATTTATCTTTGACTGGATATGGAGTAGATGGCCCCAACCACGAGGTAGTATGCAGCAAATAAAACATGGCACAGTAAAAACAGATGCCAATGGTGCATTTCAAATTTCATTCATTGCGCAAGCAGATAAATCTGTAGATATAAATACGGAGCCTGTGTTTGATTTTGATATCAGCGCAAGTGTAACGGATAATGCGGGTGAAACAAGGGATGGTAATTCAACAATTTCATTGGGTTATAAATCAATGACGATAGCACTTTCCTTACCGAGTGAAGCCGATATAAATAGTTTTAATTCAATAGGCGTTAATACAACAAATTTTAATGGAGAAGCAATTCCGGCTTCTGTAAAATTGAGTTTGATACAATTAAGTCCGCCAACTCGTTTGATCAGAGAAAGGTTGTGGAGCAGGCCCGATGTGTTTGTGATGAATAAACAGGATTATCTTAACAATTTTCCGAATGATGATTATGATGATGAGCAAAATCCAATGACATGGAAACAAGGAAGTGAAGTATTTTCATCCATCATTGAAACTGCCACCAATAAAACAATAAACATTGGCTCAAAATTATCAGCTGGTTATTATATCTGCATAGCCACAACAACGGACAAAGATGGACATGCCGTAACCAATAAATCCGTGATTGCACTTTATGATGCAGCTGCTAACAAAATGCCTGTAAAAAAATATTTATGGGAGTTTCCTATCAAGCAAACAGTGGCTACAGGTGAGGCAGGTAGTATGATGATAAGTTCTGCTACGCAGAATGTTTATGTAGTAGAAAACAGTATGCTGGCAGGCCCTGGCATTAAAGAGAAAAGCAGCTTTGCATACAGCCATATCACAAATGGCAATAAAGTATTGAGCCTTGAAATGCCTGCTCTTGCAAAAGCTGGAGGCATAAGTTATGCATTTGTAAAACATAATCGCTTTTACAGTGGTGGCATGAAAGTAAATGTTCCGGATAGCAGCCATGATTTAAAAATGGAAATTAGTAGCTATAGAAATAAAACAGTGCCCGGTAATAAAGAACAGTGGAGCATTACAATTAAAGATGATAAGAATAATGCATCTACAGCAGAATTACTTACAGCAATGTATGACGCAAGTTTAGACGCATTTGCTCCACATAGTTGGCAAAAACCTGCTCTTTGGCCTACCTACAGCGTTGCAAACTATTTTACAGATCATGGAAATTTTGCCATAGCCAATGCCAGTGAAAATTATATAGATAATCCGGGTGAAACTTTTAATACAAGTTATGACAGACTATCAACCGAGGCCGAAGCGTTTATTTATGAGGATGGATATTATGGCGGCACTGGTGGTGCAAGGAGGCAAAGTAGAGATAAAGGATTCCTACTGGCGGACGCAGCAGTAGCACCTGCTGCAAATTTGGAAGGTGATGGGAATGTGGAATCGAAAGAAAAATTCACTCCTCCAAAAATTGTAAAAGATGAGGAAGTGAATGACCAAAAAGATATTGCCGAAGGCAATGAAATACCAAGCCCTGCTAATGTTTCACTGAGAAAAAACTTTAATGAAACTGCATTTTTTTTACCAGAGGTATATGCCAATGAAAATGGCGACTATCGTTTTGAATTCACCATGCCCGATGCATTAACCCAGTGGAAATGGATGCTACTTGCACACAATAAAGATCTGGCATTTGCTGGAAAGGAAGTTACCACTATTACACAAAAGGAATTAATGGTACAGCCTCAACTGCCACGCTTTTTTAGAGAAGGAGATCGAATGGATTTGTCGATTAAAATCAGCAACCTTTCAGATACAGTATTTACGGGTACTGCTGTATTATCACTTTTAGATGCAATAACGAATGAGCCCGTAGATGGACTTTTTCAAAATTCAATTCCCAATCAATATTTTACAGTAGAAGCAGGACAAAGTAGTGCGCTTAAATTTCCTGTTGTAATACCTTACAATAATACAAGGCCTGTAACCATTAAAGTGTATGGCATTGTGCCGGGAAGTTCAACGGAACTTACCTATTCGGATGGAGAAGAAAATACATTGCCCGTGCTTAGTAACAGAATGCTAGTAACAGAATCTCTGCCCTTCTATGTACGTGGTAATGCAAGTAAAACCTATAGTTTTGATAAGCTGCGCAATAATGAGTCGCCATCGCTTACACACCAAAGCCTTACCATTGAATATACAACAAACCCCGCATGGTATGTGGTGCAAGCCATTCCCTATGTAAATGAATCTGAACTTATGTGTGCGGAAGCCATATTTAATAATCTCTATATAAATACACTGGCGCAATACATACTAAAAAATAATCCTGAAATAAAGGATGTAATCCACAAGTGGAAATCTTCAGACACTGCGGCACTTCAAAGTAATCTTGAAAAAAATGAATCGCTTAAGCAAATCCTATTACAGGAAACGCCGTGGGTAATGGAAGCACTGCAAGAATCAGCACAGAAAAAAAGAATTGCTAATTTATTATCAGACGAAAACTTGAATCAGGCAATTGAAAATTTGCCTGCCCGGCTCAAAGAATGGCAATTGCCAAATGGTGCTTTTGCTTGGATGAAAGGTGGCTATGAAGATCGATACATGACACAATATATCATGACTGGCATTGGAAAATTATTTGCGCTTCAAACTTTGGATAAACCTACGACTGATGCACTACAGGAAATAGCCAATGCGGCTATTGTTTACTTAGATAATCAAGTACAAAAAGACTATGATAATTTAATAAAATATAAATCTGATTTATCTAAGAATAATACTGGTAGCACTCAAATACAATATCTATATATGCGCAGCTTTTTTAAAGACAAACCCAATGCTGCAAAGGCTTTTAGCTATTATTATGATCAATGTAAAACATACTGGGCACAGCAGTCTATTTACATGAAAGCAATGTCTGCTTTTATATTGTACAGGGGAAATGATAAAGAGTGGACGCTGAAAAAAATCATACCATCTTTAGTTGAAAATGCAATAAAGAATCCAGAGACGGGTATGTATTTTAAAAACAGTAGGAATGGATATTACTGGTATGAAAATCCTATTGAACAACAATCGCTTGTTATCAGCCTTTTTAATGAAATGTATCAGCAGGAGCAAAACATCAACTACCTGCAATATGCAAATGATATGCAAGCATGGCTTATTATGAATAAGCAAACAAATAGCTGGAAAACTACCCGTGCCACGGCTGATGCCTGTTATGCATTAACCAGCTCCCCGGTAGCCTTGCTACAGGTAAAAGCAAGCGTAGATATATCCTCAGGGAGTAAAAAAATAGCTACAGCAGGAGAGGTAGGCACCGGCTACTTTAAGCAAAGATTTGATGGCCCCGAAGTTAGTAATGATTTGGGCACGATTAAAATCAATATACAAAATAGTATAGCCAATAAATCAGTGGCGACTCCTTCATTTGGTGCGGCCTATTGGCAATATTTTGAGGACTTAAATATGATAACTCCTGCAGAAACACCATTGAGTTTGAAAAAGCAATTATTTATTGAAAAAAATACGGATGCAGGTATTAGAATAGAAACACTTCAGGAAGGCGAAACTGTACATATAGGAGATAAAGTAATAGTAAGAATTGAGCTGCGCAGCGATAGAGATATGGAGTATCTATTGTTAAAAGATATGCGTGCAGCCGCTTTGGAGCCAATAAATGTAATCAGTAATTATAAATGGCAAGACGGATTTGGATATTATGAAAGTGTAAAGGATGCATCTACAGATTTCTTTATCAATTTTTTACCAAAGGGAACTTATGTTTTTGAATATGCATTACGTGCATCTCAAAGTGGTACATTTTCAAACGGTACAGCCACCATTCAGTGTTATTATGCACCTGAATTTACAAGCCATAGTGCCGGCCTTAATGTAAATGTGAATGAATAGTGAAAAGATATTTGTTATTACTAAAATAGTTGCAAAGTATGGTTTGTATAGATTTTTTTCTAGTAATCGATGATAGTAAAGCACACAGTATGTTTTTATAAAGTTTTATGTATAAATCATAGAGTAAATATTTAAGTGTTGCATGTTTTCACACTACGTCAATTTATAATCTCAGTTTGGCAACTTTTATAATTGATTTAAAATATTTTTTTTGAGATAAATACATAAATGGTGCTTTGGTACGTTTCATGCTAATAAAAATAAATAAAAAAGCCTACCCGGAGAAGTCTTAATGAAATACCTAATTAGTTCGATTTTTTTAGTTTTTGGCTTGAATCTGTCAGCTCAAACTCAATATAAGCAAGCATTAGGGCTGCAATTTCCATTTGATCTATCAGTTTACTATGCTCAATTTGTAACTGAGCAGAATAGTATTGATTTTTTTGTTGGCATAGATCCTAATTATTTTCGTGTAGGAGGTTTCTATACATTTCATTTTATCAGTTTTGAAAACACGCCACAATTGACCTGGCTTGCCGGACCAGGAGTGCAAGCCTGGTGGAATAAGTCTCTGGAAGGAAAAGAGACTACCGTCGGATTAGGCTTTGGTTTAGTTGGAAGTTTGGGTGTACAATATTCATTTCTTAAGATACCTTTGTCCGCAGGAATAAATTGGCAACCTGGTATTACCTTGGTTGGCAAACCGGCTGTTCAATCGTCATACGGTGGGTTAACATTACAATATATATTAAAACGTTAAATAAAATTTAAATAATAAATATGATCAAAGTAAAAAAACTTTTTATACTTGTTTTCACATTAGTCTCATTTTCAAATTTAAAAGCACAAAACTTAGAAAGCGATTATACGACGGCAGTCGGAATTAAATTCTATCCATCAGGTTTAACATTAAAACATTTTTTGCAGGAAGACCGTGCTATTGAAGGTTTGTTATATTTATGGGAAGATGGGTATAGATTAACAGGTCTTTATGAATTTCATGGTGATATAAATGGTGTAGAAGGATTAAAATGGTATGCTGGTTTTGGTGCACATATAGGTGCTTACAGCAATCAATGGAAAATTGATAACCCAAATAAAAATCAAAATACAACTATAGGTGTAGATGGAGTGCTTGGTCTTGATTTTAAGTTTACAGGAGCACCAATTAACCTTAGTGCTGATTGGCAACCATCATATAATTTTACTGGATATAATTACCTTGAAGCTGGCTGGGGTGGGCTTTCTATCAGATATACCTTCTAGAAACTCTGTTAGCTGAAAAGCATTATTTAAAGGCACTCTATTAAATTGGATGCCTTTTTACATTTAGGGGGTTAATTCTCTTATTCTTTTTATTCTTTTATATCTAATTGCACTTGCTTTTTGTAAAAAATTCCATTCACAAAAATTTTGTTGTTGGATTAAATTTGTTTTAAACCATAGCAATGACTTGCGTTTTATAAGTATACGAAATTTTGCACTAATGCGCTGTACCTATATGCTGCAAATGACTTTGATATGAAAAGTTAAAATGCAATATAGATAAGTGGTTGAGGTTAATTTTTGATTGAAGAAATAGTAAACTTTTTAAAAGTCAAACATCATTCTCAAATGCATGTGTATATGCAGCTTTTCGGCTTTATAATATATTTCAATTGCATCGCCTAAGTCAAAATGAAAAAGCACTCAATGTTTTATCAGTTTATCTGAGAGTGAAATAGTATAGATAGATGAGATGGCTTAGATTTCTCCTTACAGACAAATAAAAAAAGGCCGCCCTTATGAGGCGGCCCAAACAAAGGGGGGGTACTATGTTTATTGATTTATATTAAGTATCATATTTCCGATTTCCTGACCCACCTGATAGCTGATCATATATGCACCACCTGGCAACTGATTATTAATAATCTGCAATTTAATTTCACCATTATTATTATTAGCAGAATATGTAGCTAAAGCTTTACCCATTAAAGTTGAAATAGTAATAATAGCTTTATCTATTTTATTTGATGTCTGAATGCTAACCTCAAACTTGCCATTGCTTGGATTTGGGTAAACATTCATATTTTTTACTCCAGCTAATGCTGAAGGTGCAGCTGCTGTAGTAAATGTAGACACTGTAGAATAACCCGGGCTGGTAATAGTATCAGGTGTTATTTTACAAGCAGTAATAACCCTCCACTGGTAAAGCGAACTTGGCATTAATCCTGTAATAGTCTTAGTGATACCAGTAGTTTGTGCAGGTGTATATGCTCCTGATGTTCCCTTGCGTATTTCGTACTGATAACCTACAGCACAAGTTACTGCAGACCAGTTCAGTTTTGCACTTGTACTTGTAACATTGGTAGATGTTAAACCGGTTGGTTTGGCGCAGCCTAAATAGGTAACTACCGTGTTTGCAGAAGTTGTGCTACAGCCATTTGCATTTGTTACTTGTACATTGTATGTACCAGCTGCACTTACTGTAATACTTTTAGTGGTTGCACCCGTATTCCATAGATAGCTTGTGCTTGTATTTGCTGTAAGTTTTACTGTTTTACCAGGGCAAACATTTGTTGTAGATGCTGATGCTGTAATTGTAGCAGTAGGTAAAGCATTTACAGTAATGGTAGCACTACCTGTTTGTGCTTGAGAAGCACTAGTTGCATCGCTCACACTTACTAAACTGTACACAAATGATCCTACAGTAGAAGTAGATGCAGCCACATTTACAGAATTACCAGATGTGGTAGTAGCAGTAAGATTCGCACCACCATTTATTTTATAAGTAAAAGTATATGGAGCAGTACCATTTGCACCTGTAAAAGTTACATTTGGAGCTGTTGCATTTTTACAAACTGAAGCAGTTCCTGAAACAGAAGCAGTTGGTAATGATGCTGTTTTATAATAGAATACATTATCAACATACACTTTACTACCATTTGATACATAAATCATCTGAGCAAGATGTGCTCTAGATGCAAGGCCAGTAAAGTTACTTAATGGTATATCAATGCTCACCCAATTATTAAGTCCGGGTGTAAATGACAATTCAGATTCCGAATCATCTCCACCTGCATAGCTACCATCTGGTCCAAAATCAACTAATTTTATATTGAAAAAACTAGCGTTTGGTGTCCATACATCCACATGATAATAATCCATATTTGTAGCATCAATTGGAGAAGAAGTAAACTCAACACCACAGAAGTTTAAATTTGTATATTTTTTTGTATCGTTTCCTGCTACTTGCACATCTGCTACATCTGCAGCATCCCATACAGCAGACCATGTGTCAACTGGAACATTTGTATATGCATTGCTAAACATTGATATAACACTTGCGGCACTCTGAGTAGGAGTTGGTGCTGCTACTGTAGGGTCTGATGCTGCTGCTACATTTACAGTTAGAACTCCACCAGCTACAGTACTTCCTAAAGCTCCAGTAATGTTAGAAGAACCTGACCCTACTGCTGTACCTGTTGCAGTGGCGTTGTCAAAAGTGGCCACGCCAGTATTTGAACTGGTAAAAGTAAAGTATAGTTTTGAGGGGTTTAAGGTTTGTGATACACTATTTACGGGGAATGAACAAGTAACGCCATTTGGAGAAAATGTGTCACCAATTCCTTTGGCAATTGTTTCTGTAGCAAATGCCGCAGTGGGGGTTCCGATTATTGAACTATTTAAGTTTTCATATTTTATTTCATCAAACCACAATAAATAAGTGCCTTCATCTGAACCTTCGGCCCAATGAAACATACCTGTTTCATTTATTAGCTTTGCAGGATCAGGAATTGGTATGATTACTTTTGTCCAAGAAGTGGTTACAGCAATATTGTAATATTCTGTAAAAAATGCAGCCGAGATACCATTGTTACCCAAGCCGGCAACATTTAAAGTTGCTGACTGACTTCCCTTCACCCAAAAGCTCACACAATTATAAGCACTTAAGTTTTGTGGAGTCGAATTTGAAAATGCACCACCTGTATATCCACCAGCAGGAACAACTGCTTTGAAAGAGGATGTGCCACTTTGTGCCTCTGTAGCATCAATAGATATGGTGTTTGTAGCGCCTCCAAAATCTACAAAAGTTACACCGGGAGCATAGTTGTCAGTAAATACATTTTGCGCATTTGCGCCAATGCAAAATAGCACCATGCTGATAAGGAACGGATAGATCTGTTTCATTTTTTGTTTTTTATGATGAAAAATAGTTTACGTATAGAATCTATTTTCCATAGATAGCAATTTATGCACATACAAATCGTGCATCAGTTTTTATAGGTAATTATTCGGCGTTACAATCGTGAAGTTTGATAATAACCAAGTTATTATTGATATGCCAAAAAGTTTTGATCATCTCTGATCTTGACATTCATAATTCATTTGTGTAATTATGAATGTCAAAATGGCAACAAATAAATAGCTGATGTATAAAAATCTCCGTAGCAAAAATAAATCTCACATGCAGATTAAGCCAAATTTTTGCACCCAACTCTACTACTACAATTTCTGATTGATGCCAATTTTATTGCTTTTTAGCTACATCACGACTACATCAATACTGCATTTTATTTTTTGCACAAAGTGCGAAGCTTAAAAAAAGCTGTTGTAGGAGGTGATGCGCTGAGGTGTAAAAAATTTTGATTTTTAGTCTATTCTGATTCTATTAATTGGGTAAAATTTAAGGTATGCACTATTTTTTGCCCATCGATTTAACTTCTGAATCCTCATATTCATTCAAAATAAATATGTGATACAAATTTAATACTTGCTGCATTTTGTAACACAGTCCACTTTACTTTTGCACAATCCCAAAAAAGATGAGTACAGCTATAATAAGTAATGAATCCATTTCGTCCATTAAGAAAAAGATAATAGTATTAGGCAGTGGACCCAATAGAATTGGCCAGGGTATTGAATTTGATTATTGCTGTGTACATGGCTTATTAGCCATAAAGGAATGTGGTTTTGAAGCAATAATGGTTAATTGTAATCCAGAAACTGTTAGCACTGATTTTGATATGGCCGATAAGCTGTATTTTGAACCTGTTTATTGGGAGCATCTTTGGGAAATTATTGAATTAGAAAAGCCAGACGGTGTAATTGTACAACTTGGTGGACAAACAGCACTTAAACTGGCCAAAAAGCTACATGAAAAAGGAATTCCAATCATCGGTACTTCCTTCGATAATATGGATATAGCAGAGGACAGAGGTAGATTCAGTGATTTGCTAAAGGAGTTGAACATTCCCTATCCACACTATGGCACTGCTTACACTGCTGACGAAGCTATAGAAGTGGCCCAGCAAGTTGGATATCCTGTATTAATAAGACCCAGCTATGTGCTTGGTGGTCAGCGTATGCGTATTGTGATTAATGATGAAGAACTGGAAAAGGCAGTTATCAGTTTATTAAAACATATTCCAGACAATAAAATACTTATAGATCATTTCTTAGATAGGTGCCAGGAGGCAGAAATTGATGGGATTTTTGATGGCGATACGTTTCATGTTATGGGTGTTATGGAGCATATAGAACCAGCCGGAATACATAGCGGGGATAGCAATGCAGTTTTACCTGCATTCAATCTTAGCCCAATGCTCGTAACGACCATGGAATTTTATGCAGAAAAAATTGCTAGGGCTTTGGATATACGGGGTTTAATTAATATTCAATTTGCCATAAAAGAAAACAGCGTTTTTGTGATAGAAGCCAATCCCAGAGCCAGCCGTACTACTCCTTTTATAGCCAAGGCTTATCAAATTCCTTATTTGAATATTGCTACCAAAGTAATGCTCGGCATGCAAAAACTGAAAGACCTTGAAACAGAGAAAAAATTGGAAGGTTTTGCTATCAAAGAGCCTGCATTTAGCTTTAATAAATTCCCTAATGTGAGTAAAGAGCTAGGCCCAGAAATGAAAAGCACCGGGGAAGCCATACGTTTTATAAAAGATTTAAGAGACCCTTATTTTAGACAATTGTATAAAGAAAAAAGTATGTACCTGAGTAGATAGGTTTGACTTTTAATTGATATATATTTTTTCCCTATTGCACTTTAAGATTAATTTTAATATTTTTCGTGGAATGGCTTGATACATGTTTCATATAGCCACGCTGAAAAGCTATTTGTATAGTTATTATTTTCAATTTGTTTTATCCACCTTACTCCACTGATAGCATTTGTTACAAAAACTTCCTCTGCTTCGCTTAAATATTCAGGAGTAATAATTGATGCTCTGATGGGTATATTTTGTTCCCTTAATTTTTCAATGAGGTGTCTGCGCATTACACCATCTATACAGCCTTCGTTTAGCGCTGGAGTGCTAACAATGCCGTCTTTTACAGTAAATATGTTAGCAATGGTGGCATCAGCAATATTTCCATTAGCATTACAGATAAATGCCTCGTTCCAATGGACTTTTTTGGCATGCAAGGCAGCCATGGCATAGCATAAATAATTATTGGATTTAAGGTGTGAAAATTGATCTACCGATTTTATGGCATCTCTATAAATACCTGCTACAAGACCATTGCTATTAAACGCAATTTTTTCAATGGATAAGGGGTAGCTTTCGATTAGGATATTTGGATGATGATTTTCAGGATCATATAAACCTCCTCTGCCTCTTGATACTGATAATCGAACTCTACTTAGTTTGGAATGGTTATTTTTTTTTAGGAGTTTATTCACCTGTTCAAAAAGGGAAGTAGTATGCAGTAGAGCTGGTTTTTCAAATTGGAGTAGTTCAAGTGTTTTAAAAAATCTTTCTGCATGAAAAGACTCCAAAACAATTTTTCCGTTCACACATTTCATGGTTTCAAAAAAACCATCGCCATATCTATACGCCCTGCTATCAGCAGCAAATATTGATTCGCCGTGGGCGAAAAATTTATTATTATACAATACCCATCTTTGCATGGAAACTATTAAAATGTAAATTCTTGAATCATTTCTTTTTCTCCACGTTTGAAGTGTATAGTTGTGGTGTCTCCTTTGTGAAAATGTTGTAGTGTGGTCATATATGTTTGTACATCCACAAATTTATATTCGCCAATTTGTAAGAGTACATCACCTGCTTGTAAACCAATGCGCTCCGCTGTTTTACCTTTACTCACACCTTCTATGCGCATACCTGTACCCGTATAGCCATAGTCTGGAAGCACACCCAAGGTAACCGGAAGTTTTACATTTTTTACTTCAGCATCCTTTGTTTGTAAAAAGGGAAACAATCCTTTGCTATCTGCTGCTTTTATAACGTTTTGAATGATTTGAATAATTTGAGTTTCTCCTGTATAATTTATCTTATCTGCATCGTCTGATGCTTTGTGATAATCACTATGGCTGTTTGTAAAAAAGAAGAGTACGGGTATATTGTTTCTGTAAAAACTTGCATGATCACTTGGCCCGGAGCCGCTGCTGTCAAATTTTACCTGTACATTATGTAGTGGTAATGCTGAGAAAATATTGCTCCAAAATGGTGATGTGCCATAACCACCAATTGTAAGTTTACGATTATCCTCATACCTACCCACCATGTCCATGTTGATCATATAGTTTGGTTTTATGATATAAGAGGGTTGGGATAACCAATACTTACTTCCCAGTAGCCCAAGCTCTTCTCCAGAGAAAGCCATGAAGAGATAGTTGTTATTTTTTGAAGGAGATTTTTTTAATAATCTGGCTAGTTCAATGAGTGCCGCAGTACCACTTGCATTATCATCTGCACCATTGTGAATACTACCCGCACCATCTAGACTATTGCCATCTTCCCCATAGCCTAAATGATCATAATGTGCTCCAAGAATAATTGTTGTAGGTGCATTGTTGTCGATATAACCCACTACATTATGTGCTACCCTTTTTTGGTCTATTAGATGTACAGCGAATGCAATATCTATGTTATCCGTTAAATCTTTTATAAAGCTGCTCATTCCTTTTTTGGTAATGTAAAGGGCAGGAATTTTTAGCATCCCAATGCTGTCATATTTATTGAATAAAATATTATCAGTAAGTTTTCCGCTATTGTAAATTATTAGCGCAGTGGCGGTTTTGGCTGATTGACTTGCTTCTTTATATAGGGCATCCATGATATCAAAATGTGGATTGTTTTGATTCTCTTCCAGCAAATCATTAACATCCAAAAACCAAGGTTGTCCATCTTCTCTCAGAGAAGGAGAAAGGTTTGATGAAATAACCCCATTACCTGAAAAAGATAAAGGGTAATAATCTTCACCAGGCTTCAACTGTTGGTCGGCTATTTTAAAAAAGTTTTCTGCGGAAGTAAAAGTTTTCCCTTCATTTATTTCAAATGCCTGTATGTAGCCTTCTTTTCCTGCGGGTAATAATTCATAAGTACTAAAATATTTTTCTATGTAATCCATGGCCAATTGCTCGCCATTAGAGCCGCTTCTTCTACCTTCTAATTTATCATCTGCTAGGTATGAAATATGTTTTTGGATATTGGCTTGTATGACTGTATTTTCCTTTGCGAGTGCTTTTTTTTCTTTTTTTGTTTGTGCACATACTGTGGTTATAGAAAAGCACATTAAGCAGCAAACAATGAGGCTATTTTTTGAAAACATCTTTGGACTTTTAATTCATTTTTTAAAAATGCAAATATTGCATAATGATTTGGAAACTGAATATTGTGTCTAGGAAAAAAGGTGTTATTTTTCTTTGATAGTATTTCTAGGGAGGGTGTGTATGGAATTTGATTTCATTATTTAATATCGATGATAAGCATCATACAAACCTTGCCAGTCCGGAAAGGGTGTTTGCTCCGTACCATGATTTGGATAGGGTAGGGTAGATGTATTTGATAAGCTCATTAAGGATTTTAAATACTATTTATGTTACTAATAATTCAGCAAGCTGGCTGTCGTTTTTTTGCGAATTAAAAATATTGATATTGTTTTTAAGACTAGGTTTTTGGGATTATTATTTGAAATAGAATAATCGAGTAATCCTACTATGCAATAAGTATTATTAAAAAATAAAGGCTTATCCAAAAAGTCAATGTTTTTATAATTATAAAATACCTTTTGTATTTGAGTATCTCTTATATAAAAAGCTATTTGATTTCCGTCTGTAGGATTCCAAATGTATTTTTCACTTTGGTATTCGTGAATTTTGCTTTACTTCATTTGTAGGCAAAGACAGCCATGAGTCATGAATGGCGAGATCATGTAACGAAACCCCATACCGCAGGGATAGGCCTTAAAAAAATGCTACCTTCAATTAATCTCTCTGAATATATACCCTGATACTGCAGTTAGGTTTATTTTAAACTTAACTGCATCATATGGAAGAAATAAAAAAAGCCGACTCATACGAGCCGGCTTTTGCATTGAAATGTTGATTTATTGTTTTATAAATTTATGTACACTTGTTGCACCATCTTGATAATGATACACAAGTATATATGTGCCTTGACTCAAATGAGCAATTGAAATACGCTCTTTTGAGCTTGATACTTTTTGTTTCAATACCTCATGAGATTGTAAATCTAAAATCTGATATTCACCGGGAAGCATACTTGTAGGAACATCTAATTCTATATAATCTTTGGCTGGATTTGGTGATAGTTTTATTAAAGCCTGCTTTGAGCTACTGCTTACAGATTGAGTAGCTAAAGTGGCAGTACCTAATTGAACTTTTAGGGTGTAGCACTGTGAGCTGCTTTGAGCACCATTATATCCATAAACCCTTGCATAGTATGTACCTGCTGTACCATTATAAGTTATACTTTCGGCATTTGTACCCGCATTATCTGAGGTAGAAAGCAAGGTGTTGCCTTTGAACAGTTTTAAATCGTAATCTGCTGGGAGCGTATTTAAAGTAACTGTGAAAGTACCTGATGTTGTAATATTGAAACGATAAAAATCAACATCACTGCTTGTATTTATAAGCCCTTTTATGTCAGTATTAAAAGGAATAGTTGCAGATCCATTACGTGTACCATTTGTTGATACATCATAAGTAGAAGGGCATGTGCCGCCTGTGGATGATGTGGTGAATGTAGATGCAGCATAAGGACTACTACTACTGGCACAATTTGCTTTCACTCTCCAATCGTAAGTTGTGGATGCACTTAATCCGGATATTGCTACGCTGAGGTTAGTTGTACCTGTGGCAGCGTTTGTCCATGTGGATGCGCTTGTTGTTTTATAATCTACATCATAACTATTGGCGCCGGAAACTGCACCCCATGCTATAGTTGCTGATGAAGTTGTGATAGCACTTGAGCTAAGTCCGGTAGGGGCATCACAAGTAGTGCCACCTGTACATTGTTCCAAATCAAATCTTGAAATATAGGTACCCTTGCTTCCACTTGCCCCACTCTTGCCATACATGGAAACCATCCATAAACTTTGACCATCAGGGTCTGCTATCAGGTGGCCATAATCGCCCCATCTGCTTCCACTACTTTTAGCATTGCCATCTTTTAAAGTTGCTTCTGGTGCGGTCATTTGTCCTGTTGCATCACAATCTTTTCTGCTTGTATATTTTATACTCAAATAATTACTTGTACTACCTGCACTATAGGCTAATCCGATACTTCCATTAGCATCATAAGCAATACTTGGCATAAACTGATGATCGCTATTTGGATGCCAGGTTGCTTCTTGATATTTTGACCAACTACCACTTCCAGTTTTTCTTAATTCTACCCAACGAATACCAGCTGTATTGCTACCTGCATTTACTGTAAAAGCAAAAACTAAACCTGTATAGCTACCGAAATCCCTACAGATAGGTTGATTCATAACACGACCTGAAAGGGATTCTACTTTTGTACCTCCATCTGGCTGTGTAACACATGCTCCTCTGTTGGCACTACAAATTGTTTCGTTGAAAGATGCAAGTGAAATATTTCCAGCATTGGTTTGTGTAAAAGTGTTATTTGTCCAGTTTACTACACAACTAATCAAAGTGGCTTGATTATTTCCATTTTCTGTTATATATAACTGACCTCCAGAAGGGGAGGTGCTTCCTTGAACTTGTGCCGGGCAGGTGGCATATCCATCGCCAATATTTTGTGTAAGTCTCAAACTACGGAATGTACTATTGCCATTGTACATATCATCTTTGTTAAATACAGCAAGGTATGAACTGACTAATCCACCTGAACTTTGGGAAAAGTTGTTGGTATGTAAATAGATGCCATCTGTATTAACTGACCATTTAGGATAATCTAAAGTATAGTTTTCTGTTACTGTCCATTTGTACACATTCCATGTACCTGTAGGATCATTTGTAGAAGAAACCATGATGGTCATACCATTTTCAGTGCTACCATTATATCCTTTGATTATAAACTCAGTTACAATGTATCTATCATTCCATTGGTCATATACAGCAATTGGATCTCCATAACCTTTGAAACCACTAAGCTGTTGCAAATTAATTTGAGCAGCAGCAACTGTTCCATTCTTATTCCAAATTTTCATGGCAGTGCCTGGTATATTATTTACCAGTTCAATTACATGATTACTTCCTACGCAAATGCTTGGATCCATCGGCTGACTACCAGTGGCCATACCTTCTATGCCTGTTATAATTCCGGCATTTGCGGATGTGGGAGCATTTAATGATTTGCTAACATTCTTTTGAACCAATGGGTCATTGTATGACGCTGTTACAGGTCTGTAATTTCGAGCCAAATCATCATTTGGCTTTACGATACCAGTTGGCCAAATACGCTTTCCATCTTCACCAAAAACCCTTTCCAACTCAAGGTCATTTTTTCTTTGAATGTCCCTGAGGGCTTGTGTTTTTTTTACTAACTGCCCTTTAATAGATACTGCCTTCTCTTGTGCTGCAATGCTTTGTCCAAACAGAACAAGCAGTACAAAAAATGTAATTTTTGTTACTTTCATGTGCTTAAATTTTTGTTTAATAAATAAAATTATGAAAAGATTGTTTGTTTTGTAGGAGTACGGTAAATTAGTGGGTGGAAGTTTGTAAATATGGGGGTAATGTTGAATTAAATATAAACTAATTTTCTTTTTTTCTTTACGTTAAATGAATTGGTCAAAAATGATGTCTTTTATGAGCATAATGCAACCCAAATGCATGATATAAGCATCCTGAAAAAAAGAATACCGACCTTACGGGGCCGGCATCTCTCTCATAAGCGATCTCTTTACTTTACAAGGATCATCTTTTTAGTGTCAGCTTTTTTCCCATCGAGTAGTAATGAGTAGTAGTAGGTGCCGGCTGTTAATTCGTTGGCATTAATAGTTACTGTTCCGTTTCCTTTAGCAATAGATGAAACTGTTTTTACAACTGTACCATTGCTATTGGTTATGATCATTTGCGCAGTGCTAACCGAGGTAGGTATAGAATAGCGAATTGTAGTAACATTTGTAAATGGATTTGGCGAGTTTTGTTCCAAACGAACACCTTCAGGAATTGCAGCTACTGCAGAAGCTGATGAGGAACTACCGTTTTGTACCATTGATTTTAATTCTTCAATCATCAATTGTTGCTCCTGTATTGCTTTTATAAGAACAGGTATTAAATCTGAGTACATTACTCCAAGTCGCTCAGAAGGCACTTTCTCTCTTTTACCTGTTGTTTCATCTGTTTTAAATTCGTAGTCTCTTACTACTTCAGGTATTACTTTCTGTAATTCTTGAGCTATCAGGCCTACTTTGTCATTTTGGTTTGCGCCAGCTTTCCAGTTAAATTTTACTGAGTGCAGTTGCATTATTTCGTTGAGTCCATAATTTAAATCACGGATGTTCTTTTTGTCTCTTGCATCTGAGGTGTTGATTGTTCCATCAGCAGCCCACACATCTAACCATCTGTTCGTAGATGATCCCAAACTGTTTACAGCATCAGGTATTGAAACAAAATTAGAGTTAGAACCAATGGTAAATGCACCTGCATCTGTTAATTGTTCTACTGAGCCAAATCCAATTGTAGCACCAGTCACGTCAAGTAGACCACCAACTATTAAATCTGCACCAGTACTAACACTGCCTCCTGATGCGTTTAGAGTTAATGTTGAAATAGCACCATTATTTCTTGCCATTATTTCATTATCGTCAATGGCGATATTTAAACTAGAAGTGATACCTGAAGTAATGTATCCTCCAGTTGCTAAACTCACATCTGAGCCTCCCACAACATGAAGTTTTGTTTCTGGCACAGTAGTACCCATACCAGTACTTCCATTTACAAACAATCCATTTGCAGGGCCAATTGAAGGGCTACCTACTGAAACACCACCCGTTGCACTCACCAAAAGTTTGGTTGACCCATTACTTTGAGCTCTAAAAACTGTTTGTGCTGCATCTGCATTTACATGAAGTTTTGCACTTGGAAATGATGTGCCAATGGCAGTAATACCCACAACATTTAAGCCATTTGCTGAAGCAGATACGCCTCCTCCCACACTCAAGCCACCTGTAGAGTCTGCATACAAGGTAGGCAATCCATTTACCCAGGTGCTAAATGGACTTTGATTTGAAAGTACATTAATTTGAAACCTTGTAGTGGGTAAAATTGTACCAAATCCAAATTTTCCGCCTGCAATAATTCTCATTCTTTCAATGTTATTTGTGCGAAAAACCAACGCTTTACTGTCAGTAGTACCTAAAAAATTATTTACAGGATTTATTCCTGCATTTCCTGTTAGGCTCCACTGAGCTTTTGTGCTGATAACACTTGCGCATAGCAGCGCACCGAATAAAATTTTCTTTCTCATTTTGTAAAATTTTTGGTTTGTTAATAATAAATTATACTTGTAGAACAACAAGCTCAAAAAATGTTACCCTGTTTTTTGAAATATTTTTTAAAACAATTGAATAGGATAAGTTATAATGCACATTTTTAAGAAACTAAGGCCCAAAATGAAATACGATTAATGATTTTAGTGTGTTGCACAGCTACAAATTCTTGGTGCATGTAGTTAGAGCATTTAGTGGATATGTTATATAATTTAAGGAGTTGTTTAGCTCTTTAAAATATCTAATATTTCAATTTTGATATAACTGCTCTATATTTTCCATTTGCATTGAGTGGTATCTCGTTTACGTAGTTGATAGTAACCGAAACTAAACCAAGTTGCGCTTGTATCCTTTCAATAAGCAGTTGTTCTTCATTATTTGTAAGGGGCTTTGAAACTGATAAATTGAGTGTAATTAAATCAAGACTTTCTTGTATCAATTGAGATTGGCGAATTGCCGGAATTCCAAAATAGATATAAAGAAAATAAACCATTTTTCTGCCGTCTTTTGAAATGATGACATCTTCTAATCTACCTGTTACTTCTTTTATAGTCGGCATGGATCTGCCACAAGCACAAATTATTGAATGATCCCCTTGAATCATTTTGTCTCCAATTCGATACCTGATCAATGGTTGGTCAAAGTTAAGTAAACCTGTGCAGTAAGCAGTTCCTTCTTGTCCGGTACTAACCGGCTGCATATCTTCATCTAAAATTTCTATGATTCCTGCATCTGGATTTATGTGAAGGCTTCCATGCTCACATTCTGTCATTAGGCCACATGCTTCCACACTTCCCCAACTGTCAAATACTTTGCATTGATATACATCTTCTAGAGTATTCCTCATAGATGCATCCAATTTAAAACTGCTTGGTAAAATAGCTTTTAAATGCGGTGCTCTAAGTCCTTCTTCTTGAATACATTTTGCCAAAAGATAATTACCAGAGGAATATCCTGTAAGATAGTTGATGCCATATTTATTCATTGCTTCAATATATGCCTTTGCATTGGCATTGCTGATGTCATAATTTGAAAAATATACCTGCTTTTCAAAATAGTTATAGCGATAAAAAGGAGGCTTGTGATGAGGCACCACTTTTCTTCCTCCAATCATACCTCTTGGCTCAAAGCTGGATACCCCTGCCCAATTGCGTACACGATGCTCAAATAAACCAAACCAACGCTGGTGCATGGCTGGTGAATATAGTATTTGAACTGGGGTGCCGGTACTTCCACTACTGTTTAAAAATGTGCCTCCTTTTTCCAAATGTGTACTCAATAATTTTGTGGTAGCTTCTTCTCTGAGTATGTCCTTAGTGAGTACTGGCAATTTTCTTAAAATAGACAGGTCTGCATTTTTGAAATCGCTGCTATTTAAACCACAGGATTTAAATAATGATTTGTAATACGGCACTGAATCATTTGCGTGTAGCAGCAATTTCCTTAATGCATCCACCTGATAAACCTCCCACTGTGCTACACTAATAAACTCACGGCTTTTTGCTGTAAAATATTCCTGTTGAAAAATACCACCAAAACGCCTACGCTTCCATTTCCAACCAAAAGCATTCACCATACCCACTTGCATCCAAAGTGGACTATTTTTGTATAAGTTTTCAGAAAAAGACAAATAGTATTATTTCTGGCAAACTAATCAATATTTTTTATTGTTATATTACTTTTACAAAATAAACTTATCGTTGTATTATGGGCGTCTGGAAACAAATAGCGGAATATCTGTATATTAAGAAGAGAGATCCGAACTCTCCTAACACACAATGGGTAAAATATATGCATGGCATGAATCGCATATCCATTATGATGTTTTTATTAGCACTTCTTTTTATGATTATAAAGTTGATTATTATTCCTATTTTCTCCTAAACGAAATTTTATTAATCATATTAGAAATATGAAATGCATAAAAAAAGGCTACTCATAGAGTAACCTTTTGTGTCGGGAAGACAGGATTCGAACCTGCGACCCCCTGGTCCCAAACCAGGTGCGCTACCGGCCTGCGCTACTTCCCGATTTTCCGGGCCGCAAATGTAGGATTCCACATTCAAATGAACAAGAATAAATATTAGAAAAAATTTGTCCTCTCCGAAATCAAAAAACTTTATTTGAGCACAACTATGGAAAAAAATCAATCTTGCATCATGCAGTTTTATCTTAATTTATATTTTTAGCAACAAATAACTATGCATGCAAACAGATGATACCACTAGGACAGATATTTCGATTATAGCAAACGACGAAAGTCAAAGCCTACTCCATCATCTTGATTTTTGTACAACCCAGGGTGGAAAAGTTTATTTGCAGCGGTATTTATGGGAACCGCTACATGCTGTTTCTACCATAAAAGAAAGACAAGAAACACTTCAATTAATCATTGACGCATTACCCTCTTGGCCTTCTATCATTAGTAATGGAACTTTATTAATGATTGAAAAATTTTTGGACAACCCAGTTGACACAATACCTGCATCACCAAACATTATTTCTGCTTATTCGTATAAAATATTAAGCAGTGCAGATTACGCCCTCATCCGATTCACCATCAAGCATTTACATGATTTTGTTAAAGGATTGCACCAACTTTTATTCATTTTTGAAGAGAAAACGCTGCCCACTCCACTTGCTGTCCTCATCAATAAAATTAAAATTTTACTCCAAAAAAGTATTATTCAAGAACTGATTTGCCTTTCAGGCGATTTAAATAAAATTCCCATTCATAAAGCACTGAGGTATGGTCGCTTTGCAAAGCAAGATTATAAACAATCGCTAATGGAGCTATGTGAACTCTGGTATCAGGCAGATGCCTTTTATAGTATGGCTTATGCCACACAAAGATTTGGATTTTGCTTTCCTCAAGTATCCACATCTTCAGCTCCCGAACTGAGTATTCATCAATTGTGGCACCCCTTGGTGCCGGGCCCAGTGGCTTATGATATTTCATTAGTAAAACGGCATAATTTTTTATTTCTTACCGGTGCTAATATGGCTGGTAAAAGTACTTTTATAAAAGCAGTAGGGGTGGCAGCATACCTGGCTCATGTGGGGATGGGTGTACCAGCAAAGCAAATGGAAATTAGTTTATTAGATGGCCTACTTACAAACATTCAGGTGAGTGATAATATTGTAAAAGGGGAAAGTTATTTTTTTAATGAAGTACAACGGATACATCACACCCTAACTAAAATAAATGATGGGAAAAAATGGCTTGTGCTCATTGATGAATTATTTAAGGGAACCAATATTCAGGATGCAATGAAATGCAGTACAGCAGTTATTGAAGGTTTAGTGCATTTAGAGCAAGTGCTTTTTATTGTAAGTACTCATCTTTATGAAATTGGTGATGATTTGAGGAGGTTTCCAAATATTTTATTTCGTTATTTTGAAACTACATCAAGTAATCATCAACTGATTTTTAACTACCAATTAAAAGAAGGTATTAGCAATGATCGTATCGGTTATCTCATTTTGCAAAGGGAAGGCGTAGTAGCAATACTCGACAAAATGAAATCCAAAATAGAACATTCTATTGACTATAATAAGCAAAAACAATAAAATGATGCTTTTTTTGCAAGCTAATATTCAGAAGTTTTTATTTGTGGATTTATAAAAGTAAAAGGTTTTTTCGTTTGTTCCTTATACAACTGAAAAACCCAAAAATCGCTTTCGCCATTGTTTTTTGGGACATCATTCGTTTGAGAATGGGAGTATCCACAAACACTCCAATGATTTTCATTAGTTAGGAATAATCCATTTGGAATATCGTCTTTACTACCACCATAATTATGTTGCCATACTAAATTTCCATTGGCATTCAATTCTAACAGCCAAGTATCATAGCCTCCATAATTTTCAGTAACATTACCATCCAATGAATAAGTGGATGCCGCTAATAGCCATCCACCCTCTTCCATCGATTTAATATCTCTTGCCTGATCGGTACTTGTACCTCCAAAGCATTGCTGACTAGTTAGTTTACCCTTTTGGTTTAATTGTAAAAACCAAACATCAGTTAGTCCATGCTGGCCACTTACATCGCCGTCATTTGAGGATGAAGTTGCAGTTATACCTAAAATGCTCCCCGATTTTGCAGCTATAGATCCCAAATTATCATCACCTGTGCCACCGTAGCATTGCTGTCTTAATATATTGCCTGTATTACTCAGTTCAACCACCCATACATCATTTCCTCCATGATGCTCCCGGAGACTGCCATCAGTTGAAGCACCTGATGAGGCAATTATAAAATTTCCGTATTCAGTCTCTAATATTTTTGCGCTTTGTTCTGCTCCTGTTCCTCCTAATGATTTTTGCCATTCAATTTCACCGGATTTATCCAATTTAACTACCCAGATATCAGCATCTCCATGATTATTATTTACATCACCATCACTAGAATATGAAGTGGCGGCTATCAAATAGCCTCCATCACTTGTAGCAATGCCATCATTTGCATATTCATTTGCGCTGCCACCCAAACAACGACTCCTTAAAATATCACCTTTATCATTAATCCGTAAAGCCCACACATCATATTCCCCATGATTGCCTCTTACAAAAATATCATTACTGTAGGTCGTTCCTAATATAAAATATCCCTCGGCAGATTTCAGAATTTTAACCGCCCATTCATCTGCATAGCCACCATAAGTCCTGCTTTTATATATTGTTCCTTTTTCGTTAAGTTTTACAAGCCATATATCCATAATTCCAATGAGCCTTGTTACATCATAGTCTGAGCTTTGAGTTTGACCCACAAAAACAAAATCACCGTTTGCACCTTCAAGACCAGATGCAGCTTGATCAAATGAACTACCTCCAAATGTGTATGATTTTTGAATTGAAGGATATTGTGCAGGCAATTGTGTTGATATTAGCAGAAAAAATATCGTACATAATTTTTTCATAAACAAATATTTGAAATCAAATATAAGTTTTTTGATAAGTCTTTTCTTTTTTTTTGTATTAAATATTCGATTCCAAAAATTCAGACACAAAAAATACTAAATGAATTGGCCCAATATGTCAAATTATTGTCCTTTTTTCTTTAAATGATCATCTTATTTTTGCATTAAATAATTTTTGAAGTGCAAAATACAACTCATATTGTTTTTCTCATTTTGCCACAGGTGCATTTGTTGGATATTGCTGGGCCCGATCAGGCTTTTCTGGAAGCAAAAGAAATGGGATTATCATTGAATGTTTCGTATTGCGGAATTGGGAAACCTGTTGAAACATCATCAGGTATTGCATTTGGAAAGCTTTTGCATTTTTCAAAAATATCTTTAGAAAAAGGAGACTATCTATTTATACCTGGTGCTTCTGTAGAGTTTCTGCTCGGCAATGATTTGAAGGATTCCACTGAAATTTTTAAATGGATTAAAAATTTACATGCTCAAGGAATTAATATTTGTTCAATTTGTACCGGAGCGTTTTTGCTGGCGCAATCAGGATTATTAGATGGCCGTAAATGTACAACGCATTGGAAAAGGACAGCGCAGTTGAAAAGGCTTTTTCCATCCATACATGTTACAGACAATATTTTATTTACTGTTGATAGTGGAATATATACCAGTGCCGGAGTATCAGCGGGCATTGATATGGCATTGTTCATCATTGCTCAGTTGGGCAATGATCATCTAGCCTTTCAAGTAGCAAGGGAATTGGTGGTATATATGCGAAGAACTGGGAGCGAAACACAGCATAGTATTCTGATGCAATATCGCAACCATATTCACAGTGCAATACATAAAGTACAGGATTATTTAACTGACCATATTGAAAAAAAGAGCAATTTAGATACGCTTGCTGATATTGCTTGTATGAGTAGTAGAAGTCTCACAAGAATATTTAAAAAAGAAACAGGTATATCTGTCAATAATTATATGACTCTGATTCGAAAAGAAAAATTGCAACATTTAGAAAAAAACCCTGACATATCGAAGCAACAATTGGCTGTAATATGTGGGTTAAAAAGTGAAAGACAAGTTATGAGAATTATGAGTAATAGATAGGATTGGTTTGTTCGAATTAATCTATTTGCATGCATTTGAAGAATTATAAAAATACTAAAATATACTTACCGCCATTGGCAAAGCGGATAGCATTTACCCTAGTTTAAAATCTCTTTTTTTAAAAGCTATACAAGAAGATAATATGAGTGATATTTTTTATGTTGCACAACAAATTTCTATGCTAGGTATAGCCCATGCGCAAGAAATATTTGTAATATTAAAAAATAAATATACAAAGAATGCTAATGCCCTTGCAGCTGCAGAGGGTTTAGAATTACAATTTCAAAATAATATAAAAAAATAAACATGACACGTTCACAATTGAATCCACTACCGCAATACTTTGATCGTTACATAAATAGGTGTGATGATATCGAATTGATTGATGCATTAAAGCTTTGTTTGGAAGAGATTAAGGCTTTCCCTATTGAGAAATGGAAATCACTGGGTGATAATATATATGCTCCTGGCAAATGGACTATTAAGGATATATTACAACATCTTATTGACACACAAAGAATATTTACCTACAGGGCCTTGGCCATTGCCAGAAATGAAACTGCCTTGCTACCTTCATTTGATGAGGAATTGTATGCAAAAGCAGCTCATGCTACTGTTAGAAACTTAGAAGATTTGATTGATGAATTACACATCGTGTATCAATCTTTTCTTGCTATGTATCACGGTTTTTCTGCTGAGATGCTGTTAAAAAGAGGTAAGAGTTTTAATGGCGATTATTCAGTTGCGGATATTGGTTTTACAATGGCGGGTCATCTACGTTGGCATGTAAAAGTACTTGAAGAGAAGTATTATCCTTTGATTGCATAAATAGAAAATTGCCTTATCCATTTAATGCTCCTTTAGTATTTTAAATTTTAAAAAGTCTATGGTTTATTGATGTCTTTTTTTCAGAATTTTATGACATTTTATCAACTAGAATAGCTGTTGTTATTTTGCATCGAAACTAAACTTACCCAACTGTGGTGTAAATTTAAAGCTCAAATAGGTCCACCAAGGAGTGCGATTTTCATCACCAGATTTTTTTATAGCAACTATGCTGTTTGTTACCGCTGCCCAGCCAACACCAAACTCTAATTCTATATCCTTTGTAAATTTATAATTGAACCGCCAGTCATTTTCAAATCCCATGAACTTTTTAATAATGGCACCATCCAGTAAGAAATTATTTTGTGAGTAAAAAAGATGGCTTTCCATGCGCAAATAGATTTTATTTTTCTGATACCAAAAGAAAAGGTAGGGATTTATTAATCCTGCATTGTTTAAATCTGTTGGGAAAGTTGTAAAGAAATCTAGGTTGCCATTGAAACGGTGAGCCACTCCATAAAGTGGTACAAAATTATTATCCTTTTTAAATGGTTTATTGGCATCTTGACCACTCATTACTTCTGCACCAAGTTTTAAAGTCCATGCTTTTTTATGCCAATTTAATTCTGGATTTAAAAAGTATGCAGATGTTTTATTGCCAACAGAATCTTTGCCATATTGATAGTAGGCCATTATAAGTGCTGTCCATTCATTTTTATTATAGGTAATGTTTCCACCACTTGTAAAACGCATAAAAGTCGTTTTGTAATTTTCACCATTTCCGGATTTCTGAAAACCATCTGCTACATTTAAGGTGAGTAAATTCCAATTGGGATGAAATTTATAATTGAGGTAATGAATGTTTAAGGTTTTATAATTTGAAAATCCAGCCGGCTGATAATTTGAAGTAAATACATTCTCTGTATGCTGATTATAAGCGGTCAACAATTCTGTTTGCAGATTTTTATTATTCTTATAAATAAGGCGAAAAGCGTCATGCGCACTGGCTGCATTCCGCCAATCATTCTCTGCAAAAAGGCGTTGGTTATCATAAATCACTCGCTGACGGCCTACACGAAAAGATATTTTATCATTGATCTTTGGCTCAGCATAGGCTTCAAAAAAACTGATGGGTATAGTTGGATTACGTGGATCCACCTGGCCCCAGGTTCGGCTTTCCTGTATAGATAGTACCATATCTAATTTTTTACTGCTATAATCCATGGTAAGCCTAGTGCGTTGTATGGTAAAAAAGGCGGGAAGGGTATCGCCGAAAGGGAGATTACGATATCCATTTCTAAACTCAGAACGGGTGCGGAGTTCTGCATGAAATGAAAGCAAATGCTGATTTGATAAATCCTTTTTAATAGTATCTACCGGTGCTGCTTGTATAGCACTATCTACAGATAATTGAGCCTTAATATAAGTGGCAGCTGAAAGAATAATAATCAGTAACAGTAGTTTTTTAGAATTCATACTTGATATAAGCTTACAAATGTATCTTTCCTTTATTAATTACTTATAATCTATATTTTCATTAGGAAATGGATATTGAAAATCGACCTATTTTATGGATTATTTTTCTACCAGAATCCGTTCACTTACCATATGACTAAGCATTTCGTTAAGGTGGTTTTCATAATTCACTACCATGGATTTATCAAAAGTTTCAATGGATTTTATTTTTACTTTTAAGCCAAGATGTATATGCTTACTATTCAGAAATTTTAAAAAATCATCCGTAGTATTGAGTACAGCAACCACAGTAACTGTATCATTTACTTTACATTCACTGAGTTTATTGTAACCCTTCCAAATCATTTTACCATTTTTATCAGGAATGGGAGAGCCATGAGGATCCAACCTAGGAAAACCCAATAGTTCATCCATTTTTGCAAAAAAATCTGGAGATTGTATATGTTCCATCTGCTCAGCAATATCATGAACCTGCTCCCAACTAAATCCCATTTTTTCCACAAGATACATTTCAGTAAGTCTATGTTTTCTTATGATGAGTGCTGCTTCTTTTCTGCCATTTTCTGTAAGGCGAATGGGTTTATAACTTTCATAATTTACTAATTTATTTGCCGCCAGTTTTTTCATCATACTGGTTACAGTTGGCATTTTGATGCCTAATCGTTTTGAGAGTTCATTTACATTGACTTCCCCTTTGTCATTTGTAAGAGAAAATAATGCCTTCAAATAATTCTCCTCTGCTAAAGTATGCATGGGGTAAAAATATAGATCTCAAGTAATATCCAATTATAATAAGTTTATTTTAATAAATTAATTGTTAGTATCATCTAACATTATATTTTTGCATCATAAACAAATAATTTATGAACAGAAAATATACCTATAGTTATATTATAATTTTTCTTTTAGTAGCCTTTTTTAATAATGATCTCTATAGTCAAACAACTACGCTGAAAGGAATTGTAAAAGCAGGCAATCAGACAGTGCCCTATGCTAACATAACAATAGAAAAAGGAGATCAAAATGCCATAGCAGATTCCTTGGGAGTTTTTATAATAAGAGACTTACCAGCAGGAAATTATCGCTTACTGATAACTGCTCTGGGTTATGAAAAACTTGAACAACTGATAACGCTCAAAGCGAATGAAAACAAGGTCATCAATTTTGATTTAACAACTAGAGCAAGTTCGCTTCAGGATGTAGTTATATCAGGAACGATGAAGCCTGTATCTAGATCAGAAAGTCCGGTACCGGTGGAAGTTTATTCAGCACGGTTTTTTAAATCCAACCCCACACCATCCATCTTTGATGCCATGCAGAATGTAAATGGGGTAAGGCCACAAATTAATTGTAATGTATGCAATACTGGAGATATACATATTAATGGTTTAGAAGGCCCCTATACTATGATTCTTATAGATGGCATGCCTATAGTGAGTGGACTTTCAACAGTCTATGGATTATCTGGAATTCCTCAATCATTAATTGAAAGAGTAGAAGTAGTAAAAGGCCCCGCTTCAACATTATACGGAAGTGAAGCTGTTGGAGGCCTTATTAATGTAATTACAAAAAAGACGAATAATGCCCCCCTCTTTTCAGCAGATGTGTTTGGTACGGGTTGGGGAGAACTTAGTACAGATATAGCCACGAAATTTAATGCAGGAAAAAAGGCGGAATCACTATTAGGTCTTAACTACTATATTTTTCAAAACAGGGTAGATAATAACAAAGACAATTTTACAGATCTTACACTCCAAAATAGAATTTCTATTTTTAACAAATGGAATTTTAGCAGAAAGGAAAACCGCCAATTCTCCGTTGCAGGCAGGTTTGTGTATGAAGATCGTTTTGGGGGAGATGTGAATTGGTCAACAAAATTTAGAGGAGGAGACAGCATTTATGGGGAGAGTATTTATACAAGTAGATGGGAGTTATTTGGAACCTATCAACTACCTGTAAAGGAAAAAATTCTATTTCAATTTAGCGCCAATAGTCACGATCAAAATAGCTACTATGGAAATACACCATATTTTGCTCTACAAAACATTGCATTTGGTCAGTTGGTATGGGATAAACAATTAAAAAATAATGATTTGCTTTTTGGTGCATCTTATCGCTATACATGGTATGACGATAATACACCCGCCACTTCATCATTAAATCTTAATGGCAGCAATAAGCCATCAGTAATTAATCTACCAGGACTTTTTGCTCAAGATGAGATTAGACTGAATGATTATAATAAGTTGTTGTTAGGAATACGTTATGATTATAATTCAATACATGGTAGCATTTTAACTCCAAGAATCAATTATAAATGGAGTTCACATAATAAGAAGAATGTATTAAGGGTAAGTATGGGTAATGGATATAGGGTTGCAAATGTTTTTACAGAAGATCATGCAGCTCTAACGGGTTCCAGACAGGTAGTTTTTCTTGAAGATCTTGATCCAGAAACATCTTGGAATGGAAATATCAATTTCTCAAAAAAAATATATACAAAGAACAACACATTTATAGGATTGGATGCTGCCGCTTTTTATACCTATTTTTCAAACAGGATTATAGCTGATTATGAAACAGATCCTAGTAAAATTATTTATGATAATTTACAAGGCTATGCTATATCAAAAGGTGTATCCGTTAACGTTGATATTGCTTACATAAGTGGTTTGAAAATTTTGGCCGGGGCTACGCTTATGGATGTGTCCTTTACAGAAAATAATATAACCACCAGACAGTTGTTTACCGAAAAGTTTACTGGTGTGTGGTCTGTTGGATACACAATAAGAAATATAGGTTTATCCATTGATTATACGGGTAATGTTTATAGCCCTATGCGTTTACCATTATTGAATGATTTAGATCCAAGAAGGGAGAACTCACCATGGTGGAGCATACAGAATATACAATTTACAAAAAAGTTTTCAAGCTCATTAGAGATATACGGTGGTATCAAAAACTTGTTAAACTGGACACCAAATAAAGGTAATCCTTTTATTATATCCAGAACAAATGATCCTTTTGATAAAGAGGTGGAATTTGACACAAATGGACAGATTATAGCTACAGCCAATAATCCTTATGCACTTAGTTTTGATCCCACTTATGTATATGGCCCCAATCAAGGTGCTAGAGGCTTTTTGGGTCTTAGATATAGCTTTAATAAATGATAAATTGGTATTATAAAGTATTGAAAAATGTTTTTATAGCTATTGCATTTTTACCACTATCAGCTCTTGCACAATTGCATAATTATACATTTGCTGAGCTTGATAGTATTCAGAAAAATGATCCCAAATTTATGGTAGTATTTATACATACTGACTGGTGTAAATACTGTCAGGCAATGATGAATACTACCTTAAAGGATGGGCAGGTTATTTCTAAGTTAAATGAATATTTTCTCTTTACTTCATTAAATGCAGAACATAAAAGCGATATCATTTTCAATAGTCAAACATGGAAGTTTATTCCTAACGGAAACAATTCTGGTACACAAGAATTGGCAAATGCCCTAGGAACAATAAATGGTAAGCTTTCTTATCCTACAATTTGTATTTTAAATGATCAATATGAAATAATTTTTCAGCACGATTCATTTATGGATGCAAAGAATTTATTAGAAGTACTACAGCAGGCAATACAGTCAGAATAAACTGTTTAATTGCATTTTGGTACTGATACTGTAATAATGAATGATATCTAGGAATACTGGCTAAAAAGTCCGATAAACTAAAGGATAGTTAGCTACATTTGGGTGGAAATTTGATTGCATGAGTTCCATCATAAATTGTGTAGCATACAGGCAGGGTAAAAAATTAGCAGATCTTAACATGAGTAGTGTTAAGAAAATTTTACAGGAGCCTGATGTATTTGTTTGGATAGGGATGTATGCACCTTCTGAAGAAATGCTTGAAATAGTTCAAAAAGAATTTAACCTTCATGAACTTGCCATTGAAGATGCTACAAATGCACACCAAAGACCAAAAATTGAATTATATGGCAATATCATTTTTATGGTACTCCGCACGGCACAAATCAATAGAGAGACTCAAATAACTGAACAGGGGGAAACACATTTTTTTATTGGAGTAAATTTCATTCTCACTATTCGTCACGGATCTTCAATACCATATACAGAAGTACGGAAAAGATGTGAATCTACACCAGAATTGTTGAGTAAAGGCCCGGGTTTTGCAGCGTATGCCATAATGGATGCTATTGTAGATCAATATTTTCCTGTGATTGAATTGTTGGAAGAAGAACTTATAAAAGTAGAAGAAAAAATTTTTGATGAAAAACCCAGTAGGGAAACTACAGAGCAGATTTACAATTTAAAAAGAGAGTTAATACGTATTAAGCAGTCTATTGCTCCATTGCCGGATATATGTAATAAACTGATGCGATTTGATTATGTATTAGTACCTGAAGATATACGCCCATATTTTAGAGATGTGTTGGATCATACACAGCGCATTAATGAAATGATGGACAATGCACGTGAGTTAGTAACTGCAGCTTTAGAAGCTAATTTTAGTTTGACATCCATAGCACAAAGTGAAGTTTCAAAAAAGTTTGCAGGTTGGGCTGCTATCATTGGTGTGCCTACGATGGTGGCAGGTATTTACGGAATGAATTTTAAGGAAATGCCTGAGCTAAGCTGGCATTATGCCTATCCAATGGTGCTCACTGTAACTTTTGGATTATGTATCGTTCTATATATTTTTTTCAGACGAAGTGGATGGCTGTAAAATCATAAGTATGAGAAGAATATTTATTATTCAATTTTTACCTCGTTGATTTGGGTTAAATCAAAATAAAATAGAGGACTGTGTGCAATCTTAGCATCACAAAAAATAATGTAAAGAATAGTTTAAACTAGATATTGAAGTTGAAATTTATTACATAATCAACTTCAATAACTGGGTTTGATAACTTTTTATTGTTTTAAAATTCGGTGAATTATTTTATTGACTCATGCAAAAACTATAACTCCCTCATTTCTTTATAAGCATTTATTAAACCATTAGTACTGCAATCATGATCTTTTATATCATCTGCTGATTCTAATTTTGGTAGAATGGAATTTGCAAGCTGTTTGCCAAGCTCTACACCCCATTGATCAAAGCTAAAAATGTTCCAAATAACACCTTGCACAAAAATCTTATGTTCATACAATGCAATAAGGTTACCAAGCGTAGATGGGGTAATCTGTTTTATTAAGAAAGAATTTGTTGGTTTATTTCCATTAAATACTTTGAATGGAAGTAGCGCTTTTATTTCTTCTTTTGATTTTCCTGCATTTGTTAATTCATCTTTTGCTTCTTGCTTATTTTTTCCTTTCATCAGAGCTTCGGTTTGTGCAAAGAAATTACTGAGCAGTTTTACATGATGATCACCAATGGGATTGTGGCTAATAGCAGGTGCTATAAAATCACAGGGTACAACAAGTGAGCCTTGGTGTAATAATTGATAAAATGCATGCTGCCCATTTGTGCCGGGTTCACCCCATATCACCGGCCCTGTTGCGTATTGAACTTCATTGCCTGTACGATCTACGGATTTGCCATTACTCTCCATATTCCCTTGTTGAAAATATGCTGCAAAGCGATGTAAATATTGATCATAAGGCAGAATGGCTTCGCTTTGTGCTTTGAAAAAATTGGTGTACCAAATACCAAGCAGAGCCATGATAACAGGAATATTTTTTTCCATTTTTTCCTGTTTAAAATGGTTGTCTACTTCGTAGGCACCATCTAATAATGATTCAAAATTTTCATAACCTATAGTAAGCGCAATTGAAAGTCCAATAGCACTCCACAATGAATATCTTCCACCTACCCAGTCCCAGAATTCAAACATATTTTGCGGATGTATGCCAAATTTTACAACATCTTTTTCATTTGTACTCAAAGCTATAAAATGAGCAGCAATATGTTTTTCATCTTTAGCATGCTCTAAAAACCATTGCCTTGCAGTGAAGGCATTGGTCATCGTTTCTTGTGTTGTAAATGTTTTGGATGCAATCAGAAATAAAGTTTCATCCGGGGTTATTTTCTTAAGGGTTTCTGCTATATGTGTACCATCCACATTACTAACAAAAAAGGTTTGAATATTTTGCTTCCAATATGGTTTAAGCGCTTCAGTTACCATTACAGGGCCTAAATCACTACCACCTATACCTATGTTTACAATATATCTAATCGGCTTGCCGGTATAACCCTTCCAATTTCCACTATGTACAGCGTTACAAAAATGCTTCATTTGATTCTGCACTTTATTTATCTCAGGCATTACATTTTTACCTTCAATAAAAACTGGTTCATCACCCCTGTTTCTTAGTGCTGTATGCTGGACGTATCTTCCCTCCGATTCATTAATTTTTTCAGCTGCACATAAAGATGCAATTGCTTTTTGTAGTTCACATTCTTCTGCTAATTGAAAAAGAAGTTGCAATGTTTTATCTGTGATAATATTTTTTGAATAATCAAAAATGATATCATTAAATTTAAGTGAATATTTGGAGTATCTTTCATCATCATTCTCAAAAAGTGAACGCATTTGCATACGCATCATTTCTTCTTTTTGGTGTTTTTTAAGTAGCATCCAAGCTTGTGTATAGGATGGATTTATTTTTGGTAACATGAGGATCTAAAATTTTAGCAAATAAAAAGCATTTGTGTATTAATGCACAAATGCTTTTGGATGGTATTTATGAATAATGGGTAATTATTCAATCAGAGTTTTATAAATGGAGATTACAATATATTAAAACATAAATTACACTTTTACTCCTTTCATATAAGCTGCATTTGCCTCAGCACTTTTCAGTGGTGTAGAATCGTCCCATTTTTCCTGCTCTACATGAAAGTATTCCATACCATATTTCTTTGCTAGTGGAAGTATATTTTTATAATCGATGACACCGGTACCAATATTACAGGACGCATCTTTATCTGCCGATGTTGCATTTTTTGAGCGGTCTTTGATATGACATAGTTTAAATCGTTGCTTGTTTTTTTCTATCCATTCTACTGGATCCTGACCTGCGGTAACCACCCAATACATATCCATTTCGAAATCTACCAATGTGGGGTCAGAAAATTTCATCATTACATTTTGTGGCAGTTCCCCCTCTGTAATTTTAAAAGAATAATCATGGTTGTGATAGGCAAAACGTAGCCCATTCTTTTTGCATATTTCTCCTCTTGCATTAAAATTATCTGCGGCTTTTTTATAATCATCAATAGATTTCTGTGGTCCAAGCCATGGGCATATTAAATACTTTACACCTACAGATGCAGCATCTGCTGCTGTTTGTTCAAAATTTTTGAATATATCACAGTGGGCAGATGGCATTGTCAAACCATTATCGTCTAAATGTTTTTTAAATTCTGTAGGCTTCATCCCCCAAAAAACCGTTTTACCTAAATCACAACTTTCAATTTGTTTATAGCCATAAGCAGACAATTGGGTTAATACATTTGCGGGATCTTTTCCCATATCGTCTCTTACACTCCAAAGCTGTATGCCAAATGCTATTTCTTTTTTTGAATTGGCGTTTGCTAATAAGTTGTTGCATCCTATTAAACCGCCAACAGATAATAAAGCAGATGATTGTAAAAATTTACGTCGTGAGTGATTCATATTAAAATTTTATTCTGATTTTAATGTTACTTTTTTAGCAATTTGTAATGCGGCTGCTTTGCCTGTTTCAGCCCCACCTTGCATGTATCCCCAATAATCTATACTACAATGTTCGCCAGCAAAAAACATATTATCCACTGGTATAATTTGCTTGCCATATAACGTGGTGTATTGTCCAAGTAGATAACAAGTATAGGATGCTTTAACAAAAGGGTAGGAGGGCCATACCATTCTTACAGCTTTGTTATTATAATTTTCAGAGGCACCGGGTAATGCTTCATTTAACAATGGAAGATGTATGTCAACCTGATCTTGTAAACTTCCATCACCCAAAATCACAGCTTCATTTCCACCCTTGTAAATTGTGAGGCTACCAACTTTGCCTGCTTGTAGTAAAGAACTATCCCATCCACCTTGTACTTTGGTATCAGTTAAAAAATCACCACTCAGCCCATTTTTATTCCAATATCTTTGTTTAAATCCCAATACTAATTTTGAATTATTACCATAGCCGTGGTTCTCAATTACCTCTTTTTTCCATGCAGGTAGAGCAACATCAAGTTCCACATTTCTTAGGATTGAAAATGGTATGGCAAAAAGTACGATATCATATAACGAAGAGAATTGGCTCCCATCCTTTTTGGAAAAAAATATTTTATACTGGTTATTTATAAACTTAACCTTTGTTAATTCATATCCATATTTTACGGGATGATTCAAATCTTCCGACATCATTATGGTTAACTGCTGATTCCCCTCTTTTATTTTATATCTTTCATTGCTGTAATATATTTTTATATCACCATTTACTTTGTACACATCTGCAGAAAATAAAAAATTTAGTGCACTTTGTTTGTATGCTTCCAATCCATATTCTGAATAGCATAAACTCAAGAGTAATTCTCTAAACCAGCCCTTAGCACCTATTCTGTCCATGTATTCGGGTAGAGGCATATTATCAAAAAAGCGATCTGTTTGTGTGTAGTTAAAAGCAGTTACGTTGGATGAGATTGATTTTTTATCTGCCGAAATTTGAGGAAGTAATTTTAAAAACTCTTTGGTAGCCTCTTCATAAGAGTAAGATGTGTTATTAAAATAATAAGTTTCTGCATAGCCCTTATCATCGTCATCATTTGAGTCAATCAATTCCAAATTATATTTTTTGGCTAATTGTAGCATGTCTGAATGGTCAGTATTTATGAACTCTGCTCCCAGTTCTGAAATTAACCCCTGACCCACTGCATTTGTAGCAGAAAACATTCTACCACCTATTCTTGTAGAGGCTTCATACAAATCGGCTCTTATTCCCTTTTCCTGAAGAGTAAGGGCTGCATTTAAACCTGCAATACCTGCACCAATAATGGCAATTTTTTTATCTTGGATTAATGGTGTAGAAAAATCATTTACACTTATACCACTATTTTCATTTAAAGCAGTTTTAGTACAGCTTCCAATAACATTTGTTGCAAGCCCTAGGGCTGTCACTTTTGCTGCATCCGACACAAAATTTCTACGGGAGTATGCTGCTTTTCTTTCTGCAATTATAGCTTCAACTGTGTTTCCTGTTTCGTAGGATTTAGTGGCATCTTCCAAACTGGAATGCAACCACCTGCCCAGTTTTGTTTTTGATCTATTCATGGTATATAATTTTATTCACTAAAAGCATGGTCACCAATTTTATAGGGCAAAGCTCCATTATAACTGCCGGGTATTGGTTTGTCTCTCAACTGCTTTGTACAACCCGGTTCCGATGTAAAATAACCATATAAAGTAAGTTGTTTTATTTGAGAATAATAATGGGGTGGTGCAGCCTCAAAAGCTGTACCTGCGGTATTTGCTTTATCTCTTGCCGCATTATTTGCTTCGTCATTTTTTGTATTGAAATCTTTAGCTGCTTTTTCAAGACTTAATAAAAATGCCTTTTTTTCTTCTGCATTGCAGGCTGAAAATTCTTTTTTGTTTAATTGACTACAGGCATCTTTTAATTGTGGTATGCCAGCCATAAATGATGCACGCTGCATAGGAGTGTAGCAGTCAGTAACCATTGTTTTCATAAACTTGCCCACTTCCGCAGCTTTTGCTCCGGGGGTAGAAGTTGTGGGTATAATTACTTCGCCTATTTCATCTAAAAGTGCAATATCTGCTTCTGAAAATGTGGCTGATATGTCAGTACCTGTATTGCATCCGCTCAGCATTGCATCGCCCACTACAAAAGCTACACCAGTGGCGGCAGTAATAAATTTTAAAAGTTCTCTACGTTCCATTTTTTAGTTTTTAAAAATGCCTTAATGCACATTATTCATGATAAAATTTATAAGTTACCCTTCTTTAATTCTTCTACTGCAAATGCTGCTGCTCTTGCAGTAAGTGCCATATAGGTAAGAGAAGGATTTACGCAACTGGAGCTGGTCATACAAGCACCATCTGTTACAAAAACATTGGTTGCCTCCCATACCTGATTATTACTATTAAGCACACTGGTTTTGGGATCTCTACCCATACGAGCTGTACCCATTTCATGGATGCCCATTCCAAAAATGTATCCATAGTCATAAGTATTCACATCTTTAAGCCCACTATTGGTAAGCATTTCCTGCGCATCATTAATCATATCCTTGCGCATTTTAATTTCGTTTTCTTTCATTTCCACATCCATTTCCAAAACAGGAAGACCCCATTTGTCTTTTTTATCTTTATTAAGATAAATTCTGTTACTATGGTCGGGTAGTACTTCACCAAAACCCATAATACCAAAACCCCATTTACCAACTTCACTTTGCGCTTCTTTTAGTTCAGCACCAAAGGTAAATTCAGCAACTTCTATACCACGTCCTCTGTTTCCTCCTCCTTGGTAACCAAAGCCGCGGAGATAATCTCTTTTATCATCATAAATATTTCTAAATCGTGGAATATATATCCCCGTAGGACGGCGACCATACACATATTTATCTTCAAACCCCTCTACTATACCACCCGCACCTATTTTGAAATGATGATCCATAACATTATGGCCTAACTCACCACAACTACTTCCTAAACCATCGGGCCATATATCTGTGGCACTATTCATTAAAACCCATGTACTATTAAATGAACTGGCACATACAAAAACAATTTTTGCCTGATAAGTATAAGTCTGGTTGGTAAGTGCATCTATCACTTCCACCCCTGTGGCTCTTTTCTTATCTTTATCATATAATATTTTAGTAACAATTTTATTGTTTTCTAATGTTAGATTATTTGTTTTTTGTGCCGCTGGCAATGTGGAAGACTGTGTGCTAAAATACCCGCCAAATGGACAACCTCTCCAGCATCTATCCCTGTATTGACAGGCATTTGGTCTGTTATTTTCAGGAAGGCTTTTTGTGATATTTGCACTACGACCTATAAATAAATGCCTAGAACCATTGTAATGCTTTTTTAAATTTTCTGCTACATAATTTTCTGCTACATTCATTTCCATAGCTGGTAAAAATTCGCCGTCAGGCAATACATCCAATCCTTGTTTACTTCCTTGAATGCCTGCATATTTTTCTACGTAACTATACCAAGGTGCCAGGTCATCATATCTTAAAGGCCAGTCAACTGCAATCCCTTCTTTATCATTTGCTTCAAAATCCCATTTATTTAATCTATAACTTTGGCGTCCCCACAATAAACTGCGGCCACCTGTATGATATCCTCTAAACCATGCAAATGGCTTTTTTTCCGTATAAGGACAATCCTTCTCATTGGCCCACATACCAAAAGTTTCTTCATTCAAAGGGTAATCTCTACTTAAGGAAGGATAGTCAGCTTTCATCTGTTGGGTAGCATCTCCACGATGTGGAAATTCCCATACATTCTTATTGGCATTTTTATAATCTTTGATATGTTCAATATGCTCCCCACGCTCTAGCATCACTACTTTAAGTCCTTTTTCACAAAGTTCTTTTGCAGCCCACCCACCACTGATACCACTACCTATTACAATTGCATCGTAAGTGTATTGCGCAGCAGCTTTGTTGTTTACATTTACATTAGAAGAATCGCCTGGCATTTAATTTTTATTTACTGATTATTGAATAATTATTGTTGCAGAATATTTTTATTTATACATCACAAATTTCTATGGCCTTTTGTAATGAAGCTATTTTATCATCAGCCGTAGGCATAAATTCTTGGGCTACATATCCTTTATATCCCGTCTTTAATATGGCACGCATTATACCTGCATAATTTAATTCTTGATTGGCATCTATTTCGTTTCTTCCGGGTACACCAGCGGTGTGATAATGACCTATATACTCATGACCATCCGTGAGTGTTCTTATAACATCTCCCTCATCTATCTGCATGTGGTAAATGTCATATAATATTTTAAAATTTGGACTACCAAGTTTTCGTACTAATTCAAACGCCCATTTGGTATTATCAGCCATATAATCTGGATGATCTATTTTGCTGTTGAATACTTCCATTTGAACCATAACATTATACTTTTCTGCTATGGGCAAAATTTGTTTTAAACCTGATATACAGTGTTGCATTCCTTCCTCATTACTCATTCCTTTTCGGTTTCCACTAAAACAAATAATATTTTGGTACCCAGCTGCAGCTACTAAAGGAATGGCTGCTAGATAATCTTTTATAAGCTGTGGATGAAAACTGGGGTTATTAAACCCTTCTGTAAGACTTACTTTACCTCCGTGATAACACATGCTGCAATGAATGCCATAAGATTTTAATACAGGCCATTCTTCCGGTGTACATAAATCAATAGCTGAAAATCCAATTTGCTTCACTGCCTTGCATAGTTCATCTAAGCTAAGAAAATCATAAGTCCATTTACACACTGAATGGTTGATATTTCCTTTAAAAATCATTTTCGTTTGCTGGCTATTGCAAAACGCTGTAAGACTACTGCCACTTATAATGGCAGCGGAACCCGCTATTATATTTTTTATGCTGCTGCGCCGATTTGTTTTTTGCATGATGCTATTTTTTCAGCTGTGCCTGTGCAATTTAATGCGTATGTGTAAGTTTTCTTGTGGGGTTTTTAAATAATAATAAAAACAATAAAGCTACGCCACTGGCGAATAAACATGGAAATAACCAGATACTCTGCCAATCATGCTGATTATCTCCAATTTTATATTTATCCACATACACTCCTGCCACATAAAAACCAATGTACATACCAACACCGTAAGTGGCCAATGTAATGAGACCCTGCGCAGATGAACGAATTTTTTCGCCAGCCATATTATCAGTATAAATCTGACCGGTTACAAAAAAGAAATCATAACAGATGCCATGCAAAATAATGCCGCCCAATAGCATCCATACACCACTTTCCCCACCTCCATAAGCAAATAATAAATAACGAACTATCCAGGCGAGCATACCAAAAAGTAACATTTGCTTTGTGCCAAAGCGTGCAAAAAACCAAGGCATTAAAAATAAAAATACTGTTTCTGCAATTTGTCCCAATGTCATTTTTCCCGCCGCTCCTTCCATACCCGATTCATTTAGAAAAACGTTGGCCTGTCCATAATAGAATGCAAGTGGTATGCAGATAAGTACAGATGCTAAAAAAAAGATAAGATAATTTTTATCCTTTAAAATTTTTAAAGCATCTAGTCCCATTATTTCTGATAACGTAACTTTTTGCCCAGCTTTTGGAGGTGCTGTTTTTGGCAGTGTAAATGAAAACAAACCAAATACGGCAGATACCACAGCAGCAACTTTATAGGTAATGCTCAATGACGATGGATCTTTTTCCCATGCCATCCATCCTATAATGAGGCCTGATGCTATCCATCCAATGGTGCCCCACATACGAATGCCTCCAAATTCTTTTTCCGGATTTGAAATTTGATTTAAAGCAATGGCATTTACCAGTGCCAATGTTGGCATATATAAAATCATATAAATTAGGAGCATGCTGTAAAAAGAACCAAACTCAGGCTGGCCGGCAATGAACCAAAGTAATGCAGCCCCAGCTAAATGTAGTACACCTAATATTTTTTGTGCATCAAAAAATTTATCTGCAATAAGGCCCACTATAAATGGAGCCACAATGGCACCCAATGATTGTGTACCATAAGCTAGACCTGCTTGCTCACCCGTAGCAGTTATACTTCCTTTGGTAAGGTAGGTGCCCATTGTAACGAACCAAATGCCCCATACAAAAAAGTTGAAAAACATCATTATGGACAACTGCAATCTTGTAGTAAATTTCATGCCTGCAATAATTTAATGTGAAGCCGTAAATGTATAGGTATAATTGGTTATATAACGACTTGTAAAAAATATTTTAGTGCAAACGGTTGTTTTAAAAAAATCCTCAAAGTATCAATATGCTGTTTCTGAAATGTCTGATTATTTATTTTTAAAGGGGGTATTATACAGCCTACATACAGTGCTTATTCCTTCAAAGTTTTTTTTGAAAATAATCCTTGTACAAAATTGAGATATCCTATTACATTTCCGTCTTTTGTGAGGTGGTTATTAAAATCTCTACCATAAGTAAAGGTGAGCACTTGGTTAAATCCAAAAGCCCACTGTGCATTGAGTAAATATTTATACACCCATGATGAAGATGCTGTTGTTTTAAAAAGTTTACGACTTATAGCTTCTGCACTAATCAAAAATTTCTGATTGGAAGAAGTATATGCTACACGCAATCCATTGTCAAATGTATTATAGTTTTTTATGTTACCAGATTTATACCATTCATCTACATTATCATAAATAAAACGAGAAAGTAAAAGCATACTGAAAGTTGATTTGCCTGTATAGTCTTTTCCATTGCCATCCCAACCTGCGGTTAGCCACAATGCGGTATTTGTAAATCCAGCATTGCCCGCTTTAAAGTCATCATATTTTGCCAATGTACCTCCTGCAATATTTAGGAAAAAACCTTTTCGAACTGGTGTTATGCTTTCGCTTAATTTTTTGAGTGATTCAATATCTGATTGATGCATTTCATCTGTTTCTTTTTTTACAGATTCTAAAAGTTTGTTATCTAATTCATCCTTCAAAGCGATGACTAATAGTATTTGCGATTCTATGGATGCCGCCGCAACGGTATCATCTAATGTTGGATTATCTTTTGACTCAATGGATATTAATTTATTTTGGAAATCTTTTATTTGGGTCTCTAATTGTTGGT
This sequence comes from uncultured bacterium, assembly GCA_964293305.1. GTDB lineage: Bacteria > Bacteroidota > Bacteroidia > Chitinophagales > Chitinophagaceae > CALAGJ01. The sequence continues at coordinate 6,037 of CAXYYO010000014.1, read as the reverse complement.
ATAAAGCATTGCTTTCTTTTTTGATTTTGAGTAAACTATCATTTGCATTCAAAAGTAATTTTAAATGTTGGTTAATACTTGATATTTTTTGCAAGTACACACTATCTTTTATGGCTGGTCTTATCAATGAAAATGATAAACCTAGACCTTGTTTTAAGCCGTTATAATTCTCGTCTTTTTGAGACAACTGTGCATAGGAAAAGGTAAGGGTCTGTAAGAATGCTTTTTTATTGCTGATAAAATCGGCATAGGTAATTTTTCTGTTATTGAAAAGCCAAGCCGGGGCAATGTCAATGGCAAAGGAAACGGGCAATTGTGAAAAGTTATCTGTTGCATTGCGCAGCGAAACCATTAATCCTGTAAGGTCTGTAGGCTTTTGAATGTCTGCAGGATTTACTCCGAGAATGATGGAGCCCGGACTAGCAGGTGCAGACAAACTGTTAATGGCTAATTCTTGTGTGCCATTGTCCTCATTCTGCGCAGCAGCAAAAAGAGAAAAGCACAAAAAAACAACACATGTAATAGGTTTTGAAATCAAAGTTTTCATGTTAGATTATTTTTAATGTAATTTCAAATAATGCATAACCATTTGAATAATCCGAAGTGATGAGTACCTGCTTTGCATTACCGATCTGTCTTGCATTTACCAACGAAAAACTTAATGATAATTCTTTGCTCAGCACAGCAGGATTTGGAGCAACCGTACATAGCAAAACAATCGCTTTACCTTTTAATTGATTCCCTATACCAAGATTAAATGGATGATTTTCTTGAAGAGGCATGCCATCAGCGTCAATAAGTGTATCCTTAAGATCAATTTTTAATTTTGCAGTTTGTATTGCTGCATTACCAGTATTGTAAGTAAGGCAAACTTTTTTGGCAGCGTCATTAATTTTTATGAGATAATTTTTTGCCGGCATCTGCTATGATATTTGTTGTGGAGAAAATGGAGTACAATATAAGTTATCAAGAAGGAAAAATGAATTAATTCTTGTTTATTTTCTATTAAGATGACTCGGCTAGCCCAAATATTGAGATCGCAAAAGGAGGCTTTATCTCCGGAGCGTTGTCCTCAATCATAAACAACAAAATGGTTATTTGACAAATTCACCCCTTCATAGGTGATTTTATTTTTTGATTACATAAGTTGCGCTCATGTGCACCGGTTATAAATGCTCAAAAACGAGTAAAATCCCTATTTTTGCGCCCCCGATATAAAAAAACGGGAATTTTATATGAGCGAAAACAATATTAATTCACAAAACGCTGATGAACAGGAGATGGCTCCGCAGGCAGAAAATGCCGTAGAAGCCACTGCAGCGTCAACAAATGAACCTGTACAAGAAACCCTTCAAGCAGAAGCAGCTCCGGCTGAGGTTGCTGTAGAAAACAATGTAATCATCGAAGCACCTGTTGAAGAAACAGTTACTGCGCATGATGATTTTGACTGGAGTGTGGACAAACGTAATGTTTCCAGCTACTCACCAGAAGAAATTGAGCGTTATGACAAAGTGTATGAAGAAACCTTTGTTGCTATTGAAGATGGTGAAATTATGATTGGAACCATCGTGGCCATTACAAACACTGATGCTGTTGTAAACATTGGTTTTAAAAGTGATGGACTTATTTCCCTAAATGAATTTAGAGATGGGGGCAAACCTGGAGTTGGAGATGAGGCAGAAGTAATGGTTGTAGAAAAAGAAGACCGTAATGGTAACCTTTTCCTAAGCCGCAAGCTTGCCCGTGTACACCGCTCATGGGAGAAAATTGTTGAAGTTCATAAAACAGGTGAAGTGGTTACCGGATTGGTTACCAGCAAAACTAAAGGTGGTTTGATTGTAGATGTGCTTGGATTGGAAACATTCCTTCCGGGTTCACAAATTGACGTTAAACCTGTAACTGATTATGATCAGTTTGTAGGTAAAACAATGGAGTTTAAAGTGGTTAAAGTAAATGAAACCATTAAGAATGCTGTGGTATCTCACAAAGCCCTTATAGAAAGTGATATAGAAGCACAACGTGCTGAAATAATTGGAAAACTTGAAAAAGGTCAAGTACTGGAAGGTATAGTTAAAAATATAACAGACTTTGGTGCCTTTATGGATTTGGGTGGCTTAGATGGTTTGCTATACATAACAGATATTTCATGGGGTCGTATCAACCACCCAACAGAGTTGCTGAAAATAGACCAAAAAGTAAACGTTGTGGTGCTTGATTTTGATGATGACAAAAAACGTATCAGCCTTGGTATGAAGCAACTTACGCCACATCCTTGGGATGTATTACCTGAAACAATTGCAGAAAATGCAACTGTAAAAGGTAAAGTTGTAAATATTGAAGACTATGGTGCATTTCTTGAAATACAGCCAGGTGTGGAAGGTTTGGTACACGTAAGTGAAATTACATGGGCCAATACCCCCATCAATGCAAAAGAATACTTTAAGCTGGGCAATGAGCATGAAGCTAAAGTAGTAACGCTTGATAAGGAAACCCGTAAGATGAGCCTAAGTATAAAGCAGCTTTCTGACGATCCTTGGAATACCATTGAAGAAAAATTCCCTGAAGGAAGCAAACACCATGTAATTGTAAAGAATCTTACCCAATATGGCGTTTTCGTAGAACTTGAGCAGGGTATAGGTGGTATGATACATGTGAGTGACCTTAGCTGGTTGAAGCGTTTTAATCACCCATCTGAGTTTGTAAAAGCAGGTCAGGAAATGGATGTAATCATTCTTTCCATTGACAAAGAAAACCGTAAGTTACAACTGGGTCATAAACAATTAGAGGAAGATCCTTGGAATACATTGGAAGAGACATTCTCTCCAGGTTCTGAGCATGAAGGCACTGTTATCCGTAAAGATGATAGAGGTGCTCTTATTCAATTGCCTTATGGTTTAGAGGGCTTTGCACCAAACAGACATTTGCTGAAAGAAGATGGTAAAAGCTTAGTAGTAGAGGAGCATTCAAATTTTGTGATATTAGAATTTGATCGCCACGAACATAGAATAGTAGTAAGCCATACCCGCATTTGGGAACAAGCTAAGGCTGAAGAAGTAGAATCTGCCAAGAAAGAAGCAAGAACTGAAAGTGATAAAGCACGCAAAGCTGTAAAAACAATTCAGAACAAAGTAGAAAAAGCAACTTTGGGAGATTTGGGTGCACTTGCTGAAATCAAACAAAAACTTCAAAAAGCTGAAGACGCTTCAAAAACTGATTCTAAAAAAGAATCACCAGTTGAAGCTCCAAAAGCTGATGACGCTACAACTGAATCTGAAGCATAAGTATTAAAATATTCATTTTTTAAGGCTGTCTTTACAAAAGGCAGCCTTTTTTAATTTTACTTGATTAAGGTGACCTCTGTTTGGGTTAGAATAGATTTTCCAAAACATTGTACAAATTTTTATGATGATTTTAAACCTATTCCAGTATAATAAATTGGCCGGGACCACCGCAAATGATATTGAAAAATTATGACGCAAATGTTGATGCATTCCCTGAGTTAGGATATAACCTGATACGGTATTTCTACTTATACTTATTATTGCACAGTGTCCACATTTATTCATTTATTTTTTATTGGTTTAATAGGAGCGGCTATCAGCTTTATGGGGCAGTTGCCATTAGGAAACCTTGCCGTAACAGCCACACAAATAGGTACTGAAGAAAATGAAAAGAATGCTTGGAAATATGCAATTGGTGTGGCATTGGTTGAGTTAATTTACTTGCGTATATCGTTGAGTGGTGTAGGCTGGCTGACTAATAATGGTAATTTTTTTAATGTAATACAATGGGTTACAGTAGGGGTCTTTGGCCTGCTAGGTTGTATTAGTTTTATAACAGCTATAAAGGCTGCGCCAGATAAAAAAGGGGTATTGATAAATAATAATATGCCACGTTTTTTACTGGGTGTCACTATGAGTGCTGTAAATCCTGCACAAATACCATTTTGGTTTTTTTGGAGTAGCTATTTGATTACACTCGAATTGTTATCAAATGAGTCAGTAGATTTTAATTGCTTTACGTTTGGTGCCGGTGTAGGAACAATGGCAGGTCTTGCATTGTACATATATGGTGGCAAATGGTTGGTGGAGCGATTTCATATCAGTAATAAAACCCTCAATATTTTTTTGGGTATCGTTTTTTTAGTATCCGCTATTTTGCAACTCATTAAGATTGTAACTAGTACATAATATTTTCGTTTTTATAAAATGAGTGCATATTTTACCAGATAATGTAACAATCTATACAATAAGACAATATTTAAATCTATCAGCAAGCATATCCACTCTTGAATAGCATTTAAACATTGAATCTAAAACAGGAACTCATATTCATAATAAAAATTTCTCAATAAAAATCTATATATAAATTCAGCCAATAATGAAGTTTAAATTTTTAATTATTTGTACGGCATTTATTATAACAATTCTACTTGTTTCATTGCCTGCAAAAGCGGGTGATAAAAATGAAAAACCTCCTAACCGAACCGATCTTTACCAAGTACTTTTGCAAATGAACAGCCAAATAAATACAGATTTGCCTGAGAAACCTACACTCTGTGATAGCATTGCAAATAAGATGATAGAGCTGGCTGAAACCAGCCGAGATCATGAGGCCATATGTTTGGTGTATCATTACCTAAGCCATCAATACCTTAATTATGGTAGCCTTAGAAATAATTTAGAGCTGGCAGAAATGTATACCAAAAAATATGAGGATGTAGCAAAAAATTACAACCTAGAAAAATATGTTATCATCTCTCAGTTGAGACGTGCAAGATTGTGCAGGGCAAACCATAAATATGACAAAGCTCTGGAGTACAACAACATGAGTCTATCCAATGCTATAGAGTATGGTAATGATAGTATTGTGAGCCTTTGCTACAGTAGTATATCAAATACCTGGATATTAAAAGACAATTTTGTGGCAGCTTTTCAATCTTTGCTCAGTGCAAGAGAATTTGCAGAAAAAAGTAAGTCCACAGAGCGCATCCTTCTTGCCATGCAAGACCTTGGTTCATTTTATTTTGACTTAGAAGAATTTGAAAAAAGTAAAGATATTTTTTTTGAAGTGGAGCGATTGGGTCTTAAATCAAAAGAGTGGGAAAGTGTAATGGTGGCACAGCGTTCAATTGCATCAAAGTATATAGAAAAAAACCAAAAGCCACTTGCTATGATGTTTTTTGAAAAGGCAATGCATATAGCAGATAGTGTGCAAATGGGGGGGTATAAAATCAATATATATTTTGATATCCTAAATTTTTTATTGAATAAAGAAAGTACTTCCAATGCACTACAATTTCTTAATAATAAACCTGAAGCTAGGGCATTTCTAATTAACATTGGTGCAGAGCACGAAATTGATAAATTAATGGCTCTTTACTATATGGAAAAAAGGCAATTCGACTCTGCTGGATATTATTACAAAAAATTCGAACCATTCATGTTAGACAATAATGATGAGAGCAATATTATTTCTAATTTAAATGCAGTAAGACAATATTATCAAGCAATAAATGACTTGCCAAATGAACAGAGGGTTTTAACCTACATACAAAATCTTGCAGACTCTACAAATAATTTACATGTAAGGGAGAAAGCCTATTCTGAATTGGATAGTTTTTATAGCCGCATTGGTAATTATGAACAGGCTTTATATTATAGTAAACTGGCTAATATTTACACAGACAGCTTGGAATCGGTAACCAAAAAAAATGAACTCATTCAAATCGAACTGGACAACGAGGCAAAGCGAAAACTTAAAAAAGAGGCAGAAGCTGCAGAAGCGCTTCGTCAAAAATACAATCTCCAGTATATGGGCATTACCATTGCTATTATTTGTGTTTTTATTCTCCTAACGCTTTTGGGGGTTTTCAAAGCCTCCGAATCACTTATAAAAACAATGGGATTTTTCGCCTTTATATTTTTATTTGAATTTATTATTTTGATATTAGACCACCAGATACATCATTTTACTCATGGAGAACCTTGGAAAATACTTGCTATCAAAATTGTACTCATAGCTATGCTTTTACCTT
>CAXYYO010000013.1:0-81475 GCA_964293305.1 uncultured bacterium | reverse complement strand
AGCCATCAACTTATCACTCCATCAACTATTCTAACAATTCCAATCAACAAATTAGGCCATTAATAATTTATAATTCATAACTCATAATTCATAATTAATCCTCACTCCTTCACCACTTTCTCCACTTTCCTCCTTCCATCACTCAGCATAAACTCAACCATATAAATTCCTTTGGGTAGTGCAGCAGTATTAAGGGTAATCGTATTATCTCCACTATTTAAAAACCGTATTTCAGTATAAACCTTGCGGCCTGCTGTATTATACCAATGCACAGTCATAGTTGTAGATGCTGTAAGGCCTGTATTGGCTACAATTGAAAATGTGGTGGTAAAAGGATTGGGTCTTATACTTATGGTAAATGGTATAGCCGTAGCTGCAATGCTAATGGTATTGCTTAGCTCCTTGCGTCCATCTTGTTCTGTAAAATTGATTCTGTAAAAGTTGGTAACTCCTGCCACTGCAGTAGCATCTTCATAACTATATGTGGATGCATTTTTATTGGCAGCCACAGTAGCTATAGGTTGAAAATTTACCCCATCTATACTGCGCTGCACCTGCATATTTTGCAGATTGGTTTCTATAAATGTTTGCCAGTAGAGTATATTTTTATTATCCTTTTTCTCTCCGGTTAGTGCACTAAAACCAAGTGGCAGCACGGAGTTTTGGAAGAAATAGGCGGCACCGGATTCATAGATATAATTTTCTCCGTTTTCAATAAAACTCTCAAGGTTGGCCCCACAGAGTATATAACCTCCTGAAATACCAACAGAAATACCAAATTGTTGGGGAAAATCTTCAAATATATCGGGGTCCCTATCCGGGGCTACTATCTTTTGTATTTCTGTCCATACCCCTTCTACACTTTTTTGATAGATATAGGCAGCACCGGTACTGTTACAATAGTTTTGATTATTTGCATCATAACTATTGCCAAGTGCCCCCCCTACAATATAGTCTCCTTCAAAATCTATGGAATAACCAAAAAAGTCATTTTCTCTGCCATCTGATGCTTCTAGCCGTTGTGTTCTTGTCCAGATACCACCAATATTTTCAAAAATAAATGCGGAGCCTGTATATTTATTTCCATTACTATTATGTCCTCCAGCTCCTGCTATCAACATATTACCTTTCATAGAAAGCCCACGCCCAAATGCAGCTTCTTCAATACTTCGTAATTGCTGTACTTCATTCCACAAGCCACCCACATTTTTAAAAATATAAGTGCTGCCACCCAAGGCTCCAATTGCCGCAAAATCCCCGTCTATGGCTACAGAATAACCAAAATTACTCCCCCCGCTCCTGTCAGATGCAACAATTTTTTGTGCAAAAACCCAGTCACCCGCATTGCGGTGATACAGGTAGGCCGAGCCGGCACCAAGCATCGTATTTTCTCCATTTTCATCCTCCCCGTCCCTGTTGGAACCTACTATTATCCAATCCCCAGATATGGCTACCTTAGTTCCAAACTCATCGAGATATTCCCGGTCAGGTGCAAATAGTTTATTTACTTCGGTAATGTCTCCATCTTTATTTTCAAACACATAAACCGCACCGGCACTTTCTACAGCACCCAGCCCTTCAAAGGGTGCACCTATTACAGCATAATTGCTATCCATGGCTACAGCGAAGCCAAAGGCATCAAAAAGTGTACGGTCTGATGGTACTATTTTTTTAATAGAAGTCCAGATACCTGATGCTGATTTTTGGTAGAGATAAACAGCACCGGCCCCGGCCAAATAATTATCACCATTACTATCATAGCCATTAACCCATGCGCCCACCATTGCGTACTCGCCTTGTATTGCAACTGCTTGTCCGTAAGAATCATTTGCTGTTCGCTTTTTATAAGATACGGTTTTCTGCTGGAAATTCCAGCTTTGGGCAAATGAGTATTCAGTTGATAAACATGATACAATTAAATAGATTAATATCTTTTTCAAATTATCAAAATTTTTGTTTTTCATTACCCGTAAATATCCAACAAATATAAGCAGAAGATAAAATAAAAATATTATGATCATAATTGCTCAATCTTCTATATTTGTTCTGAGTGGTAAATATCAAACTTTATCCATTCCTTATCATCGCTTTGCTCAATTTCTAACTACAAAACAGTAACTGTTATGCTTAAAAACATCTCCCTCCTTCTCTTGGCTGTATGCTTTCTTTCCCGGTCTTTTTCACAAACCACACCCGTATCAAGTGCAGAACTCGAAGCCCGTGGCACTTGGATTTTCTGGCCGTACAAATCAATTAATGATGGCATTGGCTGCACCGTAGAATCCACACTTATGTTTGCCAATGGCAATGCAACTGCCCGTTTTGCAGATAGCATTTCTTATTTTCCTATGTATGGCAGCAGTAGCTCCACACCTGCACCACCCTGCGATAGTTTTGATTTTTGTGACCTAATAAACCAAGATTATATAAAGGGCGTGCTGCTTGTGTTTGGTTGGAACTATTTGCAATACAAGCAAGATAGTTTAACTATTGTACCAACCTATGGAATAGGAGGTACTGACCTAATACAATACCAAAAATTTTACGAAGCCATAAAAACTGTGGTGAATACAGACAATATAAAAGGTTATGGCATAGAAATATGGACGGGTCAGTGGGCACCGATTGGTGCTTTTAATGAGCCTCGTTTTCCATCTTGGTTATTAGCTCCAGATGCTGGCGTAAAACGAATTGTAGTGACAAAAGGCACTGACATCCGCTACTACCCCGACTATCTCGACAAAGGCCGCAAAGTGGGCAACAGTTATGTAAATAATACAGAGGGACAATATCCCGATTATGTAAAAATGCCTTCTGTTGATTCCCCACAAACTAGCGATGGGGTGTATAAGGATGATGATTACAGCCTCTTTGGTTATACCAGCGATAATTTTGCAGAAACTAACTACGAATATTATTACCGCAAGTTTTTATACCGGATAATACAATACCTGTGCAACCTGAAAACCACAGGCGCCCCGGATAATGCTTGGGAAGATATTACCACCAGTAAAAAGATAAAAGAAAAGTTACTTTTTTTGCAGTGTGCCGAAGGCTCCACTGGCGATTTAAGACCCACGACAGATGGTGAAGCAGTTTTTGAAGAAAGTTCTACAGAGTCTGTAAATATTGATGTATCAAATGATATCGATCTTGAAACAGAATGGCCCATTTTTGTGCGCAAGCACTGGGGCTGGCTGGCCAACACACTATACCAACTCAATGGCGCTGCCAATAGTGCCAACTATGCCACCCGGCCCCTACCCAATGTACACCTGCTGCTCAACGGGGGCAATGGCACAAAAGTATGGGGCGAAAGATCAGATGATAGCAATCCCGGGCTCAATACACTACCCAGAAAAGTAACCATTGATTTTAATCAACCATCACCTGAGTCATATTTGCTCTGGCCCATATCAAGCCAGAGTGTTTATAACAATGGTGTTTATCCAAATAATGAAGACAGGCTTACCCGCAACTGGTACCGAAGAAGATACAATGGCAGCAGTTGGAGTAATACGCCGGATGCCATCCTGAAATACCTGCACCAAAGCTGGCGCAAACCACCGGAAGGTGGCCATTTGTATCATATGAATTTTGGCAGGCAATACCGGGATATATACCGCCGCATGAAGAATGACCAGCTTGGCAGCATAGCCAAAGCCACCATGGGCAGCAATGGCGGCGTAATACGGTATAGGGATGAATGTGACTGGGATAATACCGACATAGATAAATATCTACCCAGGGATAATAATGGCGTTTATAACACGGACAAACTGCTCAAGCGGCCTCAGCACCTCTTAGCCACAGCCACCAGTGCCCTTGATTTTGGCTTAGACTACTGGATACAATATTATGGAATGGTTACCTATCAGGCTGAAACCGGCTGCACCTATTTGGACACGGCCAATGCCAAAGTATTTACCTTTTTTAACCAGCATGTACAGGATTATGACTACAGCAATAATGATATTACAAAAACAATACAGAGTAGTTACCTTGCTTTTAAAGATGGGCTGGATGCTGCAGACACCACCCGTTTTGCCGTGGAGGATTTTGCCATCCATGGCGGCAACAATATCCAAAAGAAAAAAGTAAACAGTACCAATGATGACGGCACGGTAAATGGTAATTATAACGGAGAGAAGTATGCTGAAAAAATAGCTACTAACAGAAATTTGGGCCTATCAAATATCTATAATCAAAATACTGTACAGGCAGTATCAGATATAGCACAGGGTGGTGCGGGTAATCAATACACCAGAAATGGAGGCGGTCAAAATGATGTAGGCTGGTTTGTAACTACAGATAATGATGCGGCCATTATAAAGAGCGGCAGCAGTAGCAAACTAACTATGCAGGAGGTGGATACACTGGGCTCTACAATAGGTTATAAATCAAAACAAATTGGTTACTATAATATAATTGGCAAAACAATAACCGGCAATACCGAAATTACCGATAAGTTCAGTCCCTTTGGACGGTTTAGTAAAGGAGTGGTAAGTACTGATATGGCAAATAACGCAAGTGGTGTATTTTATCAGAAAGCAAGTGCCACTTACATTAAACTGGGTGATGAACTGAGAAGCAGTATCTATAATAATAATGACCCAAAGCATGTATATATAGCCATTACCTGGTTTGGCAGTAGCGTGTATAGTGGTAATAATGATGCTACAAGTCATAAACTGAACCTTACTATAAAGGGCAGTGATTGTATGTTAACAACCTATACAGATACCTTTAATCGTTATTCGGGCACAATCCATAACAGAAAACGTTGGTTTACATCAGTGTATCAAATAGTCAATTGGACTGTATTTCCTAATTTACAAAGTTGGGATTTTGCCATCAGCAATAGTTCTGGTTTTGCAGATGTGTCCATACAATTGGCCATGGTGGAAATATTTATAGGCAGCAAACCGGATTATATAACAGACGGCCTTAATCAAACGGCCTACTATTATGCTTATCCAAAACCGGGCAAGAGCGGAGATCCATTTAATGATGCAAATATTACTGGTGTAAATATGGCACCTCCTCCAGATATTTGTAACTTCCTTAGCGCTCCTGTTGGAGATACCTTAAAAGTAAAAACAACTACAACAGACTGGCAGCTTTACCCCAATCCAGCAGTAAACTATGCCACTATCAGAATCAATCAATCTGCCTCCACAATTGGCATTACCATAAGGGATATGATGGGCAAAACCCTTCAAAAAAAATCCCTTTCAAACATTGCCGCAGGCTACAATGTTCCTATTGACCTTAGTGGCTATGCCAAAGGGGTTTACATGGTTTATTTGCAGGTGGATGGGGAAACCAGTTATAAGAAATTGATTGTGGAGTAACCATTCGGTGAAGTGCCTATCTTTCAAACAATAACCGAATAAGTGCCATATTAAATATGGCCCTTATTCTTGCTCATGCATAGCTACAATGCAGGCCAAAATAATGTACACCTGCGTTTCAAGAAATATGGTATTGGCAATCCACTGTATATTTTAGCCCAAATAACATAGCCCCAAATATAAAATCTACCCCCTTTAAAAATTAATAGTATTTCATTAGACATAATTAACAACTTAAATTTTTTTGGTTAATGTGTAAAAAGTACACATTTTTGTACTGTTTTGAATTTTACGATTGTTTTTGCGATTATTGCAATATAGGGAACTGCCATTTTTCGGAGTTGCAATTGATACAGCTTTATCTATTTATTTTTAATACTACATTCATTTGATATGAAGAAATTTCTAATTTACATTTTTCTGCTTACAGCAAATGCTGTACATGCACAGCTACTGCGTTGGACACCAGACTTTATTCAAGAATCAAGTACATCCACTACCGTAACTTGCGATGCTAATTTTGGAAATAAAGGCCTACTTGGCTATACTCCAGTAACAGATGTTTATGTACATATTGGTGCCATTACAACAAAAAGTACATCATCCAGCGATTGGAAATATGTAAAGTTTTCCTCCTTCAACTCTCCAAATCCTGCTGCATTGTGCAGCTCATTGGGTAATAGTCAATGGAGTTTTACAATTTCGGGAAATCTTCGTTCATTTTACGGCATATCCGATCCCACTGAGAAAATCTTAAAAATATCTATCCTATTTAGAAATGGAAATGGTACAAAGGTTTTAAGAAACTTAGACCAAAGTGATATGTATATACCCGTATATGATAATGGTGTATATGCAAGAATAGATGAACCATTTTCCCAACCCACATTTGTATCTATACTTCAGCCAATTAGTAAAGTTGTGGGCGACCCAATTAATATAACCGCCAAAGGAAATGTGAGTGGTACATTAAAATTATTTTATAATGATCTTGTAAATCCAATAGCCACAAGTACAAATGGAACTGTAGTAGCGAGTACAACAATACCAAATGATCAAGAGCAAATCATCATTGCTGAATTAGACAATGGTAGCAGTATTGATAGAGATACTGTTCGCTTTACACCACTTAGAAATTTAGTGGCTGAATTGCCCGAAGGGTCAAATGATGGTATTAATTATGAAGTAGGTGGCACCAGTGCCGTATTGGTGCTGTATGCACCCAATAAATCTTATGCTTTTCTTACTGGAGAATTTAATAATTGGACTACAAGTCCAGATTATCAAATGAACCGCAGTCCGGATGGAAAGCGTTATTGGATTAGGGTAAGTGGCCTCAACCCGGGTCAGGAATATGGTTATCAATATATTGTGGATGGAGGACTTAAAATAGCTGACCCATATTGTCAAAAAGTATTGGATCCTTGGAATGATAAGTTTATTCCCGCATCTACATATCCCGGCTTAAAAACATATCCCGAAGGGAAAACAACTGGTATTGTAAGTGTTTTTCAAACGAATAAACCCAGCTTCAACTGGCAGATAACTAACTTCAACAGACCGGATAAAAGAAATCTCCTGATTTATGAAGCATTGATTCGTGATTTTTCTGCTGCCAGAAACTGGAAGACTATGAAGGATTCATTGCCCTACTTTGTAAAACTCGGCATCAATGCCATACATGTAATGCCCTTTAATGAATTTGAAGGCAATGAGAGCTGGGGCTATAACCCAAGTTTTTACTTTGCACCTGATAAATATTATGGCACAGAAACAGCCGTAAAAGAATTTGTAGATGCCTGTCATCAAAATGGCATAGCTGTCATAATGGATATGGTACTCAACCATAGTTATGGCCTTAGCCCATTGGTGCAATTATATTTTGACGGAGTAAATAACAGACCTGATCCAACAAATCTTTGGCACAATCCGGTGGCTAAGCATGGATTTAATGTGGGGTACGATTTTAACCATGAAAGCCCAGATACCAAAGCTTTTGTAAATAAGGTAGTAGCATTTTGGCTCAAAGAATATAAAATTGATGGATACCGATTTGATTTATCAAAAGGGTTTACACAAAAACAAACCTGTGATGACAATGGTGAAAATTGTAATACGGGTGCATGGTCTGCTTATGATGCAAGTAGGATTGTTATTTGGAAAGAAATATATAATGATATTCAGTTAGCATCGCCAGGGGCTTACTGTATTCTGGAGCATTTTGCAGACAATAGTGAAGAGAAGGAGCTGGCAGAATATGGTATGCAACTGTGGGGAAATGTAAATTATAATTTTAGAGAAGCTATAAAGGGACAGTCTTCAAATACAGATTTATCTGGCGGTATAGCAGAGGCTCGTGGTTGGCCTGTAAATCATCTCATATCCTATCAGGAAAGTCATGATGAAGAAAGATTGATGTATGATGCCAAAACCAATGGTCTTTCCTCTGGCAGTTATAATGTAAAAACCCTTTCTACTGGTCTTGCTAGAAGTGGTATGTGTGCAGCCTTCTGGGCTATGCAACCGGGTGCAAGAATGTTGTGGCAGTTTGAAGAATTGGGGTATGACTACTCCATAAATAATTGCCCCGATGGATCTATAAATAGCAATTGTCGTACTGACAATAAGCCGGTGCGCTGGGATTATTTACAAGTACCTGAACGCAAAGCATTATTTGATGTATATAGTATGCTATTAAAGCTTAGAAATCTACCCCAATATCAAAGTGCCTTTACTACCGGCAATGCTACCTATAATCTTAGTGGAACTGTGAAATGGGAGTCAATAGATGACCCAAATCTAAAAATAATGGTATATGGTAATTTTGGATTGACTAACCAATTTTCTACCATTACTTACCCGGCCACAGGTACATGGCATAACTTGTTTTCAGATGCAAGTATTAATATAACGAATACAAATGTTACAGTAAATCTGGCACCGGGTCAATACTTTGTATATACCAGCAAAAATGCCAGAGAACAGATACTTCCATTAAATTGGGTGAGTATATCTGCTCAGAAATCTACACCAGGTGCAGCAATCATAAAATGGGTAACTTCAAATGAAATAAACAATGATTATTTTATAGTAGAACGCAGTACTGATGGTGCTAATTTTTTACCGATAGGCAAAGTATCTGCTTTGAATGGTAGCGGTAAAAATAATTATCAATATGATGACTTGCAACCACAGAAAGGGATCAATTATTATCGTATAAAACAAGTGGACAAAGATGGTGCATCTAGCCTGAGTAAAACAGTACAAGTACTTTTTGATGGTAGCACCATTACTTGGAGTATTTATCCAAACCCAGTTGTAAAAAATATTCATATTCGATTAAAAGAAACGCTGAACAATGTTTCTATCAGCATTAATGATATAAATGGAAAATTAATATTGGCCCAGCAATACATTTCGCTCCTAGCAGGTAATGAGCATTTGATACCCACAAGTACAATGACAAACGGAGTGTATATGGTAACAATAAAAAGCAGCTCAGGAGTACAAACACAACAAATAGTGGTGAATAAATAGCGTAAACCCCTTACCCGCAAAGCCCCAACTTCTTGTTGGGGTTTTTAATGCGCTTTCAAACCAGAATGTGCAGTTGGACACTATTTCCAAAGTCGGAAATTAACCTCAATCACTTATCATTGCATTTAATTAGATTGTAGATGCTGATATATAAATTTGGAGTAATTGGAAGCGGATCCTGGGCCACAGCCATTGCAAAAATACTTACAGATGCCGGTCATTCTATTAATTGGTGGATACGTAGTGATGAATCAGTATCTTTTCTCAAACAGCGCAGACACAATCCAAAATACTTGAGTAATGCTTATTTTGATGTAAATAAATTAACGCCAAGTTCCAACCTCAATTATGTAATTGAATCATCAGATGTACTCATAATAGCTGTGCCAAGTTCTTATGCTCACAGTACATTAAGTACACTAAATTTAGATGCGTTTAGGGGGAAAAAAATAATTTCAGCTATTAAAGGAATATTGCCTGAAAAAAATCAGCTACTACATGAATATTTATTAGAAAGATTTGGATTTTCTCTGATGGATTATTTTACCCTATTAGGGCCATGTCATGCAGAAGAAGTAGCTTCAGAAAAATTAAGTTATCTTACTATTAGTGGTGCAGATGAAATATTATCTGCTAAGCTTGCACCTTACTTTGAAAATGAGTATATGAAAACTATTGTAAACCCTGATGTAATGGGTGTACAATATGCAGCTATTCTTAAAAATATTTATGCTTTAGGGGCGGGTATTGCTCATGGGTTAAAATATGGTGATAATTTTCAAAGTGTTTACATTGCCAATAGTGCCAATGAGATGGTACGGTTTTTAAGAGAAGTAAAACATGAAGAAGTAAATTCAGATATTAACTATGCTGCCAGTGTATATCTGGGAGATTTATTGGTAACATGTTACAGTTTATATAGTCGTAACAGAATGCTTGGAAATATGCTAGGCAAGGGATATAGTGTAAAAGCCGCACTACTTGAAATGGGTATGGTGGCTGAGGGCTATAATGCAGCCAAGTGTATTCATAAAACAAACACAAGCCTTCAAGTAAATATTCCTATAGCAAATACAATTTATGAGGTATTGTGGGAAAACAAAAGCCCTGTAGATGCATTTAGTGAAATCGAGATGCTTCTAGTATAAGAATGCACCTACAGTTCTGCGGAATAAGTTTTTGAATAATTAAACCATAGGAAATAAAGGTAACCGCTATAAGTATGGTATGATGTCATACTCAATCATTACTGTACAGCAAGATTTGAAACATGCATTGGAGCTACTGGCTTTGAAAACATTGTTTCTAATGGATACTCCCAAACAGACACCATACCAATGCCATTTGCATTTTTTACAAAGGGGATATTGGAACCCTCATGTCCAAAATAATCTATACTATAAGCACCAGTAACATTTCCCGAAAGGGTTAAAGTGATTTTATTTGCATTTACTACCCCAGATACTACTGTAACGTTTGCCCCATTTATATCAAAGTCTTTTTCACTACCTGCTTCCCATATATATGTGTCTGATACATTTTTGAGAGTAAGTTCTATTTGCTGGATACCCATAAGCTTGGCAGCAATAATCTGTGGCGGTTCAATATTTAATACATTACTCACTTGATACATATCTCTTTGCACCAGTCTGAAAATATTTTTTGCATGAAATTCATATCCATTGGTGTATGGAAAATGACAACCATCCACAAAATGACTAGCCCCATTACTGGCCATGATGTATGTGTTTGGAAGTTCTAATGCAAGCTGCCTATGACATTCCATAATTTTACCACTTCTTTCATTGCTATTGGAGCAGCTTTTTCTAATTTGAAAAATATAGCATGCTGATAATCCAGGCATATCCTCCTTCCAATCATGATATAAATCCCGAAAATCATTTTTATATATTACAGTATCTGTTTGAAATAGTACATCCGTTTCTCCTTGATACCAGAATGCGGCCCGGATATGATTTGCAAGCCCCGCTTCTTGTACACGTTTTAAAGTGCGGCCATAATTTGTGGTCTGCTTTAATGGATTGCTATCATTACGCAGAAAAAAAGAAATAGCCATGCCCCCTTGAGCACCATTAATAATACATACCGGAATCTTGTAAGTCTCTACAATAAGCCTTGCCATTTTAAGCCCCCACTGACCTACATGACCACCCGTTTTTCTATCCTTATCACCGCTGGCTATATACCATTCATTGGTTGTGCCATTTTCATTGCCAGTGCCATAACTTCTTATAAAATTACTTTGGAGACTCACCGTATTTCCTTTGTACATACTGGCCTCCGCATTAGACTGACCTTGTATTAAATATGCATCTCCTGCTACCAAATTAATTGCTGAATCTATCAATGTTTCTACAGTACCATTTACACCATAAACCGCCACCTTATAAGTAGCAAGTTCTGCTTTCATAAAACCATTGAAATTAAAAGGAGCAATACCATTATTGAATACAAGTGTTTGTTTTGAAGAAATAATCAATTGTCCATCTCTATATGCTTTAACCCTCAAACTAGTATAATCAACCCCTGTATTAATTACCGTGCCACTTATTGTAACTGAAGCCTGATTTGTAACTGTATTTCGTGGGAAAAACTGGTTATCCTTTGGCATACTAGAAAAGCTAACCTGAGCAGATACAGTTGATAAAACAACATTAAGTATTAAAGCAATTTGTAGAAATTTTCTTAACGAGTACATTTTGATTATTTAGATGATAAAATTAATGAAACCACGCTCATGACATCAAAAATAATTTATTTGTCATGCTGTACAAGTATCCATTAATGGAAAATGATGCCGATAATACACTCAGTAGAGATGACTCATTTTCTCATACAAGCCGTCATTGAAATGCGTATTGCGGGTTTTAAGAATTGCTTATCTGAATAAGCCGGATATGGATGTATGGCTTTGTTATTATATATAAACCAGGCTCTATCATTTTCATCTTCTGTGAGCTGCATACCTAAGCTCCATCGGCGGGATTTATCGTTAAGCCAATCTGCTTTTTCCGCTTCATCTGTAAGTGAAGCAAGTGCTTTTTCATATTCTACCGGATAAATATATTCCAGCCCTACCACCAATCCTTCTGGTGGAAAATAGATAGCATGCGTAGGCAATGCAAAATGACTCCATCCTTTGTTCCTTGGGTAGATAATAATATTACTAGAAGTAAGCTCTTCACCTATAAATTGTTTGATGGTATCCCACCCATACCAATGCAATCTTACTGGTACATTAAATGGTTTACCGAAATCTCCGGCATACATATCAATCTGTGTAAGCCAGCCTTCCCAACTAAATTTTGATGCATAATGTGCCAAAATAATAATCTTCGTTTCCGCCCCCGGCCCTATGTATTCAATCACTTTACCGGCATTTTTGTTTACTGTTACTTCTTTAAATTTTGTACAAGCGCTTACTGTTACTTCAGGTAATACAGAACCTATGGGTGTAAGTAAAAAATTAAATGCATCTTCAACATTTTTTATGCTGACTGTAAGCGTTTTAAATCCAATATATTCAATGCTAATACTGTCCGTTGAAGGAATATAATTATAGTCCAACCCAAAATTTCCAGTAGAGTCTGAATAGAGAACCGTTTGCAAGGGCAGCAAATTAATGATAGCATATGGAAGTGACTTACCTGTAGAGGCATCTGCCACATGGCAACGCCAGTTTTGTGCATCTGCATGGTAGGTAGCCAGTATAAATATTGCAATCAATAAGCTTTTCATTTTGCTAAAAATATAAACAATCATTTTATCAAAAATATATTAAATATTGCCAGCTAATAAAACCTGCCATGCCTGTTGAACTTCTTGCTTATTAAGTAAATCTGCCGCATAAAGGTGTAACTCTTTTTCCATTTCCTCAGGATTAAGATTAAAATAAGCAATAATATTTTTTAAACGTTCATCTTCAAATGCGGGATTGATAACAGGCATTTCGTGCACATTGCCCAACTGGCCCAAATGATTGCCCGTAAGAATGGTACTAGTCCTTATGCTATCCGGTAATACATCTATGCCAATGCCCAGTTTGGTATTTGGTTTTTCAACCATAAATAAACTGCTGTCATTTACAACACTATACCAATCTCCACCAAGTCTTGCTATTTGATGAAATTTACGTTGATCAATCATTGTACCTGCTTCATTGAGTATAGATTCATCCACATGGATATACAGCATTTCAGCAAAAACCAACTGACCTGCTCCACCATTTTCTCCTAGGCTTTTTATTTCAGTTACCTTACACTCAAATTTTACTTTGGCTTCTTTAATCATTGGTGGCTGTATTACATGTGCCGCCTGTTTTGTAAAACCCGCTTTTATAAATTCATCTACTCCTTTTGGATATTCGCAGCTTGCTAAGCTCATTTGCTGTACCATATCATAATCACAAATATTAATGACTACTTCTGGTACTTCAAGTACATTTTGCAGAGTATGCTTTGTTGTATTATCCCTTCCTCTGCGGGCAGGTGAAAATATGGCCACCGGAGGATTTGATGAGAAAATATTAAAAAAACTAAATGGGCTCAGATTGACGTTTCCTTCCTTGTCTATTGTAGATGCAAAGCAAACAGGACGTGGTGCCACCGCATGCAGCATCCAATTATGCCTTTGTGGTTGTGGTAGAGATTGAAGTGCTAGGCTAATCATATATTCATTTTATTGCTACGCAAAATTAGAACATAGCATTTCATAATAATTTATTTTAAGATAAAATATCTGGGTTAAATATCCTTAGGTTTGAACAAATTTTTTTATGATTTCTTGGAAAGGAGTAATGCCTGCATTAACTACAAAGTTTGATAAAAATGATACACTTGATCTGACTTTATTTGAAAAAAATATAGAAGCACAATTAGCAGCCGGTGTATCCGGTATTATACTCGGTGGCACATTAGGCGAAGCCAGCGTATTAACCGTTTCAGAAAAAGAAAGATTGGTAAAGTTTGCTGTAGAAAAAACCAATAATCTGGTACCGGTTATATTAAATATTGCCGAGGGCAGCACCAGAGAAGCAATACACCAGGCTGAGATGGCACAACAATGGGGTGCCAAAGGGCTGATGATATTGCCCCCCATGCGGTATAAGTCTGATCATAGAGAAACAGTGGCATATTTTAAAGCTGTAGCTAACAATACTGATTTGCCCATGATGGTCTATAACAATCCTGTTGATTATAAAATTGAAGTAACGCTGGGTATGTTTGAAGATTTGGTAGCATGCAAAAATATTCAGGCAGTAAAGGAAAGTACAAGAGATATATCCAATGTAACCAGGATGAAAAATCTTTTTGGAGACAGGATTAAAATACTTTGTGGGGTGGATACACTGGCCATGGAAGAATTGGTAATGGGTGCTGACGGTTGGGTAGCAGGATTGGTTTGTGCTTTTCCAAAGGAAACGGTGGCCATATACAACCTCATAAAGCATGGAGAAATTGAAAAAGCCGCCGCAATTTATCGTTGGTTTATGCCCTTACTGGAGTTAGACATTCACCCCAAATTAGTGCAGTACATAAAACTGGCAGAAGCAGCTGTAGGTTTGGGTAGTGAACATGTACGCCCTCCACGCCTCACATTGATTGGAGAAGAAAGAGAAAGAGTACTGAAGATAATTACAGAGGGCATTTCTAAGCGACCACAGTTATAAATCATTGATTCCTTATTTTACCAGATCATCTAAACCCAAAATCAATCATATAATGTATAAAGATATTTCAATAGCAGAAGTAGATCAAATAATGCAAGCATCATGGCGTGCTTTTTATGCTTATCGCAAACTTCCATTGCTGGCCCGTGCAGATTTTATGCGAACCATTGCCCGTGAAATTGAAAACTGTGGAGATGCATTGATACAAATTGCCATGAGTGAAACAAATTTGCCCGAAGTAAGATTGAAGGGAGAGCAGGGCAGAACCATATTACAATTGAATCAATATGCCGCTGCTTGTGAAAAAGCGGATTGGATGGATATTAGTATTGATACTGCCATACCAGATAAAACACCACCAAAACCAGATACAAGAAAAACTATGATTCCTTTAGGACCTGTAGTAGTATATGGTGCCAGTAATTTTCCTTTTGCTTATTCCACCGCAGGTGGAGATACTGCATCAGCTTTTGCTGCGGGATGCCCCGTGGTGGTAAAAGCCCATCCTGCACATCCACAAACTTCACAAATGGTAGCGGATGCCATTTTAAAAGCTGCCAAAACCTGTAACATGCCCAATGGGATTTTTGCACATATACATGCTGCAAATTTTGAAGTGGGAAAAGCATTGGTTATGCATCAGTACACAAAGGCTGTGGGCTTTACGGGCTCTTATACCGGTGGTAAACAATTGTTTGATTGGGCCAATCAACGCAAAGAACCCATACCAGTTTTTTCAGAAATGGGTAGTGTTAATCCTGTATTTTTATTGCCGGAAAAATTAGCTACCTCCGCTGCTGATATTGCAAAAATGTATGCGGCCTCCATCACTTTAAGCGTTGGTCAGTTTTGTACCAATCCGGGTTTAATCATAGGTGTTGAAGGGAATGATTTGCAAACTTTTCTGCATGAATTAGGAACAGCAATACAGCAAACAAATGCCGCACCTATGCTGCATGATGGTATAGTAAAAGCATACAACCAAAAAAAGGAAATGGCATTGATGCAGCAGGATGTTCAGACAGTGGCTACTGGACATACAACGGTAAAAGAAAATGAAGGAATGCCTGTAATAGCAACTACTACTGCTCAAGCCTTTTTAGCAAATCCATTGTTGCACCAGGAAGTATTTGGTCCTTATTCACTTGTTGTACGATGCAGCAATGATGATGAAATGATAAAAGTAGCAGAGCATTTAGAGGGCCAATTAACCTCAACCGTTATGGCTACCAATAAGGATATTCAACACCATGAAATATTAATAGAAACTATAAAAACAATTTGCGGAAGATTTATCCTAAATGGCGTGCCCACAGGGGTAGAAGTTTGTGCAAGCATGCATCATGGAGGCCCATTTCCTGCAAGTACTGATGCTCGATTTACGGCGGTAGGTGCAGATGCTATAAAACGTTTTGCACGACCTATCTGTTTTCAAAATTGGTACAATGAACTACTGCCGGATGAACTGAAAAATGAAAATCCATTAAAGATTTGGCGCAGGGTCAATAATGAATTAATGAATGGGTCTATTTAAGATTCATTATGCAGTTGAAATTTATACAATGCCGAAACGCTGCCTACATAAGTATTTGAGAACCATTTTTAATTTTTAAATAGTGAGAGATATTCCTCAAATACAAAAAGCCTATTGCGTTTTGCTCCAGTCATTTCTTTTAGAATATTTAGTCTCATAAAATCTTCTAAAAGTTTGTAAGATGATACCAAAGATACTTTGGTTTGAACTGAAACCATTTCTGCATCGATGATAGGTTGTTGAAATAAAAAATCCACTATTTAAGTTTAATGGATTAAAGGTTAAATAAGGAAATTTATATTTAACCATGCCGCTTCATTCTAGACAGATTATTTCCTGCTTCCACGATTCATTTTGCTAGCCTTTGCCGAAACTTTGAGTTACTCACTTTCTTTCAAATGCTTTTTGATGATGCCTGGAAATAATGTTTAGGTCTGTATCCAGCTGTTCTTTATTATTTCATCTAACAACTCTTAAAAAAACTAAGCCCCATTTCTGCAAGTTGTGCTTCTATGGCTTTGGCTGCAGGAGTAACACAAAGTCCGCCTAAATTGGTACAACGAAGCGTATGATGTATTTGATCACCCACTGCTTTCATTGTATCTATTACTTGGTCTAAAGGAACCAAATATTCATAATTTGCCAATGCCATATTTGCACAGGTTAAAGCATTAGAAGCGGCCATCACATTCCTTCCAAGACAAGGGGCTTCCACCCGATTTCCTATGGGATCACATATTATACCCAGCGAATTTTGTAGTGCCAATGAAGCTGCGCCAATGGATTGTTCGAATGTGCCGCCTTGCATTTCCACAATTGCTGCTGATGCCATACCTCCACCAGAACCCGTTTCTGCCATGCAACCACCTACCTCAGCAGAAAAGGTAGCATGAGCTGCAATAAACACACCTATTAATCCTGCGGATAGCATAGCTTTTACCAATTCATCTTCGGATAGCTGAAGGGTATCTGCCACTGCTATAAGTGCACCCGGCAATGCTCCACAACTGCCTGCTGTAGGCGCTGCAACAATTACACCCATTGAACTTTTTACTTCCATAATTGCAGTTACATACATTACTATTCTATTAATAAGCTCACCACCAGCCAACTTGCCTTCTTGGTATTGCTTATTGAAATTAGGGGATTGGCTGCCGAGTATCCGATCCTCGTAGTGTGTGCCTGCTAAGCCTGTGTGCACAGCCTGCTTCATGATGGAAACAATAACCCTCATTTTCTCAAATACTTCCTCAGCAGTAAGGTTGCCCCTTTCCTTTTCATACTCCAGGGCCAACTGCCATAAAGCAAGATTTCTATCTCTGTTATAATCTATCATTTCTTGGCAACTGATGAAGGGTACTTTTAAACCTCTTCTTGCCATTACTGGTAATACAGGTTTTAGTTGTTTTATAAAATGAACACCATCCATTTCCTCTAACTCAGATAATAGATTTGCGTCTAAAAAAGATTGTGATTTTATTTCTACAAAATTTACGGCACCTGTATGAATAGTTATTTCATCAAAAGTTATGGATGCTTCTAAAAATGCAGTAATATGTTTTGGACTATCACAATAAATTAGGGTTTCAAAATAATCGCCCGCCATAGAAACGGGTACTTCATCAATTGCTACTACTTCTATCATTCCACCACCGGTGGAAATGGCTGTAAGTATCCTAGTTTCTATAGAATTGGATAATGAAATTTTATACAGGTTTGGGTGGCTATTTCCAATGTCAACAATATTTATAGTAACATGAATACCTGATGTATTGATATATTTTTCAGCTTCCGGGAGTCTTTCATCATGCGCCTCCCAGCCTAAAAAACCTCCAAAAAGACCCATATCTGAACCCTGACTTTTGTGTGTGGTAGCAAGTGAACCATTGGGATCAAATGCTATTTGAATGTCTTTAATATTTTCATCCATTAAATCCCTGCAAATCCTTGCTATACGTAGAGATGCTGCACAATGCGAACTGGAAGGTCCTCTCATTACAGGGCCTATTACATCGTTGAAAATACTTGGATAACTATTCATAAAATTTTATTTATTCGGAATGAATTATTTATAAGACTGCTCCATTGTGCTCATTAAGCGAAGCGTAAAAATAAGGCACTCATCATTTATTTTTATGCGTTGCTCATACATGCAAAGGATGAACCGTAGCGTTGCTAATTTACTTTTTATTTGATAAGCAGACAAGAAATAAAATTTTCTAATGAATGAATTTTATTGTGCCTCCTAATTTTTTTACAAATACGGGTACATAGTGCTTGTTAATTTCCTTTAAAAATAGTATAGGATAACTCTGTATATTAAATTTGAAAATATGATTTTAAGGGGGAGAATATATTTTCCATTCATACTGTGTAAAGCGAAATTTTTTACTGCTGTTTTATCTTGCATTTTTGTAGCATCTTTTTAGTTGTAAATTGTATGACTCAAAAAACAAGGGCTATTATTTTACGCACAGTACAGTATGGCGATACCAGCCTTATAGTAACAGCCTATACTGAAATTTTTGGTGTACAGGCTTATATGGTTAAAGGAATACGCAGTGGTGGTAAGCAGTCTGCCAAATTTGCTTATTATAAGCCTGCTTGTTTGCTGCATATCGAAGTATATCATAACCCACAGAAGCAAATTAATTTTATAAAAGAAACCAACTGGGATATTATTAATACTGCCACAAGTACAGAAGTAATCAGAAACCTTTGTGCATCATGGTGTGTGCATCAGGTATTGCAATGCATTAAAGAGCCCGAAGCAAACCAGGATATTTTTCAATTTTTGCATGATAGTTTTATTGATATTGAGCAAAAGCCGATTGCTATTGTTGCCAATATTCCGGGATGGTTTACGCTTAGATTTTGTAAATATTTAGGTTTGCAAATGCAAGGCAATTATACTTTTGATACTCCATTGTTAGACTTGCAGGAAGGTAGATTTATGTCAAATGATAGTAAAGAAATAATTTGGCCTGTGATAGGGGCGGATGCAGAAATATTATCCGCATGGAATAAAATAGATGATACAGCTGTGCTTAGTAAATTTACAATCAATAGGCAGCAGCGTTATCAATTGCTTGCTCATATACAGCAGTATATGCAGCTACATGTGCCGGGCTATAAGTCTGATGGGCTCTTAAATATTTTGCAGGACATTTTGGATTGACCGCTGCTTTATATTCCATCCTATAAAAGCTATAGCCATGCGTAAGTTTTTACAAACCATTTTTTTGAAAACCTGTAACGTGGATGGCTAATCTTTTTCTAGTATTCCCAAGGATGTGCATAAAAACTTAGACAGGTTATATCAAAACATTCAAGATGGCACATACAAAAAAGCAAACCCGATTCTAAATACATCAATGCATCAAAATTTTCATTGCAATAAAATATTGCATTAATACATGTAGGTACTAGCTAAATTGCCAATCTATAGGTATCCAATTATTCCAAATTTTTTAAATTATAGGTATGCAACTGAAGCCACAAAACGTGGAGGAATATATAGAAATGTTTCCCCCTGAAATAAAAGAAAAAC
This sequence comes from uncultured bacterium, assembly GCA_964293305.1. Lineage (GTDB taxonomy): Bacteria > Bacteroidota > Bacteroidia > Chitinophagales > Chitinophagaceae > CALAGJ01. The sequence continues at coordinate 61,811 of CAXYYO010000013.1, read as the reverse complement.
TATACAAAATGAGGCATATCATACAATCAGCAGCTCCTCTTGCTAAGGAATGTATCAGCTATCAGATGCCAGCATATATTTACTGTGGGCCATTGGTATATTTTGCCGGGTACAAAAAACATATTGGCTTTTATCCTACACCGTCCGCAGTAGTGGCATTTAAAGATGAACTAGCCATGTATAAAACATCAAAAGGGGCAATTCAATTTCCTTTGACCGAATCCCTGCCCATATATTTGATTGAAAAAATCATTGCATTTCGTATAAATGAAAACAGGAAAAAACAATAGTACTTAAAGAGGCATTATGTAAGTTATCTTTGGCCACGATCTAAAAAAGTATATCATTTATTTATATCAAAATCTTTCTATATAGCATGGCATACTATATCATTTACAGTTTTTTTTATTTGTTTTCTTTGATACCATGGCGGGTAATGTATGGGATAAGCGATGGCATTTATGTATTGGTATTTTATGTATTCAAATACCGCAAAGATGTTGTAATGCAGAATCTTTCTATAGCATTTCCCGATAAGCTGGAAGCAGAAAAAATTACCATAGCCAAAGCATTTTATAAAAATCTTATAGACACATTTCTTGAAACCATAAAACTCATTTCTGCAAGTGATAAAGAAATTGAAAAGCGCATAGCTTGTGATACAATGCATGTGTTAAATAATCTATATCCTGATGTACAACAAGTTCAATTAGTTTGTGGCCATTTTTTTAACTGGGAGTTTGCCAACTATTGTATAGCCAAATCTTCAAAATATCCTTTTCTGGGGGTGTATATGCCTGTCGCCAACAAAGGTTTGAATAAATTAATTTGCAAAGTAAGATGCAGATTTGGTACGATACTGCTTCCTGCCACCAATTTTAAAAATGCCTTTCTGGAATACAAAGATAAACCACATGCCATTGGCTTAGCTGCAGACCAAAATCCGGGCAATGCTTCTAATGCTTACTGGATGGATTTTTTTTCAAAACCTGCACCTTTTGTAAAAGGTCCAGAAAAGAATGCAAAACTTTATAATGCAGCCGTTGTGTATGGTAATTTTTATAAAATAAAACGGGGTTATTATAAAATAGATATGCAGCTTATTACTACCACCCCCAATGCATACAATGAGGGACAGCTTACACTACAAATAAAAAAATGTGTAGAAGCGGCAGTGCAGCAAAGGCCCTCAAATTATTTATGGAGCCACCGCAGATGGAAGCATGTTTATAATTCAGAAAAACATGGATCTTTAATCAATTAAATATTTTCAGATTGATTTTGAATGCAATCAATTATTCATCAAATAAGGTATTTGAACTGTTGCTTTTATTTGCCGGATTTCTGTCTAAATGTTGATATGCCTTGAGTGTAACCACCCTTCCCCTTGGTGTACGCTGTATAAAACCTTCCTGTATTAAAAATGGCTCATATACTTCTTCTAATGTACCGGTTTCTTCTCCCACGGCTGTGGCAATTGTAGTAATACCTACAGGACCTCCTTTGAATTTATCAATAATAGTTGTAAGAATTCTATTGTCCATTTCATCTAATCCATGTTCATCTACATTGAGTGCTTTTAAAGCATGCCTGGTGATATCTAGATCAATTTTGCCATCATTCAGTACCTGTGCAAAATCTCTGATACGCCTTAGTAAGCCGTTTGCTATACGTGGCGTACCCCTGCTTCGCCTTGCTATTTCAAATGCAGATAAGCTATCGATACTTGTTTTAAGAATTCCGGCACTTCTTTCAAGAATGTATTGAAGTCTTTCAGCAGTATAATATTCTAACCTAGATTTAATAGCAAACCTGCTTAGTAGGGGTGCAGTAAGCAGCCCACTCCGGGTAGTGGCACCAATCAACGTAAAAGGACTCAGATTTAATTGTATACTTCTGGCGTTGGGTCCGGTGTCTATCAAAATATCTATACGATAATCCTCCATAGCTGCATAGAGATACTCCTCTACAACAGTGCTTAGTCGATGTATTTCATCAATAAATAATACATCATGCTCTCCTAGGCTGGTAAGCAAACCGGCAAGGTCTCCAGGCTTTTCAATAACAGGGCCACTTGTCTCTTTTATATTTACACCCATTTCATTGGCTACTATCCTACTAAGGGTAGTTTTACCTAAACCGGGCGGGCCATGAAATAAAACATGATCCAGTGCCTCACCCCTCATACGTGCAGCCTTAATGAAGATGACTAAATTTTCTATGATTTGTTCCTGCCCTTTAAACTCATTTATAACCGAAGGCCGGATATTATTCTCAAACTCCTTTTCAGCAGCAGACAATTTTGATTTATCTGCTTGGAGATTATTGTTTGACATGTGCCGCAAGGTAGGGCTTTTATAAGCAGTATGATGCCATGTTTGATATGAATCAACAAAGCAATTGAATTATATTAATGGAATACTTTGTTGATAAAATATGTATATCTGAAGTGGTTAAATTTATCAGAAAATATTGTCACAAATTTTATGTACAGAACATAAAAAGTCTCCCCACAGGGGAGACTTTTTATTTAGTTTTTCATATTTATTTTCTTTAACCAAATATGCCACCTTTACGAAGGCTTTTTACACCTTCACCAATTTTATATCCATTTTGATAAATCTGGATTTTATAACTGCCTTCCAAATATTTACCATTTTCTGGCTTCCAGTCAAAGCTTACAGGAGTGCGGCGCCCTTGTTCATATTGTACACTCACTTTATTACTAAATACTTTGTCACCATCTTCACGAGTTGAAAAACTACCACTGCCATTTTCTGGCATTGTTATGGGGTTTCCATCAGGACCAAACATGCATACATACAATTCTTTACTTCCGCTGGAAGAAATTCTATTTTCATCCAAATCAAATGACACACGAAATACGTCTACTTTTTTAGCTTTATCAGTTGTTTTTTCTTTGCCACTATTCTTCAAATTTATAGAAGTGATATTAATGTTACTGGCATGGAGTGTGGAGCCCACATCTTCTACTCTTGCTTTTTCGGCTTGTGTAGATGCTAGATTATCTTCCACTACTTTTTTCTCAGCACTTATGGTTTCTTTGTCTGTATTGAGCTGTTGGTTAGCAACGGTCAATTCGCCATTTTGCTTTTTTAATTCTTCTACTTCAGCGAGCAAATCGGTTATTTTGCCATTAAGTTCAGATATCATTTGTCTTGCCTTAGCTATATCACCATCTTTCTTTTTCAGCTCGGTTCTTATTTTTGATTTCAGGTTATCTATTTCAGTTTTGCGCTGAGCTAATTCACCTTGTAATTGTGTATTATTTCCAATCATGGAATCCATTCGTGCCAGAGCATCGTTGTATTCTGATTCTACCTGACTACGAGCACTGTCAACCGATGTATATTGCTGCTCCAGTTGTGTAATTGTTTCTTTTGACTTACTTTTATCATAAACAATATAAGCCCATGTGCCCAATAATGCGGCAATTAATAAGCCGTAAATGATTTTACGATTGTCCTTTGGAGGATTTTGTGTAGGTTGGCTACCTGTGGATGGATAACTTGAATAACTCATATTTTAAAATTTAAAGTAAATGTATGTTCAATAGTTCTTCTTTGTTTAATCACTTAGTAATTGATATCGAAACTGTACCAGCTTTCGATTCTTATAGTTTAATGCCAAATGAATGGCAGATTTTATGGGAAGAGAAAATTTCCAAAACCATGCCAGAAAGTTCAAATCCCGAACTTAGCTATAAGCAGCGTGGAGGAATTCTAGCTGAATTTGGGAAAATTATTTGTATTTCTACAGGATACTTTATTGCTGATACTAAAGGTGAATATATATTCAAAGTAAAAAGTATTTATGGTGATGATGAATTGGCATTGTTGCAAAAATTCATAGAATGGTGCGATGCATTTAAAAAACACAATCCCTCATTAATATTTGCCGGACATAATATTAGAGAATTTGATATACCATATATCTGTAGAAGATTAATTGTGCATGCTCAAATGCCACCTACTTATTTAGACTTGAGTAGTTTCAAGCCTTGGGAACTTTCTCATACAGATACTTTGCAACTCTGGAAATTTGGTGACTATAAAAATTATATTTCTTTAAACTTGCTCACACATGTTTTGGGTATTCCCACCCCAAAAACTGATATAGATGGAAGCCAGGTTCAAGATGTTTATTATAAAGATAAAAATATAGAAAGGATAGTTTCCTATTGCCAACAGGATATTATTGCAGTAGCAAATATTCTCCTTAAATTTTCTGCAAAGCCCTTGCTTAGCACTTTGCAAATAGAATTAAATGAAGGAGTGAGGGTGTAATATGAGATTAGAATTTCTGTACATCATGTAATAAATTCTAAAATGGTGGGTTCAATGATTAAAGAAAAGACTCAAATGACCCGTCGCTCATCTTATTCTTATTTAGGTTTTTTGGCTTATTGACCACATATGTATAATTTTAAATTTCAAATCTCAATATGTATTACAAAATTATTTTGCGTTTTATTATTTTATGTGGTTTTATTATTTTTTTCTCCTGCAAAAAAGAAAGCACTTTAAATACAGTGTCTTCATCGTACACTGACGATACAGTTCAGTCAAGTATCATCTCTACACCATCAGCATATTGGGATAGTGTATTTACAAGATACGGCAATGGATGGACCGGAGGCGATGTAGCTTACTCTTATAAACTACATGATGGGCGTAGTGTATGGATATTTGGGGATACTTTTTTAGATACTGTTTTTGAAAACAGAAGAAGACCAATAGGTGGCTTTACTCATAGCGTTTTTACGACTACAAGAAATCTTGGAGATGAATTTACAACAATAGTAGGTGGTAGTTTTGATGAACCCGAAACCCTTTTTCCCGCAGAAGACCCAATATTCTATTGGAGTAATTGTGCATTTACAAACGTATCCGGCACAAAGCTATATGTAGCATTAGTTACTGTAAAATCAACAGGTGAAGGTGGTTTGTTTGGGTTTGAAACAGTGGGCAATGCCATTGGAATAATGAAGCTACCAAATTTTGAACTAGAGCGAATAGTTACAACAAATAATAGTGGATTTATTGACTGGAGTAGCAATACCTATGAAGAAGGAAATACAGTTTATCTTTATGGTGTTGAAAGTACAAAGTATAATAAGTTTGTACATGTATGTAAACTCAATAGAAATAATCCATTTAGTAAACCACTCTTTTGGAATGGTGTGGGTTGGGTAGCAGATAGTGCCCAATCTGTGCGCATACATAATGGCGTATCTGAACAGTTTAGCTTTTTTAAGCATAAGGGTAAATATTATTTGCTGAGTCAGGCCAAACTTTTGGATGATGATATTTATATATGGGATGCCGCCAGCCCCACAGGCCCATTTACACGCAAAAGAAAGGTATATACAACCCCACAATATAGTGGTGATATATTGACTTATAATGCTACAGTGCATTATGAATTTACGGACAATGACAAACTCTTAGTTGGCTATTGCACTAATAGTGTGGATGGAAGAGATTTATTTCAAAATGCCGATTCATACAGACCTTATTTTATAACTGTTGAAAACTGGCAATAGAATATATTTGGGAAGTGGGTTTAAGCATTAATAAATGTATATGAAGCATGCATCGCAAATAGCAAAGCACTTAAGGGATGTGTTTTTTGGAGGAAACTGGACATGGTCAAACTTTAAGCAGCATATAGAAAATACGGACTGGCAACTGGCTACAACAAAATTGTATTCATTCAATACAATAGCAATACTTTTAAATCATGTAACCTACTATGTGCATATTCAAATCAAAGTATTGTCTGGCGGGCCTTTGGAAGGAAAAGATGCTTTAAGTTTTACACATCCTCCCATCAACAATCAGAATGATTGGGAACAGATACAAGAAGCATCATGGCAGGCAGTAGAACAATTAGCTACCTTAATAGAATCAATGACTGATGAAAAATTATTTGAAAATTTTTCTACTGAAAAATATGGGAACTACTATCGAAATTTAATGGGTTTAATTGAGCATAGCCATTATCACTTAGGGCAAATTGTACTCATCAAAAAAATATTACTGCACCATACAGATCAATAAAAATATCTCATTCAAACATAGCAACAATTACATTTGCACCGATTTAGGTGTACACCAAGTGTACTTAAAAGGGAAGTCCGGTAGAGTTTACAACAATTTATTCCGGCGCTATCCCCGTAGCTGTAAAGGTTTCACTTACGTGAAATGAATGTACTACAACCACTGTCCCGCTTCAAAGCAGGATGGGAAGGTAACATTCAGACCGAGCCAGAAGACCTGCCTGTTTCAAACAAACATTTTTCAGCTTTCGGGTGAAAGGTTGAGGCGGGGATGGAGGCATCCTTATTGCTATACTTTTTTATTTCGGAAGCAGTCACAACTAAAAACATTTTCAAAGAAAATGAAACAAAAATTTTTAGTGTTGGCTGCTGTATGTTTCAGCAGTTACGCACAGAGTCAGGACACTACAAGTGCCAATCAATTAAATGATGTAGTAATAACAGCTACAAAATTTCAACAAAAACAAAGTACCACCGGCAAAGTGGTATCAGTAATTGACAAGGAAATGCTACAACGCAATTCCGGCAAGACAATTACAGAAATCATCAATACACAAACAGGTGTATTTATTAATGGTGCTAACAATAATTTGGGTACCAATCAGGATGTTTATTTTCGTGGTGCCTCTTCGGGCAATACACTAATACTGATTGATGGAGTACCCGTAGGTGACCCTTCACAAATCAATAATTCTTTTGATTTAAATAGCATATCTATAGGTCAAATAGAGCGAATAGAAATTTTAAAAGGTGCGCAAAGTACCTTATGGGGTAGTGATGCTGTGGCCGGTGTTATAAATATCATTACAAAAAAAGGAGGCCCACAATTATTTTCACCTTCTGCTTTATTAAGTTATGGTAGTTATAATACATTCAGAGGAAGCGTAGGTGTAAATGGTCGTTTTTCAAATTTTAGTTATAATCTTAATTATAATCTTACTGACAGCAAAGGATTTTCTACAGCCTACGATAGTACTGATGAGTCAAATTTTGATGATGATAAATTTACACAAAATAATTTTCAGGCAAACCTCGGATACAAGATTAGTAATCAATTTTCCGTTAAAGGGTTTTATACAGATACAAAATACAAATCTGGTATTGATGCCGGTGCATTTACAGATGATAAGGATAATACAATTGATAATAAAACCAGTATTAAAAACCTTGAACTTGCCTATGATGCAGATAAAATAAAATTACATTTATCTCAAACTTTTGTTAGTTCAGAAAGAATATTTTTAGATGATAGCACAGATGTAGGTGGCTTTGCCAAATATGCAAAAGGAAACTACAATGGTAATTCTGCCATTACAGAGTTGTATGGCAATATTGCGTTAGCAAAAAAACTTTCTTTAGTGTCCGGTTTGCAATACCTCACACAAAAAACTGATCAGGAATATTTTAGTATCAGCTTCTTTGGGCCATACCAAACAGCACTTGGCGATAGTGCAAAAGCAAATAATTTTTCTCTTTATAATTCTTTATTGCTAACAGATATCAATGGCTTCAATCTGGAAGCGGGTTTTAGATATAATAATCACAATATTTATGGTGATAACACTACCTTTTCTTTGAATCCATCTTATAATATTGATGCACATACAAAAATGTTTGTAAATATTTCGTCCGCCTATAAAATCCCATCATTATACCAACTTTATAGTGAGTATGGCAATAAAGAATTAAGCCCGGAAAAAAGCGTAAACTATGAAATAGGGGTAGATGCTAGGAGTAGTAATAATAAAAACGGATACAGAATTGTAGCGTTCAAAAGAGATATCAAAGACCTGATCATATTCTTCACAGATGAAAACTATAACAGCAAATATATGAACCGGGATGAGCAGCATGATTATGGTTTTGAAGCAGAAAGTAATATAGCTTTAGGAAAAAATGGCAATTGGATTACAAACATTACATACATAGATGGAGAAGGAGAGAATGACAATGAAAAAGTACGCAATCTTTATCGCCGACCAAACTTTGTATTACAGAGCACTATTAGCATTCAGCCGGCAAAAGGGTTGACATTATCACCATCTTTCCGTTTTGTTGGCACCAGATTGAAAGGGCAATACGATGCGGGTCCTGATGTGCAACCACAATATTATACGCTTGACTTTTATGCAGGATATTCATTTGCAAAGCATTTTCGTACATTCGTAGATGTTAGAAATATAACCAATCAAAAGTACTTTGATGTAGTAGGTTATAACAGCAGACAACTGAATGTTATGGCAGGTATTGCATACAATTTTTAAATTTTTATATAAATGTAAAAACCGGGTGATAGCGATCATCCGGTTTTATAAAACAATTTTATGACAGAAAAATTCAATCCCCGCTTTCTAGTTCTTGCATTGTTTATGATAGTTGTAGCCGCTATGCGCATACCCAATGCAGCATCTCTAACTCCATGGAGCAACTTTACACCCATTGGTGCCATGGGCTTATTTGGTGGGGCTTACTTTACAAAACAGTGGAAAGCCGTTTTATTTCCTTTGCTTACATTATTCGTAAGTGATATCATCATTAATAATTTTGTTTTCGCAGGGAAATATGGTTTTATGTACAGCGGTTGGTATTGGATTTATGGCATATTTATTTTAATAAGTTTTATAGGCAAATGGATACTTAAAAATGTGGGAGTAAAAAATGTAATATTAGCAGCCATTGTTGCTTCTCTTTCCCATTGGGCTATTGCAGATTTTACTGTATGGGCAGGAGGTGGTATGGACATACGCACCGGTCAGCCTCTAAGCAGAGATATAAATGGTTTACTCCAATGCTATGTACAAGGTTTTCCATTTATGAGGAATTTTTTAATAGGTACCATTGTGTATAGTGGCGTCATGTTTGGCAGTTTCGAATGGCTCAAAAAGCAACAACCACAATTGGCAGTTGCATAGTGCAATTCCTTTTACTGCCATTTTTAAAAAATAAATATATCAATTGATGGTTGCTTGTTCCTTCTTGCCTGCTGCTACACAAATGATTTATGACATGGGTTTGCAACACCTGCTACAAGGTGTTACTTTCGAATGTCCTGCACAAGCTCTTTCAGAAAAAACTAAAGTAGTGCGCTGTGTAATGGAAGGCAAAAATTACAGCAGTACCGAAATAGATAAAATATTTTCAGCCAGCAAAGCACAAGGAAAAAGTTTGTACTATGTGGATGAAGTACAACTACATCAAATACAACCAGACATCATCTTTACACAGGATACCTGTGAAGTATGTCAAATAGATACAAAGTGCACGGCCGCTGCGGTGGCCACTTTGGCAAAACAGCCACAGCTTATCCCACACACACCAAATAATTTAGCAGATGTTTTTTATACGGCCATCACAATTGCAAAAGCATTGGGGCAGGAAGAAGCTGCGTATAAATATTTAGCCCTACTCCAAAAGAAAACTGATGCTGTTTTAGACAAACTTCGTTTGCACAAAATGCCCTTAAAAAGGGTCTTGCTTATGGAATGGATTGAGCCCATTTATAATTGTGGTCATTGGATTCCATTTCAGATTGCACAAGCAGGAGGTATAGATATGCTGAGTAATCCTGCAGGTGATAGCATTGTAACAAATTGGGAGAAAATAATAAAATATAATCCAGAAATAATCGTAATTGCACCATGTGGATTTCATATCAACAGAGCAATGGAAGAAATGCATTTGCTTACAAATAAACATGGCTGGCAGGAAATAGAAGCAGTACGTAGCAAGCAGGTTTATTTGGCAGACTATGACTTGTTTACACAACCCTCTGCCTCTACTTTGGTAGATGGAATAGAATTGTTGTCAGCTTTGTTTCACCCTTCTATTTTTCAAATCCCAATCCATCTCAAACATAAATCTACCAATCTCTTTACTCAAATGCAAATAGCTTAAAGGACTTATAAAAATATCATCTACATCATGTTTCAATCTATAAAATGATAATATTTATAACAGGTGGAGCAAGAAGTGGTAAGAGTAGCTATGCACAGCAATTGGCATTATCCCTTACTACAAATCCAGTATATATAGCAACAGCAAAAGTTTGGGACGATGATTTTGAAAAAAGAATTCAACGGCACCAGCAGGAAAGAGATAATAACTGGACAAATATTGAAGAGCAAAGAGACCTTTCTACTCTTTCCATAGATAATGCAATTTGCGTAATAGATTGTGTAACGCTATGGCTCACCAATTTTTTTATGGATACAAAAAATGATGTAGACGCTTCACTTTTATTATTTAAAAATCAGATAGATGCTTTAAGTAAAAGGCCTGGCAGTTTTATCATCATTAGTAATGAAATTGGAATGGGCATGCATGCCGAAACCCATATTGGGCGCAGGTTTACAGACCTTCAAGGCTGGGCAAATCAATATGTGGCAGCTGTGGCAGACAAAGTTATTTTGATGGTAAGTGGTCTTCCTGTCACCATAAAAAATACTACTGCATAGCTGATAAAGATCATTGAAATAAAAAACAGATTGCAAAATACAAGTGGCCTCTTTTTTGAAATAATATGAGTAAAATTCCTGCAATATTTTCCTGGAGTGGTGGCAAAGACAGTAGTTATGCTTTGCATAAAATATTCAGCGAAGCTGTATATGATGTAAAATATTTATTGAGTACTTTTAATGGTACCTACAAAAGGCTTTCCATGCATGGCATCAGGGAGGAACTAATAGATATACAAGCTGCACAATTGGGCATACCCTTACTAAAAATGTATGTGTATGAAGCCAATAATATTGAATACGAAAATCAAATGCAAGCAGCACTTAGCTCAGCAAAATCCGAAGGAATTAATCATGTAATATTTGGCGATATTTTTTTAGATGACCTTCGTTTATATAGAGAGCAAAAAATGGCTGCGCTTGATATGCAGGCTGTATTTCCTCTTTGGAAAATGGACACTACATTTATTGTAAAAGACTTTATAGCAAAAGGTTTTAAAACATGTATCTGCTGTATAAATGATGGCTATTTGGATGAAACATGGTGTGGTAAAATAATAGATGAAAATTTTTTATCTCTACTTCCAACCCATGTGGACCCCTGCGGGGAAAATGGGGAATTTCATAGTTTTTGTTTTGATGCTCCGTTTTATACACACCCGATAGCTATAGCGCTGGGAGAAAAAAAATATACACCATTAGACATTAAATACAGTAATCATCCCACTCCCATTAAGGATGTGGGCACAAAAGGATTTTGGTTCTGTGATATCATCTCAAAAATTTAAACAAGACATAATGCAAACTGAATTATTACATAAAATAAATAATAAAACAAAACCCATTGGTGCATTGGGAGTATTGGAGCAATTGGCTTTACAAATTGGTACTATACAACAAACAATTTCGCCTGTTATTTCAAAGCCGCATATTGTTGTATTTGCAGCCGATCACGGCATAGCTGCTGAAGGCGAAGTGAATCCTTATCCGCAGGCAGTAACTGCACAAATGGTTTTAAACTTTGTACAAGGTGGTGCAGCCATAAATGTGTTTTGTAAGCAACACCATACAGCACTTACAGTGGTGGATGCTGGTGTCAATTTTGAGTTTGATTCCACATTGCCCATCATACATGCTAAGCAGAGAATGGGAACCCATTCTTATAAACAAGGCTGGGCCATGAGCCATGAAGAATTGATACAAACCTTACAAAAAGGAAAAGATATTATCCAGCATATTTTTGATGAGGGATGCAATACTATCGGCTTTGGGGAAATGGGTATTGGCAATACTTCATCAGCCAGTTTAATTATGCACCACTATACAGGTTTGCCTCTGGAGGAATGTGTAGGAAGAGGAACGGGTTCAAGTGACGAACAACTTCAAAAGAAATTACATGTATTATCAGATGCCGCACAATTTCATAACCTACGGGAAGATATTACCCCACATGCATTATTGGCAAGAGTTGGTGGGTTTGAAATAGCCATGATGGCAGGAGCATTTTTACAGGCTTACAAGCTGAATATGATCATACTAGTAGATGGTTTTATTGCAACTGCGGCTTTATATGCAGCCATTACCATTTTGGATACACCTACACAAAAAAGCAGAACGCTTGATAGTAATAGTGCTTTACTTCAATATTGCGTTTTTGCACATACCAGTGGAGAGCTTGGTCATGAAAAAATGCTTCGGCAAATTGGAGCTACACCATTACTCCATCTTGGTATGCGATTAGGCGAGGGCACAGGCGCTGCACTTGCCATTCCATTATTACAAAGTGCTGTTGGTTTCTTAAATGAAATGGCAAGCTTTGAATCAGCAGGTGTTTCAGAAAAACAATAAGCCAATTATAATTTGCAGCTTACATTAGTAGCTTTACTCCATGCTTATGATTCAAAATGAAATCAGGTATTTTTTTTCTGCCTTAATGTTTTACACACGCATTCCATGTCCAAAATGGATTAATCATAATGCCACAGATTTAAATAAAGCTACCCGCTATTTTCCATTGATTGGTTGGATAGTTGGCGGCTTGTCTGCGCTTGCATTTATTGGGTTTAATGCAGTCTTTAATCCGGATATTGCCATACTGCTTTCCATGATTACAAGCATCTTTATAACTGGTGCTTTTCATGAAGATGGTTTTGCAGATGTATGCGATGGTTTTGGCGGTGGGTGGACAAAAGAAAAAATCCTATCCATCATGAAAGACAGTAGAAGCGGGGCTTATGGAGTGGTGGGTGTGTTTTGTATGTTGCTTTTGAAATTTTTATGCCTGCAGTCAATTTATCATTTCTCCGAAACACAGTTTCCTTTTGTGTTGATAGCGGCACATGCAGCATCCCGGCTTTGTGCAGTTTTATTGATGCCCATTAGTAACTATGTAAGAGAGAATGAAGATGCAAAAGCTAAGCCCTTAGCAAAAAGAATTACGGCTACTGAAATTTTGCCGGCAGCTTGCTTTGGATTATTGCCATTGTTGATGTTTATGGAGCCTACAATTATTTTGGTGCTCATCATACCACTTACCAGCATGCTCTATCTACGCTGGTATTATCATAAATGGATTGGTGGTTATACAGGCGATTGTTTGGGAACAGTACAACAGGTGGCTGAACTATTATTTTATTTGAGTGTAATCATATTATGGAAATTTATCTGGTAAGACATACCACTCCGCTAGTAGCAGCAGGTACTTGCTATGGACAGTCTGATTTAGATGTAGCAGAAAGTTTTGAAGCAGAGGCAAATGCCATTGAAGGTCATATTCCCACGCATATAAAAACCATTTACTCCAGTCCATTACAACGCTGTAAAAAACTGGCTGATCGTTTATTTACTCAGCATGAAAAAATCATTCATCCACATCTTATGGAACTTGATTGTGGGGAATGGGAAATGCGAAAATGGGATGATATACCTCGCACCGAAACAGAACCTTGGATGCAGGATTTTGTACATGTAAAAATACCGGGTGGGGAAAGTTATATTGATTTACATCAGCGTTGTGTTGATTTATTTGAAAATAGATTATTTCCTGAAGCACCTTTAGCTGTTGTAACTCATGCTGGCATTATCAGAAGTACCTTATCACATATTACAAATACAGCGCTTGTCGATTCATTTAAGGTATTCAAAATTTACTATGGGTGCGTTGTTAAATTATACCTTGAGCATAATATTTGGCAATACGAAATATTGCACAATGTACCCCCAACACATACTGAGCGTCATCGCCCCTCATATATGTAATATATTTGCAAAAACTATGTTATGGCATTTGAATTTGACAAACTGCTTACTGTTACATTTACCCTATTTGCCGTCATAGACATTATTGGTTCTGTGCCGGTACTCATCTCCATGAAAAAAAAGATGGGTCAAATAAAAAACGTACAAGCCACATTGGTATCCGGAGGATTAATGATTTTATTTCTCTTTGCCGGTAAGCCAATTCTTAAAATACTTGGGCTAGATGTACAATCCTTTGCTATTGGTGGCTCTATCATCATGTTTTTGATAGGTATTGAAATGGTATTGGGTCTTGAATTATTTAAGCAGGATGAAAATGCAAGTAGTGGCACTTTGGTGCCAATTGCTTTTCCTCTAATAGCCGGAAGTGGTACGCTTACAACCATTATGTCTTTGAAAGCAAATTTTGAAGAATTATATATTACTTTAGGTATAGTTATAAATTTAGTATTGGTATTTCTTGTACTCATTTCCCTTCAATGGATTGAAAAAGTATTGGGGGTAAATGGACTAGCAGCGGTACGCAAATTTTTTGGTGTAATTCTTTTAGCCATTTCTGTAAAAATTTTTGGAAGTAACTTGTCAGCCTTTGGAAAATAAGACACAATTATTTTTCAGTATCTATTATGAATAAACATATTTAAAAATCTAATGGAAGCTAAAAAACTTTTTGATGGAATGTATTATTAAACAAATTTATCTTACAAAAAAATAGCCATGAAGCAATTATTTATACTAATTATAATCACCAGTTTTTGTTCTTGCAAAACAACCTCATTCTATGTGGTAAGACATGCAGAAAAGGCCACACCAACTGCCACAATGGGCGGCGATGTACCCTTGTCTGATGCAGGTCAGCAAAGAGCCATAGCACTACAAGAAAGTTTGAAATATGCCCATATCAATCAAATTTATTCTACTAATACAACCAGAACAAGAACTACTGCAGCACCTGTAGCTGAGTTTTATCATTTACCCGTATTGATATACGATACAAACACTAACCCCACATTTACAGACAGCCTTCGCAATACCAAAAAAAATACATTAATTATTGGTCATAGTAATACAGTAGCTGATCTTGTAAATAAGATTTTAGGTAGAACGGTATTAACCAAAGATTTGCCAGACAATGCTTTTAATAATTTATTCATCATCACAAAAAAGGGAAAGCAATTCTACTTTCAAGCCGCTGTGTATGGCAATGTAAATCCTTAAAACCCGATATTGATAATGGCTTTATAATGAAAAGTTGAAAAGCAATATAGATAAGTGTTTGAGGTTGGTTTTTGGCAGAAGAAATAGGGAACTTTTAAAATCAACAATTGTTCACAAATGCTTTTGTATGCAGCGTTTCGGCCTTGCAATAAATTTCAACTTCACTATCTGGGTTTAATAAATTAATACATAATATAGTTTATCTTTTACGTTTCAAAAGTCCAATTACAGACACTACACACCATGCACCTTCCAAAACAATAAATGGCATATAATCAATGAGGAAAGATGCAAAACAAGCCAATGCCGAACCTGATATATTTAGAACAAAAAATATGCTTCCATCCTTTGAAATATAAGCAAAACTGTTTAAGAAATAGGCTATTAAAATAAGCCCCACACCAATGGAGCCAATCACGTCACTATACACCATAATAGGAATTTGACAATAACTGGAACAATGCTTTTTTATGATCATCCCATTCTAAATAAAGATAATGCAGCAAAGTTAGCACTTAAATATAGGTGTTATTATCAATGATTACGATATTACTACTTACACCCATCTGTGGTGTATTCACTGGCTGTCGACTGGCTTCTCTCTAACCAGCTTGCTCAAAAAAATATTTTGTCATCACTTCGGGGTTTATGATACTATCAATCACTTCATTTTATAACTATAATTCTCCAACATTTGAAACAATACCTTATTGCCTGTAAAACGGTGTACCTACTTTATCATTCCCCGAAGGGATAAAGTTTTGGCTATCGAAATCATTACATTTGCTGCTGCAAAAAAACCGGCAATATCATTTATGACTAGTACTAAATATCTTAAGCTAATAACCGGTATTTTTAAAACAAAAAGAACCAGAGAAATTTTTAGAGTAAACCCTACCCGAGAAAGGGTACGTGCAGAGCCAGAGCATATAGTGGTAAGTGTATTTGATTATAATAAAGATGAAATATATACAAAAGAGTTTACTAAACTGGAAGACTGTTTGGCTTTTAAAAACAATGGCAATAATACCTGGATAAATATTGATGGTGTCAGAAAAAAGGATGTAGAATATGTATGTAACCTTTTTGATATTCACTCATTAATAACAGAGGATATATTGAGTATAAACCAACGTCCAAAAATGGATGAAATGGAGAGCCATTTATTCTGTCTGCTTAATATGCTTTATTTTAATGAAAAGGAAGATGCGGTAGAATCCGAACAAGTAAGTATTATTCTCGGAAAAACTTTTGTAATCAGTTTTCAAGAAGACCCCCAGAGAGATGTCTTTAATGCCCTGCGGGATAAGCTGCATGTACAAGGAAGTAAATTGCGTACTGGTTCGGCCGACTATCTTTGTTATTCGCTTTTGGATGCTATTGTTGATAATTATTATTTGGTGCTTGAAAAACTGGGGGATAGAATTGAGGTACTTGAAGAAGAAATAATAAGATATGGTAATACCCACAGCTTGGCTCAAATCAGTAATCTGCGCAAAGAACTAATTGTATTGAAAAGAAACATTGCACCAGTAAGGGAACTCATCAATGGATTTATAAGAAGCGATAGCGATTTATTACAAGAACGTACCACAAAATATTTTAAGGACGTTTATGATCACATTATACAAGCCAATGATTTAGTCGAAAACTATAGAGATATGATGATGACCCTACAGGATTTATATATCAACAAAGTAAACCTTAAAATGAATGAAGTAATGAAAGTAATGGCTATTGTTACCAGCCTATTGGCACCGGCTACTGTAATAGGTGGTATATTTGGTATGAACTTTCAGGTTATACCGCTTAGTCAACAGGCGCAGGGTTTTTATTTAGCCGTAGGCATTATGCTGGTTATTACTTTAATCATGGTTGTCATTTTTAGAAAAAGAGGCTGGTTTTAATAAATCAACCCCGGTATAAAATTTTCGTTTATGCATCCCCGCTATATTTCTATTAAAGACTTTACTTATACGCTACCAGAAGAAAAAATTGCACGTTATCCTTTATTGGAGCGAGACACCAGTAGAATGCTCATTTATGATGGAAATATTTCAGAAAATCAATATAAAAATATTACATCCTATATACCTGCCGGGTCAATGATGGTCTTTAATAATACTAAAGTAATTGAGGCACGTATTTTATTTGAAAAACCTTCCGGAGGAAAAATAGAACTCTTTTGTCTGGAGCCAGCAAATGCCGATTCTTCACTAGAAGAAGCTATGCTTCAAAAGAATAAATGCCATTGGCTTTGCCTCATTGGTGGTGCAAAAAAATGGAAAAATGGAAGTTTGGAAAAAACAGTAATTATTGAGCACAAATCCGTGGTACTATCTGCCATAAAAAAAGAAATATTCGACGACTGTTTTTTGGTAGAGTTTTCTTGGGGCAATGCTAATATTAGTTTTGCAGCACTACTTCATGCAGCAGGCGTCATTCCTTTACCTCCTTACTTACACAGACAGGCAGAAGAGCAAGACAGCATTTCATATCAAACAGTATATGCAGATAAAGCAGGCAGTGTGGCAGCCCCTACTGCAGGTTTACATTTTACTGATACTATTTTAAACAAAATAAAATCTGCAGGCATTTATCAATCATTTATTACACTTCATGTAGGCGCAGGCACATTCAAACCGGTAAAAGCTGCTACTATGGAAGGGCATACTATGCATGCAGAATGGATGGATATATCTGTTGAGTGTATTAAAAAAATTCAGCAGCATAGTGGGGCAATTGTGGGTGTGGGCACCACCGTATGCAGATCCTTAGAAACGATATATAATGTAGGTTGTAAAATATTTACTTTAGTGAGTATGGGTATGGAATTAAAATCTATTTCCATATCTGACATTGGCATAAAACAATGGGATGTTTATGAAGAAATAGAACCCACAATTTCAAAAAATCTGGCGCTAGAAAGTTTGTTAGAATGGTGTAAAGCAAATAATAAAAATCGCCTCATCATTCCTACCAGTATCCTCATAGCACCGGGCTATCAATTTAAAATAATTGATGCATTGGTCACCAATTTTCATCAACCGGAGTCTACGCTCCTACTATTAGTAGCAGCTCTCATAGGCCCGGGATGGCGAAAGGTCTATGAATATGCTTTGCAACATGATTTTAGATTTTTGAGTTATGGAGATGGCAGCCTGCTTTGGAAACAAAATATTCAACAATAATTATTTACAAAATCGTATCGCAATATTCTCAATCGATTGTTATCCTAGTTTTTTTACTAACGTACATTTGTAAATACATTTTAATAGGTAGTATAATTTTCAAATACTTTCAAACTACTATTTTTGGGTTTTTGTACAGAACCTTTTAGAGGAGATTTGTAATCAAAAAGGCTTTAATATTCAACAATGAATCAAAAAATAAACAAGATTGCAGTTATGACTTCAGGGGGTGATTCACCTGGCATGAATGCAGCCATAAGAGCAGTAGTACGTACAGCGTTATATCATCACATTGAAGTATTTGGTATATACCGTGGTTATAGTGGTATGATAGAAGATGATATCAGTCAAATGGATTCTCGGTCAGTGGCCAATATAATACAACGAGGCGGTACCATTTTGAAAACAGCAAGAAGTAAAGCATTTTTTACTCCGGAAGGAAGAAGTTTAGCAGCCGCCAATTTGAAAAAAAGAGGTATAGATGGTTTAGTGGTAATAGGTGGTGATGGTAGCTTTACAGGTGCAGCAAAACTTCATGCAGAACATGGCATTTCCTGTGTAGGCTTGCCCGGTACAATTGACAAAGATTTATATGGTACAGATTTTACCATTGGTTTTGATACAGCAGTAAACACCGCCATTGAATGTATAGACAAAATAAGGGATACCATGGATGCCCATGATCGTTTATTTATTGTTGAAGTAATGGGCCGCCATGCAGGGTATATTGCCTTGTATAGTGGCATTGGCACAGGTGCAGAAAATATATTAATGCCCGAAGCAAGTATTGGTATAGATGAAATGATTGCATCGCTCAGTGAAAAAGAAAAAAGAAAAAAATTAGTAAACTTAGTAGTAGTAGCTGAGGGGTACACACCAGATGCTTCCAAGCCAGATGAAAAAGGAGCTGCTATAGTTTCTAAAATTATCAGAGAAAAAATTCCAAATGTAGATACACGTGTTACCATAATTGGCCATATTCAAAGAGGTGGTGCACCAAGTAGTATGGATAGATTTATAGCAAGCCGTATGGGCTATCATGCGGTGGAAAGCTTGATGGAAGGAAGAAATAATGTAATGGTAGGCATACTCAATAATAAAATGCATTACACCCCAATTACTGAAACCATTTCTAAAAACCAAAAAATGAATGAAGACTGGATGAAGATTGTAAAAATACTTGCCAGCTAACATACATTAAAACTAAAATAAAAATGTCAACAAATATTGATAAGTACCTGTACAGGCAGATGGATAATAAAGCAGGATTAGACCATACGGGACACCGCACAAAGATTGTAGCTACAGTGGGCCCCAGCTGTGATACCTATGAAAAATTATTAGAACTTGTAAAAGCAGGTGTAAATGTTTTCAGACTCAATTTTTCTCACGGCACACATGAAGATAAACTTGAAATCATACAACATATTGAAAGAATGTATGATGAAGAACCATATAGTATTTCAATCCTTGCAGATTTACAAGGACCAAAATTGAGAGTTGGAGAAATTCAAAATGGTTTATTAGAAATCAATAGAGGGGATATACTCACATTTACTTCTCGTGAAAAGGTAATTGGCACCAAGGAAAAAATATATGTGTCTTATCCCGACTTACACACTGATGTAAAAGTGGGTGATAAAATATTAATTGATGATGGAAAATTAGAAGTTGTTGTTGTATCAACTGAGGCAGATGGAGAAGTAAAAGTGGAAGTAACCTATGGAGGAATCCTTTTACCAAAAAAAGGAATCAATCTGCCGGATACAGAAATTTCGCTTCCGCCACTTACTGAAAAAGATTTAGTTGATCTTGATTTTATAATGGCCCACCAAATTGATTGGGTAGCACTATCATTTGTACGCAAAGCAGAAGATATTATTGACTTAAAAAGGAGAATAAAAGAAGGTGGTTGCAAATCCAAAGTGATAGCAAAAATTGAAATGCCATCTGCACTAAAAGACTTGCGCAATATCATTTTAGAGAGCGATGCAGTAATGGTGGCAAGGGGCGATTTAGGCGTAGAACTTCCCGTAGAAAAAATTCCCATGGCACAGCGGGATATAATTCGCAAATGCATACATAGGGCCAAGCCGGTAATTGTAGCTACGCAAATGATGGAGAGTATGATAGACCGTGTAAAACCAAACCGTAGTGAAATTACAGATGTAGCCAATGCCGTTTTAGAAGGTGCAGACGCCGTGATGCTAAGTGGTGAAACTGCCACAGGCAAACATCCCGCCTTGGTGGTGGAAACCATGCGAAAAATTATATATGAAGTAGAACGTACAGAATATAGATACAATAGAGCGGATGATTTAAAACCACTACCCCACTCACCTTCATTTCTGAGTGATGCTGTTTGTTATAACGCTTGCAAACTTGCAGAGGATGTGCAGGCAGATGCCTTAATCGGTATGACACAAAGTGGTTATACCGCATTTATGCTGAGTAGCTATAGACCACAAGCTCCACTCTATATTTTTACAAAATCAAAATCATTGGTAAGTCAGCTCAGTTTGAGCTGGGGTGTTCGTGCTTTTTACTATGATGAAGAAATAAGTCTGGATGATATAATAGCAGACCAAATAAAAATTTTAAAAGAAAGAGGATTTATAAAAACCGGGGATGTAATTATCAATACTGGTAGTACACCGGTACATAAACACCTGCCCACCAATGTATTAAAGATTACAAAATTAGAATAAAAGGATTATGTCATTTTAAGTCGATCAAAACTGGTTTCTTCTAAGATTATTCTTGTAGGTTTTCCATTTTGATTGCTCCATTTAATGAGCCGAATAGATACAGCATCTAATTCAATACCTGTAATGTCCCCATCATCAAAACAGCAGCAACCTGTGTTGAAATAACAAGGCTTTACCTGTAATGCTGATGCCGTTTTTATTTCCTTCTTTTGATTGATTTTTTCAATAAGATCTATAGTTTCTTTTTCCAATAAATCATTGCCCGTGGCACGGGCAAAGTATAAACTACGATATAATCTTTCTAAATGTGTAAGTGATTCAAACACTGGCTGGTGGGTATGCCCTGTAATCAGCAACAGATTTTGTTGTAATGCTACCCAGTCATACATAAATTTATTGTGTGTAGTTTTTAAAGTATCATTTGTGGAAGGCGTATTTGGGTTTAATGCCAAATAAGATTGTAGTGGCGCCCATATTGAGGATACAAACCAGGCACTAAAAAAATTACCATCACTCTGTCCATCTCCCTGATGACCATGTGTAAGCAGTATATGGGGCTGATTTTCGTATTGCAAAATTAACCCTTCATGTACAGGAAAATCTTTTCCATAAAGTATTTTTAAACCTACCGGAGCCAGAATATTTACACCCTTATTCCAATACACATCATGATTGCCAAACACTTTATGAAATTTGTTAGTATCCAGAAACTTTCTTTCAGCAGCAAAATTTTCCCTATTGTGTTTTTCAATAGGAATAAATCCATTTTCCCATAGCTCTTCACTATCGCCCAGATTGATATAGCAAAACCCTTCCTGAAAATAATAACTCAATGCTTGAAGATAATTTGGCTCTGCTTTTCTAAAATCATCAGCACCATTTCTGGCACCTTTGTGTAAATCGCTAAATACAATAAATTTATCCTGCTGACCGGCATTTATGATAACTCCTTTTTTATGCACGCCATCTTGAATGTGTTGATATAACCTGTCTAAGCTTTTATGCACGTCCTCCTGTTTGGGATTACTAGAAAAACGATTAGCCATCCACATTACAGGTTTTCGAAAAATGGTTTGTAAAAACTTACGCATGGCTATCGCTTTTATTGGATGCAATATAAAGCAGCGGTCAATCCAAAATGTCCTGCAAAATATTTAAAAGTCCATAGGTCTTATAACCCGGTATTGAGAGGTCCTTCCGGTTCGCCCTGTACACCATCTCTTCGTTTTGCAAGGCTTTGTAATGGAAGAAAATATAAAAGACATTATTATACGGCTTAATTCCAAGTGGCCTCTTGCCGCCACACAAAAATTAGGTGTAGGATCATAGGCTTTTGCGAGTTTTTTTTAGGATGCCATGCGCATGAGGAAAGATTGCCTGATGCTTAAAATATATCCGCAATTAAAGTATCTATGCTGCAAAAAAATTTGAAATTTGTGCATAAAAATATGCATTTCATTAACTAAGATTTATGCAATCCCGTCTACCGCTTTTTCCATTTGCATACTCCTGCTTCCTTTTACTAAGAAATAAGTATTAGTAAAATGTTGTTTTGAAAGCAGTGCAGACAATTGGTTTGAGGCTTCTATATAATGATAACTATGTGCTATGAATGCAAAATCTCCACCAACTAAATAAACATCTGTCCAATTATATTGCTGTAGTAAGTAAACCAGTTCCTGGTGCTCCTTTACACTATCCTCTCCAAGCTCCATCATGCCGCCTAGCAAAATTATTTTATGCGCCGCTTGTATGGCTGCAAAATTTTCGATGGCCGCTTTCATACTTGTTGGATTAGCATTATAAGCATCCAATACAATTTTGTTAGAGCCTTTTGAAATCAGCTGGCTACGGCTATTGCCAGGTGCATAGTTTTCTATGGCCTTTCTAATTTTTTCATTTGGCACACCAAAATGTTTTCCAATAGCTATAGCACATAGCACATTTGGAAGATTATATGCACCCACTAATTGGGTATGTATTTTTTCAAATGCAACTCCATAACTCATTTGCACAGTAAGAAATGGTTCGGTTTGCCATGTATTGCCAACTACTTTCCCATTTTTGGTGCCATACCATTCTAAATTTTCTAAGCCATTACTCATTTGATGTAGGTAATCATAATCATCAAACGCAAATACAACGCCCTCATGCTTTCGTAGAAAATCATATAACTCTCCCTTTCCTTTTCTTACACCCTCCACACCGCCAAACCCTTCTAAATGCGCTTTGCCACAATTGGTAATGATGCCATGTGTGGGTGAAGTATAGAAACAATATCCTTCAATTTCTTTTTGATGATTGGCTCCCATTTCCACCACCGCTATTTCGTGTTCATGCGTTATTTTAAGTAATGTAAGTGGAACGCCAATATGATTATTCAGATTGCCAATGGTAGTGCTGGTTTTATATTGGGTGGCCAGCACTGCATGTACCAGTTCTTTGGTAGTTGTTTTCCCATTGCTTCCTGTGATGGCTAATATTGGTATGCTTAATTGTTTTCTATGATGAAGTGCTAATGCCTGCAATGTTGTTAATACATCGTCTGTATAAATAATACGGTCATCAGCATATCCACTGTCTTCATCTGCTATTACATAAGCCGCACCAGCTTGTAATGCTTTTTCAGCAAATAAATTTCCATTGAAATTTGGTCCTTTTAAGGCAAAAAACAAAGCCCCATTAGTAATTTGTCTAGTATCCGTTTGTACTAATGGAAATTGTAAATATTTTTGATATAGTGCTGATATATCTGTTTGATTCATGCCTGCAATATAGGGCTGAAATAAAACAGGGCTAACATGTAGCCCTGTAAAATGATTTGAATTCTTTTAGTTAATCCTTAGGGTAAGCATATTAAGATCATCCCCCTTTTTTTTGAGCATGAGGGTAATGTTAAAATCCGAGCCGGAGGTTGTTAGTTTACCGGCTATATACATGGTGCCGGCTATTTCCCGCTGGCTACTCAATTCAAAACCGGTGATAGCATTTTCCTCGTAAAATCTCTTTATTGTAAGAGAGGCTTGAGTTTTCCCAATATTTTTTATTTCATCCTTTTGGGGAAGTTTTAAGTCAATAAAATTATCAAAATAGCTGGTAAATTTTGTGACATTTGCCTCTTTTAATGCAGTAATTAATGCCTCACTGTTGGTGGTGTTATTCTGGGCATAACTAAATATACTAATCAGAAAAATGGAAACGGATAATATTAATTTCATAGAAAACCTGTTGCATTTAATGCGCCAAAAACATGCCAAAGTAGGAAATTGAGTCCATAGGATTACATTTGCTTCATGTTTTTTTAAAATAAACAGAAATGGAAACGAATAAAGCAATCTTAATTATAATGGATGGATGGGGTTTAGGCAAACTAGCTTCTGCAGATGCCATTCAACAATCAAATGTGCCATTTTATAGGAGCTTATATGGTCAATATCCCAATACTACACTGGTAACCTGTGGGGAAGCTGTAGGATTGCCCGAAGGGCAAATGGGAAATAGTGAAGTAGGTCATTTGAATATTGGTGCAGGTCGTGTGGTATATCAAGAATTGCAGCGCATAAATGTTGCCATAAAAACAGGAGAATTAGCTGCAAACCCCGTACTAAAAGCATCCCTTCAGTATGCAAAAGAAAACAATAAAAGCTTGCATTTGCTGGGTTTGGTAAGTGATGGTGGTGTACATTCTCACCTCAATCATCTCAAAGCTATTTGTGATATCTGCAAAAAGGAAGGCATAGAAAAATTATTCATTCATGCATTTACGGATGGCCGAGATACTGACCCTAAAAGTGGGTTAGCGTTTATGATAGCACTCCAAAATCATTTGGAAAATTCAGTGGGCATCATTGCCTCTGTAATAGGTAGATATTATGCCATGGACAGGGATAAAAGGTGGGAGCGTGTTAAAATAGCCTACGAAGCTTTAGTGCATGGAAATGGGAAACAAACTGATGATGTTTTATCAGCAATGAATGATTCATACAGTCAAGGGGTTACAGATGAGTTTATTCTACCCATCATCAATAGCGCAGCAGGTCATGATGGACTTATAAAAGAAGGCGATGCCGTATTGTGTTTTAACTTTAGAACAGATAGGTGCAGAGAAATAACGCAGGTACTTACCCAGCAGGATTTTCCACAGCAGCAAATGCATGCATTTCCATTGCATTATACAACCCTTACGGAATATGATAAAACATATAAAAACATTCATGTCGTATTTAAAAATGACAATCTTGAAAATACATTAGGAGCCGTCATTGCTGCACATGGATTAAAGCAGATTAGAATAGCAGAAACTGAAAAATATCCTCACGTTACATTCTTTTTTAGTGGTGGTAGAGAATTACCTTATGAGGGGGAGAGCCGCATTCTTGCTGCCAGTCCTAAGGTAGCCACTTATGATTTACAACCTGAGATGAGTGCTCAGGAGCTTACAGAAAAACTATTGCCAGAAATAGAAAATGAATCAGCAGATTTTATATGTTTAAATTTTGCCAATCCTGATATGGTGGGTCATACTGGTGTATTTAGTGCTGTACAAAAAGCAGTGGAAACCGTTGATTTTTGTGTGCAAAAAATAGCAACTGCTGCACTCCATCATGGGTATACCATTTTTCTAACAGCAGATCATGGTAATGCGGATTTTATGATTAATGAAGATGGTAGCCCAAACACTGCGCATACGCTTAATTTGGTGCCGCTCTTTGTAATGCATCAAACCAAAAAATGGACCTTAAAGCCAGGGAAACTGGGAGACTTAGCACCAAGTATTCTTACCGTAATGGGCCTAGCCATTCCGGCAGAAATGACCGGAGATATATTAGTGAGTTAGCAATAAAGATTTGACTCAAATATAAAATCCAGAGCAACCCGTGGAAGTTTTGGACAGGTGCTAAAATGAGCAAATGCATTATTCAAACCGCTTTATCATATTTCTCGGGATGAAATATTTTTATGGTACTTCAGATTTATATTTCTCTTTAAGTTTGTAACGCACCATAAAAAATATACACTATGTACTTACGCCATTTATTATCTTTAGTTTGTTTATTGCTGATTGAATTTGCTTACGGGCAATACCTGCCACATTATATGACGGCAAGAGAAAAAATGTTGATGATGGAGGAGGATTTATTGCCAACAGCACCGGCTGCGGCAGATGTTTTCATATTGCCCCCTCAAAAAAAAGTACGTACCATAGCAGAGTGGGAAGCATTGCAGGCACTGCAAATAACTTGGACAAGCTATCCCTCCATTTTAACAGAAATAGTACGTGCTGCAAAACAAGAATGTAGAGTATATATTGTTTGCAAAAACAGTCAATCCGTTATTGATTATCTATCAGCAAGAGGAGTGGATACGGTAAATGTAAGTTTTGTAAATACACGCTTTAATTCTGTTTGGAGCCGAGACTATGGCCCTTGGAGTACCTATACCAATGATGTTGATTCATTGTACACAATGGATTGGAAATATAACAGACCCCGTCCACAGGATGATACAATACCTTACACTTTGGGAAGACTACTGCAAACTCCCACTTTTACTACAACAACAGCCCCCTGGAAATTAGTAAACACAGGCGGTAATTTTATGACTGATGGTTTTGGAACCGGCTTTGCATCAAAATTGATTTTAGACGAGAACAAAACCCTTTCAGAAGCCGGCGTTGATAGCATCATGCAAAATTATATGGGGATACAGCGTTATATAAAAATGACCACATTGCCTTATGATGACATTCATCATATAGACATGCACATGAAGCTATTAGATGAAGAAACACTACTTGTAGGTCAGTATCCCTCTGGTGTGGCAGATGGACCACAGATAGAAGACAATCTTCAATATATACTTACTAATTTCAAATCAGTATTTGGTACGCCATATAAAGTAATACGAATACCCATGCCTGATGACAAAGGCAAATATCCAAATAATAGGGGAAGGTATTTCACTTATACAAATTCATCGTTCATTAACAAGACAGTAATTGTACCTACTTATAATATACCCGCTGATACAACTGCACTGCGGATTTATAGAGAAGTACTGCCGGGGTATAAAATTGTTGGTATTAACTCACTACAAAGTATAGGTGCATTAGGCGCACTGCATTGCATTACCAAAGAAATTGGTGAACAAAGCCCTTTATTGATTTCACACCAATCATTGAGGAATACCACAAATAATTCAAAACCATACTCGGTGAGGGCTTATATTAATCATGCGTCTGGCATAAGGCAGGCTCACATATACTGGCGCACAGATACTTTGCAACCTTATAAAATTGTTGTTATGAACAGGGTACAAGGACAACAAAATATATGGGCAGGAAACATTCCGGCACAAGCTGCCGGTAAAACAATCTATTACTATATTCAAGGCAAATCTAATGATGGCAAAATACAGAACAGGCCAATGCCAGCACCGGAAGGATATTGGAAATTTAGCATTTCAAATAATAGTATAGTAAGTAATATTAGTACGCTGCCACCATTTCCAAATCCTGCTCAGCAAATGGTTAGCATTTCAGCATCAGCAAAGAGGCAAACAAAAATTTCTATCATCATCTCAACAACAGATCATCACAAAATAAAAGACGTGTATAATGGATTGATTGCAGGTGATAACATATTTCAGGTAGATATAAGCGAGCTTAAATCTGGGCTTTATCTCATCGAATATGTATCTGAAGGTGCTGTATATACAGAAAAATTAATTGTGGATTAATTGGTATTGTACACGCTTAGATATATGGCACAATCATAAAAATTTCTTATTTATTGCATTATATTAATCGAGCATCAAATAATGCTGGAGATGAAATAATTCACCAAAACTTCTGTCGAAACAATCCTAACACTTAATCATTTTCAAAACTTAAACATTCTATTGTTACAATTATATTTGCACAAATCCTAATATGCGAAATCAACTATTGGCTGGTTTTGTTTTTTCACTACTGCTTTGCTGCGGAAATAATGAGGATAGTATTGTACCGGAACGCAAAGACCTTATCCAAACCGTGTATGCATCGGGACGGATTTATCCTATTGACTATGTAAAAATTGCATCGAAAGCAAATGGGTATATTAATCAGGTATTTGTAAAGCCGGGAGATACTGTTTTTAAAGGACAAGCACTCCTTACTATTGAGTCAGCAAACAGTGATGTTTCTGTTGATATTGCTAATCAACAATTACAATACAATGAAACAATAAATCATACACGCATAATGCAGTTAGAGTCTGCATGGCAGGATATATTGGCGGCAGCATCCAAATATGCTTTAGATAGCACAAATATGCAGCGGTATAAAAATTTATTGAGAGAAGATATAACCACTAAGGCCAACTTTGATCAGGCACAAACACAGGCCGACCTCTCCTGGAGTAACCTACAAAAAACGAAAAGTAATTTTGAGCAGTTAAAGCTAAAATTGGCCACAGAAGTATCACTGGCAAAACAGCAAGTACAATTCCAACAAAACAATAAATCAGACTATACAATAAGGGCTCCTTTTTCTGGAAGAATTTATGAAGTGCCCATTAAACCGGGGCAATTAATAAACCCCGGAGTGCAGGCATTTGGTTTTGGCGCTTCGCAATTATTTGAAGCATGGCTCGATATTGATGAAACAGATATTGGTATGATTGCACTTGGGCAACAGGTTTTAATCAGCCTAGAAGCATATCCAGAAAAACCCATACTCACTACAGTTAAAGAGATTGAACCATCTTTAACCGCTGGCAATAAAACAGTTATTGTAAAAACCGATTTGCCTACAAACGAATTGATTTATTTCTGTGGTATGAGTGCCGAAGCTAATATTACAGTAAGCATACAAAAAAATGTATGGGTTGTACCTTACGAATATGTTGATGCCTCAAATATGATAACTCAAAAAGATGGTACAAAAAAGAAAGTACAAACGGGTATGCGCAATAAAGGATTTGTAGAAATCATTTCTGGTGTAGATGCTTCCACTGCTATAATAAAACCTTGATGTCGCTATTTAAAAACATCATTAGAAAAAATCCAACACTCCGCATTGCTTTTACGCATTTAATAGCCAAGCGTAGGCAAACAATTGTGGCCATGCTGGGTGTTACATTTGGTATTGCAGTTTTTATTTTTCAGGCAGGATTAATAACAGGATTTCAAAGCACTTTTATTGATCGTACTATAAATACTACTGCAAATATTCATATCTTTAATGAAGCGGATAAAAACAGAAAAAGCCTGCTTGAAACATATTTGCCCAATGATTCACAATGGGTGGTTGTATATGGTCAAAAACCAAAAGCCATTAACAGCAAAATAAAAAATGCCGCTTATATCATTCAGGATTTGGAGGCACATCCTAATGTATTTGGGGTATCACCTTCACTTAGTGGGCAGGTCATTTTTAAATCCGGAGTGGTACAAAAAGCAGGGTATGTAAATGGGATAAATGTTACACAGGAAGATCGCATTTTCAACCTGCAGCAATATATGAAGTATGGCGATTTAAAAAAGTTAGAAAGTAGTAGTAATGGTATTGTAATAGGTATTGGTTTAGCTGAATCATTAGCAGTTGAAATTGGAGATGCAATTACATTAATTTCACAGGATGGAATTTCAATCAACTTAAAAGTATCTGGCATAAACGAAACCGGACTTACAGAAGTAGATAAAGTGAGGGGCTTGGTAAAATTAAGTATCGCTCAAAAATTATTTAATAAAGATGCTAGCTATATCACAGACATAAATATCAAATTAAATGATATCAGTACTAGCGAAGCTGATGCACTTTCATTTGAAAAAAAATATGCGTATCGTGCAGAAGATTGGAAGATAGCCAACGCAAATATTTTCAGTGTATTTAAAGTACAGAACTTAGTAACTTACCTCGTAATTATTTCAATTTTAATAGTAAGTGGCTTTGGCATTTTCAATATACAAATGATGATCATTTATGAGAAGCTGGGCGATATTGCTATTTTAAAAGCATTGGGATATAAAGACAGAGATATCAAAAGAATTTTTCTGACAGAGTCTTTGGTTATAGGATTTATAGGAGGCTTACTTGGTTTGGGTTTAGGATATATTGTAACGAGTATTATTGGCAGCATTCCTTTAAACATAAAAGGCTTTGTAAGTATGGAGTATCTGGCTTTTAATAAAGACCCATTGTTTTTTGTACTGGCGTTTGCTTTTGGGCTTGCTGCCACTTCATTGGCTGGATATATACCAGCCCGCAAAGCCAGTCGTATTGACCCGGTAGATATAATCCGAGGTAAATGATATAAGCCATAAAGTATGAGCAACACGGTACCAAAAAATATTAAAACAGCCCCGATTATAGAAACAATCCATCTTGATAAATATTTCTATGATCCAGAAAAATTTCAGGTGCTACGCAATGTAAATTTACAGTTATACAAAAATGAATTTACATGTCTGGTGGGGGCATCTGGTAGTGGTAAAAGTACTTTACTCTATCTGCTTTCCACTTTAGATACAAATTATGACGGGGATATAAAACTAGATGGTATTGTTTTAAAATCTTTATCAAAAAATCAATTGGCTTCGCTGCGCAATGAGAAAATTGGTTTTGTATTTCAGTTTCATTATTTATTACCGGAGTTTACAGTGTTGGATAATGTAAAGCTACCTGCCATAAAACTCGGAAAGTATAGTGAAGAAGAAATTGAACAGCATGCTTTTGAAAAATTAGATATGCTAGGCTTAAAAGATCAGGCCTTAAAAAGAGCCAATAAACTTAGTGGTGGACAGCAGCAAAGAGTGGCCATAGCTAGGGCTTTAATTAATAATCCTGAAATCATTTTTGGCGATGAGCCTACCGGCAATTTAGATTCAAAAAATACCATGAATGTGTTATCAATTTTGAAGGAGTTAAAAAGTAGTCTGCATCAATCCATCATGATCGTTACTCACGATATGCAGTTTGCCAATGGTGGCGATAGGATTATAACTTTTAAGGATGGAGAAATTATTGAGGATAAGCGGCTGATAAAATAGGTTGATTGTAATTAGATTTTAATTTTTAGAATCTATTCTTCAATACATCAGCTACAAATTGGTAAAGATTAAAATCAGTTTTTGCAGATAATTTTTCAATATTTTGGAATAACTCCTTTTTATTAAGCGGGTACATTCTTTTGTTTTGTAAAAGTTGCCATGCTTTTTCCGCCAGCAACCAGTATTTTCTCTCTTTAGTTATATTGATTTGTTGATGGTGTAGAATAGATGCTACTAATTCTGAAATACCTTCTTGTCTGCTTGCAACAGTTTTAATAATTGGTATTTCTATTTTTTTTGTGCTGAAAGCCGGAGCCAGCATGAATCGTAAATTTTTTGTAAATACTGCCGCATCCGGTCTGTCTGCCTTATTAACTACAAAAATATCTGCAATCTCCATCAAACCAGCTTTCATTGTTTGTACTTCATCCCCGGCTTCTGGCACAAGGACTACAATTGTGGTATCAGACAATCCGGCTATTTCAACCTCACTTTGCCCTACACCTACTGTTTCAATTAATATTTCATCAAAATCTGCCGCTTTAATTACTTCAGATATTTCTATTATTTTGGGATTAAGCCCACCTAGGCTACCCCTGCTTGATAGAGATCGAATAAATACATTTGGATTAGTGTACCAGTCACTCATACGGATGCGGTCACCCAATAAAGCACCATAATTAAAGGGTGAGGAAGGATCAATACAAAGTACAGCCACTTTTTTGCCTTGTGCTATCCATTGATTAATAATACCATCTACCAATGTGCTTTTGCCAGCCCCGGGAGGTCCTGTTATCCCAGTTATTTTTTGGTTAGAAGTTGGCAAAGATTTTAAAAAAGCATCATAGCCAGGTATTTCATTCTCCACCAGGGAGATGCATCTACTGAGAGATTTAGTATCACTTTGCCTAAGCTCAATATATAACTGCTGCCACATCAATCAAAGAAAATCAATTATTTGGTTTTGCAAAAAAATGGGTACTTTAAACCTAAAAAAACCCGCTATTAAATAGCGGGCTCCTATGTAGTTTATATAAATCTTACTTTAATTTCCTTTCATCGGAAACAGTAAGTTTATGACGTCCTTTTTTGCGACGGCTTGCCAACACTTTTCGGCCATTTGCAGTTTCCATGCGCTTTCTAAAGCCATGTACTGATTTACGGCGGCGATTGTGCGGCTGAAATGTACGTTTCATAATTTTTTATTTGCTTACTGAAAAAATAATTTCCTGTTATCAAGCGGCGGTCACCATAACGCCTCCCGGTGAAAGGGCGGCAAAAATAGGGAAATACGTCAATCTTTTTCATTGCGCATAGCAAATACTTCATTTCTTTAATCTAAGAACAACAAATTTTGAGTCAATCTCCTATATGGAAGGCATCTAAATTTTATGCTTATAAATGCTTTAAAAATAATAATCCCAATACCATTAAGATTTTAATATTGGTAATTCATCAAGTAAGTTTGTACGCATGAAAACAACAAATCGATTGATCCCTGGGGCTACTCCTGTATATCTGGAAGGAGCAAAAAGCCGCAGCTTTGAAATTGTTTTTTTATATAAAGTTGTAAGCCAGTTTTTAATGGGATTTAGAAAATTGCATTTTTTAGGTCCATGTATTACCGTTTTTGGCTCAGCCAGATTTACTGAAAATCATAAATGGTATGGGGCAGCTAGATTATTTGGAAACCGCATTGCCGATCTCGGATTTGTAACAATGACCGGCGGAGGGCCAGGTATTATGGAAGCAGCAAATCGTGGGGCTTTTGAAAATAAGGGAATGTCTGTAGGCTGCAATATTGTGTTACCATTTGAGCAGCAAGCCAACCCTTATTTAAATGTGAGTCTTTCATTTGATCATTTTTTTGTACGCAAAGTTTTGCTTACAAAATATTCATATGCATTCATCATTATGCCGGGTGGTTTTGGTACAATGGATGAGTTTTTTGAGACCCTTACATTGGTACAAACCAAAACTATGACAAAATTTCCCATCGTTTTATTTGGTAAAGATTACTATAAAGGACTATGGGATTATATTGATTATATGGTTGATGTGGGCACCATCAGCAGAGAGGATCTAAAACTTGTTTTGCTTACAGATGATATTGATGAAGCAATGAACCATATTAAACAATTTATTGGCGATAACTACACCATAAAACCCCGTAAAAGGTTATGGTGGCTTTTTGAAAGAAAATAGATAGCCATTTGTGATTATCTGTTATGTTTACCGGGTACCTATTTTTACAAAAAAATTTTTATGTTCAAGGCAAAATGGATTCGTTTTTTATTGGTCTTTATTGTATTATTAAGTGTTATTTATTTTTTGGGCCCAAACCCAAAGACACCTGTGTATAAAAACGCTTTACCACAAGTACCAGCAGATGCAAATGGACTTATAAATTATGTTTTGGCTCATGAAGCCACACATCATATTAAACCAAATAATGAAGCAAGAATAGTATGGTTTGATGATTCAGTGCGCAGCAAAACAGAATATGCAATTGTATATTTACATGGCTTTTCTGCTAGCCAGGAAGAAGGTGCCCCACTTCACAGAAATATCGCAAAAACCTTTGGATGTAATCTCTATTTAAGTCGCTTGGCTGAGCATGGTATTGACACCAGCGTTGACCTTATCAATATTACACCAGACAAGTATTGGGAATCAGCAAAAGAGGCATTTCAGATAGGTAAGCAACTTGGCAATAAAGTTATTTTGATGGCAACTAGTACCGGTGGTAGCCAGGCATTGCAGTTAGCTGCCACATATCCAAATGACGTGGCATCGCTCATATTATTAAGTCCAAATATTGCAATTAATAATGATAAAGCATTCCTATTAAATAATCCTTGGGGCCTGCAAATTGCAAGGACAGTAACTGGTAGCAACAATGTAACCGCTCAAGATACGAGAAGTATTTATAAACAATACTGGAATTATACGTACCCATTAGAAGCCACCGTACAACTGCAAGAAATGCTAGAAACAACTATGACTCCAGAAACATTTTCAAAAGTAACAGCCCCTTTATTGCTTTTATACTATTATAAAGATGAAATTCACCAGGATAGTGTAGTAAGTGTTCCTGCCATGTTTAATATGTATACGTCAATATCTACACCAGACTCTTTAAAAGTAAAAAAGGCTATGCCAAATACCGGGAATCATGTACTGGGCAGTTATATTAAATCTAATGATCTGCTGAGCGTACAAACTGCAATTGTAACATTTATGAAAAATGTACTGAATATTCCTTCCATTCAAGCAGAAACGGTGAGTATATCACTCAAGTAAAATTTTATTTTCATCGTTTTTTTGCTCACTAATTTGTTAAAGGATCAATAAAATGTTAAAGCATACTAAAGGTTAGCATTACCTTTAAACCCTAATTAGAAAAACTGGTTAAAAGAAATCCGAAAAAATATATATGGAACAAAAAATCTTTAAAGTATTATTATGTGAGGATGATCAAAATCTAGGTATGGTTTTGAAAAATTTTCTTGAATTGCATGACTTTGATGTTACCCTAGAACGTGATGGCCGCTTAGGCCTTGCTGCATTTCAGCGGGAAACGTTTGACATTTGTTTATTAGATGTTATGATGCCTCAAATGGATGGCTTTACTTTGGCGGAGGAAATAAGAGATATCAATAAC
The DNA here is from genome assembly GCA_964293305.1 of uncultured bacterium. Taxonomy (GTDB): domain Bacteria; phylum Bacteroidota; class Bacteroidia; order Chitinophagales; family Chitinophagaceae; genus CALAGJ01. The sequence continues at coordinate 27,204 of CAXYYO010000013.1, read as the reverse complement.
GATGTACCACTTTTTTTTATAACAGCTAAAACTTTAAAAGAAGATGTTGTAAAAGGGTATCAGCTAGGCGCAGATGATTATATAACCAAACCATTTGACAGTCAGGTGCTTCTTGCAAAAATTACACAAGCTGTACTCCGCAATGAAGAACTGAATAGGGAAGTAGAAAATAAAGAATATGAACTTGGAGATATTTTGATAAGTCCCAAAAGAAAATTACTTCAATATAAAGATGGCACTACGATTGAATTATCTCCCAAAGAAGTAAAGCTTGCCCGAGTATTATTGGAAAATCTAAATGAATTGGTACCTCGTGAAAAAGCACTTAAAAAAATATGGGGTAGCGACACCTATTTCAATGGACGTAGCATGGATGTTTATATTGTAAGATTGAGAAAGTATCTTAGACCGGAGCCTCGTTTGCAAATTGTAAATGTGCATGGCACCGGCTTTAAACTCATGTACTATGAAAATACAACAGAGTCGAAATAAATATATTAAAATGATTATAATAAAAGCCCCGATGGGGCTTTTATTTTTTAGGTTAAATAAACTCTATATCAAAAGCCTTTATAACTATTTCACATCAAAGTCTATCAGCACTTTTTCCGTAAGCGGATGACTCTGGCATGTTAGTATAAAACCCTGTTCTATTTCTTCATGTTCAAGGCCATAGTTTACATCCATCTCCACTTCACCACTTATAAGTTTTGCTTTGCAGGTGCAGCATACACCGCCCTTGCAGGCAAATGGCAAATCTGCTCCCTGCCTGAGGGCGGCATCTAAAATGTTATCACTATCAAAAGCTAAATTAAATGAAAACCCCCGGCCATCTAATTGTATGGTTATTTCGCTGGTGGGCCCTTCTTGGTTGACCGCTTTATTGGCAATCTTTTTATTTATGGCTGCCTGTGTTGTAAATAACTCAAAGTGAATGTTGGCTTTTTCCACCCCTCTTTCTTGCAAAAAATCACGCACTGAAAATATCATTTCTTCTGGGCCGCAAATGTAATAAGCATCGGCATGTAATGGTAGCAGTGTAGCAGAAAGTGACTCGCATTTTGCGGCATCAATTCTTCCCTGATTTATTGGTGTCAGGGTTTTCTCTCTACTGAGCACATGTACAATTTGTACCCTGCCCATATATTTGTTTTTGAGGGCTTCAATTTCCTCCTTAAAAATTATGCTTTGCCTTGTTTTGTTTCCATAAATTAATGTGAAATTACTTTGATTAGACTGTGTTAATACCGTTTTCATGATACTCAATATAGGGGTGATGCCGCTGCCTGCGACAATGCCTACATAGTTTTCAAGATGAGTGCTTTGTTTATGCAAAAAATTTCCCGCAGGGGGCATTACTTCTATACTATCTCCTGTTTTCAAAAATTCATTTGCCCATGTAGAAAATGCACCATGCTCCATTTTTTTTATGGCAATGCGCATTTCAGGTTCAAATGGTGCGCTGCACAACGAATAGTTTCTGCGCAGATCTTTGCCATCTACCATTTTTCTAAGTGTTAGATGCTGTCCGGGTTGGTATTGAAATGATGATTTTAGCGATTGGGGTATATCAAAAACGACCGATATACAATCTACTGTTTCTGCTTTTACTTCCTTTACACACAGTGTTTCAAAATGCATTGACATATTGGGCTATTGCTTTTTTAGTCCTTTTATAAAAATGGTTAACATATTGTTTTCAAGCTCTTCGGCAGAAATTTTCACAGTACTTCTATGCCAACTTTCTACGCCTGTAATTGCATGTAGCAATATCAGTACAGCAGTAGATGCATCAATTTGTTGTATTTCCCCATTATCGATACCGGCTTGTATGATGGCGCCAAAACTTTTTCTATAATCTCTGCGTTGGTTTCTGTAATTGGTAAGGTAGGGCTCCGTTAAATGTTTCCATTCTCTGTCGGTTACATATACTTCTTCATAATTTGAAATAATCTGGTTGATATGAAAGCGAATCAATTTTTCAACTTTTTCAATGGGTCTTTCATCCGATTTTTCTATTTCATGCAAATGGTCCCAATATAAATTGGCAGTATTAAAACAGATATCATGTAGCAGTTCTGTTTTACTTCGAATATGATTATACAAACTTGCGGCCTCTACACCTACTTGGCTGGCTAGGTCTCTCATGCTTGCACTTTTATAGCCTTTTTCATGAAATAAATAGGCTGCTGCTTTTAAGATAACTTCCTTCCTGCTTGTGTCTTTTTCAGTATGAATTCTTGCCATGGAGGCAAAAATAAGACAATGTTATTACTTGACAGTGCGCCCTTTCCATTGATAGCTTCCAAAGCGGCCAAGCCATCCTGCTATAACCGTGTAGGTAATATGTATAGGCTGAAATAATAAAAATAAGGGCATCATTTTTTCCATTTTATAAAACCTTGCTACCCTATTCATAAAGGCCCATTCAATAACGGTTTTTGCTATTACAAATATTATAAACCATAATAAAGACGAAACGTCAAACACAGCTATTGGTACATAACTAAGGATGAAAAGATTAGTAAAATATACCAAAAGTAATACATAAAAAATCCGTTTATCTTTATAGCTGTTTGCCTTACTGGCCCAGCGTATGCGCTGATTGATGAATGATGTCCAATCGGGCATTGGCGCTGTTTGTACAATAGCCTCGCTGCTAAATAAATACCCGCAACTATTTTGGTAAGTTTGTTGTATTTTATACATCAATAGCATATCATCTCCACTGGCAATATCATCCACTCCAGCAAACCCATTTACAGCATGAAATGCTTCTTTTTGATAACATAAATTTGCACCATTGCACATACTATGAAAACCAGCAGAAACGGATGCTGCCGTTATGCCTTGCAAACTCAGAAAATCTAAACACTGAAATGCCTGAAGGGCAGAACCATTGTAAGTAAACATTACCGGTGCAGCCACCAGCTTTGCTGGGTGCTCTTGTATATAAGCGTCAAAATTTTCTAACCACTGACATGGCACAATACAATCTGCATCTGTGGTAATGATCCATTCATAAGCACTTTGTTCAATCCCCGTTTCTATTGCCTTTTTTTTATAAGAGTTAATGGGTGAAGAAAGCCAATGTGCCAGTCTGATGATATGGAGGTTACTATATTTTTCTTTTAGACGGGTTACAATAGCAGCAGTGGAATCAGTAGAAAAATCATCTACTACTATTACTTCAAATGAATCCGCTGGATATGCATTGGCCATAATGGACTCTATACATACCGCTATTTGGCCAGCTTCATTTCTTGCCGGTATAATTATACTGAATTTATGTTTTGATATTCTGGCCCCTTGATTTATAGCATAGGGTTTAAGCCTTTTAAACCAACGGTAATATAATAGAATGAGGAGCATATAGCACAGTAAAAGTGCTACAGTAATATAAATCCATACCGTTATAAAGCTCATCTGGCAAAGAAAAGGGAATAGATATTTGCAGCCGAATGATTTTATTCAGAAAAATATGCCGCCAGATTTGCCGCATACTTTTCTTTTATCAACTGATGACTGGCTTCCATTTCTTCAATCCTGATGTTGGAAATATTCCGCAAAGCGGCACTCCTTTTCTTCAAAATTATTGGATCATATTTACCAAATATCAAAGTAAGATTTGTGCCTTCCTCAGTGCAAACTTTCTTTATTTTATTTTTATCTGCTATAAATCTACGCATGGTTGTCCAACGGAGATATAATAATTTTCTTTCCTCCTCATTTTCCAGGTATCGCTTGGCAAACTTTAGCAAAATGCTAGGCAGTAGTCCCATTTTTTCAATTGGATTCATAATTAGAAAAACCCATCCCGGATTGGCCATGGTGTATTTAAATAAGGCGTTGCCAACTTTTGTTTTTGTGGCCAAATAATACCAAGGGTTTACCCTCAATCCATCTGGTGCTATCAACACGGCTTCAGAAAATGGCAATAACTTTTCACCTAGTAAATGAAAACCTATTCGGCCGCCCATGCTAAATGCTGCTAAGGATAAATTGTTGTATGTATATTGTTTTTCTGTTGATACAGCACCTATAATTTCTCTGATTACAGATGCCCAATCTTCGGGTAATAAATCTAGTGATTCCCCCCAAATGGTACCATCATGAAAGGGGAATGCTATCGACAATATGGTATATCTTTCAGCTAAATAGGGGTATAGTATTTTAAATTGATTGCTTTCCTCTCCGTATCCTTGAAAACAAATTAAAAGCCTCTTGCCACTTCCATATAGAAAATATCCAATTTTTGAATTCTTGTATTTTAACTGTCTAAATTGCTCCTTCATCTGCTGCAAATTGCGTTTTATCAACGTTCAAAAAAATATTCTGAAAATTTTCTTGGCAATATCTATGAATTTCCACAGTTTTGCAATTTAGTTGTCTAAACAACAGTATGTCAAACAACCATTTTAAAAGAGGGGAATTATATAGTATGCTCAATGGCATAGCTAGCCTGGCATTGGTGCGTCGCATGCAAAAAAATTTTAGGGCTGCGGGTCTGGAAATAACGATTGAGCAGTGGGGTATTTTATATCATTTATGGAAAGAGGATGAATTAAGTCAGCAGGAGTTATGTATAAGAAGTTTTAAAGATAAACCCAGCATAACGAGATTGATTGATAATCTTGAAAAGCAAAACTTTGTAGTGCGCAATGCATCTGAAACAGATAGAAGAATTAATAAAATTTGCCTAACTGAGAGTGGTAAAAATTTACAAGATCAAACCATTGAAATAGCCAATCAAACTATGGATGAAGCGCTTGTAGGTGTACATAAACAGGATATTGAAACTGTAAGAATGGTTTTGCAAACAGTATATAGCAACCTTAGTCCTGAACCAATAAGAGTCAATTAATTTTTTAAAATTTATAATGCTTAAATATTAAAGCAATGGAAACAATAACTTCAAATGCTGCCCTATTAAAAGGTGGAGAATGGCTGACAAAAACAAGTACGCCTTTTGATATTTTTACTCCTGAAGATTTCTCAGAAGAACAGGGAATGGTGATGGATATGTGCCATCAGTTTTTACAAACGGAAGTGTATCCTGTGGTAGATCGTTTAGATAAATTAGAGCCGGGCTTAATGTTGAATTTACTTGCAAAAGCTGGTGAGCAAGGTCTTTTGGGTACAGCATTTCCTGAGGAATTTGGAGGATTGGGAAAGGATTTTGTAACCTCAACTATTATCAATGAAGGACTAGGTGCTGGTTATTCTTTTTCTGTTGCCATAGCGGCGCATACCGGTATTGGTTCATTGCCTATTTTATATTTTGGTAATGATGAGCAAAGGAATAAATACATACCCAAATTAGCTAGTGGCGAATGGAAGGGGGCTTATGGATTGACAGAACCAAACAGTGGTAGTGATGCACTTGGCGCCAAAACCAGTGCCACACTGAGTGCAGATGGCAGTTATTATTTATTGAATGGCCAAAAATGTTGGATAACCAATGGTGGCTTTGCCGATGTTTTTATCGTTTTTGCAAAAATTGATGGAGATAAATTCTCAGCATTTATCATTGAAAAAGGTTATGAGGGTTTTACACAAGGGCCGGAAGAGCATAAGATGGGCATCAAGGGTTCTTCCACCGTTCAACTCTATTTTCAAGATTGTAAAGTGCCTAAGGAAAATATTCTAGGTGAAATAGGAAAAGGACATGTTATTGCTTTTAATATTTTAAATATCGGCAGACTGAAACTTTGCGCAGCTACACAAGGCGGCAGCAAGCAGGCAATAAATAGTTCTGTACAATATGCAATAACCCGTGAGCAGTTTAAAACACCTATTGCAAACTTTGGTGCTATCAAACATAAATTAGCAGAAATGGCTATTCGGGCTTGGGTTTGCGAAAGTGGATTATATCGTACAGCAAAATTAATAGAAGACCAAGAAGCTGCTATGCAGGCATCGGGCAAACCTTTTGCTGAAGCTTTACTTGGTGCAGCAGAAGAATATGCAATAGAATGCGCCATGCTTAAAGTGGTAGGTAGTGAAGTTCTGGATTTTATTGTAGATGAAGGGGTACAAATACATGGAGGAAATGGATTTAGTGATGAATACAACATATCTCGTGCTTACAGAGATAGTCGTATCAATAGGATTTATGAAGGAACCAATGAAATCAATCGGTTACTCATTTTAGATATGACACTAAAGCGAGCTATGAAAGGTCGTTTAGACCTTATGGGGCCGGCCATGTCTGTTGCAAAAGAACTTATGAGCATTCCTGATTTTGGTGCCGGTGATGATGAAGACATCTATGCTAATGAAAAGAAAGCTATTGCCAATTTTAAGAAAGCTATTTTGTTGGTTGCTGGTGCCGCTGTACAAAAGCTCATGATGAATCTGGATAAGGAGCAGGAAATATTGATGAATATTGCGGATATGGCTATTGATACCTATCATGCAGAGTCTGCATTGCTTCGTGCCATGAAAATTGCTGATAAACAAGGCGCTGAAACTGCTTCAATATACCTTGATATGGTTCGTTGTTTTATGTGTGATGCTGCAGATAGAATTAATAAAAATGGCAGAGATGCTCTCAATAGTTTTGCCGAAGGCGATGAATTACGGATGATGCTGATTGGGATTAAGCGATTTACAAAAACAGAACCATTTAATATCAAGGATGCAAGAAGAAGAGTAAGCGGTAAAATGATTGATGCTGGTGCTTATTGTTTTTAGATGACTGACAATAAGGTATATCATCAATTTAAATTTTATAAGCTAGTATAATTTTTAATAGTCGGAATTTGAACCCAGATTTTGCAGCTGATTGACAGTAAATGTCAGCTGCAAAATCTGGGTTTTACATTGTTTCGTGAACTTACAAAATAAAAAAGAGGATCCTTTAACCAGATCCTCTTTATACTTAGGTATTATAAATTAATTTCCATATTCACTTAAAAACTTAATACGCATCAGTTTTAGCTGATCGTATTCAAAACCGCTTCCAGCCAGCTCTTCGTGTGCGGCTTCCAATGAAGAAGTTTCACAGTTTTTAAAGTAGTCCATTATTTCATCCTGATCATCTTCATCCAGCATATTTTCTACAGCGTATGTAAGATTTAGTCTTGTACCACTTGCTACAATAGTTTCCATTTCCTCCAACAATTCATCCAATTGCAAATCCTTATTTTTTGCTATTGTCTCCAACGGTATTTTCTTGTCAACATTCTGAATAATGTAAATCTTATTACTACTTTTATTCATAACTGACTTCATTATAAAGTCATCTGGTCTTTCTATATCATTTTCCTCTACATATCTTGTTATGAGATCAACAAATGGCTTACCATATTTTAGCGCTTTGCCTTTACTTACACCCTGACATTTTTCTAATTCAGCCATTGAGGTAGGGTAAAGCGTAGCCATATCTTGTAAACTGCTTTCTAAGAAAATTACAAAAGGAGGAAGTTTCTTTTTCTTACCTTCTTGATGTCTTAATTCTTTGAGCATAGCAAGTAATCTTTCATCTGCTGCTGCACTACCGCCTGTGCTTTCTCCTTCATCATCATCAAAATCAGATTCTTCATAAATATTATTGAGTACGATTTTGAAAGATGTTGGCTTTTTGATGAAAACTTCACTTTGAGGGGAGAATTTCAGAAGACCATATTCTTCTATATCTTTTCTGATAAGATTTGACAACAACATTTGACGAATAAGGCTATTCCAGAAATGTTCATCACGATCACTCCCAATACCAAATTCTTCAAAGTGTTCATGCCTAAACATGTTTACCTGTGGTGTAAGTTTACCAATAATGATGTTAATTGTATATTCAATTGGAAATTTCTCATCCAACCTTTTCACTACTTTAAATACTTTTAATACATCATCCTTGGCCTCGATTGTTTCTTTTGGTTTACAGTTGTCACAACCACCTGTTGCTTTACAACCCTTTGTATCCCATTCTTCTCCAAAATAATGGAGTAAAATTTTTCGCCGACATACAGCACTTTCAGCAAATGCTACTGTTTCACTTATCAACTGTGCACCTACTTCTCTTTCGCTCAAAGGCTTGTCTCGCATTAAATGCTCCAGCTTAGAAACGTCTTTATGACTATAATACAAAACACATTTTCCTTCAAGGCCATCACGCCCTGCTCTGCCTGTTTCCTGATAATAATTTTCAATAGATTTTGGGATATTATAGTGTATAACAAACCTAATATCAGGTTTATCAATACCCATTCCAAAAGCAATAGTTGCTACAATTACCTGTACATCCTCATTTAGAAATAAATCTTGTCTGTCGGCCCTTAGTTTTGAATCGAGGCCAGCGTGATAGGCAACTGCTTTAATATTATTTGCTACTAAAATATCAGCAAGTTCTTCCGTTGTTTTACGATTGAGTGTATATATAATTCCACTCTTTCCAGCCATTTGGGTAATAAAACGTACCAGACTTTTAATGGTCTGGTCTTTTTTTAATTTAGGCTGTATCTCATAATAGAGATTTGTCCTGTTAAATGAAGATATAAAAATTTTTGGATCTCTTAGACCCATATTTTTTACAATATCGCTTTGTACTTTTGGTGTAGCTGTTGCAGTTAAAGCCATCATGGGTTTATCTGGATTGATGGCAATCATCATTTCTCTGAGCCGTCTGTACTCTGGTCTGAAATCATGACCCCATTCGGAAATGCAGTGTGCTTCGTCTACTGCAAAGAAAGAAACATTCAAATCACTAAAAAATTCCAGATTTTCTTGCTTGGTCAAAGTTTCAGGAGCCACATAAAGCAATTTGGTTTTTCCTCCTCTGAGATCGTCTTTAACTTCTTTTATTTGGCCCTTATTTAGAGATGAATTCAGAAAATGGGCAACGTTATCCTTTTCACTGTATCCCCTTACTAAATCAACCTGATTTTTCATTAGGGCAATCAAAGGACTCACAATAATTGCGCAGCCCGGTAACATCATTGCTGGTAGCTGGTAACAAAGGCTTTTACCACCTCCTGTGGGCATTATTACAAAAGTATCTTCCCCATTAAATAAATTTTTTATGGCCGGCTCTTGAGTGCCTTTAAATTTTTCAAACCCAAAATATTTTTGTAGGGATTCCATTAAATTTAAATCCCCCTCCATTAACGGCCCTTGAGATTTACCTACTTTAAGTGTGGAAGATTTTATTGTTTTCTTTACGGTTTTCTTTACTACCGTTCTATTCATCATTGCCATAATACATCAATTCTCTCTTTTTCTGTTTACATCTTCTGGTAGGAGAAATATTAAACCAGCCCGCAAGGAATGTACTTTTATTATATTTTATTAACTACTAAAAGGCTAACAAATATATATAAAGAAATTATAAACAAATTGCAGTTTTTTAAAAAACAAAAAAATTCTACAACTTTGCAGAGATTTTTATATGATAAATATTAAAAAAATTGGATTAAATACCATTCAGCTAGAAGCTGATTCGGTAAATGGGCTACTAAATTTTATTGATGATGACTTTGAAAGAGCGGTTACACTAATTCACCAGACTAAGGGAAGGGTTGTTGTAACTGGTATTGGTAAAAGTGCCATCATTGCTCAAAAGATTGTTGCCACACTAAATTCTACAGGTACACCATCACTTTTTATGCATGCTGCAGATGCCATTCATGGTGATTTGGGTATGATACAACCCGACGATATCGTTATATTAATTAGTAAAAGTGGTGAGAGTAGTGAGATAAAGGTTTTAATTCCATTAATAAAAGGTTTTGGTAATTTATTGATAGGTATGGTAGGCCATATTGAAAGCACACTTGCTAAACAGGCAGATATTGTATTAAACACAACAGTAAGTCAGGAAGCATGCCCAAATAATCTTGCTCCTACCAGTAGCACAACAGCCCAAATGGTGATGGGTGATGCTTTGGCGGTATGCCTTATGAACTTAAAAGGTTTTACCGGAAATGATTTTGCAAAATATCATCCAGGCGGAAGCTTAGGAAAGAGACTCTACTTGAGGGTGGAAGATATTTATACCAATAATGAACGACCCATTGTTTTTATAGATGACAATATCAGAAAAATCATTTTGGAAATTTCTAGGTCTCGCTTAGGTGCTACTGCTGTAATGGATGATGAAAAATTAATAGGGATTATTACCGATGGTGACATTAGGCGCTTATTGGAAACAAAAGATGATTTAAGAGAAATAAGAGCGGGTGAAATTTGCATCAAAAATGCTAAATCAATCCTAAATGATGCTTTAGCAGCGGAGGCCTTACAACAAATGAGAGAATCTGATATCAACCAGCTTTTAGTAGTAAACGAAGCAGGAAACTATCTTGGAATCATACATTTACATGACTTAATTAAAGAAGGAATTATATAAAAAATATTTATGAACAAACATCATTACATAGCAATATTAGCTGGAGGTTTAGGTACTCGATTTTGGCCTAAAAGTAGAAGTGCAAATCCCAAACAATTTTTAGATATCTTGGGTACAGGTAAGTCGTTATTACAAAATACTTATGACCGATATAATAAGTTCATTTCTAATGAAAATATTTTTGTGATAACCACCATTGAATATGAAGAACAAGTAAAAACTCATTTACCCCAATTACCTGTTGAAAATATATTATGTGAACCAAGTCGAAAAAACACTGCACCGTGTGTGGCACTAATTGCAGCTAAACTTTATAAAAAAGATAAAAATGCTACTTTTATGGTAGCTCCTAGTGACCACTTGGTTTCTGATGAGGAATCTTTTAAAAATGTTGCCTTAAATGCCCTTGTTTTTGCTAGTAATAATAATGCTTTTGTAACATTAGGTATTAAACCTACTTACCCAAATACTGGCTATGGCTACATTCAGTATAACATACATAACACAGTCGAGCAGAATATTTTTGAAGTAAAAACCTTTACAGAGAAACCCGACCTTGAATTAGCAAAAACTTTTGTCCGAAGTGGCGAATTTGTATGGAATGCTGGGATTTTTGCCTGGAAAGCAGAAAATATTTTATCAGCTTTCGAAAAATATCAACCTGAAATGTATGAATTATTTATTGCTGAAAATGATGCATATAATACCCCTTTAGAAAAAAAAGCTATACAAAATATTTATCCTCTTTGTACTAATATCTCCATTGACTATGCTATTATGGAGCATGCAAAAAATGTATTTGTAATACCATGCAGTGTGGGCTGGAGTGATTTGGGTACTTGGAAAAGTGCTTATGAGAATATGGAAAAAGATTATTTAGAAAATGCTGTCAAAGGTAGTAATGTTATTGTATTTGATTCTACCAAAAATATGATAGATGTACCTGAAAATAAAATGGTTGTACTACAGGGATTGGATGATTATATCATCGTTGATACAAATGATGTATTAATCATTTGTCAGAAAGAAAATGAGCAAAAAATCAAAGAATACATGACAGAAGTAAAGAGAAATACCGGAGATAAGTTTATTTAATTCATTTTCATCAAATCATATTTTCTAACATAAACGAACTCAAATTGAGTTTATCCTCCCAATTGGGCAGCCTTACTTATTTCCAGCATACGCTTAATGGGATTTAAAGCAGCTAGGCGCAATGTTTCATCCATTGTTATTTCTGGGAGTTCAAACTTCATACACAGATATATTTTTTCTAGTGTATTGAGTTTCATATGTGGACAATCATTGCAGGCACAACTATTATTTGGAGGAGCAGGTATTAGGGTCTTTGTGGGAGCATCTTTTTGCATTTGGTATAAAATACCTGTTTCTGTTGCTACAATATACTCTTTAGCATCATCTTTCACTACGTAATTAAGTAACTGAGAAGTACTTCCAATAAAATCAGCATACTGAAGTATGGTATCCTCACACTCTGGATGTGCTATCAGTTTGGCTTTAGGATGCCTCGTTTTTAAACGAATGATTTTTTCTAGACTAAATATCTCATGCACCATACAAGCGCCATTCCAGAGCACCATGTTGCGTCCAGATTTTTTATTGAGCCATGCACCTAAATTTTTATCTGGAGCAAAAATGATTGGCGTAGAAGCAGGTACACTTTCAATAATTTTTTCTGCATTACTACTGGTACAAATGATATCACTCAATCCTTTTATATCCGCACTGCAGTTTATATATGAAATAACAATATGATCCGGGTGTGCATCTTTAAAAGCTTTGAATGCAGGTGCGGGGGCACTATCGGCCAGGCTACATCCTGCATTGAGATCCGGTAGCACTACTTTCCTTGAAGGATTTAAAATTTTGGCGGTTTCTGCCATAAAATGTACCCCGGCAAATACAATCATATCAGCCTCAGTTTTTTCCGCCTGCTGAGCCAATCCTAAACTGTCACCAATATAATCTGCCACATCCTGTATATCCGGCTCTTGATAATAATGAGCCAGAACGATGGCATTTTTCTCTTTTTTCAATACTTCTATTTCGTGAAAAAGATCAAGACTAGGATCTATTTCAAAATCCAAAAATCCTCTCTCAAAAAGTATGCTATCAGTATTGTGCATATCGAACATAATAATTATTTAATATTTATTTATATAAAACACTTACTATTATTAGGAGTGTTAATATCGGGAAAACTTAGTTATTCACTTTGAGTAAATATAGGTATCCCCATTTTTTACACAATTTATCATTGTTTATTAACTTGTAGATCATACACCATTACTGTTTTTTAGATATTTATTAAGACCTCTAATTTAATTATATAAACAATTACACAATTGGGTTTTACACAGGTATTAACGTTAATCACAGTATTAAAACTTAGTGTATAATTTGATGATTTTTAGATAATACCTAAAAGGAGAGCAACTTATTCTTTTTTAATTAAGATAAAAGATATTAAAAAAGTGGAGTTACAAACACATTATCAATGTTATATACAACCCAATGTTAAAGAATGTTTCACTGCAATACAGAATTGAATTTTATCCGTTTCACCAATCTATAATTTATAATTTTTCCATTTCTTGCCACACAAATTCCATTAGCGGTTTTATATGAGTAGGACTAAAATCAAATTTTAAACCTGCAGCTTCATATAATTGTGGAAGCGTTTTTGTGCCACCCAAAGAAAGAGCATTAGTATAATTTTGCAGTGCTACCTTTTTATTTGTTTTGAACTGCATCCATAATCCTATTGCACCTAATTGTGCTATGCCATACTCAATATAATAAAATGGAACTTCAAAAATATGAAGTTGTCTTTGCCAGCTACAGTCTCTATATTTTTCTAAACCGCTAATATCTATTTCATCAGTTGAAAATTCATTTAATATTTCAATCCATTTAACTGATCTTTCAGCTAATGAATGCATTGGATTTTCATAAATCCAGTGTTGAAACTTATCAACAATAGCTATCCATGGAAATATGGTTATTACTCTTTCTAACTGGTGTTTTTTTGCACGCTTTAAATCATCAGGATTTTCAAAAAAATGATCCCAATATTCCATGCTAAATAATTCCATTGCCATACTAGCCACTTCAGCAATTTCCATTGGATATTCTTTAAATGAACTCAACTCTAACGGATGACAGAGAAAAGACTGAATAGCATGGCCACCTTCGTGTACCATAGTTGTAACATCACTCATTTGCCCTGCGGCATTCATAAAAATAAATGGTGCACCCGTTTCTGCCAAAGGACAATTATACCCGCCTGGCGCCTTACCCTTCCTGCTGTCTAAATCTAGGTGGCCCATGCTTTCCATTTGTGAAAGACAATTAGCAAAAAATGGATCAAGTTTGTTAAAACAGTCTATAGTTTTTGAAACTAATTCTTTACCATCTTGAAAAGGCCGTAGTGGAAGTACTCCTTCTTTTTCTGCCTCAGTATCCCAGGGTTTCAAAGGATCTAATCCTAAATATTTCTTTTTTTCCTGATATATTTTACCAACCATTGGCAAAATATGTTCTTTTACTGATTGATGAAACAAATAACAATCTTCTTTAGTATAATCAAAACGGCCGAGTTCGGCAAATTTGTAATCCCTATAATTTTCAAAACCAGCCTGTGTGCCAATGGTATTTCTTTTTGAAATAAGCAATGTAAATAAATCATCCAATTTTTGCCGATCCTCAATCCTTCTATTTTGGACCTTCATATAAACAGATTCTCTTATTTCTCTATCAGGGTTTTCCAAAAACTTAGCTGCTTGTTGAAGCGTGTATTCTTCATTATTAATTTCAACAGTCATGGCTCCGGCTATTGTACCATACTGCTGTTGAAGTACACTTAATTCTGCCTGAATGGCTATATTTTCTTCTCTAAATAATTCAATACTTTTTCTAATATTCCTAAGATATGTATTGTACTTATCTTCATCTAGTTCTTTTGTAAATGGACAATGCATCAATTTTTTATTCAAAGCATCTGCAACTGGTTGTATCTGGGGCTGTATTTCCATACAAAAAAAAGTAAATGCATCCTCCAATGATTTATCTGTAGTGTCGCAGGTCATTTTAATTTGTCGCCAACAGGCATCTTCACTAATGGCAGCCTCTAATTCACTACTATCTTTCATCCACTGAAGCAGTTCTTCCTTATTGTTGATATTTCGGGAAAGTAAATTATCAAAGTATGGTTTTAAAGTTTCCCAGTCTTTTACAGTAAAATCAACAGGCAAAAAAAATCGTGGTAATTTATTGATATTGGTAGATAATATTTTTGTCATATATTAAGTAAATAATTAGTGGTGCAAAGTAAAAGGCATTAGGTTTAATTCTAACATTTAAGAGATAAACAAATATGACCTGATATTGGGTATCCTGCTAATATTTCCCCTTATTTTGGCGCATGAATCAATGTTGTAATACAGTATTAATGGTGCGCCCTGCACATTTTGGATTTAATACAGAAACTGCTACCAGCAATGCATTTCAGGAAGAACAAATGGCATTTTCCACAGACTTAATTCAACAATTAGCCATACAGGAATTTGATGTCATGGTTGATCTGCTAAGAAAAAACGAGATGGACGTTATTGTTATAAACGATAAACCGGAACCCATAAAATCCTGTGCCGTTTTTCCTAATAATTGGTTTTGCATCATGCCGGATGGCAGCTTTACCCTATTTCCTATGCAAGCAGAAAATAGACGTACGGAAAGGAATGTTGAAATTATTGATTTGATTAAAAATGCCTATCAAATAAGTACAATCAGAGATTGGAGTAAATATGAACAGGTAAACTGGTTTTTAGAAAGTACGGGTAGCATGGTAATGGATCATGTAAATAAAACAATTTATGCCTGTATTTCCCAAAGAACACACAAACAAATGGTGGAGAAATTTGCTAAAGTTACCGGATACACCCCTTGTTGTTTTCAAGCTACAGATCCGCTGGGAAATCCTATCTACCATACCAATGTTATCATGCATATTGGAGATGGATATGCTGTACTTTGCGGGGAGAGCATTACGAACCTTGCAGAAAAGGAACAGGTATATGAATCATTGGTAAATAGTGGCCTCATAATTATTGAAATATCTATGCATCAGGTACATGAGTTTGCAGGAAATATGCTACAGGTTAAAAACAAAAGGAAGGAGAAAGTAACTATTTTGAGCAGGAGAGCATATGATAGTTTATCAAATTTACAAATTAAAGCCCTCACAGCCCATACTTGGCTATTACCCATTCCATTAAATATGATCGAAAAAGCAGGTGGCGGTAGTGTACGTTGTATGCTTGCTGAAATATTTGCTAAACCCATAGAGGTAAAAAATGATAATGATATGGCTTCATAATTTTTTAGAAAACCTTGATACTTTAATATTTAATCTGCTTTAATTCCTTGAATATGAATTTTGTACTTGAAATTGACATTACCTTTATTCCCTATATAGGGGCATGATTAAAACCGCAGAAAACTTACTAAAAAAACATTGGGGTTATGATGCTTTTAGAACACCACAGTATCAAATAATACTAGCTGCATGTAGCCAAAAAGATACCATTGTTGTATTACCCACCTCCGGTGGAAAGTCCCTTTGTTATCAACTACCTGCTTTGTTGATGCCCGGCTGCTGTTTAGTTATATCACCACTCATTGCACTTATAAAAGATCAGGTTGCATCATTACAAAAAAAAGGAATACCTGCCGTAGGAATCTTTAGCGGTCAGTCCAAAGTAGAGGTAGAAGTAATTTTAAATGATGTTGTTCACCAAAAATATAAACTTTTATATGTATCACCCGAACGGCTAAAATCAAGACTTTTTAAGGGCTATGTATCCAATATGCCAATCAATTTAATTGCTGTAGATGAGGCACATTGTGTTTCTCAATGGGGTTTCGATTTTAGGCCGGCATATCTTGATATAAAAAATATTAGGAAAGAGCTTGTAAATATTCCATTGATGGCACTTACGGCAACAGCTACAAGCCGTGTTATTGATGATATAAATACCAATCTTTCATTAAGAGAGCCTATTTATTTCATCGAGCCAATATCAAGACCACAACTTTCATTCAGTGTGTATGAAGTGGAAAGTAAAATAAATAAGCTGGTACACATATTGGAGCGGGTACCAGGTGCGGCGTTGGTCTATTGCAATAACAGACGTAAATGTGCAGAAGTGGCTCACCTCCTTCAGTTTTATAATACCTCATCTACCTATTATCATGCAGGCCTTTCTCAGCAGGAGCGCACACAAAGACAAGAGGCTTGGATGACTGGAAAAATAAGGGTAATGGTATGCACAAATGCTTTTGGAATGGGCATTGATAAACCTGATGTGAGAACAGTAGTACATTATGATCCCCCAGACAGTTTCGAAAATTATTATCAGGAAGCTGGCCGTGCCGGAAGAGATGGAAAACGATCTTATGCAGTTTTATTATTGAATCATACTGACAAGCAAGATCTGATTAGTAAAGCCGCAGATAAATATCCTGCAATTCAGGAAATAAAAAGAGTATATCAGTATATAGCTGATTATCTACAAATACCCGTAGGCATAGGAGCTGAACAATATTTTTCTTTTGATATCATTGATTTCACAAAAAAATTTAAAGCATCTTCAGTACTCACGATGAATGTGTTGCGCATACTTGGTCAAGAAGGTATTTTATCCTTTGAAGAAGATATTTTTATTCCATCAATGGCTATTGTTTCTGCACCACGAGAAAGCTTAGTAGATATTGAAAAAACTTACCCAGATATAGAACAAACTTTAAAAGCACTTTTACGAATTTATGAAGGCATTGCTGATGATGAAGTAGCCATTTATGAAAAGCAGGTTGCAAAATTCTTAAGAAGAGATCTTGATTTCGTACACAGTCAATTACAACTTTTAAAAAAACGACAAATTATAAAATATACAGCTCATCGAGCTACACCTCAACTCTATTTTTTTTCCAATAGGGCTTCCGCAGCACACCTTTCTATTCATGCTGAAAATTATCTATTCAGAAAAAATTTATATGAGGGAAGGCTATACCATTTCATTCGATATATAGAAGAAAATCATATTTGCCGGGCAGTTTCTATATCAAATTATTTTAACCCTCAAAAAATAAAAAACTGTGGTATCTGTGATATTTGTGCCGGCAAAAGAAATAAGACTATTCAACCAGATGAGGTAGAAGCAGTAACACAAAGAATGCAACTAGTCCTTAAAAATGAAGAAATACATATTGCCAGTTTTATAAAAGCTTTTGAAGATATTCCATTACAAAAATTCTGGAATGCATTTAATTATTTGGAGGCAGAAAAAATAATTCGGCTAGATAGATTTGGAAAAGTAAGTTGGCAACAATAAATAGATTCATTCCATCCATTTCTATTTCTTTGTAAAATGCAGTTATACAGTCATGAATACTTTATGCATCAAGCACTACAGCAGGCTGAGCTTGCTTTTGAAGCAGACGAAGTTCCTGTAGGAGCTGTTGTGGTTATAGAGAATAAAGTGATAGCTAGAGCACACAATCAAACCGAACAACTTAGGGACTGCACCGCCCATGCAGAAATGCTAGCACTTACAGCAGCCTTTTATAAAATGGGGAGTAAGCAACTACCTGCTGCAAGTATTTATATTACGTTAGAACCTTGTCTCATGTGTTGCGGTGCATTATTTTGGGCAAGACCGGCACAAATTATTTACGGAGCTAGTGACGAAAAATTTGGTTACCATTGTTTCACCAGTCAAGCAGAAAAAAAACCCTATCATCCAAAAACAAATATTATAACGGGTGTATTAGCAGACGAAGCTTCATCGCTACTCAAGTCTTTTTTTAAGACAAAGAGGGAGTGAAGGATCTTTTTATTCCGGCTCACATTCATTTTATAAGACACAAAGGGTTTAGTCAAAAAATTTGTATAGCATGCATAAGAAAAAGATTACTTATAAAATTCGCAATCAATGTGATATAAAAATTTCAAATGAGGGCCCAAAAGTAACAATACCTCACCACGAAATAATTTCACTTCCCACAAGCCATCGCTAGAGTAGTTTATTTGAGTTGGCGTTATTTTTCCTGTAGGCAAATGCAAGACTTTTAATAGATCGACTCTTGTAGAAAACAGTAAAAGTAGAAAGAGACAAATTTCAGACTTTACTTTTAACCTTCCAGCCTTAAATAGGTAAACCCAGTAGCTTAAAAATTTACAACAAATAAATCCTGCTAGCTTTATGAGTATAATCACTGTTCTTTTTTATAAAGTAAATCAATAAAAAATCAAAAACACAACATTCAAGAGCTACTTCTATTTCTCACACCCATAGCGTACCTTCGCCCATCTTATTCAGATTATGAGCAGCAGGTATAAAGAATTTAGTACATTAAATCTACCTCACACAGAGGCAGAAATATTAAAACACTGGGAGCAAAACCAAGCATTCGAAAAAAGTATTTCATTACGCAGTGGTGCCAGCCCATTTGTATTTTATGAAGGCCCACCTAGTGCCAATGGTATGCCTGGCATACATCACGTTATTAGTCGTACCCTGAAAGATTTAGTTTGCCGCTATAAAACAATGCAGGGTTATCAAGTAAATCGCAAAGGCGGATGGGATACTCATGGCCTACCCATAGAGCTGGGTGTAGAAAAAGAACTGGGCATTACAAAAGAAGACATCGGCAAAAAAATATCCGTAGAAGCGTATAATCAAAAATGTCGGGAAGCCGTGCTACGCTTTAAAGATAAATGGGATGATATAACCAGAAAAATGGGTTACTGGGTAGATCTCAACGACCCCTATATCACTTTTAAAAATGAATATATTGAAACACTCTGGTGGCTACTTAAGCAGCTTTATACCAAGGGATTACTGTATGAAAGCGTAAGCATACAGCCCTATTCTCCTGCTGCCGGCACTGGTCTTAGTTCGCATGAACTAAATCAACCGGGCACCTATAAAGATGTAAAAGATACCAGTGCCACTGTTATGTTTAGAGCCCTGCAAAATGAGCAATCCAAATTTTTGCATGATGCTGTACAAGGAGCAGATGTATTTTTTCTAGCATGGACCACCACACCGTGGACCCTCCCTAGCAATCTTGGCCTTACCCTTGGCGGTAGTATTGAATATGTATTAGTAAAAACAAAAAACCTATACACTCATCTCCCAATTCATGTAGTGCTGGCAGAAAAACTACTACCAAAATATTTTAAAGCAGAAGAAGAAATAAAAGGAGATTATGATTTTGCTGCTTCGCAGAATGATGCTGCTGGAGCCACCACCAACCCTTGGATGCGTGTTATAAACTGCAAGGGCATAGCATTGGAAGGAATAGAGTATGAGCAATTATTGCCCTATGAAGCCAATAGTTTGGAAGAAATCAACAATATCACCCCGGGAGCCAAACCCTTCCGCATATTGCTGGCAGATTTTGTAACAACGGAGGATGGTACCGGTATAGTACACACAGCACCCGCATTTGGAGCAGATGATTTTAAAGTGGGCAAAAAGTATAATATCGGCTTACTCACCATGGTAGATAGACAGGGTAAGTTTGTAGAAGGCCTCGGCGAATTCAGCAACCGATATGTCAAAAACTATAAAGACGACGAAAACTATGTAGATGTAAATGTAGACATAGCCGTAAAGCTAAAAAAAGAAAACAGGGCGTTTAAAGTAGAAAAATATGAGCACAGCTATCCACATTGTTGGCGTACAGATAAACCTGTTTTGTACTATCCTTTAGATGCCTGGTTTATAAAAACAACTGCCATAAAGGATAGACTGGTAGAGTTAAATAAAACCATCAACTGGAAACCCAAATCAACCGGCGAAGGCCGCTTTGGCAACTGGTTAGAAAATATGGTGGATTGGAACCTCAGCCGCAGCCGCTTTTGGGGTACACCACTACCAGTATGGAAAACTGAAAATGGGGATGAAATAAAATGTATTGGCACTATAGCAGAGCTAAACAGCGAAATAAAATTAGCCAATGAACTACTTGGGGCAGATGTTAATAAGGATTACCTGCATGAAGGTATTCTAGATTTGCACAAACCCTATGTAGATGAAATAATATTAGTATCTGATAGTGGCCAGCCAATGAAGCGAGTGCCAGATTTAATAGATGTTTGGTTTGATAGTGGAGCCATGCCTTATGCACAGTGGGGTTTAGATTATGACAAACTTGCTGCCGGGCATAAGCATCCATTCAAACTACCGGCCGGGGTAGAAAAATTTGAAGATCTATATCCTGCAAGTTTTATAGCAGAAGGGGTGGATCAAACCCGTGGTTGGTTTTATACCCTTCATGCCATCGCTGGTTTAGTTTTTGATGCCGTTGCCTATAAAAATGTAGTATCCAATGGATTAGTATTGGATAAAAAAGGCAATAAAATGAGTAAGCGATTGGGCAATGTGGTCAATCCCTTTGATACCATTGAAAAATATGGGGCAGATGCTACCCGTTGGTATCTTATAACAAATGCCTCCCCTTGGGATAATTTGAAGTTTGATGAAGATGGCATAAAAGAAGTGCAGAGAAAACTCTTTGGTACTTTACACAATATTTACCAGTTTTTTGCACTATATGCCAATGTGGATGGATTTAATTTCTCAGAGCAATACATACCTGTAGCACAACGTCCGGAAATGGATCGTTGGATTTTGTCATCCCTACACACACTTATTGGTAAAGCTACTCAGTATTATGATGATTACGAACCCACACAGGCAGGACGTGCCATAGAAGATTTTGTTGGTGAACAATTGAGTAACTGGTATGTGCGGCTGTGCCGGCGCAGGTTTTGGAAGGGTGAATATGAGTTTGATAAAATATGTGCATACCAAACCTTGTTTGAGTGTTTAGAAACCGTTGTTACTCTTATGGCACCCATATCTCCATTTTACACAGATGCTATTTTTATAAATCTCAATGAGGTAGTAAATAAAGGAGCACCCCAAAGTGTACACCATGTATCATTTCCAAAAGCAGAGCAATCATATATAGATACCGACCTAGAAAACCGCATGAAGTTGGCACAGGATGCATGTTCTCTAATATTATCCTTGCGCAAAAAACAGAATATAAAAGTAAGACAACCTTTACAAAAGGTAATGATACCAGTACTCAATCCTGCCATGCAGGTTGGTTTAGAACAGGTTGAGAACCTCATAATGGCAGAAGTAAACATTAAGGAAATAGCATACCTCAAGCCGGAAGATACATTTATCCATAAAAAAGTAAAACCAAATTTTGTGCTTTTGGGAAAGAAAATGGGCGCCAAAATGAAAGCTGTAAGCACAGCACTTGCCTCATTCTCACAAGAGCAAATACAGGAATTAGAAATGACTGGCCAGGTTTTATTAGCAGCATCTGCTATAGATGAGGTGGTTTTATTGACTGAAGTAGAAATTACAGCAGAGGATATACCAGGTTGGAGTGTTGCCTCCGGCAATGGTCTCACGGTAGCCCTAGATATTACGCTTACTAAAGATTTAAAAATGGAGGGCGATGCTCGAGAATTTATAAATAGAATTCAAAATATTCGAAAGGAAAAGGGGTTTGAATTAACAGATCGAATTTCTGTAACGATTGAGGATAATACAAATCTTAAAGAATCGTTAATAACATTTAAAAACTATATTTGTGCCGAAATCCTAGCAGACAATTTAAGCTGGGTAGCTGGTGTTCAAGGAGAATCCGTAATAGAAGTACATGATAACCAGTTGGTTGTAATTGTTATAAAAAACAAATGATTGTATGCCTTCAAAAAAGCCTTTAAAAAAGGTAGCCGCTAAGAAAACCGTAAAACCGTTGAAACCGGCTGCAAAATCTGTTGTAAATACAAAAAAAGCTGCTCCAAAACCCGCAGTAAAAACACCTGCTAAAAAAGCAGTTGCAAAGGTAATAAAGCCTGCCGCTAAACTTTTTGACAAACCAAAGGTAAAAACTCCGGTAAAACCAGCACCAAAAACAATAAAAAAAGCAGTTGCAAAAGGGGTAGTAAAGCCAACAGCTAAAGTTGTTTCTAAACCAGCAGCAAAAACTCCGGTAAAACCAGCCGCAAAAGGGGTAGTAAAATCTATTGTAAAACCAACAAGCAAATCAATAGCTAAACCTGCGGCAAAAAAAATAATTAAACCAATTTTAAAACCAGCGCCAAAACCAGCGGCGCCACTTGCTGAAATAAAAGAATCAAAGCAGATTTCAAAACCTGCACCAAAAGCGGTTGTAAAGCCTGCTGTAAAAGAAACACCGGCAAAGCCGATTCTCAAATCAACAGTTAAAGCGTTACCTGCAAAACCCATTGCAGCTGCCCCCGCACCTGTAGCTACAAAAAAGATGATAAAGCAAAAGCCAGAACCAAAACCCACAACAATTAAAAAACCTATTAGAAAGGATGTGCCTTTAAAAGAAGTTAAAGTGCCAAAAAATTCAGTATCAACAAGGGTTATTTATGACCCAGAATATAGATCTATGGAAAACAGAACAAAAAAAGAAGCAGTACAAATGGTAAATGTACCATTAATAAGATATTCAGACAATGATTTGAATGAATTCAGAGAATTAATCCAAAAAAAATTAGATCTAGCCAAAAGAGAACTTTCCTATTTACAGGGTTTAATTACCCGTAAGGATGATATGGGCGGGGATGAGAGCGAAAATCGCTACATGACCATGGAAGATGGGAGTATTAGTATGGAGCGGGAACAATTGAGTCAAATGGCCAGTCGCCAAATCACTTATATTGATCATCTTGAAAAAGCCATAATTAGAATTGAAAATAAAACTTATGGTATTTGTAGAGTAACAGGAAAGTTGATAGACAAAAATCGGCTCAGAGCAGTGCCACATGCTACACTTAGCTTAGAAGCAAAACTAGGTTTGGTAAAAGGTGGTGAATAACATTTCTGAAAAATTATACCAAAGAGGTTCCTAGGAGCCTCTTTTTTTATGACTAGTAAAGATATTACCTACCCATTTACGAAGATTGTGAGATATTTCATTAATTTGGCATCCCATAAAAAATTGTGATATGACGAATATTCCCGTAGTTGATTTGTCCGAATTCTTATACGGCACGGAAAAACAAAAAAATGATTTTGTGCATCAATTGGGCAATGCCTATGAAGATGTTGGTTTTGTATCGGTTAAAAATCATGGTATTCCTGACATCCTCATATCACAACTGTATGAATATGTTCATAATTTTTTTGCATTGCCACTTGTGCAAAAATTAAACTATGAAGTTCCCGGTTTAGCGGGTCAGCGTGGTTATACAAGTTTTGGAAGGGAACATGCCAAGGGGAGTGAAGCTCCGGATTTAAAGGAGTTTTTTCAATATGGTCAAACTGTTGAAAATGATGATCCCATCAAATCAGAATATCCAGACAATGTTTCTGTTTCCGAGATTGAACAATTCAATAAAACATTATTTTCTGCCTACAGGCAATATGAAAAATCTGCTACTGCTTTACTTAGTGCAATAGCCATATATCTTGGTTTAAATGAAAACTATTTTGAACCCCATATATCAAACGGGAATTCAATATTACGGTGTATTCACTATCCTCCGATAACACATGAGCCGAAGAGTGCCATAAGGGCAGAGCAACATGAAGATATCAATTTAATCACTTTATTGGTTGGTGCTAGTGCAGATGGTTTACAAATTCTCACCAAACAGGGTGATTGGGTAGGCGTTACATCTCTTCCGGAACAGATTGTGGTTAATGTAGGAGATATGCTTCAACGATTAACGAATAACAGATTGCGCAGCACCACACATAGAGTTGTAAATCCTCCGAAGGAGCATTGGCATACCAGCAGATTCTCCATGCCATTTTTTATGCACCCACGGGGTGATATGAGTTTAGCTTGCTTGGAGGGTTGCGTTGATTCTACCCACCCAAAAGCCTACGATGACATGACCGCCGGGGAATACCTTGATGAAAGACTCCGTGAAATTGGATTAAAGAAGTAATTTGTTTCTGAAGGATTATTTGTATTTCTGAGCTTTTTAATAGTAGCAATAAAAAATTGTAAATCATCGTTGGTCTTAGTACGTCATATTCCATTTTTAAAAGCAGTCTTCATGCACAGCATAACCGCTTTTGGTGGCCCTCAGGGTCACTTTGGCCTTATGCTACGTACTTTTGTACAAAATAGGAGAGATGTAACTGAGGAAGAATTAATTGAGTATAATGCATTTTGTCAGATGCTGCCGGGTGCCTCTAGTACACAAACATTAACGCTGATTGGATATAAGCGAGGTGGTATTCCTTTGGCTATTTTAACGCTTATAATCTGGATTCTACCAGCGGGTTTTTTAATGGGTTCGCTTAGTTTTTTATTGGATTTTATTAGCGATAAAGAATTGGTTGTCAGCTACTTCCGATTTATTCAGCCCATGTCTGTTGGTTTTCTAACCTTTTCTTGTTTTAGGCTTTATAAGAGCTCTGTAAATAATTTGATTACACATGTTATCATGTTTGTAGCCACTATTATTACCTTTATATTGTTTAAAACACCATGGGTTTTTCCCTCTTTGATCATTGCAGGTGGATTCATAACCAACTTCAGTAAAAAACGCATTCCTCAAAAGGAAACCCCACCCAAAAAAATTAGATGGGCAAATATTTTAATATTTCTTTTCATACTAGCTACAGCAGGTTCATTGAGCGAAGCGGCCCGAAAACAAAATTGGGAAACCCGCCAGCCTATCAATTTATTTGAAAACTTTTACCGATTTGGCAGTCTTGTATTTGGTGGTGGGGATGTTTTAATCCCTATGATGTATCAGCAGTTTGTTATTCGCCCCACATCGGATAGCGTGTCTCAAAATAATCCAGGTGTAATAGTAATCAAGCAGGATGATTTTTTGACAGGCAGCGGTATCATTAGGGCTATACCCGGTCCGGTATTTAGTATTAGCTCATTTATGGGAGGTATGGCATTGAGTAGTGAAGGGAAAACCCGTCATTTAGTTGGTTGTATTGTAGGGTTGGTTGCTATTTTTCTACCCAGCTTACTTTTAGTTTTATTTTTTTTCCCCGTATGGCAAAACATAAAAAAGTATGCTGTCATATATAGATCATTGGAGGGAATTAATGCTGCCGTTGTTGGTATATTAATGGGATCCACCCTTTTTCTGATGAAAAGTATTTCCTTAGATATTACCGGTGGGGATCAATCTGCTTTTTTAAATATTATCGTTATTTGTGTTACTTTCTACCTACTTACTTATACCAAAATAAAACCACCGCTTATTCCATTGGGTTGTTTGGTTTTAGGTTTTATTTTTTCCTGAATGTTGATTGTAGTAATTATTATTTACAATGTCATCTACTACAACATCAGGCGTTAGGTATCGAATGCTTTTTTTCTGCATTATTAAGTTTCGAATGTGGGTAGAGGAAATGTCTAATAATGGCGCATTCAAAAAATGGACATTCACATTTGATGGTTCTGTCTTAGGAAAACCGGGTCTTAAATAAACATATATTTTATACCTTTCTACAATCAAATGGTGATTCTTCCACTTGTGTAAGTTGCTAAGGCTGTCACTACCCATAATTATACTAAATTTTTTCCCGGGATATTGCTCTTCAAGGTAAGTAAGGGTATCAATAGTATATGATGGTCTTGGCAGTTTAAATTCAATATCACTGGCTGTAAAGCGAAATGGGTCGTTGTCTATGGCCAAGCGCAATAAATGCAATCTTTGATATTCATTTAATAATGTGCCACTTTTTTTTAATGGATTTTGAGGAGAAATTACAAACCATATCTTAGAAATTGCAGTTTCATTTAGAACATGACTGGCTATAATAAGATGTCCGTAATGAATAGGATTAAATGACCCAAAATACAAACCAACTTCTTCCATTATACTTTGATTTGAAGTGTTCAGTTAATTTCAGTTACTAATATTTCTTCTGCTTCATTTAGTCTTAGGCTAAGATTATAGCCGGCTACTTGTACGCAAATTGGATCACCGAGTGGTGCAATTTTTTCTACCCTAATTTTTTCTCCGGGCACACATCCCATTTCCATTAACTTAATAGACAGTGAATCACTATTGAAGGTTTCGATAATTCCTATCTTTCCTGGAGTGAGCTCAGATAATTTTTTCATTTTTGCAAATCTATTTAGTTGATTTTGTTTTTTCTTACGAATTTTGAAACTTTATATAATATGCAGTATCCCGTTTACTTTCATTACACACACCCAGCATACAGAATGCCATCCTCCTATGATATAAAGCGAGTAGTTTCCTTTATGTTTGAACATGAAGGGTATCCTCTTTCACGCATTGATTATATTTTATGTTCGGATGATTATTTACTCCAAATTAATCAAACGCACTTAAATCATAATTACTATACTGATATTATTACATTTGATTTAAGTGATAGCAAAGGATCGGGGGTAGTGGGAGAAGTGTATATCAGTTGTGACCGAGTGAGAGAAAATGCTAAAATTTTCACCACTTCATACCTAAATGAACTTAAGCGTGTTATTTTACACGGTGCATTACATCTCTGTGGATATAAAGATAAAACAAAAACAAAGCAGGCCGAAATGCGTGAAAAAGAGCAATTCTACCTTGACATATAAGTTCCACGTGAAACTCGTACTCGTTTTCTGCTTAATTTCGGTATTTACTATCACATCAAATAGCCAGATCGCCACTTTTAGTTTCGAGGAATACGACATTCCTATGCCAAAAAGTATTGATTCAGCAGTGTTATACCATATCCAATTACATTATAGTCCAATCTAAATCAACAAAAATATAGTTG
>CAXYYO010000012.1:0-82589 GCA_964293305.1 uncultured bacterium | reverse complement strand
AAAGCAGGTAGCTTCTATACCAATGGAGAAAATGAATGGGCAGTCTATGCCTGGCATTCCCATAACCGATACTTCCAATAACCAAATGGTAGATTGGATAAGAGCAGCTGTGGTGGCCTACCAAGGTGAAAAATTAAATGTTGTGCTTAAAGGTGATAATGTGGCAAAGTATCCTGCATTTAAAAACATAATTGCCGCTTTAAAACAGAACGAGCAGTTTAAATTTCAAATGGTAACTAATCCTGAAGCAGTGCCTCAAGGTAGTTATTTATGGAATGCCAATATAAGTGGCAAAACACAGGATCAATTATAAATTTAAAACAAAATTATTTCAGATATGGCTGAATTAGATACCTCGTCGGGCGGTGGCCACAAAGGTGGTCCCGGCGTCAAAAAAGCAAAGAAACTTTCCACCCGTGTGGACTTAACACCCATGGTTGACCTCGGTTTTCTGTTAATTACTTTTTTCATATTTACCACTACCATGAGTCAGCCTACGGCCATGAAATTATTCCTTCCAAAGGATGTAGATAATCCCGACGATCAGAATAAAATCAAACAGTCCAATGCGCTTACCCTTATGCTAGGTAAAGAAGATAACGTGTTTTACTACGAAGGAGAACTTGCTCCTGATGCTTCAAACTTTAAATCTTCAAACTTTAAAGATATAAGGGATGTAATCATTCGCAAGAAGCAAGCTGTAGATTCAAACCTAGTTGTCGTTATAAAACCTACTGATCAATGTGAATATAAAAATGTAATAGATATTTTAGATGAAATGACTATCAATGTAGTAAAAAAATATGCTATGGTAGATATATCTGATGTCGAAAAACAATTAGTAACCATTACAGAAGGAGCAGGCGGTTCAAAATAAAATTATGGATAATGCCTCTATTGGCATCTCACTCAAATAAAGAATAGCAATGGATATAGAAAAAATTAAATCGGCAGATATTCTTGATATCCTCTTCGATGGAAGAAATAAGGAATATGGTGCGTATGATTTGCGGAAAACATATACCCAACGTATGACCAGAGCATTGGTTGGTATGATTGGTATATGTACCACTATTTTCATTCTTGCATTTGCAGCCAGCAAGGTTAAGAAAACTGATGATACTGAAATGCTGGTAAATGATGTAGAATTAAAAGACATAAAACAGGAAGATAAAAAGGTCGAACCACCCCCTCCACCCCCTCCACCTAAACCAGAACCTCCAAAGGTTGAAATTACCAAGTTTACGCCTCCAAAAATTGTAAAAGATGAGGAAGTGAAACCTGAAGAGGAAATAAAAGAGATAGAAAAATTGGAGGATACCAAAATTGGTACAATTAATCAGGAGGGAGAAAAAACTGATATTGTAGATGCCCCCGTTGAGGATAAAAGTGCAGCAGTTGTAGAAGCTCCCAAAGTAGAGGAAGAAGACTACGACAAAGAATTTAAAAGTGTGCAGGTGGAAGCTAAATATCCTGGTGACTGGAGAAAATTCTTAGAGCGCTCTCTTAACAACAATGCACCTGTAGATGCTGGTGCACCTCCGGGTACCTATACTGTTTCTGTATCTTTTAAAGTAGATAAAGATGGTAATGTAACCGAAATTGAACCTTTAAACGATCCCGGTTACGGTACTGTAAGTGAAGCAATAAGGGCCATTAAAAAAAGTGGTAAATGGACCCCAGCAATACAAAACGGTAGAAATGTAATTTATCGGCAAAAACAGAATATTACATTTATTGTAACAGAAGAATAAGAATAAATTGTTTTTCATTTTAAAGAGAGGCTGCTAGGAATAGTAGCCTCTCTTTTATTTTGCAAAACTTCTTAAAATTGTTTGTTGGAATCTTGGTAAGGCAACTAATATCTTAAGGTTAAACCCAACTGATGCAGTGGAATTTTTTTATTAAGCTGAAACAATTTATAATTATGTACTGAAGAACCATTGTTGTCCTATAAATCGATTTCTATTTCTTCAGCAATTAATAAACCTCAGGCACTTAGATCTATTGCCTTGCAACTTTTCATTACAAAGTTAACAGAGCACCTACTACGTTGAATCCTTGAATGATTTTCTTATCCTTTAACCTTGTACTAATGATATTTATTTTTAAATACAAGAAAAACTGTAATGCTCTTTTATGAACACTTTAGAGTAAATCTTTATTGAAAAACAATTTCAATAACAATTCAAAATGAACCAGTTTCATGCCTGAAAATGTGTTTACATCATAATAAAATTACAAAACTGAACTCCATTGTCATAATTATTAATTGTTTTTTACTTTATTTATAACAGCTAGAAAGTGCTAATAAGTTATTGAATTTCAAACAATTACCTCTGGAATAGAAATTCCTTTCTTAGTAACTACATAACATTTTGGTAACACAATTCTGTTATATTTTATGAATGATCTGTTAATTTTGCACAAATTTTTTTCATGTCAAGAAAATATCAAATTCTACATTTTTTTTTATTCTGCCTCTTTTGTAACGTAATCCAAGCACAGGAAACTACTTCTGAAATTGTTGGAATCGTTACATCACCAAGTGGAGCAGTACAAGGTGCAACTATTTCAGCGCTACACCAGCCCACGGGCACAAAGTACACAACCCTATCTAGAAAAGACGGTAGATATAATCTGCCAAATATGAAGATAGGAGGGCCTTACAGCCTTATGGTATCATTCGTTGGTTTTTTGGATGACAAAAAAGAGGACATAACACTCATTTTAGGTCAGGAATTTCAAGCTGATTTTAACTTGGTTCCTACAATAAATGAACTAAACGCTGTTGTTGTAAAGTCTGTAAGACAAGATAAAGTTATCAATAATAGCCGTACGGGAAGCCAAGAAATAATTAGTAGAAATCAATTGGAACGTTTGCCCACAATAAACCGCTCACTACAGGATTTTACAAAGTTGACCCCTTCTTCCAATGGATTGAGCTTTGGTGGTAGAAACAGTGCTTTTAATAATATCACTGTAGATGGAGCAAATTTTAATAATGTTTTCGGATTAAGCCCCACACTTGGTGGGCAAACTAATTCACAACCTATTAGCCTAGACGCTATCGAACAAATACAGGTAAATATTTCTCCATATGATGTAAGACAAGGCGGTTTTTCTGGTGCAGGTGTAAATACAGTTACCAGAAGCGGAACAAACCAGTTTAAGGGAAGTGTTTATACCTATTTGCGTGGCCCTGGTACACAAGGATATAAAGTGAGAAACACAAAACTTACCAAGCAAGAATTTGATTATAATATTCGTGGACTTTCTTTTGGGGGTGCTATTAAAGAAAATAAATTATTCTTTTTTGTAAGTGCGGAACAAGAGCGAATTACAAATCCTGCTACAAGTTATATTGCATCAGATGCATCAAATCCTCCAAACCCATCCAGTGTAAGTCAGGCAAATGCTGACACACTGAATAATTTAAGAAATTTTTTAATCAGCCAATACGGTTATGATCCTGGTCCATTTCAAGGATATGTATATGAAACTTATAGCGATAAAGTAACAGCACGTATTGATTGGAATATAAATGCACACAATACATTTACCATCAAGTATAACTACCTGAAATCTTTTAGAGAAATTGCAGCAAGTAATAGTGGTGCACCGGGTGGTAATCGCCAACCGGGTGCTATTAGCATGCCTTTTAGAGGGAGTGGGTATGTAATCAATAATAATTTTAATATTGTATTAGCAGAGTTAAATACCAGATTTAATAGTGGCAGTAGCAATAAATTGCAAGTTGGATATACCGCTCTTAGAGATTTTAGGGAAAGCCTTAGTGGAGCAGACTTTCCACTGGTTGATATTATGAATGGTATTGGTCAAACATATACTTCATTTGGATATGAACCATTTACCTACAATAACCAGCTTAATTCCAATGTTTTACAATTACAGGACATATTTACAATGTATAAAGGTACACATGAGATAACCTTAGGTACCCAAAATTATTATAAAGAATTTGTAAACGGATTTGCTCCAAATTATGCTGGTGCTTATCGCTTTAACACCCTTACTGATTTTTATAATAGTTCAATAAATGGAGTAGCTAATTCAGCACAATACACATTGCAGTATTCTGCCGGAAAAGACGGTGCTTTCCCATTTGCAGAAGTAGGCGTATTGGAAGCAGGTATATTTGTTCAAGATAAATGGAGAATTCAGAAAAACTTTACACTTACATTTGGTTTAAGGGGAGATATCCCTTTCTTTAATAATTCATTTACAACAAATGAAAATGCTGATAATTTAGTTTTTAGGGATGGCAAAACTTATGATGTTGGCAACAAGCCAAATGCTTCATTGGTTTTTTCTCCAAGAGTGGGTTTTAACTGGGATGTTTTCAAAGATCAGAGTTTACAAGTTAGAGGCGGTGCGGGTTTATTTGCCGGTCCTCCTCCATTTGTATGGGTAAGTAATCAAGCAAGTAATAATGGTGTACAATTTGGTTCTTTTCAGACAACCACACCTTATGCCTTCAGCCCAGATATTAATGAATATAGGCCAGAAGCTGGTGCTGCAAATACTTCATATAACCTAGTATTTACAGATGAAGATTTTAAATACCCTCAGGTATTTAAATCTAATATTGCTCTTGATAAAAAGTTTAGTGGAGGTTTTATAGCAACAATTGAAGCTACCCTTTCAAAAGATATCAATAATGTATATTTCCAAAATGTAAATCTACCTCAAACAGGTACTGCATTTGCCGGATCTGACAATCGTATCCGTTTTGATAGTACTCGTATATGGGGAGGCAAACCTACTGCCACTCCAGAAAACCCAAATATTACCAATGCTATATTGATGTCTAACACACAAGAAGGTTATGCATACAATATCACGGCTCAGTTACAGAAGAATACGCGTAATTTACAGATGAGTGTTGCCTATACTTATAGCCAATCTAAAACAGTAAATGATGGGGGTTCAATAGCAGCAAGTATGTGGAGAGATAGAGCTGTTACAGGAGATCCAAATGCAGAAGATTTGGGTTTTGCAAATTTTTATCAACCACATAGAGTAATTGCTTCTGCTTTTTATCGGAAAGAATGGGGTAAATGGGGAGCAACATCTGTAGGATTTATTTTTGAAGCAGCTCCATCAGGTGTAGGTTCATATACTTACAATGGAGATGTTAATAATGATGGTACAGGTGGAAATAATGACCTTATTTATATTCCAGTTGATCAAGCAGATATTGCTTTAGTACCAGTTGCTAATGGTGCTACAGTTGGTGGTAATACAGATACCAGAACAGCAAATCAAATATGGGCTCAGTTGAATAATTTCATCAATCAAGATCCTTATATGAGTAAACATAGAGGGGAAGTTGTTGAAAGAAATGCTGTTGTTTCTCCATTCTTCAAACGTTTGGACCTTAATTTTACCCAAGATTTATATGTGCTTACTGGTAAAGAGAGAAATAAGCATACTCTTCGGTTGAGTGCAGATATCATAAATGTTGGAAATTTATTAAACAGTAACTGGGGCATTCTCAAACAATTTGCCACTTTTTCTCCACTAAAGTATGAAGGAAAAGGCGCTACTGGTACTCCAAATGAAGGTAAACCATTATTCTCCTTCCCATATCTAGATGCCGCTAATGAAGTGCCATACACCAGCAGTTTCATAGATAATACCGGAATATTATCACGCTGGCAGCTACAAATTGGTATTCGTTATATATTTAATTAAATATGTTTTAAAATAAGAAAAGCCGCAACTAATAATGAGTTGCGGCTTTTCTTATTTTAGAGGTCAACTAAAACATATTCCTTATAATCATTAAAGCATTTGTATTCACTTATGCTTGGTGGTTTTGTGGAAGATAAATACGATAGATCAAGAAAAAAATTTTAAACATAAATGTCAACTTGAACTCATCGCTAAAAAAATACCAACACAAATATCCATTTCACAGCATATTTTCAACTTTTTTTAATCTTAAATGTGGTATCTTTTTATCTAATAAAAACAAACTATTAACTATATGTAATATTTACACATATTTGAGCCCTAAACATTTGCTATGGCTGTATCATCTCCTTCTCAATCATCACAGGGTGCATTACCCAAACCCCGTATGAGTTTAATGCAGATTTTTACAATGAGTTTTGGTTTTTTGGGTATTCAATTTGGCTTTGCTTTACAAAATGGCAATACAAGCCGCATCCTGAGATCTTTTGGTGCAGATGTAGAGCAATTGCCTATGTTCTGGATTGTAGCACCGTTGGTAGGTATGATTGTACAACCCATTATTGGTCACTATAGTGACCGTACCTGGAATAGATTTGGGCGTAGGAAACCTTATTTTTTGACAGGAGCAATTTTATCGTCTGTGGCTTTAATTTTTCTCCCAAATGCTGGAAATATGGCAGGCATACTCCCAGCATTATATGTAGGTGCTGGTATGGTAATGATTATGGATGCTTGCTTTAATGTAGCTATGGAGCCATTTAGAGCATTAGTGGCAGACAACCTTCCTGATACTCAAAGGACAATGGGTTTTAGCATTCAAACCTTTCTTATCGGATTAGGTGCTGTGGTTGGTTCTAAATTGCCAAAGCTTCTGGCAGATAATGGTGTAAGCATGGAAGCCGGTGAAGACGGTGTAGCTGACAATATAAAATATGCTTTTTATATAGGTGCCGCTGTGTTTATGATTGCAATTTTAATTACCGTATTTTTTTCAAAGGAATATGCACCTGCGGAGTATGAGAAGTATCATGGTAAACCAACTGAAGCAGCGCAAAAGTCTGGCCTATCAGAAATTTTTAAAGATTTTGGAAATATGCCCAAAACCATGCGTCAGCTAGGTTTAGTGCAATTCTTTAGCTGGTTTGCACTGTTTAGTATGTGGGTTTTTACAACAGATGCAGTAGCCACACATGTGTATGGTTTAACTGGTGATTATTCAAAGTCTGTAGAATATAATCAGGCTGGTAATGAAGTAGGCAATGCTTTTGGCACATACAATTTTGTAGCTATGCTGTATGCATTAGCATTACCTTTTATAGCAAAAATGGTTGGCAGAAAAATGACACATGCCCTTTCACTCATTGCTGGTGGGGTAGGTCTAATTTCCATTTATTTTGTAAAAGACCCTGCTGCACTCCAATATAGTATGATAGGTGTAGGCTTAGCTTGGGCAAGCATACTGGCAATGCCTTATGTAATTCTTTCTTCATCAATTCCTGCTGGAAAACTTGGTATTTATATGGGTATCTTTAACTTTTTTATCACCCTCCCACAAATTACAAATGGATTATTCGGTGGCTGGATTGTAGAACATTTGTATGGTGGAAAACCAATATATGCCATTGTACTTGCCGGTGTATTTATGATTTGTGCTGCCATAAGTGTTTTGTTTGTGTATGATGCCGGTGCTATCAATATTAAAAAGGAACTTAAAGAAGGAAAATAAAAATCAAAATGTTTTTAAAAGAGCTATCAAAATTTTTACTGATTTCAGTAGGTTGTCTGTGTATTCAAATGCTCCAAGCTGTACATGCAGAGCCCACCTGTTATCCCACGCATTGGTTTGCGGGCATGCATTGGAATCATGTGCAGGTGCTTATTAATGGAGGCGATGGTTTTGCAGATAATAAAATATCAATTGACTATCCGGGTGTCACACTTCAAAGCACTGTAAGATTTGAAAATGATCATTACCTGGCACTCAATCTGTTAATTGAGGAATCTGCTAAACCCG
The DNA here is from genome assembly GCA_964293305.1 of uncultured bacterium. Taxonomy (GTDB): domain Bacteria; phylum Bacteroidota; class Bacteroidia; order Chitinophagales; family Chitinophagaceae; genus CALAGJ01. The sequence continues at coordinate 74,854 of CAXYYO010000012.1, read as the reverse complement.
GACAAGTGAAATTTTTATGTATCAATTCAAAAAATAAAACTGAAATAATTTTATGGGAAATAAAGCCTCGCAGAACAGGTAGGGGTATCGAATTTGCTCAAGGGGTTACTGCAAAAGATTTTATTTATTTACTCATGCCCGATAGATTTAGTAACGGAGATATAAATAATGATCGGATTGTAGGCATGTGGGATCAAACCTTGGACAGATCAAATTATTTTTTCCGCCACGGCGGAGATTTGCAAGGGGTTCAGCATCATATTGACTATTTAAAAGATTTAGGTGTTACTGCTCTTTGGATGACACCTGTGTTAGAAAACAATCGTACTTCTCGTACAGAACATGGTTATGGATTTACTAATCAATATGCTATAGAGCCAAGATTTGGCGGGGCCAATGCGTATAAAAATTTAAGTAACGCCTTGCATGCGCAAGGAATGAAACTGATACAGGATGCTGTTTATAATCATGTGGATATTGATCATGTGCTATTTAAGGATTTGCCTGCGGCAGATTGGTTTCATCAATGGCCATCATTTACGCAAACAAGTTATAAAGATCAGCCTGTTTTTGATCTGTATGCAGCACCATCAGATAATAGAATTACGCAAGATGGTTGGTTCAATGAAACAATGCCCGATTGGAATCATGCAAACCCTTTCGTCTGTAATTATCTCATACAGCATGCAATATGGAGTGTAGAAGAATATGGTGTGGATGGATATAGAATTGATACCTATTTATATAATGATTTGCCATTTATGAATCGTTGTAATGCTGCTCTTATGGAGGAATATCCTAAGATTAGTTTGTTTGGCGAAACCTGGGTGCACGGCACAGTATCTCAGGCCTACATGATGCAAAATACAATGGATGTTTCTTTTAAGAGTAACCTCCCTGGTGTTACTGATTTTCAAACAAATCTTTATGGAATAATACCTGCGCTTACGCAGCCATTTGGCTGGACCGAAGGTGTGAACAGGTTATATACTACACTTACTAATGATGTGTTATACAAAGACCCTTTTCAAAATGTAAATTTTTTAGATAACCATGATCTTAGTCGTTTCTTTTCCATAGTGAATGAAAATGTAGCCAAGCAAAAAATAGGTATTCAATGGTTATTAACCTGCAGAGGTATTCCTCAAATGTATTATGGTACAGAAGTTTTAATGAAAGGATTCACCAATCCCGATGGTTTGGTACGTTTAGATTTTCCCGGCGGCTGGGCGGGAGATACGAAAAATGCCTTTAATGGAACAGGACTTACTACTGATGAAAAATCTGTACAACTATTAGTAAAAACACTAGCCAACTATCGGAAGAAAAATACCGCTTTGCAAACAGGAAAACTGATGCAGTATGTGCCTCAAAATGGATTATATGTTTATTTTAGATATAATGACGAGTGTACAGTAATGTGTGTGATGAATACTGCCGAAGCGCCCATGCAGCTTGACTTTTCAAAATATAAAGAGCGTACTGCCGGTTTTGCTACGGCAATGGATGTATGTGGTACTAATAAATCTTTTTCTACTGCAGAAATAACAAACATACCAGCTACAACCATGTTCGTTTTGGAGTTGAAAAAATAAGACATTAAAATGTTTTAATTATAGATATTTTCCCAGTTTTTGCCTCTTACTGTATGCTTTTTTGGTTATATAAATACAGGCATATAACAAATGCAAAAAAATCTTTAATACAGAATCTTTTATTATCCATGATCAGTTTAATAAATTTGCTTCGAAAATATTGACTGCTTAATGAAAGTAATACATATTACTGAGGCATTTGAAGGAGGAGTTATCGAGTTTTTACGATGCCTTACAAATGCTACTCCAGATATCGAATATACAATTATATATGGTCGTCCACAATTTTTTGAGAAAGCTAAAGATAGCTTTCCGCCCAATGTAGCATTTGTACCTTGGCCATCTGCCGGCAGAGAAATAAGGCCACTTACGGATATAAAAGCAGTTCGGGAACTGATGGGCTTTTTACAAACCAAAGGGCCATTTGACATCATGCATCTTCATTCCAGCAAAGCTGGTATATTAGGCAGAATAGCAGGAATGTTAAAGGGATACAAGAAAATTATTTATGCGCCACATGCTGCTGCATTTTTAAGAAAAGATGTGTCTGCATTAACAAGAAGATTATATATTCTTTTTGAACAATTGGGTGCCCTGTTTCCCGGAAATGTAATTGGTGTATCTAAAAGCGAGGCCGAAAGCTACCAACAAATTGGAATAAAAGCTGGCTATGTAAATAATGGAAAATATTACCCTACACATCAAATCAAGTCACCAAAGCAAGACAATATTGTACGCATAGTAACAACAGGAAGGATTACTATTCAAAAAAATCCAACGCTATTCAATGAAATAGCAACAAGATTTATAAATCATCCACAAATTCAATTTATATGGGTAGGTGAGGGCCCAGATAGAGAAAAGATTACTGCTTCAAATATTACAATTACAGGTTGGGTTGATAAGTCAAGGGTGGAGCAAGAACTAAGACAAGCAGATATATACCTGTCCACTGCATTGTGGGAAGGTTTGCCCTATGCCGTGTTGGAAGCTATGAGTATGGATTTGCCCCTGGTGCTGAGTAGCTGCCCTGGAAATACGGATGTGCTGCAGCATGGTATTAATGGCTATCTGTATGATGAAGCGGAGGATGCTGTAAAACATATACAATCTTTGATTGATCATCCTGCAAATGCTGCTGAAATGGGTAAAGCCGGCTATCAAATGTTGCTCAATGAATTTAGTGTAGAGAAAATGGCAGCAGGATACAGAAAGCTATATTCGGAAATGACTGCTACTTCAAAATAATTTTTTACTGGAAATAATCATTACAATATTATGGTTTTGTATTTCCTGCTGGTGCATCAGTAGGTGGCCATTGTTTAGGAACAGTGGATTGCCAATAAGCTGGTTACTGTTGCTTTTTTGTATAAAAATATTTGCTGCAGGCGCCTACTATTTGTTTTTTAATCAACCGACGTACCTAGCCACAAGCGATACCATACGTTACTATCAAATCAGTTTGCAGGAAACTGATTGGTTATTGCATGATCCCATTGCTTTTGTCAGAGATCTTTTTACAACAGGGTATGATAGGCCTGGAACATTTTTCAGTACCGAGCAATCCTATTGGAATAATTTAAAGGATAATGTTTTTATAAAAATGCTTGCGGTATGCAACCTTTTTACGAATGGTAGCTATTTTGCTGATGCTATTATTTTTAATCTATTTTATTTTATTGGGCCGCTACTGTTATTCAGGATAATAAATGATAAAAAAATATTTAAAACGATACTATTGTGTATTATAGTTTTCTTGATTCCCTCTTTTCTTTTCTGGCAGAGTGGTTTGCATAAGGATGGCTTGATATTTACCAGTTTTATGGTTATTGTATATCTATTCAGTAAAATAATTGAGACAAATTCTTTTACCTTGAAGCGTCATTTGCTACCTATTGTTATTTCCACTGCTCTACTGTTTAGTTTTAGAAATTATATGCTGATATTAATGGCACCAGCTTTATTGGGGTGGTGGCTTGTACATCGTTATAATAGACTGGGCAGTTGGTTTACAGCTGGTGTGTACGCCATTGGATTGGTATTATTTTTTTGTTTGGGCATGGTAAATGAAGACTTAAGTCCCTTAAAATATATTGTAACAAGACATAACGAATTTGTTGCATTGGGAGGTGGTTCTCAATTGACACTTCCTCCTCTTGATACAACTTTAAACAGCTTTCCCGGCTTTCTTCCATATGCTATAGACATTGCATTATTAAGGCCACATTTTTTAGAAATGGATAATATGAGTTATTGGCCTGCTATCGCAGAAAATGCTATGATGGTTATTGTTATCATTTCAATTTTTCTGTCATGGGGAAAGAAAATTTTCTTACCTCATAATGTAAAGCTTCCGGCCGGGTTACTTTGTTTTTTGCTTTGTTTTACTTCAAGTTTTTTACTACTTGCCGGCTATACCATAACACTCACTGGGGCTATTGTTCGTTATCGCTCATTTGTTTTACCCTTTTTAGTCTTACTCATAATTATTTCTGCCTATCGTAAAGGCCGTTCATTTGATGGGCATAATGGAGATTCTATAATCTGATCCTACCTTTTTTTTATTCTTATGCCACACCTCATTTTAACTTAGTGGCGCAATGATTGTTGCGCAGCACATATTTCAAAATTGCAATTTTTGGATTTAAAAATTACACATATAATAATAAATATATGTATATATTAAATGTCAATATGTCTATTAAAAACTGAAACAGAGTCATAAAGTTTAATATTTTTGATTATTATCTTCGCTTATTGAATTATTTTTTCTGAATATTTTAAAATATGGATTTTTGACATTTAATTTGCAAAAAAATATTTTATGTCATTGAGGTTTGACGCTATTAAAAATTTAAGTAGCGATGCACAAATTACAGTGCCGGGTCTGCCAAAAGTTACTCCTATTTTTGGGGAGAATGTATTTACACTTGAAAAAGCACGACAATATTTAAGTGATGATGCATTTAAAAGTTTGAAAGCAAGTATAAAAGGTTCAAAGAAAATTGACAGAACCGTAGCGGGCCAAATTGCAAATGGCATTCGTGCTTGGGCGGAGTCAAAAGGGGTTACCCATTTCACCCACTGGTTTCAACCGCTTACAGGAACAACAGCTGAAAAACATGATTCTTTTTTTACCTTAAAAAGTGATGGCACGGCCATTGAAGAATTTGAAGGTGCTGCATTAATACAACAAGAGCCTGACGCTTCTAGCTTTCCAAGTGGTGGTTTAAGAGCCACTTTTGAAGCAAGAGGTTATACCGCTTGGGATCCTTCTTCACCCCCATTTATCATGGAAATTGGTGAAGGAAAAACTTTATGTATTCCCACCATCTTCGTTTCATATACAGGTGAATCATTAGACTACAAAGCACCATTGCTGAAAGCTTTAGAAGCCATGAATAAAGCTGCGGTGGAGGTATGTCATTATTTTGATAAAAATATTACAAAGGTTACCGCTACTTTAGGATGGGAACAAGAATATTTTGTAATTGATGAAGGACTTGCCAATGCAAGACCAGACATTTTACTAAGTGGTCGTACAGTTTTTGGAGCAGGCCCGGCTAAAGGTCAGCAGTTGGAGGATCATTATTTCGGTAGCATACCGGAGCGTGTGTATGCTTATATGAGGGATTATGAAGAAGAGTGTTATAAGTTGGGCATACCTCTACGTACAAGACATAATGAAGTAGCACCGGCACAGTTTGAGTGTGCACCTATTTTTGAAGATGTAAATCTTGCAGTAGATCATAATGCACTCTTAATGGACGTTATGGATAGAGTGGCACGCCGTCATAATCTTCGTGTTCTACTGCATGAAAAACCATTTGCTGGCATAAATGGCAGTGGTAAGCATAATAACTGGAGTTTGGCAACAGATACTGGAGTTAACCTATTAGCACCCGGTAAAACGCCAAAGACCAATCTCATGTTTCTTACCTTTTTTGTAAATATTATAAAGGCAGTACACGATTATTCCAGTTTACTCCGCTCATCCATTGCGTCAGCAGGAAATGATCATAGACTGGGGGCCAATGAAGCACCTCCAGCAATTATTTCAGTATTCATAGGTGAATATTTAACTAAAGTGTTGAATGACATTGAAAGCAGGGTAGGAGCCTCATTTGATGAACAAGATGAAGCCATTCTTAAACTAGATTTACATAGAAGTATTCCTGAATTGTTATTAGACAATACAGACCGTAACCGTACCTCACCATTTGCCTTCACAGGCAATAAATTTGAGTTTCGTGCAGTGGGATCATCAGCTAATTGTAGCAATGCCATGATTACGGTAAACACAATAATGGCCGAAACGCTAAAGCAATTTAAAAAAGAGGTAGATGCTTTAATTGAAAAAGGAGAGAAGCGTGAAATAGCTATCATGCATATCATACAGCGCTATATTGTGGAGAGTAAAAAAGTATTATTTGAAGGTGATGGATATAGTGAGGAATGGGCAAAGCAGGCAGAGAAGAGGGGATTGCCAAATGTAAAAACAACACCACTTGCATTAGATGCAATGATTTTTGATACTTCGAAAAAGCTTTTTGAAAATAATAATGTGTACAATCATGCAGAGTTGGAAGCAAGGCATGAAATAGAACTTGAAAAGTATATTAAAAAAGTACAGATAGAAGCACGCATCATGGGGGATTTGGCTTTGAGTCATATCATACCTGCTGCTGTTTCCTATCAAACAAAGTTAGCCGCAAATGTAAAGGGGTTAAAAGATGTAGGACTTCCAGCTTCTGCTTATGCCAGTCAACTTGCCATTTTAGCTGAACTTTCAGAGCATATACAAACGATATACTCAAAAGTAGATGCCATGACAGAAGCTAGAAAACAAGCAAATAATCTATCAGACACACGTGCCAAAGCCATTGCCTATTGCGACACCATTAAGGAAGCATTCTTTGATGACATACGTTATAGTGCAGACAAATTGGAACTACTGGTAAATGATACCGCTTGGCCTTTACCAAAATACAGAGAGCTGTTATTCTTAAGATAGTTTTTGGTTTGTAATTTAAGATAAAAGACCGCTAATAAAATGGCGGTTTTTTTGTGTGGAAATGATTTTATTGTTTTAGAATTTGGAAATATTATTTGAATGCAGATGATGCAGTTAAATTTTATTGCAAAGCCGAAACGCTGCATACATAAGCATTTCAAACAATTTTTTACCGTAAAATTGAGTTTTGTTTCTTCTGCAAAATATTAACGTCAAATACTTGTCTTTATCGCTTTTCAACTTTTTATAGCAAAGTCAAATGCGCATGCTAGGGTTGGAAATTTATTGTTGTACTTTTTTCTAAATACTAGCCTAGCAGAATTGCTTAGATAAAAAAATATCGCAATGTGCTAATTCAGTATTTTCTTTAACCTAATCCAAAAATTGATTTCATAACTTTGACCCATGAAAATATTCATAGCGCAGCAAAATTATCATATTGGTAATTTCGAATTCAACTGTCATCAAATAATTGCTGCCATAAAAGAAGCTAAGAAGCAACAAGCAGATTTAGTGCTTTTCAGCGAAATGTGTATTTGTGGTTATCCAGCTAGAGATTTTTTAGAATTTCCTAACTTTATTGAGCAATCTTATCAGGTTTTAGAACTTATACGGCAGGAAACTCAGGGTATTGCAGTGCTGGTAGGTGGTCCAGCTAAAAATCCTATATTGAGTGGGAAGGATCTTTTTAACGCTGCTTTTTTTATAGAAAATATGGAGATAAAGGCAGAAATTCATAAAACACTGTTACCTAATTATGACATATTTGATGATTACAGGCATTGTGAACCAGCTTATGATTGGAATATAATTTTATTTAAGGGAAAAAAAATTGCTGTTACTATTTGTGAAGATATTTGGAACTTGAGCAACAACCCTATGTATCGAGTAAATCCAATGGATATGCTAATGAAACATGAACCTGATATAATGCTAAACCTCAGTGGTTCTCCATTTGATTACACACATGCAGAAGATAGGAAGGCAATAATTAAAGCAAATGTTTTAAAGTATAATCTCCCAATGGTATATTGTAATACTACAGGGAGTCAGACCGAAATTGTATTTGATGGTGGTTCTTTGGTCTTTGATAAATATGGAAATATTGTTCAGTCTTTACCATTGTTTAAGGAGGCATCAGCCATGGTAGAACTATTAGATAATGGTTGCTTTGCTGAGGGTATTGAAACGAATTGTGCTCAAGTGCCAGACACTGAGCTTAATACGGATCATCTCATCCCTGAATTATATATTGATAGAATTTATGATGCCCTAGTTTATGGCATCAAGGACTATTTTAAAAAAATGGGTTTTACAAAAGCAATACTTGGCTCTTCAGGTGGTATAGATAGTGCTGTAACTCTAGCCTTAGCATGTGATGCTTTGGGAGCAGAAAATGTAACAGCATTGCTGATGCCATCACCGTATTCCTCAGCAGGTAGTATTACAGATGCGGTACAACTTAGTGAGAACCTTAAGAACCCTCATCAAATCTTGCAAATTGATCAGGTATATGAGTCTTTTTTATCTATTTTAAAGCCCATATTTAACGGAATGCCTTTTTCATTGGCAGAGGAAAATATTCAAAGTAGGAGCAGGGGAGCCTTGCTAATGGCTGTGGCTAATAAATTTGGCTTTATACTTCTCAATACTTCCAATAAAAGTGAATTGGCTACAGGTTATGGTACCCTATACGGAGATATGGCTGGGGGCCTTAGTGTATTGGGTGATTGTTATAAACTACAAGTATATGCTTTGGCAAAATACATCAATAGAGATAAGGAAATAATACCAAATGCCATATTAACTAAAGCACCAAGTGCAGAATTGAGACCCGGCCAAAAAGATAGTGATAGCTTACCTGACTACGAAGTATTAGATATGTTACTCTATCAATATATAGAACAAAGAAAAGGGCCCGATGAAATTGAATCTCTTGGTTTTGACGAAGTACTAACAAAAAGGGTGCTTAAAATGGTGAATAACAATGAGTATAAAAGAAAACAATTTTGCCCAATCATTCGAATATCTCCAAAAGCTTTTGGAGTAGGGAGAAGTCTGCCAATTGTTGCAAAATATTTAGGCTAATTTTTTGTCATTTACTACTGAATAAAATAAAACAAACAAAAACCCCCGTTGATACAGCGGGGGTTTGGATATGCAATCGTAGTCATAAAAAAGCCCTGCTTTAAATATTCAGGGCTTGAAATTATTATTGAATAGGAGCTGCTGCAAGAATTTCAGCAGAAACGCCATCTGCATATTTGCCAAAATTATCACGAAACATTTGTGCAAGTTTATGAGCACTGGTGTCATACTCATCGCCAGACTTCCATGTTTTACGAGGATTCAATAACTCATCTGGCACACCCGGGCATTGATTCGGCATCATCATTCCAAATACTTTATCTTTAGTGCAATCCACATGATTTAGTTCACCTTTTAATACAGCTGTAATCATGGCACGGGTATATTTTAGAGATATTCTACTACCTATACCATAAGGGCCACCAATCCATCCAGTATTAACTAACCAAACATTTACATTGTCTTTCTTAAGTTTTTCACCCAGCATAGCAGCATATTTTCCAGGATGCAATGGTAAAAAGGGCGCTCCGAAACAAGCACTAAATGTAGCTTTAGGTTCTGTAATACCTGCTTCTGTTCCTGCTACTTTCGCAGTATAACCACTTATAAATTGATACATGGCTTGAGCCGGCGTAAGCCTACTTATTGGAGGTAGTACGCCATAAGCATCACAGGTAAGGAAAAATATATTTTTTGGCAGTCCAGCTACAGAAGGATGTTTTGCATTACTGATAAAATGTAATGGGTAACTCACCCTTGTATTTTCTGTCATCTCTTTATTTGAGAAATTTATGACATTTGTGTCATCAAAAAAGCCAACATTCTCTACTAAGGCACCTGGGCGTATAGCATGAAATATTTCTGGTTCTTTTTCTTCTGTTAAGTCAATACATTTTGCATAACATCCACCTTCAAAATTAAACACTCCGGTGTCAGTCCAAGCATGCTCATCATCACCTATTAATTGTCTGTTAGGATCAGCACTTAATGTAGTTTTACCTGTTCCACTTAAGCCAAAGAAAACTGCTACATCTCCATCTGTTCCTGTATTTGCACTGCAATGCATACTTAGCACATTCTTCTCTTGCGGTAAAATATAGTTGAGTACCGAAAAAATACCTTTCTTAATTTCTCCAGTATAACCCGTGCCACCGATAATAATAGTTTTTTGCGTAAATGAAATCATGGCAAAGTTTTCTTTTCTAGTGCCATCTATTTCAGGGTTTGCATAAAAATCTGGAGCATGTAGAATCTGCCACTCAGGTACAAAGTTTTCTAATTGATCTTCTGTAGGGCGAATGAACATGTTATAGGCAAACAAATTACTCCAAGGATTTTCAGTTATTGTCCTTATCGAAATTTGATAGGCCGGATCTGCACAACCAAAACTATCTCTTACCCATAACTCTTCTTTGCTGTTGAGATGATCTATTAATTTAATTTTTAGATTATTAAAAATAGCTTCAGTTACAGGTATATTGTATTGGTTCCAATGTACTGTATTTTCTGTTGTTTCATCTTTAACTGTGAATTTATCAAGCGGGCTTCGTCCTGTAAATTTGCCAGTGTTGATACAAAGAGCACCTGTATTATTTAATATACCTTCTTTTCTTTCTATTGTGGATTCGCAAAGGTCTTCAGAACTGAGTTGGTAATTCACTTTTGTTGTAATACCTATTCCTTTTAATGAATCTGTAGGAATTTTAATGGATGCATTTTTTGACATGTAAAATTATTTGAATTGTGCAAAAATACTAATTAGTGTTAGTATTTTATGCAGCACACTTGAATTAAATCTAATAAAATTAGAAAAAGCATAAATGATTTTTAATATTTTTAATATCAAACTTTACTTTTACTCATTGTTGTTTTGAAATATTAATCATAAAATAATAATGGCACGACAGCAGTTTTCATTCAAAAAATCATAATTTTTTAAGGGATATCACTTTTGCATATAAATAATTAACATCTTCTATGCTTCTAATCATTATTTTTACATTCAGAAATCTATAAAATGAAAAAATTATTTGCCTCTATTTTGACTTCAAGCATTTGTTTTTTTGTAAATGCACAAAGCGCTGATGTTTCAAACCCTGAATTAGAAAAACCGGACATTAACAAAATCGTAACTTTTAGCGAAGTGGACCACGATTTTGGTACAATACCACATGGCAAGCCTTCGGAGTTTGATATTTCTATAACAAATATTTCAACGGATTCTGTTACACTAGAAAATGTGCAGGCAGGTTGTGGCTGTACTACACCCAAATGGCAATCTGGTCCGTATGCACCTGGTGAAACTTTTAAAATCACAGTTGGCTTCAATGGTTATACGGAAGGAGCTTTTGCAAAAACTATTACAGTATATGTAAAGGGTGGATACATGCAAGTTGTTAAGTTTCATGGCACTACCTATAAAAATCCTGAAAATCCTGCACCTGCTAATAGTGGAGTGGATGAGTTGAAAGGCAGTGGATTCTAATATTAGATTTGTGAAAAAAAATATATTATTTATTGCACTGATGTTTTCAGGCATCTGCTTATGGGCTCAAGTTTCGGGCAAAGTGAATTTTGATCGTTTGGTGCATAGTTTTGGAAAAATTAACTACAATGTAGCGGTTACCACAGCGTTCAATTTTACAAACAATACCGGAAAACCTTTAATCATAAAATCTGCCGTGGCAGAATGTGGTTGTACAGATCCTTCTTACGATAAAAAGCCTATTCTTGCAGGTAAGTCAAGCACAATAAAAGTTACCTACAAGGCTGACACTCCGGGTGCTTTCACAAAAAAAATTACTACAAGTTTTATTAATATTAAAGATCCCATTATACTCACAATATCTGGTGATGTTATAGAATAAGTTCTAACAAATAGCATACAATATTAATCACGAAACTTTGGTTTATTCATCAATATTTCTTACACTATATCAAAATATTGACAGTCACATTTTCTATTTTAATCATGCTGAAATAGCATGATTTTATTTATATCCTCCGACGATTTCCTTTGTCTGGTTTGTAAAAAAAAGAATTAATCATCTATCCAACAATTCTCGTTTTCCATTAAACCCCGTTTCCCATTACCTTCGCTCACTTTAAAATTTTACTTTGAGCGAGAAAATTCTAATACTTGATTTTGGCAGCCAGTTTACCCAACTCATAGCCAGAAATGTAAGAGAGGCACAGGTTTACTGCGAAATTGTACCCTGGAACGCCGCAATTAATACAGATCAAACCATAAAAGGAATTATTCTAAGTGGTTCTCCATTTAGTGTAAATGATGATCATGCACCCCTGGTCGATGTGGTGGCGTTATCAAAGAAAGTACCGGTGTTGGGTGTCTGTTATGGTGCACAGCTTACTGCCAAACAAAGCGGAGGCACTGTTAGTAAATCCAACAAAAGAGAATATGGTAGAGCTGTGTTAGAAATAACCGCTCATTCCGGAATTTTCGCTGGCATCAGTCAGCATAGCCAAGTATGGATGAGCCACAGTGATAGTATTTCAGAATTGCCAGTAGGCTTTGAACTCATTGCCAAGACTGAGGACATCCCAATTGCAGGTTTTCAGCGCATCAGCGATATTGAACATCCGATTTTTGGTATTCAATTTCATCCGGAGGTTTATCATTCAGCCGAAGGCAAAAAAATAATTAATAATTTCCTAATAGAAATTTGTAAGTGTAAACAGGACTTTACATCAGCCTCATTTATTGATGAAACGGTAAGCAACATAAAGGAACAGGTAGGCGATGCAGAAGTTATTATGGCATTGAGCGGTGGCGTGGATAGTACAGTAGCTGCCACACTAATTCACAGAGCAATTGGCCATAAGCTTCATGGAATTTTTGTAGATAATGGGTTGCTTCGCAAAAATGAATATGAGCAAGTATTGAGTACTTATAATGAGCATTTGCACCTCAATGTAAAAGGTATAAATGCCAGTAAGAAATTTTATGATGCCTTACACAATCAGTCTGATCCGGAAACAAAACGAAAAATAATTGGAGGATTGTTTATAGATGTTTTTCAAGAGGCAGCAGAATTAAATGAAGCTGTTAAATTTTTGGGACAGGGTACCATTTACCCCGATGTAATAGAAAGTGTAAGTGTACATGGTCCTTCCGCTACCATTAAGTCTCATCACAACGTAGGTGGATTGCCCGAAAGCATGAACCTTTCTCTTGTTGAACCTTTAAGATTTCTTTTCAAAGATGAAGTAAGAAAAGTTGGAATTGCTCTAGGCATTCCGGCATTATTAATTAACAGACATCCATTTCCGGGTCCCGGATTAGCTATTCGAATTTTAGGACCTGTAAGTGAAGAAAAAGTAAAACTGCTACAAGCTGCGGATGATGTTTATATACAAGCATTAAGAAAACATCAGTTATACGATAAAGTTGGGCAAGCGGGTACCATTTTATTGCCAGTACAAAGTGTTGGGGTAATGGGGGATGAGCGTACTTATGAATACACTATTGCCCTAAGAGCTGTAACATCAGTAGATGGAATGACAGCAGACTGGGCCCACCTCCCACATGAATTTCTATCGGAAGTGTCAAATGAAATTATTAACAGGGTAAGAGGCATTAATAGGGTTGTATATGATATTAGTAGTAAACCTCCGGCCACTATTGAGTGGGAATAGGCATTAAATTTGTTTTACCGTACAGAATTTTGAAATCACATGATGAAATTTAAAAAATTACTAGTGGTTTGCATAAGCATACTCTGTATGTCACACATATATGCAACCCCCGTTGAAAAAGATAGTGCTCAACTACCTATAAGAATTGCGGTAGTGGCACCTTTTTATTTAGATTCCGCTTTTAGCGGGAATATTTATAGACTGAGTAGTACAAAAATCTCGAAATTTTTTCTACCGGGTCTTGAGTTTTATAATGGAATAAATATGGCCATTGATTCACTCAAAAAAGAAGGCCTTGATTTTGAAGTAAGCATTTTTGATTTGCATAAGAAAGGACAAAGTTTGCTGCAATTGACAACAGCAATGGAGTCTTCAAACTACTCATTGGTATTAGGGTCTTTTGCTAATGCAACTGAACAAAAAGCATTGGCAGATTATGGAAATAAAAATCAAGTACCAGTCATTTCTATTACTTATCCAAATGATGGCGGTATTGTAAATAATCCATTCTTTTATTTACTCAATCCTACTTGGCAAACTCATGTAGAGGCTTTGGGGGGTTATATCAGAAATCATTATAATGGGAAAAAGATTTTATTAGTTACAAAATCAGGAGCTTTAGAATCAAAAATTTCTAGTTTGGTCAAGCAAAAATCAGACAGCTTAATTGGCAATGCTCAAACATTGGTGCTGCCTTCTAAGGAAAATGCTTCTGATACCCTCAGATATTTTTTAGATAGTACACGTGAAAATATAATAGTGTGTGGGAGTTTTGATGAAGTATGGGCAAAGCACCTTATAGCATCTTTAAATGATCTTGGAGAAAAATATGCATTTACTTTAGTTGGCTTACCAAACTGGAGCAGCATGAGTGCTGTAAAAGGGAAGTACAGTAAACATTTACAAATAGTAATCAGCTCACCATTCAATTATTCAAAGGGTGAAGAAAGAATGAGTCGTATTAGTGCAGCATATAAAACAAAGTTTTATGCACAACCGAGTGATATGGTCTATAAAGGCTATGAAACTATGTACCATTTCACCCGTCTTTTACTGTCCGATCCCACAAACTTTATGAATGCTATGTCATCTTCTTATGCCAAAGTATTTTCTGATTATGATTTCAAGAAGGTAGATGGCAGTGCATCCACACCAAAATATTTTGAGAATAAAAAAATATATTTTTATAAGTATACTAACGGAGAATTGAAAGAGATTTCTCTTTGGTAGTGTGAGTCCAATTTTAATTCTCACTTGTATGTTATGCTAAAATTTTTAATGCACAAAGAAAGAAATGTATGTGGTTTTGAGAAATCGTAAATTTTTCTGTATTAGCTTTTAATCAATTGGCTACATTGAACAATAAAAATTATTACAATTCGTTGATTATTGTATTAGAATTACCAATAAGGTTCTTATTTAATTTGCAGTTCATTTAAATCATTCCAATAATTACCATTTTATAAAAATGCGAAATATTATTACTACCCTCTGTGCAATCATTTCATGTAGTGTAATCATCATTTCTTGTGCTAAGGAACTCAGCAATGAAACCGGTGACTATGATTTTTTTGCAGATGGAAGTATTGCTACAGATTCTGCTGGTTTTTGTACTGGGGCTACAGTAGTTGGTACTTTTTATAATGGGGTGAGTGCAGGAAGCGATACTGCTTATGTTAACCTTCAATTGAATGTGACAAAAGTTGGTAAATACAGCATCACCACTTCTACTACTAATGGTTATTTATTTGCAGATAGCGGAAATCTTAATGATACGGGATTGCAAACTATCAGATTAAAACAGGTTGGTGTGGCGATTATACCAATATCTGATACATTTTTTGTAGGGTTTGATTCTAGTTTTTGTCAGTTTGTTGTGCATGTGCAAGATAGTGCCGGTGTTATTTTCCCAGAAGACACAACAGGAAATTCTACATTGACACTTGCAGATTCAATTCCTGAAAATAGTTGGACTTTTATTGATGATACTCTAACCTATTCTGGGGTTGTACAAATTGCGGAATTCAATGTATCAAACGAACTAATTATATTTGGTGATTATGGAATTGGTGATACGAGCTTGTCTGTAAAAATTGGTTTTCCAACTGCTGCAATTACAAAAGGAACCTATTCAACAAATAATCCTGTAACCGAATTTAATTATTTTGATTTGAAGAATAGTACTACCATATTGCAAGCAAATATTCTTACCATACCTGCTGCAATTGTTGATTATGAAGTAGCGTACTACAATAGTATAACAAAGATGGTTAAAATCATATTTGAAGGCAATTCGCTGAAAGAAGGAACTAAACTGAGCCCTATTTTAAGGGGAGCTATAAATCTACAGATTAAATAGTCGTTTGAACAACTACATTTTATTTTTCCTACCTATTTTTTCCCTAACAGGGTGCCTAAAGATTGGGGCATAACAGCATAGTTTGTTAGAAACTAATATATACTTGTATTTCATTATTTTGATTAGGTAATCATTTGTAGTGGACTTAATTTCTGCTTACATTTACGCCATAATCAATTGCATGCATCACCTTAAGATTTATAACAGACAAGATATTTTGTCTTTAATAAAAATCAGGCGTTTTGAAACAAAGCTTGGAGAGTGTATACACACCATAGTTAATCCCACAGATTGGATGGCTGAAATAGCTTCCTCTTCTGCATCTTATGTTATACTTGGCATACCGGAAGATATTGGCATAAGGGCAAACCATGGTATTGGTGGCGCCCACACCGCATGGCATCCTTTTTTGCAAAGTTTTCTAAATATACAAAGCAATGATTTTTTGGGGGGTAAAGAAATTTTGCTCCTAGGGCATTTAGATTTTACAAAAACTGCTGCTCTGATAGAATCTAATGCATTGAACCCTGACGAAAAAATTACTGCACTACGCCATACTGTAAATGAAATAGATGACGCTACAGAACATATAATAAAAATTATAGTACAAGCAGGCAAAATTCCTATCGTAATAGGAGGGGGACATAACAATGCTTATGGATGTATAAAAGGCAGTGCAAAAGCCTTACATCAATTGGGAAAAATTCCATTGGCACAAATCAATGTTATCAATTTAGATGCACATGCTGATTATCGGCCACTTGAAGGCAGACACAGTGGTAATGCCTTTAGATATGCGGATGAAGATGGATATTTAGACAAATACTTTATCATTGGATTACATGAAAATTATATACAGCAAAACGTATGGATGGATATGGTGAATGAACCCTTTATCGATATCATAACCTATGAAGATATTTATGTACATGAGAAGAGAACATTTTTACAAAGTGTGGCGCATGCTACATCGTTTACAGAGGATAATTATTGTGGGATTGAATTAGATCTAGATTGCATTCAAGATACGCTTAGCAGTGCACTAACACCTATGGGAATCAGTCCTGTACATGCAAGGCAATATATTACTTATACTACAGCTGATACAAAGCCAGCATATCTGCATATTTGTGAAGGGGCAAGTGAACTGGAGGATGGAAGACAAAGTGCGGCTATCGGAAAACTAATCAGTTACTTAGTGAGTGATTTTATAAAAGCAGGAAGTATGCTAAAAAATAAGTGCATCCTGTAAGCTTAGTTGTTGTTAATTGAATATTTGTTTTGATTAAATTGTAAAGAAGAGTTTTTATTTTTCATTTATAAATTGTTCATCATGTTACAAAAATCTACATCAAGAATTGGTGTGCTTGTTGCAATTTTAATTGCTATGCCATTATTTTACTCCATCTCATTTGCACAATCTCCGCCGGGTTATACGCAAGGTGTAACTTGGAAAGGTGAATCGGGCATTACTACAACTATCGAACAGATGGTTGCAAAAGAAGCTTGGATGAAAGCAAACGGTCTTTTAAAGAAGAAAAAAAATAGAAGGGTTGAAAACAATGAAAAAGCATTGTTGAAACAGCGATTGATGAATCCAGAATCCCAAGCCATTGCCACATACGGTAGCCAAGCAGTGCAGTCAAAAACATCAAGTACAGATTTTGATATCACTCTTGCATTTGATGCATTGAATGCAAGTGATATTACACAAGGTTGGGCACCACCAGATCCAATGATGTCGGTAGGCCCAAAGCAAATTGTGCTTGTGGTAAACGGAAGAATCAGGGTTTTTGATAAAACAAACGGTGCTCTACAATACGATGTGGATGCAGATGTTTTTTTTAATGATGTGAGAGGTGGAAGTAACGTTGTAGATCCACGTGTTGTTTACGACCCTTTAAGCCAAAGATGGTTTATTGTAAGTATTACCATTGCATCACAGAATAATAGAATAACTATTGCAGCAATTAATTCTGGTATACTTACACCACAGAGTACAGTTACATTATTTTACTTTCAGCAAAATCAAGTAGGTCCTACTCCAAATGTGGATACAGGTTTATTTGCAGACTATGAAACACTAGGTGTAGATGGTGCAGCGCTTTATATGGGTTGTAATATGTTTAATTCTACTTTGCACACCAGTTTGTTTGTTGTAAACAAAGCAGACTTAATTGCCGGATCACTAACTGTTACTGCTTTTAGAAATGTAGGTAGCTATGGAAACGGAGGTCCGTGGACAGCGCAAGGCGTATCTAATCCAACCACTCCAAATCCAACTGAGGGTTATTTTATAGGGACGGATTATGATTTTCAAGGTAGATTGGTAATGAGAAAAATTCTAAACCCAGGTGGTACACCTTCCATATCATCAAATATCAATATCACTGTGCCTACTACGGCATTTCCACAAGATGCTCCTAACAAAAATGGATTCGCATTAGATGCCATTGATACCAGATTATTACAGGCAACCATTTCAAAAGATGTAAGTACAGGGGCAGTCAGTTTGTGGACATCGCATTCTATCCTTGTTAATAATTTAGGCGTTGGTACATCATCAGGCGATAGAGATGGTGTAAGATGGTACGAAATAAACAATCTAAATACGGCAACTCCTACTTTAGCACAATCAGGTACTCTTTTCGATGCAGTATCAGTAACCAAACCAAAGTTTTATTGGATGGGTACTATCAGTATGAATAAGAAAGGAAATGCAATGATATCTTGTACTGTTTCATCAAAAGATACAGGTGCCAATGGAGTGGTAGCCATGCATTTTAAAGATGCCGCTGCCGGCAGCACGTCTGCTCCAAAAAATACGACCCAATCCAATGTTGCTTATTTTGGTGGTCGTTGGGGTGACTATTCCACTTCAACAGTTGACCCTGTTGACAATACAACCTTCTGGGGTGTGCATGAGTATATGGGAGCTAGCCAATACACTGTTCGTATAGTAAGGGTCAAGACTACAACTACTGTAAATGGGTTGGTTGAAAATGACGAGGATACAGACGCCCCATTGTTTTCCTTCAGTACCTATCCAAATCCTGCCACTGATAGAGTGCATATAGTATTAAATACTGTTATGGATAACCCTTTTGTTTTGTCAATAACAAATCATACAGGACAAATAGTATCTTATAAAAATATTGCCACAGGCACCAAAGAATGGGATGAAAATATTTCATCGCTACAGCAAGGAATTTATTGGGTGACCATTAACAGTGTGGATGGATATCAATCACATACAATTCAATTAAAAAAGAACTAAACACTAATTTAAAAAGAGACTTTCATTTGAAAGTCTCTTTTTTTGAATAATATGCATAAATTAAACTTAGATATTGCTGTTGACTTTGTAATAAATTTTAATTGCAAATGCTGAGTTAAGTATAGGTATTTAAAATATTAGATTCTATTCTGTCTTCATATGATATTACAGTAATTTTGGTTGTGATGTCTTTATGATTTTTAAATTTAAAAGTCCTCGGTTAGAAATATGTTTCCATTTTTATATTTATCATTTTGTTTTTTAAATCGACAGAATAAAGAATATATCTCAATGACTTTGACTCCAAAATATACACTGCATAAAGTAGTGCATAATAAAATTAAACTATATCCTAATTTACTACTTTCATAAAAAGTTGATCTTGAATAATATTAATAAATCTGGGAAAAATTTTTTCACTTTTTATACCCCGGATGAAACCGCATCAACGTTTCCCGCAGATAATCCCTATCTAAATGCGTGTATATTTCAGTGGTGGTAATGCTCTCATGGCCCAGCATATCCTGTACAGCACGTAGATCTGCACCACCTTCTACCAAATGTGTGGCAAAAGAATGTCTAAACGTATGTGGCGAAATTTTTTTCTGAATACCTGCATCTGAGCATAGTTTTTTTATGATAATAAAAATCATAACCCTAGTTAGTACCTTTCCTCTTCTGTTTAAGAATAATATATCCTCCTGATTTTTTTGGGGCTGTTGTAGTTGGCGAATAGAATCATAGTAGATCTGTATATAGTTGATGGCATCTGCTCCTATAGGTACAAGCCTTTCTTTATCACCTTTGCCAATTACCCTTATAAAACCATCTTTTAAATACAAACAACTGATGCGTAAGGCTACCAATTCACTTACCCTTAGCCCGCAGCTATACAGCGTTTCAAGCATTGCTTTATTCCTGGTTCCTTCTGGCTTGCTCAAATCAATGGCCGCAATAATTTTTTCAATTTCAGCAAAGCTGAGCACTTCCGGCAGCTTTCTACTAAGCTTTGGTGCAGTAATTAATGAGGTAGGATCGTTTGTAGTAATTTGTTCTGCTATGCAATATTTATAAAAAGATTTTATACCTGATAGTATGCGTGCTTGGCTTGTACTGGTAAAACCAATTTCTGCAATCCAAGTAATGAAAGATTGTAGTGTATCATAAGTTATGTTGTCTGGCGTATTTGTGGATGCAAGGTTGGATTGTAGGTATATTGTGAGCGTTTCTACATCTCGAAGATAGGCTTCTGTTGTGGCATTACTTAGAGATTGCTCCAGTTGCAACCATACTTTAAAACCCTTTTTATATACGTCCCACATCTAATATTCGTTATCCGGATGCATGATACTGCAAAAGTTTTTATATCGTTTTTCTTTTTTGCCCGATATTGCCTCACTCCATAAAAGTAAGTATGAATAAGACAGTGAACCTTCGTTCATTCAAACAAAAATTAAGGTACCGTAAAACAAAGTACAAACGCTTTCTTAGTAAAATAGAAAAAAATTCTCCAACAAATATTCATACACTCACTGTTCAAATGGATAAAGAAGTATGGGAGGAAACTGATTGTTTAACCTGCGGCAATTGCTGTAAAAAAATGACTCCTACATTTACACCAAAAGACATTAAAAGAATAGCCACATATTTGAATATGACTACTTCTGCTTTCAAAGAAAAATGGCTTTACTTTGATAAAAAAGATAAAGACTGGATGAATAAAAAATTGCCCTGCCAGTTTTTTAACCTAACAGATAATAAATGTAGTATATATGAAGTGCGTCCTGCAGACTGTGCGGGTTTTCCACACCATACTAAAAAGAAGTTTAGTGAGTATGCACATGTGTTTCAGCAAAATATTGCCTACTGTCCTGCTACTTTTAAATTTGTAGAGAAACTGATGGATGCTTTGAGGAAAGGTTAGGCTATTTGAATATCAAATCTGTATTTGTTTTACTTGGCATATAGGGCTTATTAAATAGGCTTGTCCAGTATGAAAATCTGTACATTGATAACGCTTCCTTAATTTTTTTCCCAGTTGAAAAATCCTCCCATTTCCGGTAGTAAAATAGGCACCAAGTGGAAGGCTTTCCACAAAAAGCACATCCTCCTTTTTTGTATCATAAAGTTTAAATACTCTTTGAAGCGCTGCTTCACTACAACTACTTGCAGATGGATTTTGCATACTCTCTTTAAGGGCATTTAGAATATCTTCGGGCAATGGTATTTTTTTTGTAAATACCTCCAGAATATTGCTATATGCTAGCTTCCATTCCGCACCATGTGCATTTACCCTATGGCCATATTTTTCAAAGGTAAATAAATGTGCAATTTCATGTAGTAAGGTAAATAAGAACTCATAAGGATTGAGATTGCCGTTTACTGATATCCTATGATTTTTTCCAAGATGTGCATGTCGGTAATTGCCAAGAATAGTCTTGCGTTCTCTGCTTACTGTTAGATGAATTCTATGCTCCATAATGATGGGCACCACTATATCATAAGCTCCTATTGGTAAATATTTTTCTAATTGTTTTAATGGATGTTCAACGCTTGGCATCCTGCTTTTGATTGAGTTGTAAAATAGTTTTTGTTTCCACTATAGTATAAATAACATAGAGTAGCAATGAAGCTATAATTCCATATACACTTCTGTTTTCGCCTGCGGCAAATAGATATATAACTGCTGCTGCTGCCAATACCATTAGCTTGATAAAAGTGCCAGCCATTACTGTTCGTGTAAAAACATTTGGATTTGTATTTTTCATAGCATTCATCAATAGAACAAGCACTACTATTGTCATGTTTAAAAGCAACAGATTTGCACCCATTACAACCAGTGGATCTATCTGCCAACTGCGGAGTTTGTCATCAGCAATAAAGCATACAAGACTAACCATCAGAAACACAATTGCAGGTTTCAAGAATATCTTTTTTGCTTGTGGCATAATGCTCATATTTTAGTGGCAAATTTAATTGAGTCAATCAGTATAAGCGAGACAACTTATTCACGATAGTGAAAATATTTGCCTCATAAATGTATATTGAAAAGCAGGATCTTCTATTTAATGGCTGGTTGCAGCGTAGCAGCCAATGCTACTGCTGCTTTTGCGTCTAAAAATCCACCGCAGGTGCATAATTCTTTCATACTTGCTTCACCACCTCCTGGATTATTTACTTTATCAGCATCAAATGGTAATGGACTGCAACTCTTTTCTATGGCATACTTTACTTGCTCCGCAGAAAGTTTTGGAAAATAAGATCTGATTAAAGCAGCTACGCCACTTACAACCGGTGCAGCCATACTGGTGCCACTATTGTATCCATATTTATCCCCTCCGGGTAATGTGCTGTAGATACTATATCCGGGTGCAAAAATGTCAACAGACTTGGTGCCGTAATTGCTAAAATAAGCTATACGTTTTCCAGGTGTTACAAATTGATCATCGCTGGAAGCGCCTACTGATATATAATTTGCCGCAGGCAATCCTGTAGAAAAATGATATTTATTTGGGAAATTATCTGAAGTGTCCGTGTTCTTATTATCGTTTCCGGCAGCATGTACTATTAATACATCTTTTGATGCGGCATATCTAATGGCCTCATCCACCCAATATTTTCCAGGTGAAAAACTTTTGCCAAAACTCATGTTAATAACACGAGCACCGTTATCAGTAGCATATCGAATGGCTAGGGCAATATCCTTATCATATTCATCCCCATCAGGTACGCAGCGTAGAGACATAATTTTTACCTGCTCTGCTACTCCATCTATTCCTTTTCCATTATTTCTTTGAGCGGCTATTATACCACTTACATGTGTGCCATGTTCGGGGTTAGTACCCATTACATCTGGGTTTCCATAATTTATATCTGATAAATCTCTATCATCGTCTTTTATAATCAGAGCCCTGTAGTCTATGGGTGCAGTGGTTTTACTTTGTAGTGATTGTTCCCTTTCATCTGCATACAATTTAAGATCAGAAAGAATAAGTTTATTGGTAACGGTTTCCTTGATATCAAACATTTTTAGATAACTTAAGAATGCTGTTTTAGACTGTTTGCCCCTAGCAGATTGTGGATTGAAATTTTCCAAATCTGTGTTGCTAAATTCTTCTTGATGCATCTCTTCCACAAGCACGGTATTGTGCTTTTCAATAGATGATAATGCCGCTTTTAGCATCATTACTTCCATTTGTTCTTCGGGATTTATCTGCATTTGTGTAGCAGCTTTTTGCCACATCATATACTCCCATTTATCTTCTTTGGTTAAAGTGTTTATATCAATAGTTTTACCCTCATACTTGCTTTTATAGCCATAGTACAGGCGGTCTCTTTCAGCGCTGGCTTTACCTACATTTTCTCCATTGGTATTTCCCAAAAAATTCCAACCATATATATCATCAACATATCCATTTTTATCATCATCTTTTCCATTGCCCTGTTTTTCCTTTGGATTTCTCCACAATATATTTTTCAAGTCCTCGTGTAGTGTATCAATGCCGCCATCAATTACTGCTACTATTATTGGGTTTGCAGTCTTATTTTGAAGAAAACGGTATGCCCCTGCCAAGTTTATGCCTTCTGTGCTATCTTTTTCTAGGTCTAACAAATACCATTTTTGAAGTTTTAATTCATCGGAAGCAGTTTGAGTAAAACCTTGCGAACTCATTGCCAGTATGGCAAACAAAATAGAAAATCTTTTCATTATTTTTTTATTAATGTCTGGTGATGTCAAAAATGCAATATGCATTTCATTTAAAGGAAATTATGTCTATAATATTCAATATTAAAAGTGCAATTTAACAATCCAAAAATAGGTTCAAATTAAACGCTGATGATGCCTTGACATTTTTATGAAATGTTGAAAGGTAATATGGATATGTTTTTGAGGTTAATTTTTCGTTGAAGAAACAGAAAAACTTATAAGAGTCAACAACTGTTCTCAAATGCATAGGAGAGTAGTGTGTGAGCTTTGTGAAAAAAATGAACTGCATCATTTGAGTTTAAACATGTAGGAATATTGATCTTGAAAAATTGGCATAAAATAATTGAAAGTTTTAGCTTTTTCATTAGCATTCGCTAAGGCTAATTGGTACATGAACAGCTAAGCCACCGTCTGCGGTTTCTTTATATTTACTATTCATGTCTAAAGCCGTATCCCACATGGTTTTTATGACTTTGTCCAAACTAACTTTTGCATAATCCGGGCTACTTTGTAAAGCCAATTGAGATGCTGTAATGGCTTTAATGGCACCCATTGTATTTCTTTCAATACAAGGCACTTGTACTAAGCCACCAATCGGATCACAAGTAAGGCCAAGATGGTGCTCCATGGCTATTTCAGCTGCCATAAGCGTTTGTCTTTGACTACCTCCCAAGCCTTCCGTTAATGCTGCAGCTGCCATGGCACTACTTACCCCAATTTCTGCTTGGCAACCACCCATTGCAGCAGATATGGTAGCCCCTTTTTTAAATATGCTTCCCACTTCGCTGGCAGTAAGCAGAAAGTTGATAATCTTTTCATCATCTTGCCCATTACAAAAAGCAATATAGTATTGTAACACAGCTGGTATTACTCCTGCGGCACCATTTGTAGGAGCTGTAACCACTCTGCCAAAAGATGCATTTTCTTCATTTACCGCAAGGGCAAAACAACTTACGCAATCCAATATATATTGAAAATGATGACCACCATTTTGAATGACTTTTAACCATGTATTGTAATCTGAATATTCGTGGCCGGCAGTAAGTTTTATATTCAAATCTGCGGCCCTTCGTCTTACTTTCAATCCTCCGGGCAGTTCGCCTCGGCTATGGCAGCCTCTGTAAATACACTCCTCCATAGTATGCCATATACGTAGTACACCTGTACGTGTTTGCGATTCAGGGCGCCATGCTAATTCATTTTCTAATACTACTTCATGTATGGATAAACCCGTTTTCATACACCAATACAAAAGATCTTCAGAAGTATTGATGGGAAATGGTAAATCGATTGCCGATTTCTCCAAGGTATTATCACCTTCTTTTACTACAAAACCCCCACCTATGGAATACCATGTTTCAGCTATATGATTACCATCTTTTAATGCTGCAAGAAATGTAACTGCATTGGGATGATAGGGGAGGGATTCATTCATTAGAAAAACTAGGTCATCTCCTTTATCAAATGATACGAAATGTGCACCATGCAAATGCAATTTTTTTTCAGAATTAATCTTGTTGATTTTTGGTGTTATGGCGTTTACATCTACCGTAACTGGGTCTTCGCCACAAAGCCCCATCAGCACTGCTATATCAGTGCCATGTCCTTTGCCTGTTTTTGCCAATGAACCATATAATAAAATTTTTACATTTTCTACAAGATGAATTCTACCAGACTTATCCAACATTTCAGCAAAATGCATAGCTGCACGCCAAGGGCCTAATGTATGGCTACTGGATGGGCCTACGCCAATTTTAAACATGTCAAATACCGAAATAGCATCGTGTGGCATAGCATTATTAATTGTTGCAAATTAAAGACGGAATATGGCCGAAATATAAAACCCGTAATTTTTTATTTGCTTTTACTGTTTCCTAATATTTATTTAAACCCAAAAAGTTGTCATTTCATAACCAATCGTTATTTATCACGATATGAATGATAAAAGTAAATACATTTGTTTTTTAAAGCGTTTATTATGAGAAATGTATCTGATATGCTCAGAAGAAAGGGAGACAAAGTAACAACAGTGGCTTCTAACACCCGGGTTATTGATGCTTTGGAAATAATGGCGCATCAAAATATTGGCTCAGTAGTTATTGCAGACAATGGTGTTTTCAAGGGTATTATGACAGAGCGTGATTACAGTAGAAAAGTTGTACTAAAGCATAAATCATCTGCAGAATGTACGGTCGTAGAAATTATGACAGCGGCTACTGAATTTCCTGAAATTGAACTTATGGATACTGTAGATGTATGCATGAAGCTTATGTCAGATAAGAATCTTAGATACCTACCCGTAATGCATGAAGCAGAATTGGTTGGCATTATTTCTATTAATGACGTGGTTACTGAAACCATTCTTATACAGCAAGAAACAATTGAGCAGTTACAAAATTATATACAATCATAGGCATGCCTTTATTATTGGGTTATCAGATAATTGACAGTCTTTTTCAATACCCGTTTACCATATCGGGTGGCCGCACCAAATCATCGCAACCTTCGTTGATAGTGAGTTTGAGTTTAGGAAGGTTTACCGGATATGGTGAAGCTCCAGCCATAAATTATTATGGTGTATCTACAGCTCAAATGGAAGAAGTATTGCTTAAAAATAAAAAAGCAATTCAACAGTTTGCCCTTACAGAGCCTGCAAGATATTGGCATTATTTGCATCATTTATTGCCTCAACATCCTTTTCTAGTAGCTGCTTTAGATATGGCCTGCTGGGACTTATTTGGCAAAATGCAAAATCAACCTTTGTATAAATTATGGCAAACGGAATGGCATTCAAATATTCCTTGTACAGACTATACAATTGGTATTGATGCTCCGGATGAAATGTTGCAGAAAATGCAGCAGCATCCTTGGCCTATCTATAAAATAAAAATGGATAAGCCTGAGGATGTCAATACTATAGCATTGCTGCGCAATTATACTGATGCCATATTTCGAATAGATGCAAATGGAGCATGGTCTTATGATGGTGCTTTAGACGTGCTGCCACAATTAAAAAAACTTGGTGTTGAATTAGTTGAACAGCCGTTGAATAAAGAAAATTGGGATCAGATGGCATTATTGTTTTCACAAAGCCCTTTACCTTTATTTGCAGATGAAAGTTGTGTTTTTGAGCAGGATGTACATAAGTGTCTGAATCATTTTCATGGTATAAATATTAAGCTCACAAAATGCAGTGGTCTTACACCTGCACTGCGGATGATACAAGAAGCCAAGTCACTCAATTTGAGTGTGATGGTAGGAAGTATGAATGAAACAACAATTGGCACTGCTGCCATAGCACATCTGCTTCCACAAGTAGATTTTGCTGACTTGGATGGTCCATTGCTCTTGCAAAATGATGTAGCAATTGGTTTACGATATGATGCCGGACATATTGCATTGTCACAAGCTCCGGGTTTGGGTATTAGAGTGAAGGATGGAAACGGCTTTCTTAGTTAAACTGAAAAAAAACTACAATATAAAATTTCAAATATAAATTGGATAAATGATTTTATAACGGTGTCAACTCGCAAAATCTACTATAATTGAAACTAATCCCTCTTGAGAAAATGGTTTCGAGATAAATGATGAAAATCCTTTTTGCGTAAGAGATTTTCTGATTTCTTCATCAATTATAGCAGCAGTAAAAGCAATGACAGGAATGGTTTTATGTTTGGTTCTTATTATTTCAATGGCATCATAACCATTCATAACCGGCATTTCAAGATCCATTAAAACCAGCTGAAAAAAATCATCATTAATTTTATCAACTGCTTCTGCCCCATTTTTTACACTTACAACAACCGACCCATAATTTTGTAAAATTTTTTGTGTTACTGTTAAGTTGATGGGATCATCATCTGCCAAAAGAATCTTCATCCCTAAAAGAGAATCACGGTGAACTTTAACCTGCTTTTTTTCATTTACAGGATTACATTTTTCCAAATTCAAAATGAATGAAAATTCACTTCCTTTACCGGGATTACTAATTACATTAATTCTTGTATTCATGAGTGCTAGCATTCTGTTTACAATTGGCAGCCCAAGACCAGTTCCTCTACTAACATTTCCCGTAACCTTATTTTCCTGCCAAAAGTCTAAAAATATATTATTAATATTTTCCTTTTCTATGCCTATACCCGTGTCTAATACAGACACTTCCAAATGAATATTTGTTGCAGATTCCTCTACGTTTTTTACAGATAATACAACACTACCCTCTACCGTATATTTCAATGCATTGGAAAGTAAATTATGTATTATTTGTACAATACGACTAGCATCAGCAAGTACCCATTTCTCTCTGATGGAGTCATCAATCTGAGCGAAAAGCTTTATTCCTTTGGCTTCAGCTTTATTTTGAAATGGAATTATGCCATTCGATACTATATAATGCAGATCCGAAGGCTTTAAAGAAATAGTAGTTTGTCCAGCATCTACTTTTTCAAAGTCGAGTATTTCATTTACTATTTCAAGCATATTTCCTGAGCAGTATTCAATAATATCAAAATACTCAGACTGCTCATTCAGCTTTTTATTTTGCTTTAACAGGTTAATTGCAGCATGGATGCCGTTGAGAGAGGTGCGTAGTTCATGACTGGTGCCCGCAAGAAATTGTTTTCTAAATAAAGCTTTTTTATCTGCATGTAATTTATCTTTTATCAACCCTGATTTATAGGCTTGTTCTGTAAAAATGATAACAGATAAAAATATTATTCCCAAAAGTAAAGATCCCAAAAATCCCATATTTCTTATTAGATCAATATGCTTTTGTTCTATCTGTTGCACTGTTGACACTTCCGGAGGAACGTAGTATGCTATTAGAGCACATACCAACGTAAAAACAAAATATCCAACTATTTGATTACGGTATTTCTTTTCATCCTCAAACAAGAAAGGTACGCAAAAAAGAAGTGGAAAATAGAAGATATGGACCCATATTTCTCTACCTTCTGCAAAAGCTAAACCTAATAGAGTAATATTGATGGCTACGAGAATAATGATTTTAAAGGACTCTGTTAAACCAAGATAGCTTAACCTAATTGCTGTAACCAGGGCAAGAGACATAACAGTAAGCACCCCCAATGAGTAGTAATATCCCCAAATGGCATTGAGCACTATAAAAAATAATGTAAATGCCAACGATATATACGCTATAATTCTTGCTCTGAATAATATAAGTACCCTTTTGTCAAGTATTGAAAAATTCGTATCAATTTTAGTTAATTTCATAGTAGTTGAATGTTTAGGATTTTGGTAATTTCACATCTTATGTATGGTGGTATTTTTCATTTCGCAGTATTGTAAAACTTCTATAAATCTGCTCAGCTAATATTAATCTTACTAACATGTGAGGAAATACTAATTTACTCAAACTCCATACAGCATTTGCCCTTTTCATAATTAGTTCATCTACACCATAAGCACCACCTATTAGGAAGACTAATTTCTTTACAGCTATGTTTTGACATTTTTCTATCTGCTTTGCAATATCTTGATTATTCCAATTAGTTCCTCTTTCATCGAGCAAAATCAAAAAATCATCTTGATGCAATCGTTGTAAAATTTTTTCTGCTTCTTCTTTTTTGATTATATCTAGTAATGTTGCTTTTGACATCGGCAATAAAACCCAGTTGGCTTCACAATAATGATTGATTCTTTTTGTAAATATT
Organism: uncultured bacterium; assembly: GCA_964293305.1. GTDB lineage: Bacteria > Bacteroidota > Bacteroidia > Chitinophagales > Chitinophagaceae > CALAGJ01. The sequence continues at coordinate 45,485 of CAXYYO010000012.1, read as the reverse complement.
TCAATGCCAGCTGATACGTATTCTTCATGATTTTTTCCAAAACTCCATATTTGAATTTTCATGCCCTCATTTTTCTGAAATGATAAAAATATTTCGACAAACAAAACGATTTTCATTTACATCTGTTTGGAATAGATTTCAATCCATAATTTTGCATACTGACCATGAAAATTCGATACGTAAAATATATTCTATTTCTTTTTGTCATTATTAGTATAGGATGTGAACGAAATATATCAGTCAATCTTGATCAGACTGACCCAAAATTGGTTGTGGATGCCTCTATCGAAAATAATGGCCTTCCACTTTTGGTACTGAGCAGATCATTGAATTATTTCAATAGTTTTTCTACAGAATTAATATCAAATTCTTTTGAGCATGATGCTATTGTATCCATCACCGATGGCAGTGATACTGCTGCACTTATAGAATTTAGTTATACAAACGATAGTGGCTATACTTTCTATTACTATACTTGCGATATTACAAATCCCCGAAACGTTATTTATGGTAAATTTGGTAAATCATATAGTATTTTTATTACAACAGTAGCTGGTGCCAACTATATGGCTTCCACCACCATACCGGAACTCACAAAAACCTGCGACTCATTATGGTGGAAGGAATCACCAGACACCAATGATACTGGCAAAGTGGTGCTCTATGGTCTTTTTAATGATCCTCCGGGTTTGAGAAATTATGTGAGATATTTTACAGGCACTAATGGCGAACCCTTTTTTCCCGGTTATACATCGGCTTTTGATGACCTTGTGGTAGATGGCACCACTTATACTTTTCAAATACCAAAAGGATATAATAGAAATGATAGCTTAGATTTGAATAATGATGATTTTGGTTTCTTTGATCATGGTGATACAGTTATTTTTAAATTTTGTAATATTGATTTAGCTGCTTATGACTTCTGGCGTACTTGGGAATATGCTTATCAAAGCAATGGCAATCCATTTTCATCACCCATAAAAGTATTAGGTAATATTTCTAACGGTGCTCTTGGTGCATTTACTGGGTATGCAGCTCAATATAGGCGCATCATTATTCCGGAATAAAATAATACAGGTAGTTTACCACTAGACAAACATTTTTTTTTGTTAAATTTATTTGACAAGTACATTCACGCTCCCTACATTCACCGCATTACAACGAATGCTTTTCACCTACTCATTTTGAAAACAAAATAAGGCTCTCGCCATAACGCTCTATTTTATTTTTTTATCATCACAAAAAATTGATTCACACATGAGGAAGTTCTATCTCATTTGCAGTCTTGTGCTGCTCAGTCTGTCCGCATTTTCACAAAGTAAAAAATGGTGGACAAAAGCCAATCTAACTACAATTCAAGAGGAGGTTCTTTTTAAAAAAAATTATAAACCTGACAGTTATGATCTGTACCAAATACAGCTAAAAGATGCAGCCATTTTTCTTTCGACAGTGCCGGAAGGAAATAGCTTATTACAACTAAGCGCTTCTAAATTCACTATCAGCTTACCTATACCGGGTGGTGGCATGGAACGTTTCAGCATTGTAAGTGCACCAGTTATGGAAAAAGGTTTATTAAAAAAGTTTCCTGGCTTTGCATCCTTTGCTGGTGTAGGTCTTGAGCAATCTGGACATTATTTGCGTTGTGATATATCTCCTTTTGGATTTAATGGATTGGTGTCGGGGCAGGATGAGGCATCCTAGTATATCAATGCAATTAATGAAAATACATGTGCAGTTTTTTCAAAAAGTAGTATCAAAAACTTGAATAGTTTTTCATGTGGTGTGGGTGAAATAATCAATCAAGCAGTTCAAAACGGAATGGAGTCAACACTTAGAGGTGCAGATGATGGTAAGCTCCGCACTTACCGCTTAGCATGCACCGTAAATGGAGAGTATTCTCAAAAATGTTTAAATGGTACTGAAACTTCTGATGCACAAAGAATTTCTAAGGTATTAGCCAATTTAAATACCAACGTAACAAGAGCAAATACTGTTTACGAAAAAGACTTTAGTGTGCGCTTGGTTTTAGTAAGTAATAATGATCAAATCATTTATCTCAATGCTGCTACAGATCCATGGACAAGCAGTAGCCAATGGAACAGTAAAACACAAACCACCATTGACAATGTAATAGGCAGCTCCAACTATGATATAGGCCACCTTCTGGCCGGGGTTGCTGCTGCATCTGGCAATAATGGTAATGCCGGTTGTATAGGATGCGTTTGCAAGGCAGGCCAAAAGGGTAGTGCCTTTACTGCACATACAGATGCCACAGGAGATCCATTAGTTATTGATTATTGGACGCATGAAATGGGCCACCAGTTTGGTGCCAACCATACATTTACTTTCCAAACTGAAAGTGCTGGTGCAAATATGGAACCTGGCAGTGGAAGTACTATTATGGGATATGCAGGCATTACAGGAAGTACAGATGTGCAGCCACATAGCGATCCCTATTTTCATGCTAAAAGTATAGAACAAGTGACCGACTATATAAAGTCAACTTCAGGAAATTGTGCGGTGCAAACGAATACAGGAAATAATGTGCCTACGGCAAATGCTGGAGCTGACTATACCATTCCTAAATCCACACCATTCGTTTTAACTGGTAGTGCTACAGATGCTAATGGTGATGCACTCACATTTTGCTGGGAGCAATATGATAATTATGCAAGTGGAGCAAATACTTTTCCGTCAGCTACCAGTACAAAAGGGCCAGTTTTTAGGTCCTTTAATCCAACCACATCATCATCCAGAACATTCCCATCTCTATCTACTATTCTGGCAGGCAATCTCACAAATACTTGGGAAGCCTTACCCTCTGTGGCTCGTACTCTAAATTTTAGAATGACCGTAAGGGATAATAGAGCTGGTGGTGGTCAAAATGCAAATGATAATATGTTGGTAACAGTATCATCTACAACGGGTCCATTTAGCGTATCTGCACCAAATACGGCGGTTACATGGAGCCAAGGTAGTACACAAACAGTAAGTTGGAATTTAGGTGGTAGTAATGGATCTCCGGTAAACTGTGCCAATGTTAAAATCAGTTTATCAACAGATGGTGGCAGTAATTTCTCTACTGTACTTTTAGCATCTACTCCAAATGATGGTAGCCAAAGCATTACAGTACCGTCTATAAGCAGTACTCAATGTCGTATAAAAGTAGAGGCAGTTGGAAATATTTTCTTTGACATAAGCAATGTAAACTTTACAATTAGTAGTGGAGGTGCTACTTGCAATGCACCAACTGGGTTAAGCAGTTCATCCATTACTACATCTGGTGCTACCGTTTTGTGGTCTGCAGTAAGTGGAGCAACCAACTATACCTTAGAATATAAAACCACTGCTGCATCCTCATGGACTACAGCTGCTAGCGCTACTACGGCTACAAGTCAGGCTATATCTGGCCTTTCGGCTTCCACAACTTATGACTGGAGGGTAAAAACAAACTGTAGCAGTTCTAGTAGTGCTTATAGCAGTGCCCAGTTTACCACATCTTCTGTAAGTGGTGGTTGTACAACAGCAAATGAGCCAAATGAAAGTTTAGCAGCAGCAGCTACTGTAGCTACCAATACAAACATTTCAGGTGCCATCAATACCGGTACAGATAAAGACTGGTATAAGTTCACATTAAGTGCTACAAGCAATTTAACCATCACACTTAGCACATTACCTGCAGATTATGATATCATATTTTACAATTCGGCAGGTACAGAAATAAAGCGCAGTGAGCTTGGGAGTACAAGCACCGAAACAATTAGTAATACAAATACTGCTGCTGGTACATATTACTTACAAATTTTTGGTTATAATGGAGCTAATAGTACAAGTTGCTATACCCTGAATGTAGGTGCTTCAACAGCTACCGGATGTCAAAGCAGTTATGATAATAACAATGAATCATTTGGCGCAGCAGTAAGTATTCCTTTCAATACAGATGTAAAAGGATTATTAAACCCAAGTGGAGACAATGATTATTACAAATTTATTATAACAAACGGTGGTACTATCACAGTTTCATTGACTACACTTCCCGCAGATTATGATATTCGTTTGTATAACAGTGCACAAACGCAAGTGGCTACATCACAAAAAGGAGGCACCACCTCTGAAAGTATTAGCTATACAGCTACAGCAGGCACTTATTATGTAAAAGTTTATGGATATAATAATGCAAATAATGCAAGTAGTTGCTATACTTTGAAAGTGCAACTTGGCACGGCATCTAGAAATAATAGTCAGACAATAACGGGCATACAGGTGTCTCCAAATCCTGCAAAAGATTATATTAAAATTGAGGCCAAGCAGTTGAGTAACGAAAGTATGCTACACATCTACAATGCACAAGGTAATATGGTAAAACAGGAGTTGTTGGCTGCAGGTGCCAATAAGGTTTCTATAACATCTTTGTCAGCAGGAGTGTATAATATTATCCTATTTACAAAAGAAGGTATTAAGATAGGCAATGCCACTTTTATAAAGGAGTAAATTCTGTATAAAACCTATCAATTAAAAGAGGCTGTTCCTAAAAATGGAACAGCCTCTTTTTTGTAATGATTTTTTTGCAAATTTCAACATGTAAGTATGTCAGAAAATTTGCTTTTATTTTTTATGCAAGCCTTTCGCATAAAATAAAGTTTTCCAATAAAATCTTTTTCAAAATATGAATATCATACCAGCTACAATGGCTTTCCATCACTCAATGTTTGGATAGCATTTTCCAGTATCTTTTTTATTTGTTCATTGGGTGCTTGTGGTAAAGCAGCTTTTGCAAATTGCAATGCTTTTGAATAATCGCCCATAGCAGAATAAATGCGCATCATGCCTGCATTAGTAGGCCATGCACCTTTATTTTTATCATAATTTTTTTGAAAAATAGCTAGGGCTTCTGGTAGATTCTTTTCATTGATTAATTGCCTGCCATAACCATGCAACTCATTTGCGGTAGCAATATCAACAGCTTGATTCATCATGGTAGCAGCTTCATTTGCTCTTCCTAATTTTTTTAAAATTTGGCTTTTTACAGAGAGTGAAATAAAAGTAGTACGACCTCCCAATTGTGGATCTGTTGCAGAATTAATCCAGTTTAATGCTTCATCATAATTTATATCATTGAATACACACCACTGAGCGGCTGCCTCTAAGCTGGGTGGATCAAATCCAAGTACTCCACTCATTTGACTGCGAATATCTTCTAGTACTGTTGCTTTTAAATCAACCTCAATATGTATTGGGAAACTCCATTTCTCCCACGCTAAATGTAAGTCAACCGAATGATCCGTTTGGTTTGAAAACTGATATATCAATCTTTCTTGCAACACAGGTAAATTTTTTTCCTGCACAGTGGCTACATGTAGCACATCCAACTCTTTTCTATAAAAATAACTTCCCCATTCCTCTGTGTTTTTATTAAAAATAAGGGTGCTGCTATCTGCTTGTACTGCTATAAAAAATGCGTATTGACCTGCTGGCAATTTTTTTCCATTAATGGTTACATCCGTTGAAAAAGACATTACAGTGCATTCATCAGCACCTGCACGCCATGGAGAAGGCGATGAAGAACCAAAGCCAAGTACAGTAAATCCATAAGGTACCACATCGGTGCCATAAATTTTTCCTTCCCTGCCTTTTACACCCGGAGCACTATAGTCCACATTTATATGAGTAACCCCCACCCTGCACCCCACACTAGAAGCATTATTTACAGCTTGCGGTACTCGAAGCGCTTGGCTCATAGAATGTGTTGAAAAACTAATGTAGCATAGGATGCAGATAAATAGTTTACATTTCATTTTATAATTTTTTTACAAAGGAAGAAGGATATATCAATTCCAATGCACCGCTGATGTAATAACTATTATTCTTTTTCTATTTATTGATCTTTTTGTTTTGCCAATATTGCAACGGTGAGCCTACTGATGCATACCAGTTTTTGATCTTCATCGCAAATACGAATATCCCAAACATGGGTGGATTTACCAATATGTATAGGCATGCAAGTTCCGGTTACCAGTCCCTTTCTTACCGATTTAATATGATTTGCATTAATTTCTAGTCCTACACATAAAAAGCGATTGGTATCTACAACTAATGCAGATGCTACACTGCCTAATGTTTCTGCAAGAGCCACAGATGCCCCACCATGCAAAATACCATAAGGTTGTTGTGTTCTATGATCTACAGGCATGGTTCCACATATAAAATCATCGCCAATAGAAGTGAACTGCATGCCCAAATGCTCACCCATTGTGGATTGATTTAGTAGATTGATTTGTGAAAGATTAATTTTTGGCTGAAACCAGATTGACATGTTATTCTTGATTATTTTTAAATATGTTGTAAAAATTTTATGCCCTTAGGACATTAACTACAATAGATATCCCGTGGATATTTTTTTATGTAAAAATAGGTACTGAAATATTTTACAGCATATAATTGTATGTATACTAACAGATATAATTTAGTGTAATCAAAATAAATAAAGATTAGATATAAATGGAATATATCTGTCTATTAAAAATAGTATTCAATAATTATTTCCACTCGTCATCCAATTTTTTTTTAAAAATGATGCACTGCTTAGAACTTAAATCTTCATTGTGCAAAATAGATAACTGTTCATAATATTTTTGCACAAAAAACATTGCAGTCACTACAGCTAATAAATCCTTTTATCTTTATATCTATTGTAGAATGAAAAAATATCTTCCATATCTATCCATACTAAAAAATAAATACACCATTAGTACTATCATCTTTGGTGTGTGGACTATTTTTTTGGATAAAAACAACCTTATCAACCAGCAAGAAAGACAGACGGAATTACAAACTCTACAAACCAGTGAAAAGCATTTTGAAGATGCCATAGCGCAAACGAAAAAAGACCTTGGGGATCTTCAAAACAATGCCGCAACTATTGAAAAATACGCTAGAGAACATTTTTTCATGAAAAAGGATAATGAGGATATTTTTTTAATATCTGAGCCTATCAGTTTGGCTGTTACAAAATAAAGAACCCTTTGTACACAATATTTACGCTCAATTAGAGTTTTATAGCAGGCTTTTTAAAAAAGTCTGAATCCAAAAAAATCCAGGGGAAATCGTAGTAATTTAAAATAAATTTTATGCAAGATTTTACTACAGAGGCATTAGTGCAATATTTGTACAATGAGTTAGAACCGGAATTAGTCCCGGCCTTAGAAGCCGAATTGCAGGTAAATTGGGCACTGCGTGAAAAACTGACAACACTGAAGGAAGTACAAAATCGGCTCTATAAAATGCCATTAGTGGTGCCGGCTTCGGCCGTTTTGGAGCGCATTTTTGCTACTGCTCATCAGCTTCAAACAGTTTAATTCAATAAGAGTTGGTTGGTACGCACCAGCCAATTTTTGTTTGTTTCGATCCTTATTACAGAAAACTTATTATAGCTTCCCTATATATTCGCTCCATACATGACAAGGAAGCAGAAATACCAAACAGTTACTGACTATTTTCTAACCCACAGCCCAAATGCAGAAACAGAACTTATTTATGATAGTCCTTTTCAACTCTTGGTTGCAGTCATTCTATCTGCACAGTGCACAGATAAACGGGTCAATATGACTACGCCGTCTATTTTCAAGGTTTATCCAGATGCGCTTACCCTGAGCATGGCTACTATTCCTGATATCTTCGTACTCATTAAAAGTATTTCTTATCCAAACAATAAAGCCAAACACCTCAAAGGCATGGCTGAAATGCTCGTCAATCAGTTTAATGGAATGGTGCCCATGACAGTCGATGAGCTAATAAGGCTACCCGGTGTGGGGCGTAAAACTGCGAATGTGATTACCTCCGTTATAGATGCACAACCCAATATGGCAGTGGATACACATGTATTTAGAGTATCTGCAAGATTAGGTCTTACCGTAAATGCAAAAACACCACTAGCTACTGAAAAACAGTTGGTTAAAAACTTTCCCAAAGATCTTATTCATAAAGCCCATCACTGGCTTATTCTGCATGGTAGATATACTTGCACTGCACGCAGTCCGTCATGCCATAACTGTGCACTCCAGCATATTTGTGTCTATTATAAAAATACAAAAAAAGCTACTGCAAAACAAAAATCATAATAGCCATTATAGATTCTTTTCGAATCAGATTTTGATATCAAAAATGATGGTTAGTTCATGATCTAAATTCCAAAATTAGTTGCTTAGCTAACTATTTTTTCTGTAGTTTTGGCCCACTTCAAAATATTATGAAAAGATCAATTCGTAAAGTAGCTGTATTGGGTAGTGGTGTAATGGGCAGTCGTATTGCCTGTCATTTTGCTGGTGTGGGTGTGCAAGTGCTGTTGTTGGATATTGTACCTAAAGATACCCCTGCAGATGCCCCCCTTGCTGTAAAAAATAAAATCGTAAATGATGCATTGGCGGCAGCCATTAAATCCAATCCATCCCCTGTTTATGACAGTAATGTGATAAAGCGTATTGCCACAGGCAATTTTGATGACAATATGAAAGACATAGCCCACTACGACTGGATTATAGAAGTAGTTGTGGAGCGCTTAGATATAAAACAACAAGTTTTTGAAAAAGTAGAAAAATATCGTAAACCGGGCACACTTATAACGTCAAACACATCGGGCATTCCTATCAATATGTTGGCTACAGGAAGGTCTGAGGATTTTAAGAAACATTTTTGCGGTACACACTTTTTTAATCCGCCAAGATATTTACGATTATTAGAAATAATCCCCATTATAGAAACAGACCCTTCAGTAGTTGATTTTCTGATGGAGTATGGCGATTTATATTTAGGGAAAACGACAGTTCATGCAAAAGATACACCCGCTTTTATAGCTAATCGTATAGGAGTATTTGGCATAATGAGTATTTTTAATGGCATGGAAAAACTGGGTCTGTCTATTGATGAAATAGATACACTCACTGGCCCTGTAATTGGTAGACCAAAATCTGCTACTTTTCGCACTGCAGATGTGGTAGGTATTGATACATTAGTTAAAGTAGCAAAAGGTGTTGCTGATAATTGTCCGAAGGACGAAGCAAAACACATATTTACCATACCTGAATGGTTGGAAAAAATGGTCTCTCAAAATTGGTTGGGAGATAAAACAGGACAGGGCTTTTTTAAGAAGACTAAGAATGACGCTGGTGAAAAGCAGATCCTCACCCTCAACTTACAAACTTTAGAATATGGGCCACGCATAAAAACAAAATTTGCCACTTTAGAGTCTGCAAAACCAATTGAGGATCTAAAAGCAAGATTGAAAGTATTATGCGCCGGTGGCGATAAGGCAGGTGCTTTTTACAGAGAATTTCATTACGCACTTTTTTCTTATATCTCCCACCGCATACCTGAAATAAGCGATGAAGTGTATAGAGTGGATGATGCAATGATGGCCGGCTTTGGCTGGGAAATTGGTGCTTTTGAAAGTTGGGATGTACTTGGTGTACAAAAAACCACCGAAGCTATGAAAGCTGCAGGCTACACAGTAGCACCATGGATTGAAGAAATGATTACTTCGGGTATAAATAGTTTTTATAAAATTGAAAACAATACCAGATTATGTTATGATCCTGCTACAAAAGCTTACAAAAAAATGCCTGGAGGAAAGGCATTTATTGTAATGAATCATTTTAAAGATCAGATACTTTGGAAGAATGGAAATGCAGCTGTATATCATTTGGGTGATGATGTACTTGGATTGCAGTGGAATACAAAAATGAATAGCATTGGCAGTGAGGTGTTAGAAAGTTTACAGAAAGGAATAAGCCTTGCTGAAGAAAAATATAAAGGCCTCGTAATAGCAAATGATGGACCCAACTTTAGTGCTGGAGCAAATGTGGGTATGATATTTATGTTTGCTATAGAGCAGGAATATGATGAATTGGATTTGGCTATTCGCATGTTTCAGAATTCTATGATGCGTGTGAGGTATTCATCTGTACCTGTAGTGGTAGCACCACATGGTTTGTGCTTGGGTGGTGGATGTGAAATAAGCCTACATGCAGATAAAATTTGTGCTGCTGCCGAAACCTATATTGGCCTTGTAGAACTTGGCATTGGTGTGATACCCGGTGGTGGTGGTACAAAAGAATTTGTACTAAGGGCCAGTGATGAAATGCATGCAGATGAACCGGAAACCATTACCCTAAAAAATAGGTTTTTAAACATAGCAACAGCAAAAGTAGCTACTAGTGGTGCGGAAGCATATAGTTTGGGAATACTCCGTAAGGGTGCAGATGCTGTGATTGTAAACCAAAATAGGCGTATTGCTTCTGCAAAAGATGCTGTATTAGATATGCATGCTGCCGGATATACCAAACCCATACAGCGCACAGATATAAAAGTACTGGGCCGTAGTGCATTGGGTGCTTTATATGCTGGCATTCATGCCATGAAATCAGCAAACTATGCTACAGAACATGATGCATTGGTTGCCAAAAAATTAGCTTATGTAATGTGTGGTGGAGATTTGAGTGAGCCAACACTTGTATCAGAACAATACCTGCTTGATTTGGAGCGTGAAAACTTTTTAAGTCTTTGTGGTGAGCGTAAAACTTTAGAGAGAATTCAATCTGTAATTACTTCCGGCAGACCAATTAGGAATTAATTTTATCCTAATTTTTTTGCTAACGCAATAAAAACTCTTTATTATATTTAAAAAACGGTCTTCTAGTAAGACCTTTTTTTAATGTTGTGTGCCAGGTATGAAACGTATTGTTTTGCATCAATCCTGTACGATATCGTACACTTTTCTAAAAGTCTAAAATTGCGTAAACCCTTTATTACAAAGCATTTGAGCGCATGGCACAATGATTGAAATATTTTAGCATAACAAAAATCTTATGCAGATTATTTCAAAAGCAAGTCTATTGATTATTGTTTTTATATCAATTATTCAATCTATTCAGGCTCAACAAAATGATACGATTATACTCAAGAATGGCATTCGCTTGGCAGGTTATATATATAAAATGGATGAAAGTGGTATTTATATAGTCAGCGAAAACGACAGTAGCAAATATTCGGCTGATGAAGTGAAAATGTTGATGTTTTGTCATACAGTGGGAACCGCAAATAATTGTGCTGGAAAATCTACATCAACCGGAACAGTTGCAAAAATTTTTTCAAATAGTAGTAGATCCGGTGATAAAAATAGTTATACAGAAAGAGATGGAGACGTGCAATTTACCTGCACCCAGTGTGGTGGACGTGGTAGGATTGAAATAATAAATACAGCCCATCCCGGTATCGTCATTGATCAATTTATGGTGAGCTTAGATGAAGGAGAATCTTATTTTTCCTACAAAACAGGCCTGTTATCAGGAGAATATGAATGGCGCTATTGTGATACAAGAAATCATACAAATAGTGGCAATTTTATTATTGAAAAAGATTCAAATATTCAAGTAGCTGTTTTCAAACATTAGTAAAACATATTTATGAAACGATTAAGCTTCAGTATTGCATTCAGATATTTTGTAAAGAATAAACTATTTACTGTTATTAATATTATTGGTCTTTCCATCGGGGTATGTACAGCTATGGTTATATTCTTGATTGTACAATATGATTTTTCCTTTGATAAAGGCCACCAAGATGGAGATCGTATTTATAGGGTTGTAACTGACTTTAAGTTTAGTGGTGAAGACTATTCAAATATGGGAATTGCCTTTCCATTGGCCAGAAATATCAAACAAAATACAACAGGCCTAGAATCAGTGGCACACTACTATAGTCAGTGGCAAACAAAAATAAATATTCCCGTGCCGGGGGATGATATTGGAAGTATATTTAAAAAAGAAAAGCAAGTAGTATATACAGATGCAGGATATTTTAAAATATTCAATTATACATGGTTGAGTGGCAGTAGAAATGAAGCATTGAATGAACCCTATAAAACAGTAATCACTTCAGATAAAGCAGCCATCTTTTTCCCGGACATTAAACCTGCGGACCTCATTGGGAAAACGATAGTCATTGATGATACTATTCGAACCACCATTTCAGGTATTGTAGCGCCACTTCCATTCAACAGTGATTTATCGGGGGATGTATTTGTTTCTATGAAAACAGTTGCTGTAACTGGGCTAAAAGAAAATTTTGGATTTGAAAGATGGGGCAACACAAGTAGTTCATCACAATTATATGTAAAAATGGCGGAAGGTGCTTCTATTCAAAATATTGAAGCACAATTGGAGAAATTGGAACGTATGCACAGAAGTGAGTCTGAGGAAGATGCTGCAAACTTTACCACCTGGAAAATGCAACCCCTCTCCGATATCCATTTTAACGATAAGTATGGGGTATTAGGTGATTATCTGGCCAGTAAAACAACTCTATACGGGCTTATTATCATTGCATTCTTTATATTATTATTGGCCTGCATCAACTTTATAAACCTGGCTACCGCTCAAGCATCCCGAAGGGCAAAAGAAATAGGAATCAGAAAAACATTGGGCAGTTCAAAAAAGCAACTAATTACACAGTTTCTCACTGAAACATTTTTGCTTACAAGTATTGCTACTATTTTATCCATCATACTCGGCCCATTCCTATTAAAATTATTTAAAGACTTTATAGCTCCGGGTATTCATTTTAACTATGCAGAACAGCCTGAGCTCATAGTTTTTCTTATCGTTTTGATTGTAGTCATCACTTTTCTTTCAGGGTATTATCCAGCATGGGTATTGACGAAATACAATCCTACTATTGTTCTAAAAAATGTAATGAGTGGAGGCTCATCAAAAAGCAGACAGGGAAATATTAGAAAAACCTTAACAGTTGCTCAGTTTGTAATAGCTCAGGTTTTTTTAATAGCAACATTAGTAGTTAGTAAACAGGTTCATTATTCAATCAATAAAGATCTTGGGTTTAAAAAAGAGGCTATTATTTCTATAGATGCACCGTACAATTATTTTTCAAATGAAAAAGACACTAAGCGCTTTGTATTGGCCGAAAAAATAAAAGCCATTCCTGAAGTAAATAGGTTAAGTATATCCGGCAGTGCCCCATCTTCAATGAATGTTAATTCTGGGGAAATAAAATTTATAGATGGTAAAAAAGAAATAGCTACAGATGTACAGTTTAAACAGGCTGATAATCATTACATAGAAATTTTCGGATTACAATTATTGGCAGGAACTAACCTACCAGTAAGTGATACGTTTAATGCTTTGATCATTAATGAAACTTATAGCAAAGTACTTGGATTTAAAACTCCCGAAACAGCCATTGGAAAAAAATTGGATTGGAGTGGACTTTCACTGCCAATAGTGGGTGTAGTAAATGACTTTAATCAAGAGTCCTTACATACACAAGTAAAACCATTGAGTCTTATCAATGGCATGGATAATAATCATACAATACATATAAAATTTAATACAGGCGTTACATCATTTGCTCCTGCCATTAAACAGATTGAAAAGATATATAAAGAGATTTATGCTGAAGAGGATTTCGGTTACCAGTTTTTTGATGAATCTATTGCAAAATTTTATGAGCAAGAACAGCATGTAAGTAGGTTGCTCAATTGGGCAGCAGGTATAGCTATTCTAATTAGTTGCTTAGGTTTATTGGGTTTGGTAATATATACTACCAATCAGCGTGTAAAAGAAATTGGAGTTAGAAAAGTATTGGGAGCATCAGTTAGGCAAATTGTTCAACTGTTGTCATACGATTTTTTAAAATTAGTTTGCGTTGCATTCATCATTGCTGTACCGCTTGCATGGTTGGCCGCAAATAGCTGGTTAGATAATTTTGCCTATCGCACAGATTTAAGTTGGTGGATCTTTATAGTTGGTGGCTTATGCACTTTGGTTATCGCCATATTAGTATTAAGCATTAAAACATATCAAGCTGCCAATGCAAATCCAACGCTTTCTTTAAAATCAGAATAAAATTATTATCACATAAAAGAAGTATAAATCATGAAAAAGTATTTTGTAATCGTTTCGCTTTCATTTATAGGCATTTCTGCATGCCAATCACAGTTTGCAAACAATAGTACAGTAATCAGTAAGACCGGTAGTAGTCAAAAACTCACTATAACGGATTCAGATGAACGTTTAAAGATAGAAGTAGAGGGCGATGTTGTTTTTAATGAAAATGAAACTGCCATTCAATACATTTCCGAAAATGGCATAGTGCGTTATAAAAAAGGAAATATAAAATTAACCGCAAAAAATAATGGCATTGGAAATATAAGTTATGAAATATATGATGGCACAAAGCAATGGGGTCCTGACTCTGAAAGCGGAAAGCGAATTTTGCAAGAAGCAATAACCAACTTGATTTTACGTGGCATAGATATAAAAGGGCATGCTTGTAGAATATATATTAAAGGTGGCACAGCAGCATTGGTACAGGAAACAAATCAGTTTAAAACGGACTATCAGAAAAGCAATTGGATAACTGTTGTGCTCAAGCAATATGAATTGAACACGGATGAGAAAAACGATATCCTTCAGATTACAAAAGACATAGAATCTGATTATGAAAAAGCAGGATTGTTGGGTAAATTTGGCGATCAGTTACTATCCGATGCGGCTTCCGTTTCTATTTATCTTTCTGTTGTAAAAAGCATTGACAGTGATTATGAAAAAGCGGGTATTATCAAATCTTTATTGGCCAAAAAATCTGTTACTGAAAGTCATATTGCTGAATGTTTATCCATAGTGTCCACTATAGAAAGCGATTATGAAAAAGCGGGTGTGTTGGAGCAATTATTATCTATCCATGGTGTTTCAGAAAAAGATTTTGCTGCAGCGATACAAGTAGTACAGACGATAGACAGTGATTACGAAAAAGCCGGCGTATTGGAAGAACTACTTACAGTTCAGAATATTCCAGCAGAAGCATTTAATAAGCTACTTTCTGTTGTAAACAGTATTGGAAGTGATTATGAGAAAAAAAATGTATTGGAAGAAATCATAGAAAATGGATCTTATACAAAGGAGCAGTGGATTGAAATTATACTTGTATCTGCAAAAATTTCTTCAGATTATGAAAAAGCAAATGCATTGCGCAGCATAGCGGCAAAAATTCCTACTGATGCAGCAGTAAAAAATTCTTTTTTGGAGGCTGCTAAAACTATTTCGTCTGATCATGAATATAGATCTGTAATGGAGGCTATTGATTAAGTCTGAATAATTTATATTGGATTGTATAGGCTTAAGGCATTTGAGGCTAATTTATGTTTTAAATTGTAAAATATTTATCCGGTAAAACAAATAAATACCTTCTATCTATAATGCAATACTAGGTCTTAACAAGCTATTTCCATACGAAACACTGAAGAAATAAGAGGCTGTAAATGCCAAAATAATTTTCTCCCCTTTGTTTTTTTTAAACTGTGGAAAAAAGGAAGTCAAACACCCCATTTGGCTTTGTACATTGCACGCCTAAGTTTTTTTATGCCTGTATTTTCTCATCTTCATGTACATACCCAATATAGCTTGTTGGATGGAGCCAGTAGTATTGAAAGTTTATATGCCAAAGCTGCTGAACACCAAATGCCGGCATTGGCCATTACTGATCATGGCAACATGTTTGGTGCTTTTGAATTTGTAAAGCAGGCTTGGAATAAAACAAAAGTGATTGGCAAAGATGAAGCGGGTAATGATATATCAGTACCATTAGTAAAACCCATTGTAGGATGTGAATTTTATGTGGTTGAAGATCATACTCGCAAAACATTTAGCAGGGAGCAAAAAGATGAACGTTATCACCAAGTGCTATTGGCTAAAAATAAGGTTGGATATGCCAATCTGGTAAAGCTTACTTCTATGGGATATGTGAATGGATACTATAGTAAATATCCACGCATAGATAAAAAGTTATTGGAGCAGTACAAGGAAGGATTAATTGCTACTACCTGTTGTATCGGCGCATATGTGCCACAAGCCATTTTGCACAAGGATGAAGCTTCGGCGGAAAAAGAATTTCAATGGTGGCACCAACAATTTGGAGATGACTATTTTATTGAAATACAACGTCATAATATTCCTGAACAGGAAAAAATAAATGCCCGCTTATTGCAATATGCCGCAAAATATAATGTGCCAATTATAGCCACAAACGATTCCCACTATACTGATATTACTGACAGCAATGCACATGACATTTTACTTTGCATAAATACCGGAGAAAAACAAAGCACACCTGGCTATGATGATTTTGTAAATGATGATGTGCAAGTAAAAAACAGGCGTTTTAAATTTCCGAATAATAATTTTTATTTCAAAAGCCCGGAAGAGATGTCGCAGCTTTTTAGTGACCTCCCAGAAGCTATTGACAACACAAATAGGATAGTGGACCGGGTGGAATATCTCAACCTTAAAAAAGATATTCTTTTGCCTGCTTTCCCCATTCCAACTGCATTTCAGCAGCATGAAGACAATAACCTCAACCAATGGGAGTATCTAAAACATATAACTTATGAGGGTGCCAGATCTAGATATGGAGAACTAAATACTGAAACTACAGAGCGCATAGATTTTGAGTTGTTTACCATTAAAACGATGGGCTTTGCTGGCTATTTTTTAATTGTAAGTGATTTTATAAAAGCAGGAAGAGAGAAAGGCGTGTTTATTGGGCCAGGTCGTGGATCGGCTGCGGGTAGTGTGGTGGCATATTGCATTGGCATTACCAATATCGATCCTATGAAATACAATTTACTGTTTGAGCGTTTTTTAAATCCGGACAGAAAAAGTATGCCGGATATAGATACTGATTTTGATGACGATGGTAGGCAAAAAGTAATAGATTATGTTGTAGATAAATATGGCAAAAATCAGGTGGCCCAAATTGTAACTTATGGCACTATGGCTGCACGTAGTAGCATAAAAGATGTGGCCAGGGTAATGGATTTACCATTGAGTGAAAGTAATGCACTGGCGAAGCTAGTTCCTGAAAAACCCGGCACTGAATTGAAGACTGTTTTTTATGCTCCATTATTTATTAAGGATGGAGAAAAAAGTATGGAATCAAAAGGCTATGATGCCAATGATATTATGAATGCAGATTTGCTGCGCAAAATAAAAGCAGGCGATGATCTGCGTGCAGCAGTATTGAATGAAGCAGAGAAATTGGAAGGTAGTGTAAGAAACACAGGTGTGCATGCAGCGGGTATCATCATTGCCCCTAAGGACTTGATGGAGTTAATACCGGTATCTGTTGCAAAAGATTCCGATTTGTGGGTTACTCAAATAGAAGGCAGTGTGATTGAAGAAAGTGGTGTAATAAAAATGGACTTTTTGGGTTTAAAAACATTATCCATTTTAAAAACTGCCTTAGAGATTATCAAGGAAAAACATAACATAACCATAGAGCCTGATGCACTTCCTTTAGATGACCATTCCACTTATCAACTCTATCAAAAAGGGGAAACAAATGGTACATTCCAATTTGAAAGTGTGGGCATGCAAAAATATTTACGGGAATTAAAACCGGATCAGTTTGAAGATTTAATTGCCATGAATGCCTTGTATAGACCAGGGCCTTTGGCTTATATTCCAAACTTTATAGCACGCAAACATGGTAGGGAAGAAATAAAATATGACCTGCCAGAAATGCAGGAATTTTTAGAAGAAACTTATGGCATTACGGTTTATCAAGAGCAAGTAATGCTACTCAGCCAAAAATTGGCAGGCTTTAAGAAAGGTGAGGCAGATACATTGCGAAAAGCAATGGGGAAAAAAGACCGTAAAACCCTAGATAAAATGAAGGATAGTTTTATCAAAGGTGCTACAGCATTAAACCATCCGCTACCGGTATTGGAAAAAATATGGACAGATTGGGAGTCCTTTGCACAATATGCTTTTAATAAAAGTCATTCTACCTGTTATGCATTTGTAGCTTATCAAACTGCTTATCTTAAAGCACATTACCCATCAGAATATATGGCCGCAGTGCTCAACCATAGTGGGTCCATTGAAAAAACAACTTTCTTTATGGAAGAGTGTAAAAGGATGGGCATAAAAGTGCTGGGGCCGGATATTAACGAATCTCAAAAAGGATTTGCTGTAAATGAAAAAGGAGAAATTCGTTTTGGTCTGGGCGGGCTTAAAGGCGTAGGTGATGCAGCTATAGATAATATCATTCTGGAAAGAAAAAAAGATGGAATTTATAATGACATATTTGATTTTATTAAAAGAGTAAATCAAAGAAGCGTCAATAAAAAAACTTTAGAAAGTCTTGCTTATGGCGGAGCGTTTGATTGCTTTCAAGAATTGCATCGTGCACAGTATTTTTATGTGAGTAGTGAAAACAGGAGTGGCATAGAAAGACTCATCACATTTGCGCAGCAGGTGGCAAATAGTAAAACACAAAGTATCAATTCATTATTTGGTGAATCCAATATGCCGGCCATTAGTAAACCACAGATAGCACAATGCCCACAGTGGAGTTTAACGGAATTATTGCATTATGAAAAAGATGTTTGTGGCATCTATATGAGTGGCCACCCGCTTGATCACTTTAAATTTGAAATGAAGCATTATGGCATTACTCCCATTGGGCAATTTATTGAGGTTAAAGATACCGCAACAGACATACATCAGCAAGCCGGAAAAACAATAAGATTGGCAGGCCTTGTTACGGATGCTGCCCATCGCAATACCAAAACGGGTAGAAAATTTGGTATTATAACCATTGAAGACTACAGTGGTAAAACAGAATTAGCTTTATGGGCTGATGATTATGTAAAATATCAAAATTATAATGAAGTAGGAAAAATTATTACGGCAACTGGCTTCTTCAGATTAAGGTATAACAGTACAGATCAATATGAATTTAAAGTAACCAATATTCTCTTATTGGAATCATTAAAGGGGAACATGACAAAGCAGGTAGAATTGAGTATGGAGCCTGCAAGTCTTACTTTGGATTTTGTAAATTTTACAGATAAAAATATAAAATCGAATCCAGGAAAAACTGCACTGCGCATACACTTGAATGACCCTCTGCATCAATTGAAAATAACATTAGCAAACAAAGAGAAAGGCTTTTTCATGAATGAGGAAATGGCTAATTATTTATTAGATAATCCTGATGTAACCGTAAAAGTGGTCATGACTTAATATGTCACAACTTAAGAAGCCGGATCAGTTGAGTTGTAAAGTAGGCATGCGGTACATTTGTCCGTCATATACAAATACTTCATGTATTTCAAAAGTCCAGAATTTAAAGAGTGGAGATTTTTTTAAAATTTCATTAACCGCTTTTTTATTTTCGGCGTTTATTGTAAGGTATGCTTGCGTTATTTCAATACAAACAATATAGCTGTCCACTATTGCTTTATTGATTAGAAAGTTGATATATGTGCGATGGGCTGGAACTAAATTCATAAACTCCTCATCAATCTCAAATTTTATGATTACTTGGTATTTCATAGGACCAGTACAGTATCAGTATTAAATATTTGTAGTTGATTTCTTTTTATCTGTCTCGTTTGTATTGTGCAGGGTAGAATGCAAGCGATTATCCATTCCTTTTTTATAAGATGTGAATATACTTTTCCATTGAATTTTTAGTACACCCAATACGCCTTCTTTCAAAATATTTTTACTCATTTTGCTAGTGCCGTTTTTCCTGTCAATAAATGTAATAGGCACTTCCACTAGATTGAAACCTAACTTCCAAGCTACAAATTTCATTTCAATTTGAAATGCATACCCTTTAAAACGAACGGCCTCCAAATTGATAGCTTCTAAAACTGATTTATTATAACATACAAATCCTGCTGTAGGATCATTAATGGGCATCCAAGTTATTAGTTTTGTGTATAAAGCCCCTCCCTTGGAATATAAATGTCTGTCCATTGGCCAATTCTCAATTTTACCACCTGGCACATACCTGCTTCCAATTGCCAAATCACCACTATTATGTTTACAAGCTTTATAAAGTCTTTCTAAATCATTGGGGCTATGCGAAAAATCAGCATCCATTTCAAATATATATTGATATCCTCTGTTAAGAGCCCAAGTAAATCCATGAATGTAAGCGGTGCCCAAACCCTGCTTACTTAATCGCTCTTCCAAGAAGAGTTGCCCTTGATAAAGCTCTATTAAATTTTTTACTGCTTTTGCAGTGCCATCCGGCGACCCATCATCAATAATCAGTATATGGTAATCCTTTTGAAGATCAAAAATTGCCCGGATGATTAATTCGATATTCTCAATCTCATTATACGTTGGTATGATAACTAATTTTTCCAAAAAAATGTTTATGGTGAAATTCGAAAGTACAAAGATTAAACTGTTTATAATTAAAATTATATTTATTATGAAATTTAACCTTTGGTTTCAAATAAAAATATTATAAAATGGTATGATGTTCTGGCAGAAATCATACTATACCTATATTTGCCCATCAATAGGAATTAATACTTACAAGTATTCCAAAACACTATTCACTACATAATAGAAAATTGTTTCATGAAGAGCAGAAATAGAGAAATTGACTTCTTAAGAGGTATTGCAATCTTATTAGTTCTTTTTTTTCACCAGCGTGATTTTTTTGAATTGCCTCTTTTGGGATTTCTTCAGGATACAAACCTCGCAGTGATTGACCCGTTTAATATGCTCACCAAAAATGGTTGGTTTGGTGTTGACTTATTTTTTGTTCTCAGTGGTTTTCTTGTTTCCGGATTATTATTTAAAGAATATCAAAAATACCAAGATATAAAAGCTGGGAACTTTTTGATAAGAAGAGGTTTTAAAATTTATCCGCTATTTTATATCATGATAGTAGCTTCTATCTTTATGTACGCCAATATTGGAAAGGATTTTAAAATTACTCAAAAGATTGGCGAACTATTTTTTGTAAGAAATTATATCGGTGGTATGTGGGGGCATACCTGGTCACTTTGCGTAGAAGAACATTTTTATTTTTTCTTATGCTTTATCCTGTACATTTTTTCAAAGAAGAAAATGATAGCTGATGTACCTCGTATGAATAAAGCCTTGTTTGCCATCATGCTGGTTTGCGTTTCATTGAGGGCAGTAAATGTTATGGTGGAATTATTGCATCATCGTTCTGTAATATTCAATTATTGGGTAAGACATATTCAAACGCAATATCGTATGGATTCATTGGTGTGTGGTGTTATGATTGCCTATAATTATCATTTCAACAAGGCTGCATTGAAATCATTTTACGATAGAAATGTAAAGCTGCTCACTGGTATCACCATCTTTACTTTCTTACTCTACACTTTTGTGCCGGCACCAGACCCAGAAAATATGAGTAATATGCCATGGTATACAAACATTATGTCTGTGGCTGGATATAGTTTATTATATATCAGTTTTGGAACCATTCTATTGTACTTCATATTAACCCCTGATATTGAAAAACGAATCAATAAAAAGTTTTCAGCAGTTCTTGTTAATGGCATTGCACGAATCGGATTCTACTCTTACTCTATTTATCTTTTTCATAAGCTCGTTATTGTATTTATCATCAAAGAATATATGCCTGCAGATTCTTGGATCAGTCTAATTACATACTATGTGACAAGTATTGCGGCTGGTGTCATTATTTCCGAAGTCATAGAGCAATTCACTCTAAAAATGAGGGATAAATATTTTCCAAGTAGAAGTGCTTCTGTCATTGCACAAAAGTCTTTATAATGTTCAACTAAGTTATTTGTACTCTTTCCTTTTGAACATTTAGCAGGGTTTATTCCTAGATTTTATTATTTTTTTCTACATCTTTGCGCCCATTTTTAAAAAAAGTATTGAATATGAAAAAAATATCAATTTTATCCTTATCGTTATTTTTAGCGATGAATATGCTTGTAGCACAGGATGCCACGGTAAAAAATTTGCAAACTGAATCTGCTAGAAATATAACCAAAGACCCCGCTGATACAACCTCAAAAAACTGGAATACAGGAGGTTTATTAAGTGTAAATATTTCACAGGGCACGCTGAGTAATTGGGCTGCAGGTGGTGATAAATTCTCTCTGTCCCTTAATCTCTATTCCAATTTACACGCATATTACAAAAAAGATAAACATTCTTGGGATAATAACTTAGATGTCAACCTCGGGTATGTAAAAACTACCAGCCTTGGTGGAAGGAAAAATGATGACCGCATTGACTTACTATCAAAATATGGATATGCTTTAAATTCAAAACTCAATTTAAGTGGATTATTCAACTTTAGGAGCCAGTTTTTTGAAGGCTTCACTTATCCTACAGACAGTACCAAAGTTTTATCTTCCACAGCATTTGCCCCAGCATATATTATTGTAAGTCCGGGTTTAGATTATAAGCCTGTGAGTAATCTTTCTATTTTTGTTTCCCCTTTTACAAGCCGCTGGGTTATTGTATCAAATAGTGAACTAAATAGCCAAGGTTTATATGGAGTAGCTCCGGGAAAAAGTTCCGCAAATGAATTGGGTGCTTTTACAACGGTAAATTATTTTACTGATGCCGCAAAGCCCATTTCTTATAAAGGAAGGTTAGATTTGTTTTCAAACTATAAAAACAATCCACAGAACATGGACATCTACATGACAAACTTGGTTGCCTTTAAAATTTCTAAAGTATTATCTGCTACATGGAGTTTAGATATAATTTATGATGATGATGTTAGATTATTTGGCGATAAGCTTACCTCACCTGGCACACAGTTTAAATCATTGTTTGGAGTTGGCTTTTTGGTAAAATATTAATAGATATATTAAAACATTCAGGCGTTTCTATGATAGGAAACGCCTGAATTATTTTGAGTAATGGGTCAGAAAAAATTAGAGCGGTTTGCCGCAATAAAAACATTTAAAAATGTACTTGAATTTCCGGAGGAAATGCCAGGAAAATGGGCAGATTTTTTTGGAAATAAAAATCCATTAACCTTAGAATTGGCCTGCGGCAAAGGTGAATACACCAATGGATTGGCTGCATTATATCCGCATCAAAATTTTTTGGGTATTGACATCAAAGGGAATAGAATATGGCGTGGGGCAAAAAATGCGTTGGATAATGGCCTACAAAATGCGGCTTTTTTAAGAACGGAAATAGAAAAAATAGATTGCTATTTTGCTAAAGAAGAAGTGGATGGAATATGGATTACTTTCCCCGATCCTCAGTTGCAAAAATTTAAAAAAAGACTTACTCATCCCAGATATTTGCGTACATATCAAAAAATATTAAAACCCGAAGGCACCATACATCTTAAAACGGATAGCCCAGTGCTGTACACTTTTACAAAAGATATAATCAACTTATTTCAATTAAAATTGTTGTGTGATTTGGAAAATGCCTACACACCTGTGCCAAGCATACCCGAACTTTGTATAAAAACGCATTACGAAGGTTTAAATATTTCAGGAAGTAATCAAATTTACTATCTATCATTTACTCTCCCTGAGAATATATTACCAAATCTTGATGTACAAATTAAAGAGTTAGTCCATGACCATAGATTTAATTGAAAACCTTCATTTTTACTACAATGAAAAGGGCTTGATGGTACTCACTAAAGCTTATCATGAAATGAAAGGGTACTGTTGTGGCAATGGTTGTTTACATTGTCCATTTGAATATGAGAATGTACCTGAACCCAGACGCAGTAGAATTCTTGAAAACAATTCCAATAAAGAAGAATATTAATTCAGATTTTTGAATTGCATTATTAAATCAACTGCATTATCTGGGTAAAATTTTATCCCAACTTTATCCCAAAAGTTAGTATTCATTTAAAGCAATATATACAAGCATATATTTGCCATTATATGCGTGCTAATACAAGTTATATCAGTTTTGAACAAACAAATGCTTTCTCCACTATTGCAAATGCTTATAAAAAACAAGCTGAAATATTAAAGCCTTTTTTTATCCATCAAACAGATTTGAGTGGTGTAGCCAATAGCATAGCAGCCAG
Source organism: uncultured bacterium (assembly GCA_964293305.1). Lineage (GTDB taxonomy): Bacteria > Bacteroidota > Bacteroidia > Chitinophagales > Chitinophagaceae > CALAGJ01. The sequence continues at coordinate 21,581 of CAXYYO010000012.1, read as the reverse complement.
AGAAAATTTTCCTACAAACAGGGCAATGTTGAGAGAGCATTTAGTGCAAACTTATTCAGGCCTATCAGTATGCGAGGCAGTAGAAACAAATATTCAAAAACTGCAATTTGAAAATACTTTTACCATTACCACAGCACATCAACCGAACCTACTCACCGGTCCTTTATATTTTATCTACAAAATAGCACATACCATCGCTTTATGTCATCAGCTAAAAGCTGCAATGCCTCAATATAATTTTGTACCGGTGTACTATATGGGCAGTGAAGATGCAGACTTTGATGAACTAAATCACTTTACAATCGATGAAAAGAAATATGAGTGGAAATCCAATCAAACCGGTGCTTTTGGAAGAATGACGATTGATAAACAAGCCACAGCATTATTGCAAGAGCTGGGTGGTCAACTCAACGTTTTAACTTATGGTAATGAAGTAATGGATTTGATCAATAATGCTTATGCCGCCGGTAGCACAATACAGGATGCTACCATTCGAATGGCGCACCAACTTTTTGGCTCCTACGGCTTGATTGTATTTATACCGGATTCCCCTTTAGTAAAAAAAGAATTTGCATCTATTATAAAAAAGGAATTACAAGATGGTTTTTCAAGCAAAGCTGTAAAAGATACCATTGGCGAACTTCAAGAGCATTTTAAAGTACAGGCATCAGGCAGAGCAATCAATCTCTTTTATTTGAAAGATAACAGAAGAGACAGAATAGAAAAGATTGAAAATGTGTATCAAGTTATCAATACCGATATAACATTTAGCGAAGCTGAAATGACGGATGAATTATCTAAACATCCTGAGCGTTTTAGTCCCAATGTTATACTAAGAGGAGTGCTGCAGGAAACTATATTACCCAATATTATATTCATAGGTGGTGGGGGTGAAATTGCTTATTGGCTGGAGTTAAAAAAAGTTTTTGAAAAAGCGGGTGTACCTTATCCGATGTTATTGCTGCGCAATTCATTTATGCTGATGAATGAAAAACAGCAGGCTATTAAAAGTAAATTGTCTTTATCTGATGAGCAAATATTTTATACGCCAGATGCGCTGGCAAAACAATGGGTGTATGAGGATGCCAACTCTTTGGAGAGAATAACAATTGACCTTCACAACCTATCAGCATTTTATATGGAGGTAGAAAGTAAAGCAGCATCTACTGATAAAACATTAATTGCTCACGTTGTTTCATTGCGTACCAAAGCAGAAAATAAAATAACCCAATTAGAAAAGAAATTACTCCGTGCAGAAAAAAAGAAATATGAGGATGCTTTTAGACAAGTAAAGCAGTTGAAAGAAGGTTTATTTCCCAGCAATAACCTTCAGGAAAGAGTGGATAATATATGGGGATTTTATGCCAGATATGGTAGCACACTCATTGATACTATTATTAAAGCATCAATGGGTTTAGATTCAGCTTTTTGTATACTCACAGTGGCACGCTAACTCTTTAATGAAAACGCTTGGCTTGCGGCTTTTCGTGCCGGTATCCAAGATGCGAATAATGAAACCAAAAATACGGTAGCAGCCACAAGCAGAAAATCGGCACCTTTCATTACTACAGGATAATAATCAATAATAAAACTGCCTCCACCCAATTTTATGAGATGGAATGTTTGCTGTATCCAGCAAATTAAAAATGCTAAGCCAATACCAATTATACTACCTAAGCCTGCCAGTAACATCCCTTCATTTAAAAATATTTTTTGTATCCGGCTTCTGCCGGCACCCATTGCTTGCAATACTGCTATATCTTTTTCCTTCTCTAATACTAGCATAGTAAGTGCGCCTATCATATTAAAAGCGGCTACCACGAGAATCAAAGAAAGTATGGCATAAATCACCCATTTTTCAACCTGCATTATGGTAAACAAACTCTGATTTTGTTCATAACGGGTTTCTACATGAAATTTGCTACCAATAAGTTTTTGTAATGCTGTCTTTACTGCATTTACATCTGCATTGGGCAAGAGTTTGATTTCTGCACTGCTAAAACTATTTATATCCAGATCCAACATATACTGCATAAAATCAAGATTTGTAAATGCATATTTATCATCAAATTCTTGTTGCACTGCAAATATGCCTGAAGGAAAAACTTCATATGAAAGCATGGCATCCATACTGGTAAATGATGTGGCATTTCTGTTGGGCAAATAAAGTAGCAATCCTTCAAAGGGCATATCAGGATTGGCTCCTACAGCATTTGCAATACCGGCTCCTGTATAAATTTTTGGATTTTCTGCATCACCAAGGTGATAGCTGCCTCTCACAGTATGTAAGGCCATATTATTGACAGAAATATAATTACTGTCCACACCCTTAAGAAAAACAATAGTTTGGTAATCACCCTTTAGTAAAACAGATTTCTCTTCTACACAATAGCTAACCTGATCTACTCCATATATATTTTTTATACTACTTTGCAGTGATGGATGAAAATCAATAAACTTTCCTGTGGAAGCACTAATTCTTATATCAGCATAAAAATCACCATAAAGTCCTTTTACCAATCCTTCAAAACCATTAAAAACACTCAGTACTACAATTAGCGCAGTAGTGCCCACCAGCATGGCCAAAACGCTAATCCACGCAATGATATTGATGGCATTAGTACTTTTTTTTGACTTAAAATATCGCCAGGCAAATAGCAGATTCAATGATTAATTTTTTTTGCTGTATTTTTTATGGATTGCTACTTAATAGTCAGTTGCTCAACTAAAAATTGTTGCTACTTTACTCTGCTTCGGGTTTATGAAATTTTGCATCTTCATCATGAATTTGTTTGAAAATGGCATCTATTTTAAATACATTATCTAATGTATCATCCAAAAAAAACCGAAGTACAGGTATTCGTCTTAATTGATTTTTTAATGTATCGCCAAGGCGCTTCCTTATTTCACCACTTCTATCTTCAATTTTCTTTAAAGTCTGCTGGCTATCCACCACTTGAAAAAGGCTAATATATATTCTGGCCTCCAATAAATCTGGCGTACACTTTACCTGGCTGATAGATACCATGCCACCATCCATCATCGATAAATTGAGTTGATGAAATATGACGTTAAGTTCTTTTTTTATAACAGCTGCCACTTGTTTCTGTCTTTTACCTTCCTCCATTATACTATCATTTTGTTGGGTGTAAATGTACTTACTTTGCCCACCTTTACAAAGGTAAAGCTTTGTTAAAACAAGTAGCTTCCTTTTGTAAATTGTAATTATTATAATGCATGAAGCGAATAAAAGTCATATTTAATTATATAGAGGGCTTTCAATCAAACGTATGGCTGTACATTATTTCAACAATATTATCAGTACTGTTTGGGTTATTTTCTGTGGGTATGCTTATGCCTTTTTTGGATCTTATTTTTTCTGATGTTTTATCAACATCCTCAGCACCAACTACTTCTACAGATATGAAGTCTGTATTGTATAATTACCTACAAAATGTAATAGAAGATCAGGGAAAAATAAGCGCATTAGGGCTTATTTGCCTATTCATAGTCATCACCGTTTTTTTAAAGAACTTATTTCTATATTTCTCCAACTACTGTCTTACACCTATCAGAAATTCTGTATCAAGAAAATACAACAGGGCATTGTATAACAAGATACTTGAGCTACCAGTTGGATATTTTACGGAGCAAAGAAAAGGGGATATTCTAAGCAGGAGCAGTTCTGATGTGGCAGAACTGGAATCCTCCATCAATGCCGCATTAGATGGGCTTGTAAAAGAGCCATTAAATATTATTGGTATTTTAGTAGGACTATTTTTGATTAGCCCACAGCTTACATTATTCGTTATTGTTTTTTTACCTGTAAGTGGTTATTTGGTGGGGCGCATTGGGCGCAATTTAAAAAAGCAAACAAATACAGCACAGGTAAAATGGGGTCATATATTAAGTCACTTGGAAGAAACTTTAAGTGGATTAAGAATCATCAAAGCATTTACGGCTGAAAAGAGTCAAATAAAAAAATACAATGATCTCACTCAGGAGTTGTATGAAACAAAAAATAAAATATTATTTCGAAAAGATTTAGGAAGCCCGGTGTCAGAGTTTTTGGGTGTTTGTATATTATGTGGTGTATTATGGTTTGGAGGGCGGTTAGTACTGCAAGGCAGTGTATTGCAACCCAGTGAGTTCATTACATATATTGCCTTGTTTGCCCTAGTCATAAATCCATTTAAAGCACTAAATACAGCATCCTTTAATGTACAGAGAGGTGCTGCCACCATAGAAAGAATAAGAGAAATATTAGATGCGCCTGTTACCGTTCAAGAAAAAGAAAATGCTGTGGAAATGTCTTCTTTTTCAAAAAGCATTTCATTTCAAAAAGTTTGCTTCAAATACCAAGATCATCTCATACTAGATGATATTAATTTAGAAATAAAGAAAGGGAAAACAATTGCATTAGTAGGCAGTAGCGGTGCCGGTAAAAGTACATTGGCAGATCTGTTGCCAAGATTTCATGATACCAGCCATGGGTCTATAAAAATTGATGATGTAGATATCAAAGATTATAGCTTACTCAGCCTACGAAAGCAAATAAGTATTGTAACTCAGGAGCCCATATTATTTAATGACACTATTGCAAATAATATTGCATTGGGCAAACCCGGTGCTACTATCAATGAAATAATAGCTGCTGCTAAAGTGGCCAATGCATATCAATTCATCATGAAAAAGGAAAAAGGTTTTGATGAAATGATTGGCGACAGAGGAAGTAAGCTGAGTGGCGGAGAAAGACAAAGGCTCACCATTGCACGTGCCGTGCTAAAAAATCCACCCATATTGATACTGGATGAAGCTACATCCTCTTTGGATACCGAAAGTGAAAGATTAGTACAGGATGCCATTAATAATATGATGCAAAACAGAACATCTATTGTAATTGCCCACAGGCTAAGTACCATACGGCATGCAGATGAAATTATTGTTTTACAAAAAGGAAAAATTGCAGAACGTGGCACGCATGACAGCTTGCTAGTAGAAAAAGGAATCTATCATAAATTAGTTGAAATGCAAGAAGTGAAATAATTTATTTAGCTTCGTCGTTCCTCCTCGCAATGAAGGATCAACTTTAAAAAAAATCAATTTAGATGATGATTTTCATGTACCAAAAACTCTACATCATTTTATAAATTACCCTAACTATACATGCAAAAAAAACTGATTGTAATTGGAGGAGGAGCAGCAGGTTTTTTCTGCGCAATAAATGCTGCAATGCTTCAGCCTAAACTTCAGGTTTTAATTGTAGAAAAAACAAGCAGGATTTTACAAAAAGTAAAGATTAGTGGCGGTGGCCGTTGTAATGTAACACATAATTGTAAGGATATTGAGTACCTGCTTCAGCACTATCCACGGGGTAGAAATTTTTTAAAAAAATTGTTTTATCAGTTTGGTCCCTCAGACACTATTAGTTGGTTTGCAGAAAGAGGGGTAGTGCTAAAAACAGAAGCAGATGGGCGTATGTTTCCCATTACAGACAATGCGCAAACCATAATTGACACATTCATTGCTGAAATGAATAGGCATCGGGTCCAACTACAATACAATACAGAAGTAAAAAATATAAAGAAAGAGCAAAATCATTTTTCCATAGAAACCAATCAGGGAATGATGACTGCAGATTATGTCTGTATTGCATCTGGCGGCTATCCCAAATCTTTTTTATTTGATTGGATAAAATCAACAGGCCATAGTATTGCAATGCCCGTACCTAGTTTGTTTACATTCAACACACCGGGTCATAGCATTTGCGCTTTGATGGGTGTATCAGTTAACGCCGTACAAATACAAATTTCAGGATCAAATTTTAAGCATCAGGGGCCACTGTTGATTACACATTGGGGGTTCAGTGGGCCGGCTGTATTAAAACTTTCTGCATGGGCTGCAAGATTTCTGGCTGAAAAAAATTATCAATTTAGTATATGCATCAATTGGATACCTGATTATAGCACAAGCCAAATACAGCAAGAGTTTCCCCTATGGCAACAACATTTTGCGAAGCAAAAAATATTTGGAAAAAATCCCTTGAATCTTCCCAATAGATTATGGCAATATTTTTTGAATGAATCAGCAATTCTACCCGATGTAAATTGGGCTTCTGTAACCGCCAAACAAAAAAATACACTGATTCAAATGCTTACGCAATATAATTGTGATGTGATGGGGAAAACAACTTATAAAGAAGAATTTGTAACCAGTGGAGGCATAAATCTTTCTGAAATTAATGCCGCCACTATGGAAAGTAAATTGATGAAGGATTTGTTTTTTGCAGGAGAAATAACAGATGTAGATGGAGTAACTGGTGGCTTTAATTTTCAATATGCATGGAGTAGTAGTTATGTAGCAGCAAAAGCCATTTCAAAATGCATTTAAAAATGCTATTTTAGTGCTATAGAATTGTTTCAATTTTATACAATTGGAAATATTATTTTGCTCAATAAAATCAAATTAAAAAATCGTATTCAAATTTTTTTTACAATGAAATTCTTTTTTCTCTTCCTGATATTTTTAATCAACAAAACAGTTATGTCTCAAACGCCCTTTGAGGCCCCACCTTCATGGGCCAAAGAAGCTATTTGGTACCAGATTTTTACAGAAAGATTTTACAATGGAGATACAAAGAATGATCCAACATCAGCAAGTATAGAATCTCCGGCAATAAGTATGTTTACTCCTAAAGATTGGAGCATTACGCTCTGGACACAAAACTGGTATCAACAAGAATCCTGGGCTGTCCATAGTGAGAGATCTTTTCACTATATGTTGCAGTATCGGCGCTATGGCGGGGATCTACAAGGCATTATCAATAAACTGGATTATTTAAAAACACTGGGCATCAATGCAATATTTCTAAACCCAATAAATGATGCCGCTTCATTGCATAAATATGATGCAAGAAATTATCATCATATAGATATACATTTTGGCCCGGACCCTGCTGGTGATATTGAATTGATGAAAAATGAAAACCCGGCTGATTCTACCACATGGGTATGGACCTCTGCTGACAAACTATTTTTACAACTAGTGGAAGAAATACATCTGCGTGGCATGAAAGTGATTATGGATTTTAGTTGGAATCATACAGGTACTTCATTTTGGGCGTGGCAGGACATTTTAAAAAATCAATCTGCTTCTGTTTATAAAGATTGGTATGACATCATTTCTTTTGATGATGCAGCTACTACAGACAATGAATTTAAGTATAAAGGTTGGTTAAATGTAGAAAGTTTGCCAGAGTTGAAGAAAACTGATATTACAACAACAAGAATAAATGGTCATCCTTATGAAGGTGATATAAATGCTGGTACCAAAGCACATATATTTTCTGTTTCGCAAAGGTGGCTTTCGCCAAATGGTGATAAGACTAAAGGCATTGATGGCTTTAGGTTAGATGTGGCAGATCAAATTGGCTTACAATTTTGGAGGGATTTTAGAAAAATGGTAAGAGCTTTCAACCCTGATGCATACTTAGTGGGTGAAATATGGTGGGAAACTTGGCCGGAGAATTTGATGAACCCTGCACCCTATACACAGGGGGATATTTTTGATGCAGTTATGTTTTATCAAGCATATAAACCTGCAAGGTATTTTTTTGCAAATACAGCGTACAACATCACCGCAAATGAACTAGCAGATAGCTTACAATTTGAGTGGAACAGACTTAGAGAAGCTAATCGATATGCTATGATGAATGTGTCAAGTTCTCATGATGCACCTCGATTACTCACTTGCTTTGCAAATCCAAATAAGTATAAATTTAAATCAAACTCATCTGAAAATGCAGCATATATAACTGGCAAACCAAACAGAGAAACATACCAACGAGTTAAGCTATATCTGGTACATTTATTTACCAGCATCGGGGCACCTCAAATATGGAATGGGGAAGAAATGGGTATGTGGGGTGCTGACGACCCTGACTGCCGCAAACCACTCTGGTGGCCGGAATACGAATTTGAAAAAGAAAATCGGAATAATTTTTTATCGACTCCTTCAAAATATGATGCTACTGGTTTTAATAAGAATCAATATGATTGGTATAAAAAATTGATACAGATCAGAAAAGAGAATAAAGTGCTGATGGATGGCAATATTGTATTCATCCCCGGAGGGAAAAATTTACTTGCTTATAAAAGAGAAAATGAAGTGGAAAGTATTTTAGTACTTTGTAATAACAGTAAGGAAAATCAATATTTTCTGTATAAAGAGGGCCATCAATTTTATGATCTATTGACTGGAAAATCGTATAACAATAAAATAACCATAAAACCCTTGAGTGCACTTATTTTAAAACAAATAAAATAGTCGAAAATTCAACTTTAATCGTTTTAATGAAGCTGCATTTATACTCGGTGAAGTATAAGTTTATTGATAATCTACACCTAAGCTATAGAGGGCCCATCAAGATATTTTCACGAAGACATACTTTATAATAAACGAAGTATTATGAGCATTCCACATCAAGTACTTCAATCACTTTTTGGTAGAAGCCAAAAGCCTTTTCACGGGTGTCGGCAATACAAACGCAGCCTAATTTTCCATAATGTGAAAGTGCCCCCAGCATGTGAAACATAACGCCTTCCTGCTTTGTGGCATCATACAGTAAATGATGATACATTGCTATGTCAATTAAATCGTGTGGGGTAAGACTTCTGTATGCTTCACTCTTTAAATTATCGCTGGCAAAATAATGACGCTCCTGACCTCCTTTTGTTGTATAAATCCCTGTATCAGGATTATATGCGCCATCTGTTAGAAATTGAAGAATAAGATATGGATGTGTGGTGCCGCCTTTGCGCAGATTTATTTCTATAGCATAATTTAACCATTCGCCATTGCGCTTCACGCTCAAAAAGTCAACACTGTATCTTCCAATGCATCCTTTACTTTTCAAGGCCTTTGATACCAAACCTCCTGCGTAGCCTAAGCCTACAGCATAGTCCGGTATAGCAGGGAAAAAAGCACCCTGAAATACTTGGCCTGTTTCTTCATCTAATACCTGGTCATGGCTGCTCAATACATCATACGTAAAGTCTGGATTGATGCGGCACTGCACACTCGGGGATGTTTTATAATCCCCTTCTATAAATTCCTCCACCACTCCATGCATTTCGTACATTTTTTGAAGAAATACATGGGCGGGCATTTCGGCCAATACGGGTATTATACGTTGCTCCAATTGGTCGCTAATTGCTTGTTCTAATTTATCATTTACTGGTAAATCTTGATAATTAAAAAAGCTATTGCCCTCACCACTAAAACCATCATTCATTTTTACTACAGCCTTACGTAAGTTGGGGTATTTTTGTTTTAATGCAGTAAGTGCTTTTACTGTTTCCTCCCTGCTACTTATGTCTTCAACTCCATCAGGATAAAGAATATTACATTCTTTAAAAATTTCTCTGCTTCCTGTTTTTGTACCCCAATGATTAAGGTCAGGATCACAACCAAAAAGCGGAATACCGAGCTCTACTGCAAGTGTGCGCTCCAATTCAGTTACATTGAAGCATACTAAATGAGACTGACTTTTATCATGAATGGAATTTCTAATTCGCTCCACTAAGCGTGGCCTCTTGAGTACTTTTTCTGTTAAGGCATAAGAAGTGGCATCAAAGCAACTTAAAAGGGTAAGCCTTTTTCTGGCGTGATAACTTGTAATGCCGGGTAATAGAGAAAGATAATAATCAATAATAACTTCATCTATTGGTACACTGGTTACATACACCACACGTGTTTCAGGCATACGCAATAGCATGAGCATACAGAGTAATCGCTCTTCGTAGTGTACATGTCCATATAGATGTTTGAGCATCTCTCTTTCTAAAGTAAGAGAAGGCACAATTACAATAGTTTTAGTAGCATGCGGATCCGGGAAAGCATGTTTATATTGGTGAGCCAATTTCAATTGTTGGTCGTGAAATGTTTCTTTTTCTATCCTGCTACCCGGCTGCGGGGCAGTAAAGGATTTGATAAATGAACGCTTTATTTCATTACCTGAAAATGGATTGTACATATTTTATATATAATTGAAGTGCGGGTAAATTAAAAGAATTTTTTATGTCGATTTATTTTTTAAGAAAATATCTTTAGAATAGGTTTGTGATTCGTGGAAAATTTGAATTCTTCTTTTGAAGCGAAGTTAAAGTGCTACCTGCTTAATTTTGAAAAGAGTTGAAAAGCATCAGAATAAATTTCTATCAATATCTAATTTATACACGCTATCTTTCGGATTGCATTCACAGTACCATAATTATATAATCCTAAAGTAACGAAGACTCATTGAATGATAGTGTATTTAAAATATTAAATCTGGGTATTGCGGATAATAAAAAAAATGGTTGATATTTTTAATAGTTTTTAATTCATTTTTGATTGCCAGCAAGTTTAAAGTCTAGATCTTATAACTAAAATTCATATTTTGCAAACTTGCAATTATTTCGCACTATAAAAAAAGCAAAATGAAAATACTTACCTGCTGGATGTGTTCATCTGCCTTAATGTTTTTAATTTTAATACCTCAGACAGCCTCTGCTCAATTGAAGTTAGGAGATAATGCTAGCACAATAAATGCTGGTTCCATACTTGAATTGGAAACAACCAATAAAGGTTTGGCCTTTCCAAGAATATTTCTTGCTACAATTTCAAGTTCATCACCGTTGCCTATTAGCCTTTTGGAAGGAACAGTGGTTTATAATACAAATAGCAGTATTACAGGTGGTAGTGGAATTGGCTTATATATTTGGACAGGTTTAGCATGGACAGCTTTGACCCAAATTACTGGAAATGGTACTGCGGATTACGTAACAAGATGGATATCTGCAACAGCACAAGGCATCGGACTCATTAGAGATAACAATACAAGCATTGGAATAAACTTAGCGCCAAGCGCTACTGAAAGGGTTACGATAGCTGGTGCATCATTGAATGGTCTAAATGTAACTTCCACGAGTACGTCAACTGGCTCATACGCAATACGTGGTAATATTTCAACTAATCAAAATGCTTATTTGGGCTATGTGGGTACAATAACCATAGCTGGAGCAACTGTTACAAATCCACCTGCATATTTTACAACAGCAAATTCAACTTCACCTGGAATGGTTGCAACTGCTACAAATGGTTCGTCAAGTTTTCCCGCAATTGAGGGTTTGGCCACAGTAGGTCTCGGAGGATATTTTGCAACGAACAACTCTTCTGCAGATGCGCTCCGGGCAATTAATAATACTTCCGGAGGAACAATACTAATCAATGTTGGAAGTGGAATATACGGTTTAACCGGAAACAGGTATGGGTATGGAATGTATGGAGAAAATACTCAGTCAAATGGCAGTGCAATTTTTGCAGAAAATAGTGCTAATAATAATTCGAATGGTGGAAATGGGCTTGAAGCTACAACTGGTCAAAATGCTGGATTTGCAGTATTTGCATATAACGGTAATGGTACTGGTACCGCCGTTTTTGGAGCTGGAAATAATGCTACTGGTACTTATTTAACTACAGGTTCAGGAGGCGCATTTACAGGAACAGGCACAGGAACATTCTCGTTAGCAAAAACAACAGCCTCTGGCAATGGTATAATATCACTTGGTAATAATACGGGTACAATAACGACTTTAAGTGGTGGTTCCGGAGGCACATTTCTTGGCGCTACAACCGGTGTGTTTGGTTATGCTACCACAGTAGCAACTGGAACTGGCATTGTTGGGGCTGGTAATAATAGTGGTACGGTTGGAACACTTTCTGGAGGATCGGGAGGAGCTTTTACTGGAGTTACTACAGGTGCTTATGGTCTTGCAACTGCAGCATCAAATAGCACTGGTGTAATAGGAGTAGGAAACAACAGCGGTTTAAGTACATTAACGGTTGGTTCAGGTGGAGCTTTTGGTGGTGAAACTGTTGGTATATATGGAAGAGGGGTTAATGCCACTTCAGGTAATGGGGTAGTTGCAGTTGGTAATGGTGGCAATATTGGCACCTTACTTACTGGTGGATCTGGGGGAACATTTTTTAGCACAAATACCGGTGTATATGCTGTTGCATCTACTATTGCTTCTGGTACTGGTATTATTGGAGTTGGTAATAATGGAACAGCCGCTACTCTTGCTGGAGGTTCTGGAGGAGCATTTAGTGGCAGTACTACTGCTGTATATGCAGCAGCATCTGCCAGTACTGGTACAGGTATGGTGGGTGTTGGTAACGGAGCTGTATTACAAACAGACCCTGCTGGTAGTGGAGGCGCATTTACAGGAACCACAGATGGTGTATATGCCCATGCCACATCTGTAGCACAAGGTGTAGCAGCTATAAAAACGTTTAATGCCGCAACAGCTGGGGATGTTTATGTTAATTATTTGAGCGATGGAACTCTTGGTACCGCTGGAACTGCATATAAAATTATTGGTACTGGTACTGTTTCTACAATCGTAAAAAATGAAAATAATCAAAGGGTAGCATTACATGCACCTGAGGCACCGGAAATTCTGTTTGAAGATTATGGAAAGGGTAGTTTGGTAAAGGGGTTTTCTCATATATCCATAGATCCAACCTTTAGTAAAAATATTATAGTAAATGACAAGCACCCTCTAAAAGTATTCGTACAACTATATGGAGATTGTAATGGGGTTTTTGTATCAAATGCAACTGTAACTGGATTCGATGTAAAGGAATTACAAAAAGGTACTTCTAATGTTAGTTTTATGTGGCATATTGTTGCCAACAGGGCAGATGAACAATTGGAAAATGGATTAGTTTCTTATAATGCTGACGCAAGATTTGAAACAGTGCATTTAAATCAAATGCAATCTGAGAAAAAAAACACTGAAACAATTGCTGCAATGAGGCCTGTATCAGTTTCAATAAAATCTATTGATCAAACACCTACAACATTATCAATTATACAATATCTGAATAGTGCTGATGTGTCAATACTGATTAAAGAAAAAGCACTAGAGAAAAAGGTGAAAGGAAATCGAAAATCTGATGTAGTAGAAAAAGCAATTGATTCAAATGTGGGCACTCAATAAAATAAAAGCCAAATGATAAGCCGCTACTTTTCCATTTCTTTTGCTACTATATTATTACTATGTAATAAAGTGAATACTCAAGCAGTAAATTATGGTAATTTTTATATGCCTTCCACTTCAAATGCATACCTCGATGGTAGTTTTACTAACACCCCGGGAGTGGGGCAAAAGTTTGAAAATAATGGACAGATGAGCATAACAGGAAACTTTTCAAATAATGAGGTTGCTATGAGTGCAGGTACAGGAATCATGAAATTTTTTGGATCTTCCTTACAACAAATACTTGGTACTCAAACCCCTGTTTTTTTTGATCTTGAATTATCTAATAGTAGTAATCTTCAACAAGGTATTGATGTAGAAATTACAGGAAGCTTTGATTTAACAAATGGCGACTGGCAGGTAAATAATCAAAAGCTTACACTTCAAGGTAGTATTGACAATATTTCAAATACTGGAACAATTAGCGGAACCAGCAGTTCCAACTTAGTTATTGGCGGTGTAGTAGGTGGAAATATTGGTACACTGCTATTCACATCTGGTTTTAGACAACTTGGCACACTCAATATGAACAGAAGTGGAAGCAGTCCTTCTGCTACTCTTGGCACAGATCTTACTGTATCAGGGATTTTTAATTTTACATCAGGAAATTTTTCGCTTGGTGCCAATACACTTACACTTGGGGGAACCCTTACAGGTACTGGGGGTACTTTTACGGGGTCTGCCAATTCTAACTTAACAATTTCAGGCAGCAGCAGTAGTCTTGGTACAGTCAGTTTTACAACAGGATTTCAAATACTCAATAACTTAAGCCTACAGAGAACAGGCATGGGTGCAAATGCAGCCGCGGTTTTGGGTACACCATTAACAGTTAATGGACTTGACTTACAGAATGGCATTTTGGCTACTGATAATAACTTAGTAACTTGGACAAGAACAGGAAGCCTTACTCCCATAACGCAAACAACTTATGCACCAAACAGTACAACTTATAAGAACAGTTATATCTGCCTTTGCACTGGAACTGGTGGGCCATTAAGTTTAACAACTCCATTTGATGCAAGTGATAATAATGGCTTCAAGGTAAAAAATGCTGGTACAGATGTATGGCTCCCAATAGGTGTGGATTTTGATGCCCCAAACCGGGTAAAAATTAGTAATACAGGCACACCAGATGATTTAACCTTCTTACTTGTAAAAGGAGATATTGGTGGTACAGATAAACCTGTAGTACGTAGAATCTGGTATGCTTATGAAGCAATATCTGGAGGCACTACTGCGGATTTGAATCTCTATTTTACAAAACAGGATCCTGCACAGTTTGGAATCTTACACGATGAGATAGAAACTGGGTTTGATTATACAGATATCACATTAACTCAAAAAAATTATGGAGATCCAAATTACATTGATGTTTCTCACTCGACCGATATTTTAAACGGTATTGGAAATAACATTGGAACAGAATTATTTGGACAGTACTCTATTGGTGTAAGCCCGGATATAAATTCTAATACCGATGGTATAAACCAGTTTTCTAGATTTTCTGTCATGAATATTGGTAGTTTTATTTTACCTATTCGTTGGTTATCTTTTACAGCAAAAGAAAAAGGACAAAAGGCGGAACTTACATGGGCAGTATCAGACGAAAAGGATGTTTCCTCTTATATTGTTGAAAGATCAAATGATGGAATTATTTATTATGCTTTGCAAAATATAAGTGTTAATGAAAATAGCAATAGCTTTAACAAATATTATTTTACTGATTATAAGCCTCAGAAATCTAAGAATTACTATCGCATAAAATTGAATCAAAAAAGCGGATCTTTTTCATATAGCAGTACACAATTATTGCAGTTTAATCAACATATTAATATTGTAATTACCCCAAATCCAATAAATAATAACTTTTGTAACCTGATTCTATCAGAATTACCTCTTGGCCGCTATTCTGTTGAGTTATTTAATACAAATGGAATATCTATCTTGAAGCAATATATACTTCATTCCATTTCTGGGGAATCGTACAAACTATCAATACCTGCATATATCAAGAGTGGATGGTATTTATTTACTGTTTCTAGTAACTATATACAAAATAAAATTCCTGTGCTTATTACTAAATAATCAGTTTCTAATGCAAAATGACACAATTATACTTTAAGCAGTCTTTTTTTGCCATTTATTTTTTTTGTACTCATAAAAACTTTTACATTGCCACTCTCCTAAATCTCAAATAATTCTCTTATTATTTTTATTAATTATTTAAAAGTTAAATTCATGAAAAGATTGCTACTTGCCACAGCATTATTTGGCACGATTGCATCAAATGCACAAGAATCGAAAGGAATTAAAAGTAGAAGTTGCTCCAGCGCAGAAGTGTATCAACAAATGTTGAAAGACGACCCTGCATTTGCACAAAATCAGGCCGCTATTGAAAAATTTACTCAGCAGTATGTTTTAGATCAACAACTATCAAAGGTAGCTGCGCCAATTTATACCATTCCTGTGGTAGTGCATGTGGTGTATAAAACAACTGCGCAAAACATTAGTGACGCACAAATTAACAGCCAGATTGCCGTTTTAAACAAAGACTATCAAAAATTAAATACAGATGTTACAAAAGTACCTTCTGTATGGACTTCTTTAGTTGCGGATGTTCAGGTTAATTTTTGTTTAGCTACCAAAAACCCTACAGGGGGCAGTACAACTGGTATTGTTAGACAGAGCACCACAAAATCTTCATTCTCCTCAAATAATGATGTAAAATTTGACAGTCGTGGTGGTGATGATGCGTGGGATTCAAAAAAATACCTCAACTTATGGGTATGCAATTTAGGTAACGGTTTATTAGGTTATGCTCAGTTTCCTGGTGGTAATGTAAATACAGATGGTGTAGTTTGTGATTATGCTGCATTCGGTACTTCTGGAGCTGCTAATTATCCTTTCAATCTCGGACGAACTGCCACTCATGAAGTTGGTCATTGGTTAAACCTTAGACATATTTGGGGTGACGATGGTAATGGTTGCAATGGTAGTGACCAAGTGGGTGACACACCCAATCAAGGTGATGAAAATTATGGTTGTAAAACATTCCCAATCGTTTCTTGCAATAATGGACCAAACGGTGATATGTTTATGAACTATATGGACTATTCAGATGACCGTTGTATGTATATGTTTACGACCGGACAAAAAACACGTATGCATGCAGTGCTTAATGGTAGTAGAAGTTCAATAACTACTTCAGGAAAATGTGGACCTACACCTCCATCTTTTATAAAAAATAGTAATACCATTCTTAGTATTGTACCTAACCCAATAGTATCTGGAAATGCTACAATCAGATTTGAATTGGCAAATGCAGCAAGTGTACAAATGCTCATAACAGATATGTATGGAAATACCAAGCAAACTATTCAAAACGTTTATATGCAGGCCGGTAAACACCAAATCATACCTGGTCAACTTGCCAGTCTTCAAAATGGTATATACCAGTTAAAAATGATGGCAGATGGTATTCAAGTAGCATCTGTTCAGTTTATTGTACAGCAATAAAATTCATTCATTCTTTTTAAAAGAGCTGCACTTGATGCAGCTCTTTTTGTTTATTTTACTTTCCATTTTCTCTTTTTTATGCATATAATACTAAGGTGAGCATATCGAATCACTTGATTAAGTGTCAACTAATTCTGTTTAAACGATTTTTTTTGTCCATCAATTCCTAATTGATACCTTGCATCCCTCATAGTACCAACGATCAAAAATTGCATAGTTAATGAAGCATACTTTAGAACCATCAGGTTGGATAGAAAAATATAGTGATTACCTGTTTTCAATAGCCATGTACAAAATCAATGACCATGATCTTGCAAAGGACTTAGTGCAGGATACATATCTTGCTGCTTATAAGGCTAGAGAAAGATTTAGAGGAGATGCCAGTGAAAAAACTTGGTTGACAACAATTTTAAAAAATAAAATTACTGACCACTACCGTTCTGCAAAAAATACTGAATCCTTAAATTATTATGTAGAATCAACCGATTCAGCTTTCATCAATAGTTATTACGATACCCATGATGCTGACACTTATGGTCATAACAATAGAAATGCTTGGGTTTCTTACCATGCATCTGACACTACATTATCCCGAAATGAAATAAATAGAATCATACAATATTGTCTTGATAAACTCCCAACGAAATTAAAGGGGGTGTTTTGGGCAAAATATTTAGAAGAAAAAAATTCTCCTTCCATTTGTAAAGAATTTAACATTACTGCGTCAAATTATTGGGTTATCCTACATAGGTCAAAGGTATTACTGCAAAACTGTGTTAGGACATCTGGGGGTTGATAAAAAAAATATATGGGCAGTAAATTAAAAGCCATAAAATATAATTGTTTGCAAGCCCAACGCAAGGGCCTACAGCAGCAGTATGGATTTTTGGGCCTAATTAGTAGGCTTAAGCTGAAATACCACTTGATGTATTGTAAAGTGTGTAGAAACTTTTTGAAAGATTCTTTAGAAATTGACCAAGTAATGTTTGATAACGCAGAATCGATGCACCAATACCCAAAGTATACGCTTAGTGAAGAAGAAAAAAAAATAATGAAGAATTTTTTTGATGATTCAAAATTACCCCCAAATGTATAGATTTAAAAAAAAATCTAATGAGTTGTAAGTATTATAGAATTTCTCGTCTGTTATAAAAAATCTAGATTTTAAAATTACGAACTTTCTATTTTCTAGTTATTTCATTTTCAAATAGCAGCCTCATTTTGGTTACTGGGTTCAGAAAAATATACTAATCTGATGGAGGCCAATTTTAAGAGTGAAGTTTCTTGAGGATGAGTAATATGTCAAATGCGCATTATCTATACAATAAATTTCTTGAAAACATATACCTGGAATTTTACAGCATAATATTCTGTTATCATTTCATTGTGTAGATATATCAGCTTTGTCTTAGTAGAGTAAGTTATTCCTTTCACATTTTAATTATTTCAAATTGAACTACGATATTATTATCATAGGTACGGGCATTGGTGCGTCCACTATTGCGCTTGATCTTGCCACAACCGGGAAAAAAATATTAATTTTAGAACGGGGTGGCTTTATCCCAAAAGAAAAGGAAAATTGGGATCCTATAGAGGTTGTAGAAAAAGGTCGATATCGTACTAAAGAACAATGGATAGATAAGTCTGGAAATCCATTTGTGCCATTTACATATTATGCAGTGGGGGGAAACAGCAAAGCCTACGGTGCTGCCGCTTTCAGGCTAAGGGAAAGAGATTTTACATCATATCATACACCTGCTGGTCATTCTCCTGCATGGCCGTTAAGTTATACTGATTTTAAGCCTTACTACGACAAAGCAGAATCATACATGCATGTGCATGGTAAAAGGAATTTGGATCCAACAGAACCGGCCACTGATATTGCTTATCCATTTCCACCATTTGCTCCTGAGCCATTTACGAAAGAGCTCATGGAAAATATACATCAAACAGGTATAAAGGCATATCCTATACCGATGGCATTACAACTACCACAGGATAATGGGAATATAGATGCGCCTTTGGTTTTAGGAAATTTTGATGGATTTCCAGACCCTACAGAATCTAAAAGTGATGCACATGTTATTGCAGTTCGACCGGCACTAAAAAATGAAAATGTAACACTCATAACTGGAGCTTTTGTAAAAAAATTAATCACAGATTCATCAGGCAATAATGTGAAAAGTGCCATTGTTGAAATAGATGGAGAAAATCAAACATTTCATGCAGACTTATTTATATTAGGTGCAGGTGCTATTAACTCGGCAGCATTATTACTAAAGTCAACATCAAATGTCCATATAAATGGGTTAGGAAATAGCAGCGGATTGGTTGGTCGTAACTATATGTCGCACATAAATGGTTGTATGATTGCATATACTCCACAAAAATTTAATGATGCTGCATTTCAAAAATATTTTTGTATTGGCGATTACTATTGGGGCGATCAGGAATATAATCATCCGATGGGTGAAATTCAACTAATGGGTAAAAATGATCCTGCCACTTATTTGTGGAATCCGCCCGCTCCATTTAAAGATAAAACTGCTGCATATATTTCTAATCATACGATTGATTTTTGGTTGACAAGTGAGGATGTGCCTCAATATGAAAACAAGGTAAGCCTTTCACCGCAGGGGCAAATTCAACTCACTTATTTTAGAGAGAAAAACAATATAGGATCTTTTGAACAACTCAAATTACGGTTAAAAAAAATAATGCAGGAGGTGGGAAAAATTGATAGTGCACTCCATGAAATTATTTGGGGTGGATATGATTTGGGTATAGATGGTGTAAGCCACCAATGCGGTACATTGAAATTTGGAACTGATAAAAAAACTTCCGTTCTTGACATACATTGTAAAATGCACGATCTGGAAAATTTATTTGTAGCAGATGCTTCATTTTTTCCAAGTTGTGGTGCTTACAATCCTTCATTAACCATTGCTGCAAATGCTTTTCGCATTTCAGATCATATCAAACAAATACTTTAATTACTAAAAAAGCAAAAATGAATAAGCAATTCTTTTCTATTTCTGTTGCCATTATTATGGCCTTGTCAGGTACAAATCTTTGTGCTCAACATCCCATCAAAACTACTGAAGGAAATAACCTAAATGTAGATTCTAATGGGGTAATAGCACTCGGTTATGATGTAGTAGAAATGCATCTGCATCCCGATCAAACTATCATGGGTAATCCCCAATTCCAATCCAGCCATGCAGGTGCCAAATATTACTTTGCAACAGATGCCAATAAAAAATTATTTGATATTAATCCTGCAAAATATGCTCCTGCCTTTGGTGGATATTGTGCCATAGCTGCAGCACAGCAAAACCTTCGTCCGGTTCAAGTATGGACGCATACAATTGTAAATGGACAACTGGTTTTTAACCACAATGCCAGAGCTTTAAGTCTGTGGCAAAAAAATGTAAAAAAGAATTTTAGAAATGCCAATAAGAATTGGCCAACGCTTAATAGCAAGGATCCAATCTATAATATCATAAAGCCAGGTGAAACGCAGGAATCTCTAGCAGCATCTTCTTATGAGATAGAAAAAAAATAGTATGAAAAAAAGTTATCTATTTATTGCGATTGCCTTAAGTACGCTGTTTTTATATTCAACATCATCATTTGAGCAAAAGGAATTGGAAAGAAATGTTGGGGAGTCAAATATGGGAATAGCAAACCCGGCCAACAAAGGATTTGCTGTTGTAGAATTATTTACTTCTGAAGGCTGTTCCAGTTGCCCATCCGCAGAAGCATTGATGAAAGACTTATCAGATAAATACAAAAACCAATTTGTTTATTTTGTGGAATACCACGTTGATTATTGGAATAAATTAGGATGGAAAGATCAGTTCAGCAAAGCTGCTTTTACAGATCATCAATATTATTATGGCTCTTTATTCAATCTTAGAAGCATTTATACACCACAGGCAGTTATAAATGGCAGTTATGAATATGTTGGTTCAAGTGAAGAAAAAGTAACCGCAGCAATTAATAATCAAATCAAAAGTCTAACTGTCGAAAATCGGATGATACATGTTACTGCAAATGAACATCAGATATTAGCAACTTTAAAGAATGAAAACTTAAATATTGATGAAGTGGTCGTTCTGGTATTAGTAGGTGATAAGGCAACAGTATCCATTGGTAGAGGTGAAAATAGTGGATTGAAATTAGAGCATTATAACATTGCATTAGAGAGAAAAGAATTTGCACAAACAGACAACATTAGTTTAGAATATAACAAGAGTATTTTCAATGGCAATATGTCTGTGATTTATTATATCCAAAATAAAAAAACAGGCAAGATTGCTTCAGCCAATATTTATCGTATTTAAAAATTTAAAAAATAGTAGAATGAAAAAAATAGTATTTATCATTAGCATCATGGTTTCTTTATGCATTAACAGCCATGCACAATTGTCACAAAAACCAGTACTAACTTTAAAAGCAGCACAGCGCATTATGGATTCGGCAATGGCTTATGCAAAAAATGTAAACGCACCAGGTGGAGCCATAGCAATAGTTGATGATGGTGGCCATATATTATTAATGGTCAGAACTGAAAACACATTTGCCAATGCTGCAGAAGTATCTATAGCGAAAGCAACATCTGCAGCACTTTTCAAAAAAGATACAAAAGTTTTTGAAGACAATATCAATACAAAGCGGCCAGCTTTAATTACAGTAGGCTTTAATATGTTGGAAGGTGGAGTGCCCATCATCTACAACGGGTTTGTAGTGGGTGCAATTGGTGTAAGTGGCACAGCTAGTGCAGCTCAAGATGTAGAAGTAGCCAATGCCGGTGCAAAAATTAATTTGAATAATTAGTCTCTCAAGTAAAATTTACTTTCAATTATGCAACGAATTTTTATCATCCTATGCTCATTTTTCACACTTAGTAATAGCTATGGGCAAGAAACAAGAGAACTGGCAGTTTACAGACCTTATGCGATTGTAGATTTACGCAATCAA
>CAXYYO010000011.1:0-88893 GCA_964293305.1 uncultured bacterium | reverse complement strand
TTTCTATGGTTTTAATGGATAGCAAAGTGTAACGGTCTTTTTTACCTTTGCCTTGTTCTACTTTTATCTGCCTGCGCTCTGAGTCGATGTCTTTCTGATTATTGATATTGATTGCTTCGTCGTGCCTCATCGCCATGATGCAGAGGGGTTCGGCTTCCTCCCAATAAAGAAGACTGCTTCTTTTATTCGCTATGATGTAGCCTGCATCTTCATTGCCCGTAGGGCGAAATGTCTAAAATATATTTTTTGTGATAGAATTATTTGTTTGATTTGAAATTACTTCGTTTCACCCACAATCACGCAGCCTGAATCATCATTGCCCGTAGGGCGAAAATTATGCTTTTGATTGGCCATTTATTTTTTATACATCAAAGAAGGCATCTATTTGTCTAATACAAAATTGGATGCGATGATGGTTGACTACTGCTCATTTTTCGCTTTGAAGACTTACTGTCATTTTCATTGCTAAAAAGCAGTAATTATTGCTGATAGTCTTGGATTTATTTGACATTTTTTCCTTTTTTCTGAGCTGGATTTTTATTTGCTGGCTCCCTCAGTCATCCTTTAAAAAAATTTAAAATGAACTTAGGAAATTTTACGGTTAAAGCTGCGGAATGTGTACAACAGGCACAGCAATTGGCTTTTAACCTACAGCATACAAACATTGAAACTGAACATATTCTAAAAGCATTGATGAGCCAGGATAATAGTACCATTGATTATCTCCTGAAAAAAAATAATGTATCTGTACAGTTAGTAGATACAAAGCTGGAAGAAATGCTCAAAAAGCTACCCACAGCAGCTACTGAGCCGGCTCAATCTGTAAGCAGGGATGCTAATAATGTGATACTAAGAGCGGGCAATGTGTTGAAAAAATTTGGTGATGAATTTATTACACCAGAGCATTTGCTACTGGCCATTCTTGAAGGAAATGATAGTACAGCAAAACTCCTGAAAGAAAATGGACTTACTGAAAAGGGGCTTATAGATGCCATAAATACGCTGCGCAAAGGGGAAAAAATAACTTCACAAACGCAGAGTCAGGAATATAATGCACTTAATAAATATGCTAGAAACTTGAATGAGCTGGGCAGGTTGGGAAAACTTGACCCTGTAATAGGTCGTGATGAGGAAATACGCCGCACCCTACATATACTTTCTAGGCGTAGTAAAAACAATCCTATATTAGTAGGTGAACCGGGTGTGGGAAAAACTGCCATTGCGGAAGGGCTTGCCATGCGTATTGTAAATGGAGATGTGCCTGAAAATTTGAAATCGAAAATTATTTATGCACTGGATATGGGTCAGCTGATAGCCGGGGCAAAATATAAAGGGGAGTTCGAAGAAAGGCTTAAAGCGGTTATTAAAGAAGTGAGTAACAGCGATGGCGATATTATATTATTTATAGACGAAATACATACGCTGGTAGGTGCCGGCGGCGGTGAGGGTGCTATGGATGCTGCCAATATTCTAAAACCCGCACTGGCAAGGGGAGAACTGCGGGCAGTGGGTGCCACAACACTGAATGAATACCAAAAATATTTTGAAAAAGATAAAGCATTGGAGCGTAGGTTTCAAAAAGTAATGATTGATGAACCTGCGGTGGATGACGCCGTATCCATACTTCGGGGATTAAAGGATAGATACGAAACACACCACCATGTACGTATAAAAGATGAAGCCATAATAGCCGCCGTGGAATTATCCCACAGATATATTACCGACCGATTCCTTCCTGATAAAGCTATTGATCTGATAGATGAAAGTGCGGCAAAGCTTAGGCTTGAGATGAATAGCATGCCGGAGGAATTAGATAAATTAGAAAGACAGATAAGACAAATGGAAATAGAACGGGAAGCTATAAAAAGAGAGATTGATGCCATGCCCGTAATAGCTGCTTTACAGGATGCCGGCAGGAAACAATCTGATAAAGTAAAACTGAAAGAACTGAATACTGAGTTGGCAAATTTGAATGTGGAAAGAGATACCCTTAAAGCCCGGTGGAAAGAAGAAAAAGAACAAGTGGAAAAAGTGCAGCAGGCTAAAGCCGCTATTGAGCAATATAAAATTCAGGCAGAACAGGCTGAGCGAAATGGGGAATATGGCACCGTGGCGGAAATACGATATGGTAAAATAAAAGAGCAGGAAAATATTATAAACAGACTGACGGAGCAAATAGCAAATTCCGGTTCTAAACGAATGTTGAAAGAGGAAGTGGATGCTGAAGATATTGCAGAAAATGTAAGTAAAGCTACTGGTATTCCTGTTAAAAAAATGCTGCAAAGTGAATCTGAAAAATTGTTGCATTTGGAGGATGAACTTCACAAAAAAGTAATTGGACAGGAAGAGGCCATTACAGCTATGGCGGATGCAATAAGGCGCAGCAGGGCAGGTTTACAAGATCCTAAAAAACCCATCGGTTCATTTATATTTTTAGGCACCACAGGTGTGGGTAAAACAGAACTTGCCAAAGCACTTGCTGCTTATCTTTTTGATGATGAAGCCATGATGACAAGGATTGATATGAGTGAGTACCAAGAAAAGCACACCGTATCAAGATTGGTGGGTGCTCCTCCCGGATATGTGGGTTATGATGAAGGTGGTCAACTGACAGAAGCTGTGCGCCGTAAGCCTTATAGCGTAGTACTACTAGATGAAATTGAAAAAGCCCATCCCGATGTGTGGAATCTTTTATTGCAGGTATTGGACGATGGTAGGCTTACGGATAACAAGGGCCGTGTTGTGAATTTCAGAAATACAATTATCATCATGACGAGTAATATGGGCAGCCATATTATTCAAGAAAATTTTGAAAATATTTCTACTGAAAACAAAGACATTATTGTAGAGAAAACTCGGAAAGAAGTAATGCTGCTGCTTCGCGAAACGATAAGGCCGGAGTTTTTAAACCGGGTAGATGACATCATTATGTTTCAGCCGCTACTTCAAGCTGAAATAAAAAAGATTGTTTCTATACAATTGGGTATTTTACAATCCATGCTACATCAAAATGGTATTGAGCTTCAATTTACAGACTATACATTAGATTTTCTTGCCGCTCATGGGTTTGATGCACAGCTTGGGGCAAGGCCTTTAAAAAGATTAATAAAAAAGGAAATAGTAAATGAACTGAGCAAAAAAATACTGGCAGGCAGCATCAATAAATCAGCCCCTGTATTGATAGATGTTTTTGATAATACGGTGGTATTTAGAAATGAAATAGGATAAGCGCTCACCCAGGTGAAACAAATGCATAAAATTTGCAAGTAAAAGTTAACAGCACTATACTTAAAATATTGAAGTATTACTACTCAATATTTTATTGGTTTTGAGTGCTTTTCGTTTTAAATATTTTCAATAAAAAATACAACAATACAAATACGGCCATTACAAGAAGTCCTGTTTTTGCTGCATTAGGTTCGCTGATGGCAATGCTGATGGCAATAAAACTATAAGCAGTAATAAATACAATTGGCAATAAAGGATATAGCCTCATTTTGAAAATACCTGTTCCATCTAAATGCTTTGTTTCTCTTCGAAGTTTAAAAATGGCACCCGCTGATGTAGCCATTCCAAAGCAATCCAGAAAAATAGTAAATCCTAATATTTCATCAAACTCTTGTGAAAAGAATAAGATAACAATACATATAGCTGCAAATGCTGTAAGTGATACTGCCAATGCATTTCTTTTCTTGGTTTGGTAACTAAAAATTTTTGGTAGCACCCCATCCTCACTCATTGCTTGCATTACACGTGGATTGCTCATGAGCAATGCATTAACATAAGCCAGCACAGAAAGGAATAAAAGAAGCGAAAATATTTTGCTGCCAGTTGTCCCAATTAGCTTTGATACGAGAATGCCGGCTATTTCATTATTTTCTGTAAGTGCTTTAAATCCTAATACTTTATAGTAGGAAAAATTGACTAGGAGATAGAGTGAAATAATGATAAAGATGCCTATAAAAATACCACGGGGTATCATGCGTGCCGGCTGTTTTACTTCATTCCCAAAATTGATGGTTTGCTGATAGCCCCCATAGGTAAATGACACAGCTACCATTGCCATGCCTAATGCTTTTATCCAAGAAAAACTATCTGTATGAAAATTGTTGAATTCTTGACTTTGCTCTGCATGTACTGAAGGGAAAAACAATGCAGCTATTATGAGTAGCAACATGGATATTTTAATGAGCATGAGTACATTTTGTGTACGAGCACTCATTTTTAGACCCATCATATTTACCCCATAAAAAATAAGAATAGCTGCAATGGCAATAAGTACTTTAATGATATTGGTTGCATCGGGTATCCATGCACTGCATATATATCCTGCACCTATAAGTGCCACACCACTAAGGGATGCTGCATTTGAAATTAAAATAATACAGTTTATAGCAAATGCTACTGAAGGATGATAGGTATAAGAGAAGATGCGAAAATAGCCGCCATTTACCGGGTATCTGCTCCCAATTTCTGCATAAGTGAGCGCACCGCAAAGTGCTATTATACCTCCTGCTATCCATGCTGTAAAAAATACATCGGGGCTACCGGCTGCCTTTGCTGACGTGGCTGCTGTACGAAATATGCCCATGCCAATAACCAAGCCGGTTACAATCATGGTAAAGTCAAACAGAGTGAGCTTTTGCTTCATGAAAAAGGATATAGATGCTTAAAATGATTGATTAAAGAGCCGAATTTTTGATAAGATAATAACAGGGATTTCAAAATATATTTTACCTGACCTTTTGTATAAACAATTATTTATATCCATTATTATTTCTAAAATATTCTCCTAAGCGAATATTTACACTCAAGAAAATTGTAGAATAAGTATCGTTACTATTCGCATTAGCTTTTTCTCCACCAGGTTTTACCTTTTCTGGCCTTAGACTGCGGCTATACAATTGCCTAGCTTGATTTGCCTGATCTAATGTTAGATAACTGTCAAACAATACGGGGTCAATATAAGTAGTACTAATATCATCAATATAATCTGTAAATGTTTTTCTAAATTGTATTCCTGTAGATAATGAAAAACGATTGTCGAGATAGAATTTTACACCCAAGGAATATGGAATATAAAACTGTGTGAGTTGATAGGGTTCCCTATCAGGATATTCTTCAAAACCCTGCCCTTCTAAGCTAAGTGGTTGAAGTTCTACTACCTGCCCATTTAACTCTGCGGTTGGGTTGAAATTAAATACGCCTGCACCCACTCCAACAAAGGGTTCGATAACATGAAGTTCAGCCTCATTTTCAAACATCATCCAAGGGTAAATTTCAACACCAAAATAGGCTTCTGTAATGCTGCTTCTAAAGCTTGCATTTCTATAATAACGCCATCTTTCCTGGCCACCTTCATTTTTGATAAGACTATCTGCAGCGTTTACACTGGTAAAGTTTATACCTGCTTTTATACCACACCAATAGGTTGGATGATACATTATAGATGCTCCACCTAGCAGCGATGTAGTACTTGCAGTAAAGTCCTTGATGAAAGGTGCCCCTTCTCCACGTGTACCACCAATATCGCCCAAAAAACTATTTGCCCCTAAAGTAGCACTAATTTCAAACATTCCTTTGACACCACCTATAATGTTTTCTTGTGCATTTATGGTGGTAAATAAAATATTAATGTAAATTATAAAACCTATAATTGACTTCATTATACATGTTTTCATTAAGAAATCTTTGGTAAAAATATTGGTTTATTTTGGATAATAAATCATTTCTATATGCTCAATATTATCTTCGAGATAAACTTGACTGGTTTGCATGAAAGAAAGACTGCTATAAAAAGAATTTAGATATATCTGGGCACTAATTTTTATGGGTATAAATCCGAATTTTTCCAAACAGTGTTCTATTGATTTTTCCATCAACTTTCTACCTAATTTAAGTCCCCGATATTCTGGAGCAGCTACTACCCTACCGATTGATGGATAGTCAGTGTAAGAAATACCCAATGGCACAAGCCTGGTATAAGCTACAAGTAGCTCACCATGCCATGCACATAAATGAAAGCAAGAAGCATCTTTATCATCTGCATCTAGATATACACAGTTCTGCTCCACCACAAAAATGCGGCTTCGAAGCTTCATTATTGCATATAACTGAGCAGGTGTAAGTGTATTAAAGCTATAAAGTATCCAATCAATTTGCATGGGTGTAAAATTAAAAAGCCCCGCCATAGCGGGGCTAATATTTATAAAATAAATTTATTCTGCTCCACCTTCTGGCATTATACCTTGTGGAATACCCCTGCTTGGCATTTTTGGTGCCACAGTTACATCTTCAATTACTATATCAAATACAAGTGTGCTATATGGAAGAATATCTGGACCATTTCCTTGTGGACCATAACCTAAAGCTGAAGGCACAAGTATTTTTCCTTTGCCACCCTTACCAAAGTATGGTAATGATTCATCCCAACCCTGTATAACTGAATGTGTACCTACAACTACAGGATATGCTTCAGTTTTTCCTTTACTAGTATCCATATTTGTATCAAACACTTTACTATTATCAGACATTAAATATCCTTTGTATTTTATAGAAGCCTGCATGCCACTATCTGCTTTCATGGAAGTATCACCAACATTTTCAATAACTACAAAAGCACCATTTTTTGTACGGATACCTTTGAGATTATTTTTTGCCATATAGGCTTCAATTTGTTTGATTTCACGCTCTTTGTCAGTGTCCATTTCTTTTTGATAATCTGCAATCAGATCTGTTTCAGTTTTGAACAACTGCAATAATTTGATAGAGCATTTGATACTACTTCCTTTTATAAACAATTGATCGTTATAGCCATTCACCATACCACGACTTACTAATGTATCTACGCTTATAATACAAATTGCACTATCTCCCACACGCATCATAGGAAGAATTTCAATGGCAGAGTATTCACTCCTTTTAGAAGTATCTATACCGGAATAATTTGGCACATGACCAAAAGAATTATTGATTACAGAATCTTTTTCTGACAATATATAAGAAATATGAAATTTCGCAAATTCGCCTGGCTTGGCATAGGCAGTGTCTTTACCATCTCCAGGGAAAATTTTATAGATTAAGCCAGATTTAGCTTTATCATAGTTTACATTACAGGATGCCAGCATGGCAATAGCCATAAAGGCCAAGAAAACTTGTTTCATCTTATAGTTTTTATTATTTAAAAAAATGTTCAATTGGTTTAATTATAATTATTGTAATTGATTTTTATATAGTTCAATCACTTGCTTAAAATTGCTGATATTGTCATCAAAACTATCTACACTTCTTCCACCTGCCGCATTTTTATGACCTCCGCCATTAAAATGCGTACGGGCAAATTGATTAACATCAAAGTCTCCTTTACTTCTAAAGCTCCATTTTCTTTCTTCAATACGGTCTATGAGTAAAGCGGCCAATCTGACACCATCTATGGTAAGTAAATAATTTACGAGACCTTCGGTATCTCCGGTTGTAATTTCATACCTGAGAATATCTTTTTTAGGAATGTACATCAATGTAGTGTTCATGTCATACATTACTTCCATTCTGTTTAAAAGTGCATTTCCAATAAACCGCAACCTATTTTCCGAATAGGTATCAAAAATATTATCATGAATAATACTATGTTTTACACCAAGCTCTAGCAGGTGAGCCACTTTACGATGCACATCAGGCGTTGTTATACTAAATCTAAAACTACCTGTATCAGTCATTATACCGGTATAAAGACAGGTACCAATCGTTTTATCCATCGATGCTGCCCAGGGAGATTCCATAATAAAATCAAACACCATTTCGCAGGTACTGCTTTTATCTACATTGCTAGTGCCATACTGAAAATAGGAAATTTCAGGCTGCTGGTGATGGTCAATAAGAACACGGATACCGGCAAAATTCCGCAGCATTTCCTCCATTTTTCTAGTGCGGTGGAATGCATTAAAATCTAAGCAAAATAATATGTCAGCTGCATCAAGTAGGGATTGCCCTTTTGATGGATTTTTTTCAAAATCTACCACTGTTTCACATCCCGGCATCCAGCTTAAAAATTTAGCCCAGTTTGTGGGAGAAATCACCACCACATCATGCTCCATTTTTTTAAGAAAATGAAAAAGACCCAGTGCAGACCCCATGGCATCCCCATCGGGCTTCTGGTGCATAGTAATTACAACCCTCTTTGGAGTAGATAATACTGGATAAAAAGCGGATGCATTTTGCATAAATGGGCGCAAAAGTGCAATTTTTAGACTAGAAGTTCAAATGATTTTTATAGAGAGGGGCGTCTGAAAATTAATTGGGCTATTCAAAACAGTAGTAATCTCATTTAAAAAAGGGCTCCAATCAAATAGAACTGCGTATTTAAGAGCAGTGTTTAGGTGAGAGTAAAACTCAGGTGATGTTTATATTAATATTTAGAAAACCATAAGGTTGAATAATTTTTTTGGATTTTATTTTCATATTACATCTTTATGAATAGATAATACTTGATAGTTTGAAGCCCTATTTTTGCCATAATGAAGAATATATTTTATACTTTTTGTTGTTTTATCTGTTTTTCTGCCGCTGCTCAGAAATCGACCAATATCAATACAGTAAATACACCCAATAGGCCAAAATTGGTTGTGGGTATGGTGGTAGATCAAATGCGGTGGGACTACCTCTATCGTTACTATAATATTTATAAGGCAAATGGAGGTTTTAAACGTTTGCTTCTAGAAGGTTATAGTTGTGAAAACACAATGATTCCTTACACGCCTACTGTAACGGCTGCCGGACACACTTGCATTTACACAGGCAGTGTGCCTGCGCTACATGGCATTATCAGCAATGAATGGTATGATGCAAAAAATCATACCGATGTTTATTGTACAGACGATAATACCGTGTCTGTAATAGGTAGTGAAAATAAAGCTGCTGGCGCAATGAGTCCAAAGAATATGTGGGCCAATACGATTACTGATGAATTGCGACTATCTACAAATGGAAGAAGTAAAGTAGTAGGCATTGCCATCAAAGACAGGGGTGCAATTTTACCTGCCGGTCATGG
Organism: uncultured bacterium; assembly: GCA_964293305.1. Lineage (GTDB taxonomy): Bacteria > Bacteroidota > Bacteroidia > Chitinophagales > Chitinophagaceae > CALAGJ01. The sequence goes on along the minus strand of CAXYYO010000011.1, from coordinate 79,847 downwards.
TGCCAATGGAGCGTATTGGTATGATAGTAAGTCTGGTAATTTTATTACAAGTAGTTATTATAAAATGTCGGCATTGCCCGAATGGGCATCAAAATTTAATGAAAGAAAAATTGTAGATTCTCTCTATGCATTAAATTGGAATTTGAGTATGTCGGCTGATACCTATCCAAAATATTGTAGTAAGGATGATGAATTGTATGAGCGTCGCTTTAGTAAAGAAACAAATACGGCTTTTCCCCATTTACTGAGCGATTATATTGGTAAGGATTATGGTAAAATTTCTACTACGCCTTGGGGCAATACATTAACTTTAGAAATGAGTAAAGCAGCCATTGCAGGGGAGCAAATGGGCATGCATGGTGAAACAGATTTTTTGGCTGTAAGCCTTTCCAGTCCTGACTATGCAGGCCATAGTTATGGTCCAAACTCATGGGAGTTATTAGATTTATATGCCCGATTAGATATGCAGCTTGCGGATTTTTTTAATTTTTTAGATGCCAAAATTGGCAAAGGAAATTATTTGTTTTTTTTAAGTGCTGATCATGGTGTGGCACATGTGCCCGGATATTTGAAAGAACAAAATATGCCTGCCGGTCTTTTTAATGATGCTGCTGTTTTAAAAGAAATTAATAGTGCTTTGTTTAATAAAACAGGAGTGGCATCAATTGTGGAAACTATTTCAAACTATCAGTTATATTATAATCATGATAAAATTGACTCTGCAGATTTTGATATTGAAGACTTAAATAAAACTGTTATCCATACATTACTACAGGACAATAGTGTACAAATGGCATTCCCATTAGATGAATTGATGGAAACAACATTACCATCTAAATTGAAAGACATGATTGCCAATGGCTATAATCAACAAAGAAGCGGGGATGTACAATTTGTATTAAAACCTGGCTATATAGATGGTTATGCTATTGGTACAACACATGGCTTATGGAATCCTTTTGATGCACATATTCCTTTGGTTTGGTATGGTTGGCAAATTAAACCCGGAAAAACAAATGCGCCTGTATCAATGGCCGATATAGCCCCTACCCTTGCAGCATTACTACACATTCAAATGCCAAATAGCTGTGTTGGAAAAGTAATAGAAATGAAATAAAATATTCCTTTCATTTCATTTTAAAATTTGTACGATGGTATAATTATTATGGCACCGGGTCATAACCTTGTCCACCACCAGGTCTACATTTACTAATGCGCTTTATAGAAAGCTTAAAACCCTTTAGCAGTCCATGCTTTTTAAAAGCTGCTGCTGCATAATGGGAGCATGTGGGAGTAAAACGGCATTTTGGTCCAAGTAGAGGTGATATACCGTACTGATAAATTTTTATTATTAGTAAGAATGGATATACAGTAATTTTTTTTAGCCAACGCATGAAATTGTTTTTGAAATTCTTTCTATGAGTTTTTTTGTTTGTTGATTGATTTCAACCAGCTCCGGCATTTGTGTACCTGTATAAACAAAAAAAAGAGTTGCTTTTAGTTGATGAGCAATTAACACAGATTCCAACTTATTTTTTTCTAAACGCCAACATTCTCTTAGTAACCTTTTAATACGATTGCGCTGCACTGCCTTTTTAAAATGTCTGCTACTTACACTCACTGCTGCTTTGGAAATGGAAGCGTTATTTTCTTCCTTATTTTCTATAGTATAAATAACCCTTACAGGGGATGCATGTAAGGATTTACCATTTTGAAAAAGTGCGGCAATTACTTTGCGGCTTTTGAGCTTTTGATGTTTATTATATGTGTATGATGCTGCCAAAAAATGTGTAAGTATTGTATAGAAAATTTGTTTCGGCATTTGGAACTTTAATTCCAAAGACCATTTTATTTCTAAAAAAATCGTCTATTCCACCATCTCTCCTTCCAAATCGTAGTCATAGGCTTTTGTCATTTTTACTTGTACAAAATCTCCGGGGGTCAATTTTCGTTTACTATGTATTACTACTTCGTTATCCACTTCTACGCTATCAAATTCAGTGCGGCCCAAATATCTTCCGGCTTCTTTTTTATCTATAATTACTTTAAATGTTTTGCCTAATTTTTCCTGATTTTTTTCATAGCTTATATCCTGTTGCACTTCCATTATCTCCTGTGCCCTTGCTTGCTTTTCCTCTGCAGGTATATTGTCCTTTAAAGTATATGCGCCTGTACCTTCTTCATGGCTATAGGTAAAAATGCCCACTCTATCAAAACGGTGCTTTACAAGAAAGGATTTTAATTCTTCTACATCATCTCTTGTTTCTCCTGGAAATCCAGCTATTAGTGTAGTTCTTAAACAAATGCCCGGCATCTTATTGCGTATAGCAGCTATTGTTTCTTCTACTTCTTCTTTTGTACTTTGCCTTTTCATGGCTTGTAGCATATTGCTACTAGCATGCTGTAGTGGCATATCGAGGTAGTTACAGATATTATCTCTTTCTTTCATTACATCCAATATTTCCAGAGGAAATTTATTGGGGTAGGCATAATGTAATCTGATCCATTCCAAGCCTTTTACATCACTCAATCTTTTGAGTAGATCTGCCAGCATTCTTTGTTTATAAATATCTAATCCATAATAAGTTAGCTCTTGGGCAATAAGCATTATTTCTTTTGTCCCTTTTTTTACGAGGCCCTCTGCTTCTGCTACCACATCTTCAATGGTCTTACTTACGTGTTTGCCACGCATAAGCGGTATGGCACAGAAAGCACAGGTTCTATTACAGCCTTCACTTATTTTGAGATAAGCATAATGCTGTGGTGTGCCCAGTATTCTTTCCCCAAGCAATTCTTTTTTATAGTCAGCATTAAATTGTTGCAATAAAAAAGGAAGCTCCAAAGTGCCAAACCAAGCATCTACTTCAGGAATTTCAAGTTCAAGATCATTTCTGTAGCGTTCACTTAGGCATCCTGTTACATACACTTTATCAAGCCTGCCCTTACGCTTTAAATCTACTTGTTCGAGTATAGTATTAACACTTTCTTCTTTTGCTTTGTCTATAAAACCGCAAGTATTTACAACAACTATATTATGATCTAATTTTTTGTTTTCATGTACAACATGAATGTCATTGGCAGCCAGTTGTCCACTCAGCACTTCACTATCTACTAGGTTTTTGCTACAACCCAGCGTTATAATATTAACCTTATCCTTTTCTAATTTACCTGCTTTCATTGAATGGGCAAAATTAGGTAAAGCAGCTTTAACAATGAGGTATCATTCTGAGATGTATATTGAAGTAATGGTTGCTGATAAAACAACCTAAAAAGTTATAAGAGTAGATTTATAAATAATAAGACAAGTAAGTAGTGATGCTTTTATCTTTTAAATAATCTGGTTTCTATTTTCTTGAGTATTTCATCTCTATATGATTTACCTAATGGGAGTTTTAAAGTGCCCATCAATATTTCATTGGCATCAATAGCATCTATGCGCTGTACATTAACAATATAAGATTTATGGATGCGAAAAAATGAATCACTTGGAAGCTTTTCTTCAATTCCCTTAAAGGTCAGATATGCCACATACTTTCTAAGGGCTGTATGTATAATAACATGGTTACTCATACTTTCAATGTAAAAAACATCAGCAGTCTTTATTTTTTCTAATTTTTGATTGACCTTAACAAAGAAATAATCTGCATTATCTTGAACTACAATTTGAGATTGCTTTTGAATGAACTCCTTTGCTTTTAGTGTTGCTTTAAAAAATCTAGAGAAACTAATGGGTTTCAATAAATAATCTAATACATCGAGATCAAATCCTTCTATAGCATATTGTGGATAAGCAGTTGTAAAAATAACCAAGGGTGGATGAGTCAAAGACTTTAAGAAATCAATACCATTTAATTGTGGCATTTGAATATCTAAAAAAATTAAATCAATGGATTCTGATTTAAGTAGAATTGCTGCATCAACACCATTTTTGCATTCAGCCACAACAGATAAAAAATCTACCTGCTCTATATGTTCTATAATACCCTTACGGGCAATGGGTTCGTCGTCAACAACAAGGCATTTAATCATGAAACAATGATTTGATTTTGAACAGCATTTGATAATTTAATTTTAAAAACACCATTTACATAAAAATATTGCAAATAAAATAAAATCATAAGAAATCATCATTTTACTACTGAAGGTTTCAAGGACAATTGATCTGCCAGTAAATTATTTGAGGTACTACTATAAATACCCGAAGTATCATACAAGCAAATATTAAGTATCACTGTAAATCTATTATACTCTTGCTTGTTAGTTATAGAATGATTTCCAGGGTATAACAGATCCAGTCTGCGTTTTAAATTCTTATATCCAATACCACCACTGTTCATTAGCAATGCTGTCTGATGAATTGAATTTTCCGTATTAGTTATTTGCACTTGCAGTCTTCCATCTTTATTATCCAAACGGATATGCACTTCATTTTTTGAAGCTTCTCTATGATTTGAAATATATTTAAATGCATTTTCAATTAAAGGCTGTATAAGTAATGGAGCAATGTAGAAACCACTCAGTAATTCATCAATTTCTAAACGAACATCTGTACCATCTTCTAAGCGCAGACTCTGCATTTGTACATAACTTTTTATATATTGAATTTCCCTCTCAATCGCTATCCGATCATGTACACATTCATACAACTGATAGCGGAGCATTTCGCTCATTTTTTCTATAGAAGCCCTAGCTTGTACATTTGTTTTTTCTACCTGGAAATAAATTGTATTCAACATATTAAATAGGAAATGTGGATTTATTTGTGCTCTCAAAAAATCAAGTTCTGTACGTACTTTTTCCTTCTCTAATTTAAATCGGTCAGACATAATTTTAAGACCACCACCAATAAATATACATAATAGGTTATTCCATACTCCCATATAAAAAACATATAAAATATCTTCTTTCGGAGGAATTGAGGAAAGCCTATTATCAACATAATGTAGTATAAAACGGATCAGCAGTATTTGACAGGGCACTAACAATATTAGAAGTGACAAGAGCCCTGTAATCAATTGAAGGTATTTTTTTTGATATAAAAATTGGGGAACAAAATTGTACGCTGTAAGATAAAAAGGAATACAAGAAGCAAGTGGTACCAATATGGACTGACCTATATAGAATGACCTATTGTACTCCGTGTCATAATCAGAAACAAAAAGGAATACACCTATTAAACACCAAAAAAAAACATGCAGCAGCTTGTAATCAAACAACCATTTATGTAAGCGATTTTCCATAATTGTGTATTGATGCAAACATCATTCAATTGTCTGAGAAGACAATTTTTTCTGTCAAGTAAAAACAGTAGTTTGTCAAGTATATAATATTACTTGTCAAGTAGTTTTAAAATGAATTTAAAACCAATTATATATTTGAAACTGTTAACAAAAAAAATCTGTAATTATGCGTAAACATTTACTTTCAATGCTAAGCTGCTTTATAGTAGGTATAAGCATAACAATGGCTGCTGAGTCAGAGCCTAATAACACTTGGAATACTGCTGATAAACTCACCGCAGGAGTTGCCGAAACTGGCACTATCACTACATCTTCTGACATTGATTGGTTTAAGCTACGAATCAATCAGGAAGGGCAGATTAATTTTTCGGGAGGTGTTACCAATACCGGTTGCCTCACTTTTCAATTGTTTGACACCTTAGGAATAATTGCCCTAAACTCTGGTGTTTTTAATTGTGGTGGTATCAGCAATCAGTCCACAAATGGGCTAGCAGTTGGCACCTATTATGTCAAAGTAATATCAAGTGACAATAATGTCAATTATTCAGTCACACTTACACTAACAACAGCCACTCCCACAAATGATGTAGAAGCCAATAATACCTTTTCAACAGCAATAACCCAAGCATTGAATGGTAGCAATACCGGGCACTTAGGCTATTATTTTAATAATAAAAGAGATTCCACAGATTGGTATAAAATAGTAACAACTGCAAATGGCGCATTACAATTATCATATACAGGTAATAGCGGCAACTGTGTCTATTTTCAGCTGTTTGACGGTAATGGCACCACGGCTTTAAATGTAGAGGTGTTCAACTGTGGTGGTACTAGTAATCAAACAACAGATGGGCTTGCCGCAGGCACCTACTATGTTAGAATAAGACAGGGCAGTGGTAATGATTTTGTTACATATACATTATCCAATACTTTTATTGCACCTTCGGTGAATGTTGACTCAGAACCCAATAATACCTTTACAACAGCTATAACCCAAGCATTGAATGGTAGCAATACCGGGCACTTAGGCTATTATTTTAATAATAAAAGAGATTCCACAGATTGGTATAAAATAGTAACAACTGCAAATGGCGCATTACAATTATCATATACTGGCAATAGCGGCAACTGTGTGTATTTTCAGCTTTTTGACGGTAATGGCACCACGGCATTAAATGCAGAGGTGTACAACTGTGGTAGTACTAGCACTCAAACAACAGATGGGCTTGCCACAGGCACCTATTATGTTAAGATAAGACAGGGCAGTGGTAATGAATTTGTTACATATACATTATCCAATACTTTTATTGCACCTTCGGTGAATACTGACCCCGAGCCCAACAATACTAGAGGCACAGCCAAGGTAATTGCACTAAATGGAACTATAAATGGTCATATTGGTTATCGGTTCAATGGCGGGTTGAGAGATACTTTGGACTGGTTTAAACTTACTACAACATCTGCAGGTACTGTGCAGGTATTTTATACCGGCCTCACAGGCAATTGTGCATACTTCCAGTTGTATGACAATAACGCAACAACTGCAGTATCTGGCGAGTTTTTTAATTGTGGCGGCACTAATTCTCTAATTGTACCCGGACTCAATCCAGGCACTTATTATATTAAAATAAGACCTGGTAATAATACAAGTCAATATGCCACCTATACTTTAAGTGATACATTAATTTTACCCCTGGTAGCACCAGATACAGAGCCAAACAATCAACCAAGCCTTGCTGTGGCAAAACTTGTAAATACAGCAGTAACCGGACTAGCAGGTTATTACTATAATGGAGTTAGAGACACTGCAGATTGGTATAAAATAAACCTGCCATCTAGTGGAGGATTACAACTTCAATATACCGGAAATGCAGGAGGTTGTGCTTATTTTCAACTTTTCGATACTATTGTAAATGGTGTTCTTGTACCCCGAAATGCTGAAGTGTTTAATTGTGGAAGCACAAGTACACAAAATACAGATGGATTGGGCAATGGCACTTATTATGTACGCATACGCCCCGGTACGTTGGGTAGTGATATACCTTCTTACACATTAAAAGATACATTATTTACTCTGCCACCAGATAATGATAACAAGCCAAATGGTGTGCCTTTTCAGGGGCAGACTTTGCCAGCAAATGAAACTGTAACCGGAAACATTGGTTATAGCTTTAACGCACTTAGAGATAGTGCAGATTGGGCACGTATTAATTATACAGGTACAGGAAATTTGAGCCTACAATTCTCCTCACTAGCCAGAGCCTTTGCTGCTCCTGCTTGTTTATACCTAAGGATTTATAGTGATACCAATGCTGCTCCTATCAACACAACATTTAATTGTGGCAGTACCTCTTTTATTAATCTCACCGGGCTTACGCAGCAGTACTATTATATCAAAGTAGAAACAAATAATCCTTCTACAGATTTTGGACAGTATAGTGTTGCAAATTTCTTTGCAGAAGCCAATAAAGCATCCGTAGCACTCATTAGCAGTACACAACCCACAGATTGTAATCCCACAGGAGTTTTAAGGGTGCAATGTAGTGGTAGTAAAGCACCTTATACACTTCGCTTATTTCGCTTTGGTGTGTTAGATAGAGTAGTTCGTATCAACAATACATTACCAACAAATATCACGGGTTTATCTAATGGGATATGGACAGGCAGGGTGTTTGGAGATGGCGCTTCAGATACTGCTTTTGGTGTACTAGCTTCTGTTTCATTACTGCCAGTACCAACAGGTTTAAACACAACAAATATTACAAATACACAAGCAAGACTCAATTTTAGCAATTTCACTCCTTGCATTGATGGCTATGGCATTCAATATAGAAAACTAGGCGATATACCGTGGACATTAGATACAGCCCGCCAGAGTCCATTTACCTTGCGTGGGCTTACACCTGCCACTACATACCAATGGCGTGTGGCCAGTGGTGATACAGCAAACGGGCTTACCGCAGTGAGTGCTTTTTCATCAAACGCACAGTTTACAACAGCTAATACATTGATGGTTGCAAACAGTAGATCTGAGCCTGAAAATGTACAAATAGCTACAGGCAGGCTAGAGGTTTATCCAAACCCTGCAACCCAGTTCTTCACTATTCATTATGGAGGAGGAATATCAGGAAAAATAAACTGGACACTGATAGATATAAATGGTCGTGCAGTACTTTCAAATACAGTAGATGCAACGCAACTGAACAGTACACATATTTACATCAACACATTAGCAACAGGTATTTACCAACTCCAGCTCGGGGGAGCAGAGGGAATGATAATAGCCACAGAAAAAGTTATCGTACAGGGATAGCATAGTTACAGTGCTAATTTAGGCGGCCCGCTTTTGCGGGCCGTTTTATTTCGTAAAAAGCTGTATTATCTTTAACCCAAATTACGCAATAGGGATTTAGTACAAAAAAACATGCGTCAATAAATCTTCCGTACTCAAAAAAAATGTTCTCATATAATTGTGTATGCAGCGTTTCGGCTTTGCAATAAATTTCAACTGCAAAATCTGGGTTAAATTGGCGAATGTAATTCTCCCTATTGATATTGCTTCCCTTACTAAATTATTTTGTCCGTTGTATGTAGTTGTAGAATTCCTGTTATTGTAACTTACTGCTTTTGCCATTTCAAATTGACTTCTTAGGCAAAATTCCATTTTTGATCATAGGATATTGTGTCTCAAGCTCATTTAAATTGATTCTCCATAATGTATCATTTCATAATCCATGAATATAATTTGGTTGAACAATTTGAGGAAGAGCACAACCACAATTTGTTCCATCATTTTCAAGTAAAAGATACACAGTTAAAGTAGTTAAATGATCTTAATCTCAATTCCCCCTTTGCCATTTAATATTTTTAACACACAGTAATCAGATCTTACCATTTTTTTACTTCGGCAAAAAGAGTTAGCTTTAAATTTGGATATTCCCTGCGCAAATTTCTACTCCTAGAATTTATCTTTTCGATGATGATGAATAGCAATGGTTAGCTACAATCAAATAAGAACTTTTCTCTAATGCAATTATTTCTTTCTATACAAGCCCTTTGCTATATGCAAAGCGCAATGCCTGTGCTCTGCTGTTTACATGTAATTTTTGATAAATATTGGCTACATGTTTCCTTACGGTGAGTACACTGATTCCGGTAACTTCTGCCACCCGCTTAGCATCATAACCCTTAATAGTATGATGTAGAATTTCTTTTTCCCGCACAGTAAGTAATACATCTATGACTTCTTGCTTAACGGGTTTTTCTAGCACAGGCATACTGGCTTTGCTCAGCATTTCCAGAGTTTTGCGGGCAATGCCTGCACTCATGGGTGCGCCACCATTTTCTACTGCGCTTATTATGGACTGATGTAACCCTTCGGCCGATTCATCTTTTAGCAAGTAGCCATCTGCACCTGCCTTTATGGCTTCAAATATTTTATCATCATCATCAAAAATAGTAAGCATAACAAATCGAATATCTGGGTAAAGTGGCTTTGCAATGCTGACGGTCTGGATACCATCAATACCCGGCATTTCAATATCCATGAAAATTAATTGAGGATGTTTGGCAAGTGGCAGGCCTTTGAGTTGCTCTAAACAGTCATGACCGTTTACCGCAATAAAACTGCAATCAATGCCAGATAAATTTGTTATTTTTTCACAAATGGTATTTCTATTGATTGCCTTATCATCAACAAGGCCCACTTTAATTGTCATTTTTTACATTTTATTATAGCAAAATTGGCACTTAACACTTTACTATTACCTAATCAATTTTATGTATTCCCCTGTAGAGTTATACTGGTACCACTGGAAGGTATAGTGTCCATGAGCAATACCATCCCAATTTCTGTTGCCCTTTCTTTCATATTAGTAAGGCCCATGCCTTCCACTTTATTATTGCTATTGTGAATACCAACACCATCATCTATAATCTTTATCAGCAGATAGTCATTACTTACAATATATGTGTTGATATTTTTTGCATTACTGTGTTTTAGTGCGTTGTGCACCGCTTCTTGCATAATGCGAAATATATTGAGTGCATTCCGGGATGGTACACTGATATCCTCATTAATATTTTCTTCGATATGAAAAGCCATTTGGGGATAACTGGGCATCAGCTTGCTGATATAGTTTTTAAACCTATCGCTTATATTGCTGATGGCAATATGTTCCTTATTCAATACCCAGATAGTATCTCTCAGTGAATTAATAATTTCCTGTGAGTGATCTTTCAGGTGCTGGAGATGAGACATATTGTTGTCGCTGGCAATCTTATCCACATCATCCCTAATGGCTGTGGCATAGCCACCGATATTGTCATGCAAGTCTGCTGCTATCCTTTTGCGTTCTTTTTCTTCTGATTCCAAAATAGTTTGAGCTGCCTGTCTCTTTTCTTGTTCAATAGCAAGACGTAGTTTTTCCTGCTGTTTGCGCCGCTGGTTGCGGAATATTTGCCAGGCTGCAATGCCAGCCATCAAGGTAAAACCAAGTGTACCAAACATTAAAGTTTTCCGGCGAGTTAATTCTAATTGCTGCATCAGTATTGTTTTTTCTTTTTCCTGTACATCATATTTGGCCTGCATTTCAGCAATGGCATCTGCATTATTAAGTGTGGCCACACTATCTTTTAAATCAATAATATGTTCCAGTGCATCTATATACCCTTTTGTATCCCCTGCTTCTTCCAGATAACCGGCAAGTGCAGAATAATAGGGAAGCTGAGTAGCTGCATCATTATTCATGGCAATACTGCCAGGTGATTTATCTTTCTTCAATTCTCCGGTTACCAAAAATTTCCTGCACAAATCAATGGCTTTTTGTAGTCGGCCTGTGTTGGCATAAAAATCGGCAATCTGGATATTATCATCCACCACATATCCTTCCTCGTGGTTCAATAGGTTGCGTGTTTCTATCATGTTTATCAAAGCAGTATAAGCTGCATCATATGCCCCCTTATCACTAAGTATGGCAGATTGCAAACGATACGCTGATACTAACCGATCAATATACTCATCCTGTGCACAAAGCAGTATTCCCTTATCTAAAAAAAACAAGGCAGAATCAGGCTGATTATTTCTATAGTACAGGCTGCCCCTTGTTATATAAATAGAACCCAAACGCCCTTTGGGAATAGACTTAGCAAAACTAACCGCCCTGTCATTCCACTTAAAGCCTTCCTTCAGATCATTTCTTGCACTGGCAATAAAACCAATTGTGTTGCAGATGATTGCAAGCTCTATAGTATCTTTATATTTTTCTGCATCAGGAATCAGTTTATATAGCAATTCAAGTCCTTCTTCCATCCTTCCTTCACCACCAAGCGACACTACTTTTGTTCTTAAAAATTTAAAATAAAGGGGCCGCATGTTTTTGTTACTCAAGCTGCATTCTGGCAGGGCCTTATCGCAAATGAGCCTTGCACTGTCTGCCCATCCCCATTGTATATAATCATAAGCAAGCATAAGTTGAGCACTCATTTTTAAAACAGGGTCATCCACTTTGTTTGAAAGCAACAAAGCTTCTGCAGTATATTTACTAAGGCTATCGTGATTGATGTTATAATATTCATCTGTGTATGCAATCATTGCCCTTAGCTTCTGTTCAAGCGTTTTAGCTAGATGGATATACTTGTTTAAACTGTCAACTTTATTTGTTTGTGCATAAACATGCCAAACAGGCACTATAAAGAATAGCGTAAATAATAAAAGAAGGATACGCATACGGATTTATTTTTATCAAATGTAAGGTTTTGTACAGACAAACATTATGCAACAATAATACCTCTCAGGGCAAACACATCTAAGTGTATTTTTAGCAGGAAGAGCTGATATGATAATAGAACTATTTATTATTTCTTTTATATAAATCCCCCAAGCACTTGACCTGTCGAACCACGGCAAGAAAACTGTAAACATTCATGCACATCATTGTATGAATAGCCCAAACCTACCTGCACTTTGTGCCTACTACAAATTGAGTATTTTCTCCCACCTACTTAAAATGAAATTTTGCCGAAACAATTAGTATTTTAATTATCAAATTTTAAATCACAGTTATGAAACATGTAAAACTACTTACACTTCTATGTATGTATTTTTTTTATGCAGTTAGTTTGAAGGCTGCTGAATCCGAGCCAAACAATGACAGGGCCAGTGCAAATGTGCTGTCTGTAAATGCCAGCAACACCGGCACAATAGGTGTGGCTGGAGATGTGGACTGGTGGAGTGTTGCTACTACCGGCGATGGCAAATTGGAAGCAACTATTACTATCTCTAATGGCTTAAATATGTGGTGCCAGATTTATGACAATGATGGTGCCATTCTTCTTAGTCAAGGTTTTACTTCAGGCACAACTACTGTTTCAAAAGATGGCTTGGCAGCTGGCACCTATTACATTCGGGTTTTTGCTTACTATGCAAGTGAACTACCGACATATACTATTTCAAATGCACTTGCTCAACCAGTGCAAGTTAATGATGTTGAACCAAATGGCACAAAGGCACAGGCAAATGTTCTACCACTAAACGGTAGCAAAACAGGCCATAGCAATTATTACTATAACAACCAAAAGGATAGTGCTGACTGGTATAAGGTAACTACCAATGGTGATGGAAGGTTAAGACTCACAATGTCTTCTGCCAATGGTCAAAATGTATGGGCTTATTTATATGATAATGATGGTACTACATTATTAGAATCTGGATATACCTCTGGCACTGCTGTTGTTGTAAATAAGGATGGACTCGCTGCTGGTACATATTATATCAGGGTAAAAACATTTTATACAACAGAATGGGCTCCATATACTTTATACGATAGTTTATTTAAGCCTACACAAGCTAATGATAATGAAGTTAATGACAATAAGGCACAGGCAAATGTTCTACCACTAAACGATAGCAAAACAGGCCATAGCAATTATTACTATAACAACCAAAAGGATAGTGCTGACTGGTATAAGGTAACTACCAATGGTGATGGAAGGTTAAGACTCACAATGTCTTCTGCCAATGGTCAAAATGTATGGGCTTATTTATATGATAATGATGGTACTACATTATTAGGATCTGGATTTACCTCCGGCACTGCTGTTGTTGTAAATAAGGATGGGCTCGCTGCTGGTACATATTATATCAGGGTAAAAACATTTTATACTACAGAATGGGCTCCATATACAATATACGATAGTTTATTTAAGCCTACCCAATCTAATGATACTGAAGTTAATGACACTAAGTCACAAGCAAAAATGTTTTCATTAAATGGAAATACGACAGGCCATACCAATTATTATTATAACCTCTTAAAAGACGGAGAGGACTGGTATGCAATAACTACAAATGCTGATGGAAATTTGAATATATCCATCACCTCACATAATGGGCAAAATGTATGGGCTTATTTATATGATAATAATGGTAGCGCTTTACTGGGTTCTGCATATTCAAGTTCATCAACTAATTATAATGTTGATGGATTATCCGAAGGCACTTATTATGTGAGGGTAAAAACTTTTTACTCAACGGAATGGGCACCATATACCTTGGGCAATACATTAACGCCTTACACAAATACAATTGATGGGGAACCAAATAATGCAGCATATTTAGGTAAAACCCTACCTGCAAATGCTATATCTACAGGCCATGCCAACTTCTATTATAATTTAGTGAAAGATAGTGAGGATTGGCATAAAATAAATTATACCGGCTCTGGTACGCTAACATTAAACATCACTCAGGAAGCACACAAGAGTAATGGCGGCACAGATAACCTTAGAATATATGTTTACAAGGACACTACAAGTGGGCCAATAGCCAGTCAATATAGTACAGCTGCATCTTGGTCAATGAACCTTTCCAGTTTAACACAAGGCTACTACTGGATAAAAGTGAATACTTTTTACAGTACCGAGTTTGCATCGTACACCATTAATCCAACATTCACACAAGTAAATGTGGCAAACATTACCATTACAAATGCAATCAATGGATCATGTACCACTGGTCAGTTACAGATGCAGGGTAATGGCAGTGCTCCTCCATATAAAGTAAATCTTTATAGGTTTGGAACATTATATAATACATATACTTCCAATGATACAATCGGGTTTACTGCTAGTAATTTACCTCCAGGTAAATACTATGCAACAGCCTTTGGAGATGGTGCTACCGGCACGGCATTTGGCACAAGCAATAACAAAAATTTATTACCACCGGCTACCACAACTACCACAGAAACAAACATAACAAAAACAGCTGCTACTGTAAAATATGTTAAGTCAGACTGTGCTAACGGATATGTGGTACAATGGCGCAAGCAGGGTACTACACCATGGTCACAAAAAATTGTATTGGGCAATAAAGACAGCTTAAGAATCACTGGACTATTGGCAGGTACAACATACCAATGGAGAGTAGCTGTTGGAGTGGGTTTAGATACATTGGCAAATTATGTATTGAGTACTTTCTCTACAATTGATCAGTTCACTACGGCAGCTGCTTTTAGTATTGCCAATATTGGCACGCAAGATCAATCAGCATTAGTAACCGGAGGCAAGATGATGGTAGCACCTAACCCTGCTACTCATTACTTTACGATACAATGCAATGGTGGTCTAAGCGGTAAAATAAATTGGAGCCTCACAGACATAAACGGACGGATCGTACTTTCCAATACAGTAGATGCCACGCAACTCAGCAGTACACGCATTTACATCAATAATATAGCAAGAGGCATTTATCAACTACAGCTTCGGGGAGCAGATGGAATGATAATAGCTACAGAAAAAGTTATCGTACAACGATAGCATAGTTACAGTGCTAATTGATACGGCCCGCTTTTGCGGGCCGTTTTTGTTAAACCCAGATTTTGAGTTTGATTTTGCAATGAAAAGTTGAAAGCAAAATAGATGAGGTTTGAGGTTGATATTTTGCAGAAGATATAACAGGCTATATAAACCTATTATATAATTTATATAGGGATTTGACTTTATATAAAATTTCAACGGTGAAGCCCGGATTGAATACTTCTAATAGTATCCTTATTTTATAAGTAGAAATTCAACCCTTCTATTATTTGATTTTGCTTCTATAATGGTGGCATTATCTAAAGGCTCTGTTTCGCCAAAGCCTTTTGCAATAAGCCTTGTAGCAACAATTCCCATGCTGACTAACTGATTCTTGACAGCATCTGCCCTTTGCTGGGACAATAGCATATTTGCTTCATCTGTCCCGTCACTATCCGTGTGTCCATTTATTTCCATCTTTACACTAATGTGCTTATCCAGATAAGCTTTTATCTGATTAATTGTGGATATACTTTCAGGTTTTAGTATTGATTTATTGACATCAAATTTTATATTCCTAGTTATGAATTTTCCATTTTCAAAAATGCTTATTGGAAAACCTGTTGCTAACCTGAAGTTCTTAAGATAAATAGGCGTTTCGCCATTACTGGCTTCACCCATTTTATCTCCATTAACTATTAAAAACTCAGGCTTTTTTAAAATATCTTCGATTTCAATCATCAAGTTTTGATCGAGATATACTTTCATTTTGTTTTTATAAACTGAGATGGAAAAGTGTACCCATCTGTTTAAAAATTTTGAGGAATAATATTCAGCAGGATTTTCTTTACTTATGACTTCGTTATTGGGTAATATTACTCTAAGTCCATCCCGACTTGGTGTAACAATGGGTAGCCTAGTACCATCAGCCAATTCAAAAGTAATATATACACTGGGGTTACTATCATATGCTTCATCCAACCAGGCATCATATTCAATTGTAAAATCATCTGGCAAAGTTTTGTTGCCAAATATTTTTGGCTTAAGCCTAGTATAGTAAGCATCAAAACTCATTACAAACTCACTATCTACTATTTTTAGTGATGCTGCACCACCACCATCCATAAAATCCCAATGGTCGGTAATTTTTTCGTTAGCTGTATATAGAAACTTATCCTCAAATAAAGTTTTTTCACCTGGCTGAAAATCAAAGGATACATAGGATGGATCAATTGTTTGAGAATATGTATTCATTGCGCATAGCAAAAAAAAAATTACTATTCTATTCATATTATTTAATCTGCTTTTATAATTAAGGAAAAGTAAAAATAGAACTATATTTTGATTTAAGGCAATTATTCAAGTTTCATGATTGCATGATACAATTGCACACAATTTTCGACTGAATGCGAAATAGAAATTCGGTTTAGCAAAAATCAATAATAAGTCTTTTAAAATATCTACATATCCCACTTACATTTACCCAAAAAAAAATGGCCTATCCATTTCAGATAACATCTCTTGAGGCATACAAAAAAGATTATCAAGATAGCATTGAAAACCCGGAGCAATTTTGGGCTAAAGTTGCTGAATCATTTCATTGGAAAGCACCTTGGTCCAAAGTGTTAGATTGGAATTTTACAGATCCAAAAGTAGAATGGTTTAAGGATGCCAAACTGAATATTACAGAAAATTGTATTGACAGACATTTACATGATAAAGCTGATGAACCTGCCATTATATGGGAATCGAATGATCCTAGTGAAAGGGTGCGTACAGTAACATATAGAAGGCTTCACTTGAGGGTTTGCCAGGTAGCTCAAATGCTATTAAATAATGGGGTAAAAAAAGGTGACCGTGTATGTATTTATATGGGGATGGTGCCGGAACTGGCTTATGCCATTTTAGGCTGTGCACGTATTGGGGCTATTCATTCCGTAATATTTGGCGGCTTTAGCGCACAGAGTATTGCTGATAGGCTTGAAGATGCAGCCGCTACCTGTATTATAACATGCGATGGAGCTTACAGAGGTAATAAAATTATTCCTCTTAAAGACACCATTGACACTGCCTTAATAGGAAATAAAACAGTGAGCAAGGTAATAGTGTACACCCGTACCCGTACTCCTGTTAGTATGATAAAAGGGAGAGACATTTGGTGGGAAGACGAAATGGAACATGCAGAAGAAATGCTAAATGCAGATTCTAATGCCGGTGCACTCATAGCAGCCACAATGGATGCCGAGGACCCACTATTTATTTTATATACCAGTGGCTCTACCGGTAAGCCAAAAGGTGTAGTACATACCTGTGCAGGATACATGGTGTGGGCTACTTATACTTTCGTAAACGTATTTCAGTATAAGCCGGGTTCAGTACATTTCTGCACAGCAGATATTGGTTGGATTACCGGGCATAGTTATATCTTGTATGGCCCTCTTTGTGCAGGTGCCACCACAATGATGTTTGAAGGAATTCCTACTTGGCCGGATGCAGGAAGATTTTGGGAAATAGTACAGAAGCATAAAGTAAATATTTTATACACAGCACCCACTGCCATCAGAAGTTTAATGTGTTTTGGAAAAGAGCCACTCACGGATAAAAACTTGAATTCACTAACCACATTAGGCACCGTAGGAGAACCTATCAATGAAGAAGCATGGCATTGGTATGATGAAAATATAGGAAGAAAAAATTGCCCAATAGTAGATACTTGGTGGCAAACGGAAACTGGTGGTATCATGATTTCAAATATGGCAGGTGTTACTCCTGGCATACCCTCATGGGCCAGTTTACCCATGCCCGGAGTACAACCCATTTTGGTGAATGAAAAAGGGGAAGAAATAACGATTCCAGATGATGATGGTATTACAAGGGGCAACCTTTGTATTAAAGCACCATGGCCTGGCATACTACGTACCACATATGGCAATCATGAGCGGTGCAAGCAAAATTATTTTGCTACCTATGAGCAATTATATTTTACGGGTGATGGTGCCTTGAGAGATATAAATGGTAATTACAGAATTACAGGCCGAGTGGATGATGTTCTAAATGTAAGTGGCCATCGTATTGGCACAGCAGAGGTAGAAAATGCCATAAACATGCATGCAGGAGTTGTAGAAAGTGCTGTAGTAGGATACCCTCATGATATAAAAGGTCAGGGCATTTATGCGTTTGTAATTTACACGGGGCATCATGGCAATGAAGGATTGGGCAAACAGGATATTGCTCATACCGTTTCAAAAATTATAGGGCCCATTGCCAAACCTGATAAAATACAGTTTGTAACCGGGCTACCAAAAACAAGAAGTGGAAAAATAATGCGCCGCATATTGCGGAAGATTGCCGAACAGGATATTACAAATCTGGGTGATATCACCACATTGCTAGATCCTTCGGTGGTAGATGAAATAGTAGCTGGCAGAATTTAGTTTAATCAAAAAACCAATTTTTCTTTATTTTTTGATGAATTAGAAATCATGCATTTCTGCTTAAGTCTGAATGCATTCATTAAAGAGAATCCCCTTTGTTGGTATGCATTTCAGGCACTTATCATAACACATATTTTAATTTCTTCACATTGTGAATAAACCGTTTTATAATGTTTTGGTAACAATTGCTTAACAATTTGATAACAATGGAATTTGACCTTTGCGGCCAAATAACATGCTATGTTAAGATTAATACAAATGATAGGTATTTTTAGTTTTCTATTTATATCCTTATCTACCTTTTCTCAATCAACAAACGGTATTCTTACCGGAAAAATTTTAGACAATAATAATAAGCCTTTAGCCGGGGTAAGTGTTAAGGAAGCAACCACCAAACGTGGCACCACTACAGATATTGAAGGACGCTATACGCTAAAATTGCCTGTAGGTACAAATTATGAACTTGAAGTAAGTTATGTAGGTTTTGCCACTAAGAAA
This sequence comes from uncultured bacterium, assembly GCA_964293305.1. Classification (GTDB taxonomy): domain Bacteria; phylum Bacteroidota; class Bacteroidia; order Chitinophagales; family Chitinophagaceae; genus CALAGJ01. Next base: position 60,880 of record CAXYYO010000011.1, on the reverse strand, counting down.
ATAAGTGGAATAGAGATTAAGACTACCGAAGAACAAACATTGGACATTGTACTTGTACAAGCAGGAAATAATTTAACCGATGTAACTGTAAAATCATCTTCAGCAAAAAAAGAGACCACAAATGCATTGATAACTTTCCAGAAAAACACCAATGCCGTTGCGCAGGTTATCAGTGCAGAATCTATTAAGAGATCACCAGATAAAAGTACTGCCGATGCCTTAAAAAGAGTAACCGGTTTGTCCATACAGGAAGGCCGTTATCTTGTAATTCGTGGCTTAGGAGACCGTTATAATCAAGCAATGCTAAATGGTATATTATTAAGTAGCACCGAGCCGGATCGCAAAACATTTTCCTATGATATTTTTCCAGCCACCATGGTTGATAATATTATAGTAAATAAAACTTTTATACCGGAATACTCAGCAGAATGGGCAGGTGGGTTGGTACAGATAAATACTAAAGATGTGCCTACACGTAATTTTTTCACCATTCTTTTGGGCACAAGTATTAATACCAACACTTTGGGTAAAGATTTTTATACCTACCCAGGTGCATCCACAGATTTTTTAGGATATGATAACGGCCTTCGTGGTCTATCCCCAGATTTTCCTACTAAGACAGCGTTTGCAAACCTATCACAGCAAGATAAAAATAATTTGGGTGTAGGTATTGTGGGTAATAGCTGGAATACACAATCAAAAAATAATGCAGCGTCTGCCCTTGGCCAAAATTTACAAATGAGTGGTGGGTTCAGTACCCGTCTTTTTGGCAAAGATTTAGGTGGCATAGCTGCCATCACTTACAATAGAAGTGTGAAAAATCTCGAATTTGAGAACAGATTTTTTAATATCAACGACGGTAAACCTGATGCTAGTTTTGATTATTTTAATAACAAATATGCAACAGATGTATTAGCAGGAGCATTGGCTAATTTTTCTTTAAAACTCAATAATTATAATAAGATTAGTTTTAAAAATTTGATAAACGTAAATGCTACAGATTATACCATATTGCGTACAGGTAAAGATTTTGAAAGAGATCCTATCAATGGTGAAAATATTAAAGCAACGGAAACAGGTTTTAAGTCAAATACTTTTTTTAATACTCAATTAAAAGGGGAGCATAATATTCCAAACTTAAAATTTCAGCTAAATTGGTATGGTAGTTTTACCATATTAGACCAATATATTCCTAGACAACAACGCTTACAATACAATCAAGATATAACCGCAGCGGGAAGTCCTTATTATGCATTTCTAGGCCCAGCCTTATCACAAAAATCAGGAAATGTATTTTATTCATTCTTAAATGAATACAACTATAGTGCAGGTGCTGACATTGTAAAGAATTTCAATTGGCTAAACAATAAGCAAAGCATAAAAGCAGGGTATTCGCTATTGGTAAAAGATCGTTTGTTTGATTCTAAACCTTTCAGTATTTATTTGCCACAGGATAATAAATCATTACTTAGTCTTCCGGAAAATGAAATTTTTGCTCCAGAAAATTTTGGAACAGATGCCAATCAGTTTCATTTTGATTTGAATACAGACATCAACTTCAGATATTTAGCAAATACAATCATGAATGCTGGATATATTCAATTGGACAACAATTTTACTGATTGGCTGCGTATAGTATGGGGCCTCCGTTACGAAAATTATGACCAGTTGGTAGGCAGCACTCAGTCATCTGACCCTCGATACTCATATAGCAAAGTAGGTGATTTTTTACCCGCCATAAATGCTACTGCAAAATTGAATCAGCAAACCAATTTGAGATTGGCCTTATCTCAAACCGTTGTTCGTCCGGAGTTTAGAGAGCTTACGAACCTTGCATTCTACGATTTTGAAGTAGGTGCCACCATCATAGGAAATCCATCCATCAAGCGTACAAGAATTACAAATGTCGATTTGAGGTATGAATGGTACCCACGTGCAGGTGAAATGATTACTGTAGGTCTTTTTTATAAATATTTTCAAAACCCAATCGAAGTTGCCTTTAATCAAAGTGGAGCAGGTAGCAGCAGTACATTTAATTTCTTAAATGCAGCGTCTGCTACTACTTATGGTGCAGAGTTAGAATTTAGAAAAAAATTAGATATGTGGCCATCATTTAAACGATTTACAGTACAAGGTAACGTATCATATATGTATAACAGAGTAAAGTTTGATGAACAAACATTGAATAGACCAATGCAGGGTCAAAGTCCTTACTTGATAAACGCAGGTTTGCAATATGATGTAGAAGAACTCGGATTATATACCACAGCATTATTTAATGTAGTAGGAAGAAGAATATTGTACGTGGGTAATGAACAGCTTCCTCCTATTTGGGAAGCACCACGTCCTTTATTAGACTTACAAGTTTCGAAGAAATTAATGCAGGGAAATGGTGAAATAAAATTGAATATCTCTGATATTTTCAACAGACCCGCAAACTTTTATCATGACTTAGATAACACCAAAACTTATTCTCCAGATCTTGATGCCTTGGCATTACGCAGAGTATATGGCACTAATGTTTCCATCAGTTTTGCTTATACTATCAAATAGAAATATATAAAATAAAATTATAGACTAGAAAAATGAAAAAAACAATTATTTATTCTTTGATTCTTAGCATTATCACGATGCAGTGGAGTTGCAGAAAAATTGAAGTAGATGGCACTCCAGATAACGGAGGTGGCAATGAAATTGAAGAGCAATTAGTATTAGAAGGAAAAATTTCTGCTGATCGTACTTTGAAAGCAGGAAATATCTACCAAATACGTGGCATTGTGTATGTAATCAATGGAGCTACATTAACGATAGAGCCAGGTACAGAAATTCATGGAGAAAAAGGTGTTACTTCCAGAGGTACATTGGTGATTACTAGAGGTGCAAAAATCATTGCAGACGGCACAAAAGATAAGCCCATCATTTTTACAAGTGATGAATCCTTACCTAGCCGTGGTGACTGGGGTGGTATTATAATATTGGGTAATGCCACTACCAACGCATCTTTTAATGGCACACAGGGTATTGGTTCTATTGAAGGTGGCATTAATAATGCCGAACAACTTGGTGTGTATGGCGGTGTAGACAATAACGACAACAGTGGAATACAACGTTATGTAAGGATTGAATATGCTGGATACGCCTATTTGCCAGATAATGAAATCAATAGCCTTACATTGGCTGGTGTAGGTAAAGGAACCAGTATTGATTATGTAGAAATATTCAAAGCAAATGATGATGGTGTTGAATGCTTTGGAGGTTCGGTAGATTTAAGACATTTGGTGATTGCAAGTACATTAGATGATGATTTAGATACTGACAATGGTTACAGTGGAACTGTACAATGGGTTATCGTATTAAGAGATAGTGCTGTAGCAGATATTTCAAAAAGTAATGGTTTTGAGAGTGATAATGATGCTAATGGTAGTACAATAACGCCGCTTACCACTGCGGTATATAGTAATATCACCATTATAGGACCACGCCAATCTTTGACAAATGTGGGTAGTTCAAACTACGGCTCTGGCGCACATTTACGTCGTAATACAAGCATTTCTATTTTCAATTCAGTATTTATGGGATATCCAACCGGTATCTTGTTAGATGGTAGTAAGGGCACACCTACTGATTTGAATATTGGCACTGGTTCTATGCTACTACAAAATAATGTGATAGCAGGAAGCAATACGCCATTAAGTTATGCTGCTAGTTCCTCATCGCCCACTGGATGGACTACACAAGATTTTACAAACTGGTTTACTGATGTTTCAAACAGTAATACAATTTACACAACGAATGATGAAGTAGCATTAACCAATGCTTTTAATTATACCAATCCTGACTTTACTCCAAAGGTAGGAAGTCCTCTTCTTTCGGGTGCTTCATTTACCAGTTCAAAATTATCTACACTTACACCAGTTGCTTACAGAGGTGCATGTGGAACTGATAATGCTGATTGGTGGAAAGGTTGGACAATGTTAGATATGACAAAGTAAGATTTTATAGTTTAACCCTTAAAATATAAATCGCCCATCTTAATCGATGGGCGATTTTTTTGTGGAGATAACTTTGTATGGGGTAATAGAAAAATAATATTATAACTATTATATAAATCATCCATAAATATCTAATTTCAATGCTATGTTTTCTAAACGCATTATTCCACTATTACTTTCTCTTGCTTAATGGCGTTTTCACCAATCAGTTGAACGATATAAACTCCTTTATTTAAGTTGGGCAATATTAACTTCAATACACCAGTTTGATGGGCAATATTCTGCTGTAAAACAATTTGTCCATTCATGTTTGTAATGCGAACATTTTGAAAACTACCATTCAGCAAAATATTCACCTGATTGTTTTGAATAAGGGTAGGATATATTAATTGTTGTGTTGAGCCGAAGATTCCTGTTTGTGCAGCTACTAAAGGTTCAGGAATGACAGTTACCTTATAAATTTTGCCACTAGTACTTACAGCATACATTTCACCATCTTCATCTTCGCCAAAGCTCGCTATACCACTAGGACAGTTTTGACGAACTACATTCCATCCACCACTACCATTTGGATTTATTTTCCAAAGCTTTGAAGTGATATAATCAGCACACAAATAATATCCCTGCAAAGCAGGATACTGTGTACCTCTATATACAAAACCTCCGGTGATGCTAAATCCACCTGTACTCAGGTTGTGTGAATAGTCAAAAATCGGAAATACATAATTAGTACTTGAGCCACATCCCGTAAGGTTATAACCTATACTTCCTTCGTAGCAACGCCATCCATAGTTAGCACCCTTTGCATTTGCAGCTGTCAAAAAATTCACTTCTTCCCTCTTATCCTGACCTACATCAGCAATCCATACATCTCCGGTAAGCCTATCAAAACTCCACCTCCATGGATTGCGTAAGCCTACTGCATAAATTTCATCTTTTACGTTAGGATCATTTATATAGGGATTACTTGCGGGTATGGTATAGTATGGTGCAGTATTGGTAGCTACATTTACCCTAAGCATTTTGCCAAAAAAAACATTGCCATTCTGAGCATTATTAAATGGATCTCCACCATCTCCACCATCGCCTATTGTGATGTATAGAAAATTGTCCTTCCCAAAGAATATATCGCCACCATTGTGATTTGTAAAACCACCCGGCTTTGGAAGATTAAATAGAATTCGTTCCGAACTCAATAATGCAGAGTCTGCATTTGCTTTGCTTACCTGATACCGGGCCACAGTAACATTGCCACTTAAGTCAGTATAATAAATGAAAAAATAACCATGCTGTTTGTACTTTGGAGGAAAGGCCAAGCTCAATAAACCCTGTTCGCCATTCTCATTAGTTTTACTGGAAATATCAAGAAAAGGCTTTGATTGTACAACCCCATTCCTAATGATTTTTATTTTGCCATCCTGTTCTACTACAAACAGGCGATTACTGTTGTCGTTTGCGTTTGTAAGCTTAACAGGGGAGGCAAGCCCGCTTATAAAAAGTGGAAGCGAAACGGTGGGAGTCTGTGCATTTGTAATCAATGCCATTAAACACAACCACATTGTGGAGGCCAAGTGCAGTGCATGTACTTTTTTCATCATTTAATTTTTTTGAATGAATAATTATTTGTTTTCTAGTAGTGCGGAGTTGGGCAATATAAATCTATAATATGATTAATTTCTTAAAGATTCAAGAACTCAAAAAAATTATGAAGGCAAGAGCTTTTCTCCTATCGGTATTAAAATTAAAGTTTTCATATACTCATTAAATGTATGATTTGTTGCTTCAATTTGGCCTTAATAATGAAAGATGATTGATTTAAATTTTAAGAATTAAAACTATATTATAATATATGGTTTTGGGTTTGATGTCTTATATCTAAAAACATGATCATACGAATTATGTAATACTCTATGTTTGCAAAAAAAAATATGGCGACTGGATTATTGCATTTACACAACATTTTACGCTGGATTATTCTTATTCTTTTAATTGTAAACATAGCTGGTCTATTTAGAGATAAAGTAAAACTAAACCTCAGCAAATACCTGCTTATCTTTTCTCATATTACTTTGATTATAGGATTGTATCAATATTATTTTAGTGAAACTGTAGGTCTAAAAGTTATGCTAGAGCAAAAAGGAAGTTTTGGTGCTATTATGCAAGATTCTTTCTCCAGATTTTGGGCTGTAGAGCATATAACAGGTATGCTACTTGCAATAATTTTTATAACAGTAGGACATATAAGTTTAAAAAAATCGGGCAATGCAAAACGTACGGCAGTGTTTTATATATTGGCATTGATTCTTATTTTAGCAGTTGTGCCTTGGCCATTTAGAGAGGGTATTGCAAGACCTATGTTTCCAGGCATGTAAAGGATATATTAAATTTTGGTAAATACATTCATCTTCTAAAACCAACAGATGAATTCTCAATTCATGTTTTGTATAGCTACAAGATGAATTGTTCATCTTTTACGTAAGAAATATTCTATTAGTTCCACTAAAAGTAGAAGGTGTATGAATTTATGACAATTAGCTTACCCGTCATTCATTATATCTTAGATTATGTAATTATTTTTGCATCATTATGGCTCAATTACACTTGTTATACAATATAAGCTTTCCACATATAGAGGAAAAGTACATTGTATTAAAGCAGGATGAAATGATAATACCTGGAGGCCCTCATTATGCATTAAATAAATTAAGTGCCAGAAAAAATGAACCTGCTCCTATTGACATGGGCTTATTGATCTATTCTACACATCCAACAGATAAATCTAAGAATTATTTAGAAATTAGGTACTGCCTTTTAGGCAATAAATATTGTGACGCAGAAGTATGTCATTATTGCGCAGATTCGAATAAGATTTGTACACATCATCAGGAAAGCATCAATCTATATTCGTTCCGCTTTACTGCAAATACTTTAATACAATTTTTTCAGCAGCCCAATCTTGATGATGAAAGAGAGCAATTATTGTCATTTAAACATCATCAATCCTTTTCAAAAACTTTTTTGCTTTGCCAGCGAAAGCGCACATTGCTTCAGCAGTTGGATACTCATCAATATGAAGGAGCTTTAGAAAAGATATTTCTATTGGGTAAATCTCAAGAGTTATTGTTGTATAGTTTAGAATGTATCCAAGAAAAAAAAGAAATTCAGTTTACCTGCAAATTTCTTTCAGATCAGGAAGGCAGAAACCGGATCTACAAAGCAAAAGATATATTATTAAATAATTTAGGCGATCCTATCACTATAAAAGAATTGAGCCGGAAGGTGGCAATGAATGAATGTTATCTAAAAAAAGGATTTAAAGAAATTTATGGCACCACCATTTTTGATTTTTATCAGCAAAAAAGAATGGAGTATGCACAAACTTTATTAAATGAGAAAGGATGTAATGTTACGGAAGTTTCCATCATGCTGGGATACTCTTCAATATCACATTTTTCAGCAGCATTTAAAAAATATACTGGTATTAAACCTTGTGAACTGCTACGTTAAATAAACATATAAATGGATGTAATAGCCAAAACTGGTTTTCTGCAAAATGACTTCAGCAGGCTTTTATCATCATTATCACCCACTGCAAAAGGTACTTGGGGTGTATTGAATGCACAGCAAATGGTGGAGCATTTTTCTGATGCATATCGCATAGCATCTGGTACTATGCCCAATATAGTTTTATTGACATCGGAAGATCATATTGAAAAAATGCAATCATTTTTAAGAAACAACAAGCCATTTCGGGAAAATACAAAAAGCGCTTTTCTGCCTGATGAACCCGCTCCTGTGAAGCATAAAAATATGGAACTTGCTTTGGCAGCATTGATTGTAGAATCTGATCTATTTTTTAATAGTTTTAAGTCTGACAAAAACCACATCACACTTAATCCAATTTTTGGGTGGCTCAATTATGAAGACAATGTTCATTTACTTTATAAACACGCATTACACCACTTGGTACAGTTTCGTTTATGGTCATATAAAGATGACCAGATTTGACAACCTGTAATATTTGATTTCAACATTTTATAACCACTTTACCCAAACCATATCATCCATTAAAGTATCATTCTTAAAGGTTGCTTTTCTGCGAATAGATTCTAAATAAAAATTATTCTTGCGAAGCACTTGTTGAGACGCATGATTGTGAGCAAAGGTGGTTGCATAAATCCGAACGAAATCAAAATTATTTTGTGTATATTCCAGCAATATCTGTAGCGCTTTTGTTGCTATTCCCTTACCCCAGTATGGCTCTGCAATAAAATAGCCCACCTCTGCAGATTTTCTATATATATCATCCTGTAAAAGAATACCTGCACTACCAGCTATCCATCCATCATATTCAATACAAAAATTCAAGGCTGGTTTTTCTTTTTTTGTGGAGGCAATCCATGCTTTTGCATCCTCTAGGGTGTAGGGGTTTGGAAGTCGATCTCTCACATTATCCCATATCTTTTTATTATTGGCCATAATTGAAAGTGGGCCTGCATCTTCCATATGCCAGGGTCTAAGTTTAATTGTTTCCATCTTGTTATATTAGGATAAAATAAAAGTAAAAAAAATTATGATGAGATTTTTCTCAATGAATTATAAATTTATACCATACAACTCATTAATCAGTAAAAAAAGAGGCTGCCTAAAAAGACAGCCTCTCTACATATTATCTGAATCTATTTCAGCAATATTTTTTCACCAAAAAATGGTGAATTTTATTTTCTAACTTAATTGATAATGATTGTCATTGTTTGTTTTTGACTACCATCAGCAAGCATCATGATATATGTGCCGTGTGCCAAATTACTTACATTTAAAGTTTGGCTTGTAAGGGACAGTTGCTTATCAAATTTACCATTCAATACTACTTTACCATTACTGCTCATCAATTGGTAACTCACTGCATTATTTTGTATCTGACCCAGTTTGATATTCATGATATTTCTAACCGGATTTGGATATACAGAGAAAATGTTTCCAATTTTATCGAAGTCTAAACTCTGTACATTGGTGATGGTTGACTTTCCATCAAGATCTACTTGTTTGATACGATAATAATTCTTGCCTTGTATTGGTAAAGCATCTGTAGCAGTATAGTTATTTGTTGAAGTACTGTTTACAACAGTTGATTTTACAAATAATATTTCTTTCCAACTATTGCCATCTGTACTTCTTTCTACTGCAAATCCTTTATTATTTATTTCAGTAGCGGTACTCCATTTTAGTAATGAAGTGTTTCCTTTCTTACTTACATTAAAGCCGCTAAAGCTTACAGGAAGTAGTTTGTTATAGAAGTAAACATTATCTACATAAACTGTGCTGGTAGAAGATATAAATAACATCTGTGCAAGGTGTGCTCTTGATGCTAGTGCGGTAAAGTCTGCCAAAGGAATATCATAACTAACCCATCCACTAAGTGTAGGTGTAAAAGATAATTCAGATTCAGTATCATCTCCACCGGCATAAGCTCCATCAGCACCAAAATCAACTAACTTGATATTAAAATTTGTAGCATCTGGTGTCCAGATATCAACATGATAATAATCCATTGTTGAAGCATCAATTTGATTAGTTGTAAACTCTATACCTGCAAATGTTAGATTGGTGTATTTTTTTGTATCATCACCTGCCACTTGTACATCAGCTACATCAGCTTGATCCCATGGTGCAGACCATGTATCTACCGGTTCATTTGTATAGGCGTTGCTAAATAAAGATATAACACCTTCTGGGTTTCCTGTAGGTGTTGGGGCTGCTGTTGTTGGTTCAGAACCCATAGAACCACCTCCCTTGTAGAAGTATATGTTATCTACAAAATATGTTGCCGAAGTGCTTGGTGGAACCAATAAAAGCATTTGGGACAATTTTGATCTTGAACTTAGTGTTGTGAAACTGCTAAGCGGAATATCTAAAGCAACCCATTGACCAGTTGCTGTTGCACTTGTAACTGTAGCTTCGGTGGGTGAAACACCAGTAAAATCTACCAACCTAACATCAAGGCTTGTACCATTAGATGTCCAAACATCTAAATGCATAAATTCCATATTTGTAGCATCAACTGGAGCTGCAAAGAATTCAATTCCGGCAAAATGATAGAGTTCATATTTTTTTGTATCGTTACCAGCTATCTGCAATTCTGTGTATTTATGATTGCCACTACTCCAACCTGTTGACCAAGTATCCACCGCGTTATTTGAATATGCATTACTGAAAAGTGAAATTACATCAGTAGTATTTCTAGCAGGAGGAGTAGGCGCAGGTGCTGAAGGTTGTTCCAATGGAGCTGTAACATTTACAGTAAGACTGCCTGCTGCGGCAATAGTTCCCAGCATGGCTGATATGGTAGCTGTACCTTGTGCTACTGCTGTACCAGCTCCTAAGTTGTCGATGGTTGCTACAGCACTATTTGAACTCATCCATGTAAAATAAGGTCTAGCAGTTTGCATGGCACCTTCTGCTACAATAGGATAAGTAGAAACGGTACCATTTGGATTAAATCCTTCTCCGGCAGCTTTTGTAATTGATTCAGTAGCAAATGCTGCAGTTGGGGTTCCTAAGAGGATACTTGATACATTTTCATATTGAATATCATCTATCCAAATATTATATGCACCCTCACCAGCTCCTTCTGCAAAATGGAATAGACCAGTTTCTGCAGTAAGCTTTGAAGCAACAGGAATTGGGATATAATACTTGGTCCATGTAGCTGATAGCACTACACCATTGCGCTCTACTGCATATACGGTAGTGGTTGCATTGTTGGCAATACCCACACCATCTAATTTGAATGCTGGATTATCATTTTTTGCCCAAAATGTGAGTGCTGTGTAAGCGCTTAAATCTGTGGGTGCAGGGGCTACTAATGCACCACCTGTATAGCCGGCAGTAACAGGTATTTTTAGAGAAGAAGTACCTGAATAACTTTGACTATTGTCAATAGAAAGTGTGTTGGTGGAGCCACCAAAAGCTGCGAATGTTACGCCTGGAGCATAATCATCCGAAAATACTACCAACTGTGCATTTGCTGATAAGGCAAATACCAGAAGGCTGAGCATGCATGTAAATTTTTTAAACATAGTTTATTTTTTAAATAGTGGAAAAACGTTTTTAAGTACAGAGGGTTCGATAATTGCAGAAAGACAATTAAGGCGGAGCCTTTCCAATTTTTTCTAAGCATTTTGATGCTTCTGTTTGTAGAAAATATTTCATAAAAATATTTAATTAAAAGTGAGGATATTTTTGTGCTGCATTGACAACTTAGGACTTCTATTTTCCCTAAATAATCCCCAGTGCTTTTCTGGTTCCATAGGATGATTTGAGCCTTTCCAAGGTTCATCAAATGCTTCAAAAAAACAGGTCAATATTTTTTCCTTTTCACTCCATTCCATCAGACTTTCAAAATATATCTTTTGATTTTCTTCATTCACATGCTCTGGGTTTATACCTCTTCCATTTGAATTGGTAGCCCATCCAGCTTCTGTTATGGTAACAATTTTATCAGGAAATTGATTAGCTACAGCATAATAATTTTGCTTTGTATATTCTATTGATTCATGAATATGCTTATACTCCCATACTGGGTAAGTATGTATGGATATAAAATCAAATGCTTCAATGGCAGGCTTCAATTGATTGATCCAAGGCAAATAGTTTTCGCAGAATGTAACTGGCTGTTTGGCATTTTTCTTTACCAAATTGGCATACTCAGCTACTTTGCTTACAGGCACAAAATGATCTGTCCAATCAACACAAGCCTCATTGCCCACAGATAAGGAAAAAATAATATCGGGAAACTGATTTGCGTATTCAATGAGTTGTTTTATTTTCTGCTCATTGCGTAGAGCATTTACTTCCAATTGCTTTTCCTCAAAAACACCACCCCCCCAAGGGCAACCAAAATTATTCATTTCAGCTTCTATATACGCCCCAAGCATTATTTTAAAATCAAACTGTTCTTTATGAATAACATCAAGAACTGTTTGCGCATGAGTATCACAATCATATAAGCGAAGATATTTCCATTCGTTTTGAAGTAATAACAAATCTTCTTTCACCTCCTCATAAGACGGATAGATGCTGCCCGGCTGCTGCCCATTTCTAAACCCGGAATAGCAAATTGCTTTTGCAGGCTTCAAGCCATATTGATCAAAAAAATTCATGCTTAGTATTTCAGATTTTCATGCTTATCCCAAATGCCCCAGTAAGCGCCTACCACACCTTCCGCCCCTACCTTCCAAGACTCATCAAAAGATGAAAAATAGAATGTGGGTATATTATCATTGGCTGACCATAATTGTGTATTAATAAAATAATCTCTTGAACTTTTTTCTGATGGTACAGAGCCTTTGAGCGTTTCACCCATACTTGGCCAGCCCGTTTCTGTTATGATTACTTCCTTTCCATTGGCTGCCGCTTTGGCTTGATAATACATTTGCTTCATATAATCCAATGAATTATCAATGGGGCATCCTTCCCAGAATGGATAACAATTGCAGAGTATAACATCGCAAGCTTCTGTAATTCTATGTCTATGAGAAAACTCATAATATGCATCTACATAGCCAACGGGTATATGTGGTATTTCAGATTTTACATGGTGGATGAATTCGAGTAATTCATCTTCGGTAAGATCTTTTCTGTACATCACTTCATTGCCCACCGCAGCAATATCTACCAAACCTTCTTTGGCTAACTGAAGTAATCCTTCAATTTCTCTTTTATTAATTTCAGGATCATTGCCAAGCCATGCACCTACTAGGGTTTTAATGCCCATTTCTTTAGCTATTCGAGGTATCCATTCATTTCCCTCTGTGCAGGAAAATGAACGTATCCATTTTGTATGCGGCTTTAAGATATTCATGCGGCGACGCACCTGTGCCTCAGAAATGATATCACCCGGTTTTTGTCCATCTTCATATAAACTGAAACAAAATCCATGTACCCCATTTTGCATTATTTCTGCAAATAAATCTTTAAGCGTATCTTCTGATTCACCGGCTACATAGCTACTTGCTGAATCTGGCCGAAGTGATAATATGTTTTCTTTTCTAAATGACATATATATGTGTTGATTTAATATTTTAATTTTTCATCCTTATTCCAAATGCCCCATCTAGCTCCCAATGCTCCTTCTTGTTTTATTTTCCATGTTTCATCAAAAGATGAAAAATAGAAGAGCTCAATATTTTCTTTGATAGCCCATTCCTGTACTGCTAGAAAATATTTTTGAGCATTCAGCGTAGAGGGTGTTGCATTATTTATATTATCCCCTTCACTTGGCCATCCGGTTTCTGCAATAATAACTTTTTTATTTGGAGCAGATTGCTTCATCAGTAAATACATTTTTCGTAAATCATCCAAGCTATTTTCGATTGATGAACCCTCCCAGAATGGATAGCAATTTATCATCACCATATCGCAAGCATCTATCAACTCCGGATGTTCTATCCATTGAAAATAGGCATCAACATAACTAACCGGCACCGGATGTACTGCTTCCTTTACCTTGTTAATATATGCTACAAGATCAGCTGTATTTAATTCATTGCGCAGCAAAACTTCATTGCCTACTGTTGCTATATCAACTTTACCCGCTTTTGCAAGTTGTATAAGGTTTGCAATTTCTTTTTCATTTTGCAATTTATCATTACTTATCCATGCCCCGGCTACTGTTTTCAGTCCTTTTTCTTTTGCAAATGATGGAATGATTTCATGACCTGCTGTAGTTGAGAAAGAACGGACCCACTGGGTATGAGGCGCCACAATTTCCACCCTTGCTTTTGTTTCTGATTCAATCAATATATCCCCTGCATCTTGACCTTCAAGATAAGGACTAAAACATAGACCATGTACTCCTTTTTTTAGTTGAAAGGCAAACATTTCTTTAATTTTATCTTCAGTCATTTGCTGTAAGGGGGCTCCTGTAAAATGAGGCAGTTGAAGATGGCTTGCTCTCTGCCACAAATTTCCGGCCTGGTATCCAGAAGATATTTTTGGACTAGCTTTTCTTCTATCTAATTCTGCTTTTATTTCTCTAGCTTTTTCTTCATTCAAATCATAATTTCGCATTACCCACATGGCTATTAATGTACCTGCAATGGGTATGCCTGAGAAAAATAATCGTAGCCCTGTAATAGCGCCATCTGCCTGTGTGTCTGCACCCGGCACAAAGCCAACCCCAGACATAATAACTCCGGTTAATAAACCTGCAATGGCAAACCCAAATTTCACCATCCACCAATAGATAGCACCAAAAATTCCTTCCCTTCTTTTTCCTGATGAAAGTTCATCCATATCGCATACATCTGCGGTCATACTCATCATCAAAGTAAATAAACTTCCTATGCCAAAAGAGAAAAATGGTAATGCAAAAAGAAACATATATGGCTTGCCCGGGATAAAGAAAAACCACAACATAATATAACCAAGAATGGATATGCCCTGACATAACAAGAACGCAGATTTTTTACCCATTTTCTTTGAAATAAAAGAGACTATTGGAATAACAATAAATGTAGTAACCAATGCACCCACACTACCAAATAATGTAGGCCAGATACCCGCATCTTCTGCTTTGCCGCCAAACAAATGATATACAACAATGAAGAAAGTAAACCCTGCTACTGTGTTGAATGCATTGAAGATAAAAAATGTAGCTATACAGAGTTTTCTAAATGCTTTAAGCTTGAATGCTTCTTTAAAACTTTCAAATATTTCTTTGAGACTACCACCAATTGTTTTCATACTTAATGGTGTATAACTCTCTTCGTTTAATGTAGATTTACTTTTAATAAAAAAGGCAGGCGTCATGGCGAGTAGCATACAAACCACACCTACCCATATAGCCAGCGTTCTTGTGGCTGTATCGGCATTTACAAACCACCCTTTATCATACATAACCACCCAAAACCAAGGTGCTATAACCCAAGCCCAATGACCAATCCATTGGGAAATGGCCATGATACTTGTGCGCTCATGAAAATCGTCACTCATTTCATATCCCATGGCTACATAAGGTACACTGAATATTGATAATCCTAAATAAAACAGAAAAGACCAGATGAGGAAATAAATGAAATTATAATCAATACCATTTTCTCTGTATAGCTGCCACATGGCAATAAATGAAATGCCCATTAGAATGGCACCAGCAAATACATACTGCCTTCTTCTTCCCCACTTTGACTTGGTATTGTCAGTTATAAAACCCATGATGGGATCTACAAAAGCATCAAATATGCGT
Source organism: uncultured bacterium (assembly GCA_964293305.1). GTDB lineage: Bacteria > Bacteroidota > Bacteroidia > Chitinophagales > Chitinophagaceae > CALAGJ01. Next base: position 45,643 of record CAXYYO010000011.1, on the reverse strand, counting down.
GGTACAAAAAATAAGAAACCCCACATCCATGCAGGAAATTTTAAATCTTCTACCAGCACTACCATGAATATGCCCAAAGCTGCCGGAAACATTTGATTGGCAAGCATGCCAAGTCCGAAAGCTATTTTTTGAATCATGGGTACTTTAGCAACTGATCCTGTATGGTTTGACATGTATTGAAAATTTATTTTAAATTTATAATTTACCTCTTCTAATGATTAATTCTTCTCTGATTTCAATGGCTCTTTTTTCAGAAATATTATATCCCCACATTACTACAATGGCAAGCAGCCCTGCTATTGATGGCACAATAACATCAGCCATACGCAGTGCAGTTATAGCAGATGCTGATTGTTCTTTGGCGTTTTGATCAAACCCAACGCTGCTCAGTACCACTCCACTTATAAACAATGCTAATGATGTTCCTAATTTAACCATCCACCAGTACACTGCGCCAAACAATGCTTCTTTGCGTGGCATTCCATTTTTTAATTCATCATAATCACATACATCAGCAGTCATACTCATCATTAAAGTGAATAAACCACCTATACCAAATGACATCAATGGTATGGGCATAAACATTAACCAAGGATTGCCCGGTGAAAATCCAAACCATTTAAGTGAATATCCAACAATGGATATAATAGTAGAAACAATAAATGCGTTTCTCTTACCAATTTTTGTGGACATGTATGTGATGATTGGAATAACCAAAGTAGCAGTAACTAAAGCACTTACAGTTCCAAACCATGCTGGCCACTGACCTGCCGCTGCCTGATCTCCATTATACATATAAAAGATAATGATGAAGAAGGCAAACTGTGCCACTATTTGAAATCCATTAAATACTAAAAAAGTAGCTCCACATAGTCGTAAGAATGGTTTGTTAGTGATTGTTTTTTTAATGTCGCCAAAAAAATGTTTCATATTGGCAACTAAATCTTTCATAGATAATTTTGTTTGACCCTGTAGATTAGCTTGATCAACCTCTTTGCAAAAGATAGCTGGCATTATACCCATTATCAAACACAATACACCTACCCAAACAGAGAGTTGTCTTACACCTGTAGGGGCATTTGGAAATATTTCAGGCCTAGAAATAAGAAACCAAAACCAAGGTGCAATCATCCATGCTATTTGACCCATAATTTGGCTCATGGCCATTAACCGAGTACGCTCATTATAGTCTGGTGTCATTTCATATCCTAACCCTATTAATGGTGCTGCAAAAACAGTATACCCTAAATAAAAAACCACAGACATGATAAGGAAGTAAATGAAATTATACGTTTCATTATTATTTCCTTCTACAGGTATTTTTAATTGCCACATGAGTATAAAAGACAATCCCGTAATGATAGCACCTCCAAAAATATAAGGTTTTCTACGACCCCATTTGGACCTTGTATTGTCTGAGATATATCCCATGATAGGATCGAGAATGGCATCAATAAATCTTGGTATGGCAGCAAGGATACCAGCTTTTGTAGGATTCATACCAAAGCCTACTACTAAGAAAAACATAAATACACCTAAGGCCGCCGGTAATAGTTGATTGGTAAGATTGCCGGCACCAAAAGCTACTTTCTGCCCAAAAGGCACAATGTCTTTTGGATCTGTTTTACTTTTTGTCATTGCTTGTTTGATTTGATTTTTTTATGACTACGGTTTGTATTGCTTTTCCGTGAATGATGCTAGCTATTTTTTTTTCACCGAAGGTGATATTATAATTTTTATCGTTTTCTGTTGGGTTAAAAAGTACAATGGCCATGGAGCCATCCGGATTCTGCGCAGCAGTAACTTGTAATGAACTATCTTGATTTGTGAACCCAATTCTTACAGCACCGGGTCTTATGAATTTACTAAAATGGGAAAGGGTATAAAATAGTGGTGTAAAATAAACTTCATCTGTGGTTGTATCTACAATTACAGGAGCTGTACACCAGTTCTTAAACCAGTTTGGGCCACCCTGTTTATCTAAAACCATATTCCAATCTATCCATCCATCTACCCTGTTGTTTAAACACCCGATTATATCATTGGCATATCGAAATACTGGGGCATACTTTGGATGCAAATATTTTTCTGCTTCACTTGCCCAATCCCAACCCCAATCTGTGGCTTCCTTGCTCCAATACCAATTGTCATCTTTCCAATGTGGTACATCGGCATCTATGCAAGCCTCTGTATTGATGATATATTTTTGTGGGGCTTTTTCATAAGTATGTTGTAATGATTCAGGAAATACATCATAAGTACTGGCATACCAATGTACCGCCATTCCTGAAAAATATTTTGAAGACGATTCAGTAGCATACATTACATCTGCCCATTGTTTTAAAGCATCCCCACGGTTTTGATCATAGCCTAAAATCTTTACGGAGGCATGGCCATTGTTTTCGAGATAGGGACCTAGAAAATCTTTTACAAATGCTGTCATTTCCTCAGGAGAAAAATCCATACTTTCCCAATTCTTTCCATTACCCAAGGGCTCGTTTTCTACAGTGATACCCCATATATCAATACCCTCTTTTTTATAGGCATCTAAATACTTTGCAAAGTACTTGGCCCATGTATTGTTGTATTGTGGCAATAGTTTTCCACCTCTCCAATCATTATTATCTTTCATCCAAGGTGGTGCTGACCAAGGTGATGATATTATTTTAAACCCTTCGGTTGAAAGGCTCATAGCTTGTTTAATTATTGGGATTAATGCTTTTCTATCCTCATCAATGGAAAAGCTATTGAGTGCAGTATCTCCGGGCTCATTAGCATAGGCATAATTGTGAGTAGAGAAATCGCAGGAGTTGATATGGGTTCTGGTTAATGAATATCTTGCACCATCATCACCAAAATATGCTGCTAAAATTTTTTTACGATTTGTATCACTCATTTGATTGAGCAGGGTAGCAGTAGCTTGTGTAAACGAACCACCAAATCCTGTAATGGTTTGATATTTTTCTTCTGGGTTTATGGTTATTTCTATTGGTGCTTCCTTTGAAGATTGATCAGTGATTAGCGTTAAGGCATTACCATTTGCAGCTGTTTCATATACTTCTGTTGTGAATGTTTCATTACCGGTGCAGCTTGTAATTGTAGTGATCATCATAAACACAAAAATTAAATACGATACAATTTTTTTATGGTAGTGTTGGACTTTTAGCATTTTAATCATTTAATATTTTTTTTGGCGTTAGTACATCTTTCCATAAAAGGGTATCATTACCATTATATGTTTTGGAAATGGGCATGCCATTTCTACTTAAGCCTTTTAACGCTCCTGCATCTACCTGGTGCCAAAGAGCATATTTTGCTTCGGATTGTAAATTGATTAAACCAAAATGATTTTCTGAATGCATTGGATTTGCACTATTCTTCCAGCTTTCATCAAAAGCTTCAAAGAAAAAACAACTTATATTATTTGCATTTGACCAGTCCCTTATTAAATGATAATACTGTGCAGATTTGTATTCATCCACAGCCATTGAACCATTTGGACCATACAGTTCATTACATACTGATGCCCAGCCCGTTTCTCCAATATGTACAGGTTTTTCTACACCTATTGACTTTATGTAAGATACTACACTGTCATATTGTGCTACTGCATACCATTTTGCACGCAGCATAGCAGCATCAATCTGCTGTTTATTACTAAGCTTTTGCTCAGATACTTTTACGCCCCAAAAGGCAGGGTTGTAATGTGTATCATGCATGGGGTAGGTATGCACAGATATATAATCAACAGCTTTTACAAGCGCCTCCAATGCAGGTACATGATATTCATTTCCACCGCCACCCCAAGAGGCAAAATTGTCAGAACTAGTTATCCATAAATCTTTTGGCAACTTATTTTCCTGTTTCAGTGTTTGTAAATGGGTAACCCATTTTAGGATGATATCTGGAGTAACATAATATCCTGTAGCCCAGTTTACCATTGCTTCATTGCCTACGGCAATAATTTTTACAATATCAGGGTATTGATTGGCCAACTGTACAGCTGTTGCTATTTCTGTTGCGTTTTTATCACTTTCTTCTGTATGAATAGGAGCTGCACTTGTCCATGCATTTTTACAATCAATCCATGTACCCATCATTACATACATTTCAAAATTTGAGATTTCTTTTTTTAGCTCCGCAATGGCTTGAAGCAGGTTATTTATCTCTGGCAAATAGACATTGTATGTTCTTAAAATCTTAAAGTTTAGTGCGGATAATATTTTTAAATCTTCTTTTATTTCTGCCACTGTTGGGGCTACATCTCTTGTGGTGGATCTGTATCCTCCATAACATATTGCTTGATAGTTTTTATCGCCCAAAATTTCTGCAGCCGTTCTTTCTACAGAATCAATCTTTGAACCATAGCCGCAAGCGCAGGCCATTATGCAAATTAATATGATGGATGACAGTTTGCTCATTATCGCAAAATGTCTGTATTGATGTGAACAATGAGTGTAATAATTTCTCCAGTTCTTTGAAAGATCTTAGTACTGATATCTGCATTCAATGTATTACCTTCAAATGATTCTATGGCACCATTTGAATGATGTACTTCTATTTTATTTTGTTGGGATTTTGTATAGATAACAGGCAGCTGACAAATAGAAAAAGCCAAACTATTTTCTGGCATTGAAATCTCTTTTATACTACCATCAGAAAGTACAAATGTAGCGGTACTTTTAGGTGTCAAAAATTCGGCTGCAAATAATAATCGTGGTTCAAATTTGAGATAACCATCTTTAAGTTTTATACCAAGTTCGCCAATGCGGCATAAAATATCTTCTTTTACCTGACCAGTCATGCCCGGTTGTTGTGCACCTTTATTAAAAGGCGTATGCGAATAAGGAGTAATAGGAAATGCTCCAAAAACCTGTGGAGATTTGTGCACACCAATTCCGGCTTTTACATCATAATACTGAGCAATGAGTTTTGATACAATCTCCCCATCTGCATTATCTTGAATGGCCTGCAAACAAACTTCCATAGCCGCCACTCCCAATTTTGAAACCATATGCCAGTATATAGAACCCAAGCCTTCATAACCATAGAATGTACCCGACCTTCCAGTAAATTCTTTGTGATTGAAAACGTCTTCAAATATTTGTAGAACAATGCTTTTTTCCTTGGCTACAAGCAATTGATATTTTGCACTTAGTCTATTTAAACCAATCAATAAATCGCCTGCATTTTTAAAATTGCCATTGAAATGATACTGGCCATTTATATCTTTTTCTAGGATAGCCGTACTATTGTCATTTAATAGTTTCTTAAGTAGCTCTGAATTTTGTACAGCTGTATTGGGTATCGTATTTCTTTCTGAAAATTTTAGTAATGATTTATTGGGATATAGGATATAGCTGTTTTGCTCTGCTCTGTATAATGCACTATTCTTTAATGCTTCTAATACTTCAGCATTTTCTTTTGGAGAAAGCAGACCTGAACTTAGCACAGCCACCTGCCCTTCTAACATTTCACTGAGGTAAGCAATGCGAACTGCTTCTCCATCAAAACTCAAAAGATTGTAGGCATGATATAAACCATCCTTTCTTTTATTAGCTCTTATTGTGTGCTCTGCAAATTGTATTGAATGATTAACAAGTGAAATGAGTTCAGCACCGGATACTTCCTTCATTTCAGCAGAAAAACCATGCTCATAAATCTGGATTCGATATGCACTTCCTGCTTCACCCAATGCATCAGTTATGATTTTTCTATCCTTATCAGAAATAGGCGCAGAGAGTAATGTTAGGTTGTTTGAAAAGATATTTGATAGATCATTAAAGAGCGTATAAAGCTCTTTTGATATTGGAATATTTTGCTTTGCAATATTGGCAAGTACAGGCTGTAAAAATTTTAAAAATCTTCGGAGATAGCATAGAGTAACCATGGATACTCCATTGCCCACTAATGCATTGTTGGCATCATTCCCTTCTGGCCTTTGTGTATTCATCCAAATGCCAGCTTCCGGTATAAAATTCGATAATTTTGAGAGTAGCGTTGCCAGTATTTTCTCTAGGAAATTTACCCGATATATTTCACCGGAAAGATTTTGTAGCAATGCCCCGTCTGCTCCCATTGCTTGTATCCTTACATGTATATTTTTCTCATTAAGGTGATCAAATTCGATAGTGTCTTTTGGATGCTTTACAATGTCTTGATATGCCTTAATTTTATAAGGCACATTGGCATATACAAAATTCCTTTTTGCCAACATTTTTGATATTGAACCTGCATCCAGTTGTTCTGAAAATTCTAAAAATTTTAATAAATAAATAATTTGATGATCGCCCCAGTAGCCAATATAACTCCAGGGATTATCAGGTTCTATCGTTTCCCAGTCAAAGCCATCTTTTGTAACACGATATGGATTATACCCTTCAAAAGTAGTGGCATTTAAAAACTTAGAAATCATGCCTTCAATAAAAGAGGGATAGGAGTAGGCCAGTGCCTCCCAATTTTGAAATAGGTCTCGCCAATTACCCTGATAATCTAATATTTCTGACCCATCATTTTCGTTTTTAATATTTATTGAAAACTGGTTCCATGGTCTACTTGGGTCACCATGTCTGCGGCTAAATTTTAGAGGCAGATATTCTGTGGCCAGTCTAATAAAATCAGGATTTAACGAAGCTGCTGCAATATTTTTTAATCCAAAAAGTGAAAATTCATCCGCAAGATTTGATAACTCAGGTTGTACAGTTTGATATACTATTTTATTTGCTTTTTGGAGATATTGTAAAAAATCTTTTTTGTGTATTTGATAATTATTGTCAAAGATACCCCCACGCATTATATTGAATAATACATTGGAAAAATGCCTAGTATCATTTAGTTTATCAGCGGTATATTGAAAACTGTCTGCCGCTCCAGTCAACTGTTTTAACTGATGTGTACCCGCTTCAATATCTGCAAGTATTTTATGTTTCAGATCATTGTCAGTAGAAATTTGGTTTGACAATGCCGCTAACGCGGAATGATTTTGGTTCAGGTTACCAATCACCATCCAGTGCTTTTGTACTCCTGCTTCAAGGGATAAATTACTTACTACCAAATAGCTTCCCTTCTCTCCTTTTATATCCTCTTCTTGATATATATTTTGATTTTGTCTGAAAGCTTTGAGTTGGTTGGGGGAAAGAAGATAAACCGCATTATCTAAACCTACACTCCATGCAATATTTGCTTTAAGTGCTTCTGCTGGTTCAGCTTTATCAACTATGATTGCACTCAATGCAAAAATGCCAATACCCAATGCTGGCAGTAGTTCTGACCGTTTATAAGCATCAGCCAGATTACTGGTTTTTGTTTGTAAATCGCAGGGTACACCAGCTGGAATGATATTCTGAAAACCATCTACCAATTTTACATCTATGGTTTCAGTGGAGTTATTAAATAACCTAGATTGTTTTACAAATCCAAATAGATTACTACTGTTCCATTCATATTGGAATGTAAGATGAAGGTCAAGATTTATTTCTTCAAAGAGTACCTTATTTGTCCACTTATTTTGATAAATATTTCTGGTAATATCATAACGGCCTTCGCCCCGATTGGAAAATGGCTCCCATAAATAGGTAGTGCCTCCTTTACTGATTTGAAATATCGTTTTGCTGCCTGTGTTTTCTGCATGCTCGGTTATTTTATCATCTGTATAATAAGGGAAGAATGCATTGTCAGGATTTTTTCTTCCTGCGGAAATTCCTCCATTGCTAGATACAAACATCCAATGATCCGAATTGCTCACAATGCTCATAAAGAATGGGCGCATAGCATCCGTATCAGAAATTTTAAAAAACGCTTCGTTGTTTATTTCAACTGTTTCAAGCATCGTAGTGGTCATGTACAATTAATATTCGTCAGTGTAATTTTTGTTAGAGAAGAGATAGTTAAGAGAATAGGGTTGAAAAATTAATTCATAAAAAAGGAGTTGAAAAGTATCTTATCAACTCCTAAAGTTTTTAACAGGATTTATTGTTCATCATAAACCCTTACATAGTCTATAACCATAGATTGAGGGAATGATGTGCCTGAAGTGGGGAAGCCAACATAAGTACCGCCCACTGCTATATTTAAAATTAAAAAGAATGGTTTATTATACACCCACTCACCTGCAAGATCAGCTGGGGTAAGACGATTATATAAATAATCATCCACAAAGAAATCAATATAGTCTGTGCCCCATTCTACGGCATAAATGTGATAGTCTGTATCAAATCTGCCTTCTGTAAGTGTATATGTTTTTGTTACAGAATTGCCACCAGAATAGCCGGGACCATGTAAAGTACCATTTATGATATATGGCTCTTGACCCCTTAATTCCATGATATCTATTTCCCCACATGCCGGCCATGGATTTGTTGTGATATCTTCACCAAGCATCCAGAAAGCAGGCCAAATACCTGGGCCAGACGGAGTTTTTAATCTTGCCTCAATTCTTCCATAAGCTTGGCCAAACAAACCTTGTGTTTTTATTCGCCCAGAAGTGAATGGAGCACCACCAGTACCTTTGTTTGTAGCTGTTATAAGTAAGTTGCCAAATCCATCATGAGATACGTTTTCTGTACTATTACTATAATACTGTAACTCTTGATTTCCCCAACCCCCTGCACCGATATCATAAGTCCATTTTGCACCATCAGGGGCCGTGCCAGCTATTCCATCAAAATCATCACTCCACACTAATTTGTATGATCTTTCAAGTAATGTTTGTTTGCTTTCTTTTTTACAGTTTGAAAATAAGCCAACTAATGCAAACAATAATGTATATTGTAGTGCATGTGTACGATTAAAAATTTTATAAATTGCTTTCATTTGAATGATTATTTGCTATGATGAAAATTATTTTCTAAATAAGATATTGTCTAGGTAAATATCTCCATTGCCATCAAATTTCATCTGTATCACCTTGGTTAAATCCACGGTGGGTGCAAATGATGATAACGGTATATCAACGCTTCTCCATCCAGACCCTGATGGCACTGTGAGTGTATAGGGTTTTTCCGCAGGACCTGCACTAATCAAATATACTTTCAAACTGGTTGAATTTGTAGTATAATAGTCAAGGTGCAGATATGTTTTATCGGATACATTTTGTGCAGAGGCAAACTGTGTACCTTGATAGTTTAATCCTTTATATACAAGTGTATTATTTCCTGCAATAGGTTTTTGAGAAACTACAGTAGCCTGACCCCAATTTGGATTGAAATCTGTTCCAGCCAGATTTGTATAACTATCACTTAAAATGGATAATAGGTCTGCTGAATTATAAGTTGGAACAGGTGCAGCAACTGTAGGTTCTGATGAAATTTTATGGAACAATACGTTGTCTACAAAAACGTTTGGTAAAGTACCTGAAAGTACTAACTGTGCTAAATGTGCTCTTGTAGTTAATGTAGTAAAACTACTTAATGGCACATCAATAGTAACCCAATTATTTGTTACTAATAGAGGACTTGTAAATGTAAGCTCCGAGGATGCATCATCACCTCCGCCAAACACACCATTTGCACCAAAATCAACTAACAATACTTTAAAATTATTTGGTAAATTAGTAGGGTCTGGTGTCCATATATTCATACGGAAATTTGTCATTTCAGTAGCATCTATTGGTTGGGATGTAAATTCTATACCTACAAAATTCAAACTTCTGTATTTGATTACATCATCACCATATAGGCTGATGAAATCATTTTCAGCAGTAGAATACAACCATCTTGTATTCCAAGTATCTATCGGTTCATTTGGATAAACATTTGAATACATTGATATGACATTTGCCGGATCATAAGAAGGCACAGGAGCAATTGTGGCAGGCTTTATTCCCGCACCAACACCATTGATAGTAATGCTACCTTTTGCGTCTTGATCACCAAGTTTTGCAGTGATGATGGATTGACCTGAATCAAGTACTGTAATTATACCGTTCTCTGTTACACTTGCTACACTTGAGTTTGAAGCAATTAGAGTGAAAAAATTTGCGGTAGTATTTACAACTTGGTTGATACCTGAAGGTAAATTAGCGCTTGCTTGAAAAGCGCCAGTGCTATATGTGCTTTCATTTTCTGCACCATTTATTACACTATCCTTACCCAATGCAATCAGACCTGTAACAGGTGAAAGATTTGAAAGGTTTTCAAATTGTAATTCATCCACCCAAATGGTATAACCTCTTCCATTTAATGCACCTGCTGAAATATAAAACAAACCTCTTTCCGCAGAAAGTTTTGAAGCGTCTGGAATTGGAATAATTACCTTCTGCCAGTTTGTATTTGCAGGTACCCCACTAATGGAAGTTACATATTTTGATTCGCCAAAATCATTACCAAATCCAACTACACCAATATTTACCGGTTGTGATGCTCTTACATAAAATGTAAGTGCATTGTATCCCGTGAGGTCCCTTCCTGTTCTGCTAAAGAATGCACCTCCTGCAAATGCGCCTTTTGGGCTATTTTCATCCGGCACATCAAAACGCATTGCGGCAGCAGAACCGCCATAAGTATCTTCTTTTACTACTTGAAATGCTCTTACATCTGAGCCACCAAATGCAGCATAGATAAGGTCTCCGGTAAAATCGTCCAAGAAAACTGCGGATGTTGTTGGATATGCTGCAGATTCTAAGTCGGACAGCTCTCTTTTACATCCTATGGTCAGAGCTAGCAGTGCTAATACGATGAAATGTTTATTTATGTTCTTTTTCATATAGAAATTATTTGCCTATGTTTATTTGTATGTAAGTCCTTATTTCCCACTCATTGCCATTGGGGTAGCCTATTGCATTTGGATCTGGTACAGGGTTTCCGTCTGGGCCTACTGTGTATGTAGGTGCGTATCGTGGTGAATATTTATCAAGTGTTCTGTATGTACCTCTTACTCCTAGGCGAGTGCCTGGTAAAAGAAACCAATCTGGCTTGCCCAATTCGGTAGATAAATCTAACATTAGCTGTAATGGGAATGTAAGGTTAAAGTCCCTATGATAGTCAAAAGGGCCCCAATCATTGAACTTTGCTACACCCATTAATTTTACTTTTTTATAAATAGTTCTAATGTCTCCACCAAACCTATCAATGGTTCTGGCATTGCTACCATTTGCTTGACCATTTCCTACATAAATATTCCCTATTATACCAAATTCGGGATTTATTTTAGATACCATTCTCAGGTTTGTTTCCCAAAGGTCTAAAGCCGGTGCAGCACCGGGAAATGCGAATGTGGTACGTCCATTTGCAAGAATACCAATAGCAGCATCTTGAGTAGTTGGTAAATGTCTATATACAAAGTCAAGACTCATAGCAAATTTTGCATCTTCTGCTCTGTCATTATCCCATTCATACATCCAAGTACCAGGGGTTGGATCATAAGTCAATAATAGTTCTCCAGCTACTGTTTCTCTATTTATTCTTACAGAAAAAGGATCATCTTGAATATTTCTTGCACGACCCGGAGCAGGCACGTCTGTTGGAATAGGTCCTTCAATTGGTTTCTGCCATAAGAAATTTGGAGCTATTTGAATTTTACCCACATTAACTGTAAAGCCAGAAAGGAAATTATACATATTTCCGCTTCCATTATCTTTCAATCTCCATCCGGTATATGTTTTTGTATTATCATAACCACCATTTGCTACTAAACCCATTGCAGCTCCTGATGCATACCATTTGAAAACTCCACCTTCGTAGGTCAATTTTACCTTACCACCAAAATTATCCTCTGCTTTTATCTGGTCTTGAAATATTTCATAATTATCTTTTGTGCCTCTTACCACTTGGAAAGTGCGGCCATTCAATGGTTGGCCTGCCCATAAGCCACCAACTGATACACCAACTTTACCTGCTTTTCTTTCGATAGCCAGAGAAAGTCTTCTTGTTTTGGGTTGCGGTATTGCTATGGAACTTTGAATGCCAGAACGCTGAGTAAGGTCTTCATGAAAAACTGTTGACACCTGAAATCCAGCCAGTTTTTTGGAATATTTCAATAATACTGCCGGGTTTGCTCCCCACCACAATTCAGGTCCAAAAGCTAATTTAAAACCGTCTAAAAATTTCTTGCCTTTTATTTCAAAACCAGAAGGGGCATCGCCATTATATATATCAATATTTGGTCCGTAGTTTGCTTCCGGATAAAGACCAAAGAAATCCCCTTCATATCCCCAATGATAATGACCGGTACGATAAAAACCATTTACGTTAAAATACTTGGTATCCCAAGTATAACTTGCTCTATATAACTGCACCCTATTGTTAGAATTTATTTGTTGAGGGCCAGTTGGAGTACTTACTGTTATTCTTCTTCCTCTATTCTCATAAAATACTTCATCTATTGGATTTTCAGCTACATTTCCCAATACATTAAACTGTACATTAGCTGTCATGTTTGGAGCAGGTTTGGCTGTAATACCAATATTGAATGACTGCATATGGTCAAAGCCCAAACGGTTTGGATAACCGTTGTTTGCAGGGTCAGCTTCCTTTGGTGTTGAAATCAAAGAACCGCCTGTGTTATAAGTTGTAAAATTTGCTTGCAAATCACTTAAATAGACTTTACTTTTTTGTTCTGCATCTAGAGCTGCTTTATCACCTCTGGCTCTTAAAGCTGCATCAGTAATTTGTATATTATCAATGACATTAATCTGCGTTTTTGCAGCATCACTGTATGGATTAAACTCATGTAATTCTTTCAATGCATAATATGCAGCACGAGGATATAATTGATATATACCTCTTTCGTTGTTTGGTCCTTTTGCACAGATACCAAACCACTCCTCATTCATATTGTTTTCACCTTTTACAAAGTCATTTTGATATCCACCATTTGACCAAGAAGCTGCTGGATCATGCTCATCTAAGTTTACAGTTTGTCCTGTTTTCCACCAGCCATCGCTAAACTGAAAGGTAAATCCTCCAATACTGTTTCCGGCATTTCCCATACCGGCCACATTAGCATATATTTCTTTCCAGTTTTTCACCAAAACTTTTGCTTGGTATTCTTGGTCTTCGCTATTGCCTTGTGCATTGTAGGCATCTGCGCCAAACTCAGTTAATACAACAGGTTTGTTGATTGTTTTTGCTGCCTTTTGGTATAAATCTGTAAAACTGATTCCTCTATATGAGTTAATACCAAGTATATCAATGTCAGTACACTCTTTTGCTATAATTTCTGAGAAGAGTAAATCTCCATTACAAATAGCCATTGGATGGTTTTTGTCGATAGATTTCATTTCCTTAACGGCATCGTTAAATAGTTTATATAGATAGAAGGCATCTTTTGTAGATTGCCTGTCTTCCTGCGGCATATCTTCTGTTTCAGCCCCTCTCCAAAAAAGACCATAGTTATTTTCATTGCCCAATAGAAATAATAATAAACCAGGAGTATTTTTATATTCCTCAGTCATTGCTTTTACTTCTTTAATTAATAATTCACTTACTCTTGGATCAGAGTAGTTTGTATTTGGAAACCAAGCTCCGCTTAGAGTAAGACCATATCTTCCAAAACTGTGATTGAGCATTGTATAAATTCCATATTCTTCATATATATATTTAATCCACTTTGCTGGTACTCCTGTATATTGACGAATAGTATTTATACCCATATTTTTTAGCAAGGGCATTTCATAATCTAAAGCAGCTTTGATGATATCTGCAGGTTGATTCCAAAGACTATAGGTGAAGTTAGTACCAATTGGAAAATAATCCCAGTTCATACCATTAACAATAAAATCTTTTCCATTTACTGTTAATCGGTGGCCATCGGCACCATGTTTGACAGTAATAATATCTTGCTGAGCAAATAGCATTTGAGTACATACTAGGAGACAAACAAGCGTCGAAATCTTCTTCATAAAAGGAGTAATTTTTAATAATTTAGTTTTATCTAAAACATACAACAAGCATGACAATTGGACTTTACATTATCCATCAATATGTATAGCTGCCATATTGATGTTGTGAAAGTAACCGTGTAGGAAATGCTGCAATCGTTTGTTTAATATTTTAAATAATATTAGGCTGCAAACTTAAAATTCAACGTATGCTACTACCAAAAAATAGGCTACAACCCATCTACAACATTTAACTAATGCCCTTATTTTTGACCAATTTCAACTACATCATGGGTACATCATGCATATAAAACTGTTTTTATTCGGGTTTCAAAAATGGCTTTCATCCATTTTTTTAATTCTTTTTTTACTTTTATATACCTCAATAAGCAGTCAAGCATTGTTAGGAACGATAAACTCAAATCATTATACAAAATATGATTACAACGCAGGTACTCAAAACTGGGTAGCCTGCCAAGACAAGAAGGGGCGTATGTATTTTGCCAACAATGAAGGCGTATTGGTGTATGATGGGGTATCCTGGAAAACAATTCCTCTTCCTAACAAAACAATTGTTAGGTTTATTGCCTTTGATAAGAAGGGTAGATTATATGCCGGGGGGCAGGATGAGCTTGGCTATTTTGAACCAGGGAATCAGGGACAGTTAATTTACACTTCACTCCTAAAACTTATACCTAAAAATGATCTTGATTTTGCAGATATCTGGAATATTGCCATTGTAGATGAGGAAGTTTTTTTTAGATCAACCACGAGAATATTTCATTTTCATGATGGCAAAGTATCTGTGTACACTAGTGCAGCAGGATGGGATTTTTTAGGAATTGATGGCAATCAAGTAATAGCACAAGATAAATCAAAAGGCATAGTTGTATTTCGTAGTGGTGGTTGGAGTACAATAAATGCTAAGGAGAACTTACCCACTAATTTTAAAATTACCAGCATAACTCCCTACTTGGCAGGTAGCCTTATTACTACTGTACAAAATGGGCTTTTCCTATTTTCACAATCTACATTGGTGCCATTTTTACTAAACGGAAATGGTGTAAGTAATAATCAATATTTTACAAGCAGTATTGAAATTTCAAATGATAACATTCTTGTAGGCACTTATGATAATGGCATTATACAAGCAGATAAATCTGGCAACGTGGTTGGCACTTACACAAAAGGAAATAATTTATTGAGTAATGATGTAAAATATGTTTTTGCAGATAGACATCAAAATATTTGGGCTGCCTTAGACAATGGTATTTCTTTTTTAGGCTGGAATGATGCTGTAAAAAAGATAAGCCCAAATGTGTTTAATGGAGCGGCCGGATATTCGAGTGCATGCTTCAAAAATCAATTATATTTTGCCCTAGCAAATGGGGTTTATCATTTGTCAGTAAATGCCAATGATGACATAAGCCAATATACGGCATCACCCACAAAACTTACTGATGGCCTTAGCTGGCATTTGGATACAATAAAGAATCATTTATTTTTAGGTACTGATAATGGACTGTACGAAGTTGTAAATAATAGCTTAATTCAATTGGATGGAAATTCTGGCTATTGGATGGTTAAGCCAATGACGATAAATGCAGAGCCTTATAGTATTGTTGGTGGTAATTATGAGGGTATTTCCTTTTTTACTGAAAGTGATAATGGGTTTCAATTGGCCGCTACATCCCTTCAAGTAAATGCTTCATCTCGCTTTGTAGTCTATGATTCCACATTAAATGCAGTTTGGGTTTCGCATCCTTACAGAGGTGTGTTTAAAATCAATTTAATTGATAAGTCTGTAAAAGTTTATACGGCTGAAAATGGATTGCCATCTAATCTTGATAATCATGTTTTCTCAATAGCCAATCAAACAGTGGTAGCCACCACAGAAGGCATATACACTTACAATACTTCAACAAACAAATTTGAAGCTTCTCCCTTTTTTAAAAAGATTTTTGGAAACATTAGCATTCGATATATCAATGTGGACGCAGAGGGAAACCTTTGGTTTGTACATGAAAAACAATTGGGAATGGTAGAGAAAGATAAAAATGAAATTGTCTATATCTCTGAGCTTACCGGTAAAGTACTGAGTGGTTTTGAAAATATTTTCCCTATGAACAGGAAAAATATTATTGTAGCTAGCGCTGACGGATTTTTTCATATCAATTTTGAAAAGTACACTGCAAATGCATACAAGCCAGAAGTATTTATAAGTAAAGCAGTGGCAAAAAATATTAAAGATTCATTATTATTTAGTGGTTTCGAATACCTCAATGATCCAAAGCAAATACTTGAAAGTAAAATATCATATAAATGGAATTCATTTCATTTCGAATATGCATCTGCTGCGTTTGAAACTGCAGACAATATGGAATATAGCTTTCAGTTAGAAGGATTTGATGATGATTGGAGCGGTTGGTCAAAAACAACTTTTAAAGATTATACCAATATTCCACCTGGTGATTATTCATTTATGGTGAAAGCCAGAAATAATCTGGGTGCAGAATCTGCTATTGCTGTGTATCCAATAACAATCTCACCTGCATGGTACGATAGCGTGCTAGCATGGATTGTATATGTATTAGCTTTCATTTTTGCACTTTATTATTTTTGGAAATGGAGAGAGACAAAGCTTAAGCGTAAACAGGAGTTGAAAATGATTGCGCAGCGAAAAAAATATGAAGAAGAACAAAAACAGATTACTACTATGCACCAACTTGAATTGGAGCAATCTGAGAAAGAAATGATTCGCATACGAAATGAGAAATTAGAAGCAGAAATTGAATTTAAGAATGCCGAGTTGGCATCTACTGCTATGAATTTAGTACAGAAAAAAGAATTTCTTGTAAAGTTTAAAGATGAATTAAACAGACTCAAACAGCCACAGGCATCAGGTTTGGGAAGTATAGAAACTGCTGATATCAATAAACTATTGCGGAGCCTTGCAGAGCAGTTAAACGAAGGGGATGAATGGGAACAATTCTCATTACTTTTTAATAAATTGCATAGGGATTATTTATTAACCCTAAAGAAAAAATACCCCGGCATTACTGCCCATGAATTAAAACTATGTGCCTATTTAAGAATGAATTTATCTACCAAAGAAATAGCCCACCTTATGAGTATATCTGTACGGGGAGTAGAAATTGGCAGGTACAGATTGAGAAAGAAATTGGAGATACCCGCAAAAGAGGATTTGTTCCAATTTTTATTGCAGGTGGATATTAATAAATCGAATGATGAATAGTTATTGGAATCATCAATTAATATTTCTTTTCTTCCATTGAATCCAAAATATTGCGATAACTAATATACCGCTCTACTGCAATTGTTTTACTATAAACTGCTTTTTGTATGGCACAATCAGGCTCATTAACATGGATACAATTATTGAATTGGCAATTCTGAAGTATTGACCTCATTTCGGGAAAATAATGACTCAGTTCTCTCTTATCTAAATCTGTAATACCAAACTCCCTAAGGCCGGGTGTGTCAATGATTTTACCTCCACTTGGCAGGTCATACATTTCGGCAAATGTGGTAGTATGCATACCTTTTCCACTCCAATTGCTTACTTCCATCGTTCTAATAGATGTGCCCGGCAAAATCAGGTTAATAAATGTTGATTTGCCCACACCGCTTGGACCACTTAAAAGTGTTGTTTTATCTTGCAATAAATGCAGTAAGTTTTCAGTACCCTGCTTCAATTGAAAGGAGGCAAAATGAACGGGATAGCCCAATGGTTCATATACAGATTTTATATAAGTGGCAAGTTGTTTTTCTTTTTCTCTTTGCACATCAATTTTATTCAGAATAATTTGTGCAGGTATATGGCTTGCTTCGCAGGATATTAAAAAGCGATCTATGAATCCTGTAGATGTTTTGGGTTCTCGTAGTGTGGCAATTAATAAAGCCTGATCTATATTGCTTGCCACTATGTGACGCTCCCTATGCTGCTGGGGGCTACTTCTTACTACATAGTTATGCCGATCAAAAATTTCAGTAATGATCATGGTTTGTTCGGCAGTATCTTCGGGTTCTATATTTACCCAGTCACCCACAGCAATTGGATTTGTACTTGTAATGGCATCCAATTTTAATACACCTTTAATCCTTGCCTTAAAAAATTTTGTGTCCTCCGTTTTTACCACATACCAACTTCCTGTTGATTTATATACAACTGCTTTCATTCAAGCACGAAGATAGTGAGATGAAATAATTAATATTAGTAAGTTTCTAAAGTGGTCTGTAAATGATTTATAAGTTTTGAATCAGACTCCAATTATTTCATGTTTCCATGTTATTTTTATATTCTGTCTGTAAAGCAGTTGGCTTTTATGCATTATACCAATATCTGCAATAAAATAAAAATACGAAATGATTTTTTTGGATGATAGTAGAAAAACATAGAGGCTCAAATTTATGAGCCTCCAGTGTATTATGTTTTGCTTATAAAATTACAATCAGCGCATAAATCAATCCAGGTATGTAGAACAATAATGTAAGAATTAGATCCAACCAAAATTTTCCATTGATTTCATCTTCATGTAAATAGACTGCAAGTGGCGGTATAAGGATAGCAATTAAAATCAATAATAGTTGGTCAGTTTCCTTTTTACTTCCTGCTTTTTTTTCTTTTTTATACTCTTTTAGTGCCTGCTTAGCTTCTTTTGTTTTAAGTTTTTTTTCTTTAGCAGAGAGATTTTTAAAATAAGTTTTGGCATCTGTTGTTACCTGCTCATTACTGCTAGAAGTTTGTTTTGTTTGATCCCCTATAGTTTCGGTTACAAACCCTGCTGTAGCTGCATAGCCAGATTGAGAAAAAAACAATGAAACTGCCATTAATAAGAGTAAGCATTGAGAAGAAATTTTTTTCATTTTTAAAAAATTTAGTTTTGCGAAATAAAGAATTAATATTTACAATAATAGTTGACTTTAAATGAAACATTTCATATAGCATATTTTTCTTACCCAAGCTGTAAGTTCTTTCATAGTTAATGTTCAAAACATCGAGTTATTTTAGCTACTCCTTTTCGTATATAAAATAATTAGATTTACTAATTGTTGAGCATTATTTATCCTTTCGTTTTATATACCAACAACTCATTTTTTTCTGACAATTTGCAAATCATCATGCTGACAAATGTTATTCATATTCGGCAGTTATCTTCTGCATTTTCATTGCTTAACAATCCATACCTGAAGAAAATAAATACGTTATGAAAGCTTCAGGCCTGCGAAAGTGATTATACAAAATCAATTGCTAATATAGAAACAGAGGGGGCAAGAAAAAAAACCTGATGCAATGCCCAAGTGCGGTAGTAAAGATGTGAGTTTTATGGTTGCCTCCAAGCCCAAAAATTGGATTTCAGCTATTTTGACCTATTCACTCTTTGCTATACCAATTGGTATAAAAAAAGCTTATCACTGTTTTTCATATAAATATGAATTTAAACAAATACAATAAATACTTCTAACTGATGATAAGTATTTCCAAAACTATTTGAAGGGGGTTTGAACATTTACAAATGTCTCAAATAAAACAAAATCAATATGAACGTACATGCTGTTTATAAATCATATTGATAGAAAAAATCAGATTGTTTTTTCCAACCGTCTTTTTCATACAATGCCTGTGCATTGAAGTTATTGTCAGCAGTTTGTAATAGCAGCCATTTGCTGTTGGTACTTTTTGCAAAAAGCTTGGCAGCTTCTAATAAATGCGTAGCTACTTTGTTCCCTCTTGCAGATTCCATTACAAATAAATCATTCAAAAGCCAACTGCGCTGCATGCCAACTGATGTAAAGATGGGATATAACTGTGTAAACGCAACAGCCTGTCCTCCTATATAGGCTAGAAATACTGCGCTGTCCTTGAGTTGCAGCCTTTCACTGATAAATCGCTTAGCACCTTTTATATCAGTGGGCTGCTCATAAAACATGCGATATTGATCAAATAGAAAAGCTGCTTCAGCTGCATCAGCAAAACCAGCTTTTCTTATAATAATTTCATTGGACATAGAAAATATTAAGCATTTAGCGTAGCGTCCAAACTAATTGCCGCATTTAATAATTTACTAATTGGACAATTTTCCTTGGCTTCAGTAGCACAGGTGTCAAACGCTTCCTTGCTTATACCCGGCACCGCTGCTTGTAGCACCAAATGTGATGCAGTAACGGCCCCATTTTCTAAAGTAATATGAGCTGTGCATTGTAGCTTTTCCGGTGTAAAACCAGCGGCACCAAGTACAAAACTTAACTTCATACAAAAGCAACCGGCATGCGCTGCTGCTATTAACTCTTCAGGATTGGTACCATCTCCATCTTCAAATCTGCTTTTATAGGAATAATGCGTATTTGTGAGGGTACCACTTTGGGTACTTAAATTACCATTACCTTCTTTTCCGGTTCCCATCCACACGGCTGTAGCATGTCTTATCATAAAAAAATATTTATTTGTTTGTACATTGAGCCCGCAAAATGAAAATAAAAAACAGAATAAACAAATAAAATGATTGAATGGGCAGATTTTGAAAAAGTGGATATTCGTTGTGGTACTATCATAGCAGTGGAAACTTTTCCAAAAGCTAGAAAACCTGCATATCAACTCACAATTGACTTTGGGGCAATGGGTGTAAAAAAATCATCAGCACAAATCACTAAATATTACGATACTAACAGCTTGCTACAAAGGCAAGTAATAGCAGTCGTTAATTTTCCTGTAAAACAAATAGCAAATTTTTATAGTGAATGTTTGGTACTTGGTTTATATGATGATGCAAATGAAGTAGTATTGCTGCAGCCTGAGCGTAGTGTGCCAAATGGAAGTAAAATGGGATAATATTTTATGCAAACAATAACCGGAGTGTACTACACCTATTATCAAAGTCCGGCGGGATTGCTACTGATAGGTGCTACAGAACATTATATTACAGAAATTTCATTTGTAGATACCATGCAGCAAATGATACATGGTGAGCCTGGTGTAAGCGAAGTAATACATCAATGTACGGAACAATTGATTGAATATTTTAATGGGAAAAGAAGAGCGTTTTCTATACCGGTACACCAAGAAGGCACATCATTTCAACAAAAGGTTTGGGGTGAGTTACTCAGCATACCTTTTGGCACTACAACATCTTATCTTCAAATAGCTAAACAAGTAGGTGATGAAAAAGCAGTACGTGCAGTAGGCACTACGAATGGCAAAAATAAAATTGCCATTATTGTACCCTGCCACAGGGTGATAGGTAGTAATAAATCTTTAACAGGATATGCAGGTGGATTGATGCGAAAAAAGTGGCTGCTACAACATGAATTTCGTATAAAAAATGGCATTCAGACTTTATTTTAAAAAGGAGCAGGCAAGCTGATGGTCAAATATTTTTTGGTGATTTTAGCTAGTTTTATCCGTTGCTTACATAGTTATTTTTATATAAATTTTACCCAATTCGGAAAAATGAATCTAATACCAACATAACATTATACATGTCTTTACCAATATTTTATGAACCGGACATAACTCCTTCAAATACAATTTTTGAATTGAGTGAACTTACAGCAAAACATGCATTTCAGGTATTGCGTTTGCAAGCAAAAGACCAAATAGAATTAACGGATGGTCGAGGTTTTTTACATACTTGTGTAGTAGTATCAGCAGCAAAAAAAACCGGAACAGTTAGTATTATCAAATCATCATTTACAGAAGCACCCAATCAAAATATTGTGCTGGCTGTTTCCTTACTAAAAAACCAAAGCAGAATTGAATGGTTGATAGAAAAAGCAACTGAAATTGGCATCCAACAATTCATTCCCCTTATATGTAATAGAACCGAAAAACAACATTTTAAAGTAGATCGGTTTAAGCAGATTATTATATCTGCAATGCTACAAAGCAAACAAGTACGTCTGCCAGTATTATCCATGCCGCAAAGCACTAAAGCATT
Organism: uncultured bacterium; assembly: GCA_964293305.1. Taxonomy (GTDB): domain Bacteria; phylum Bacteroidota; class Bacteroidia; order Chitinophagales; family Chitinophagaceae; genus CALAGJ01. The sequence goes on along the minus strand of CAXYYO010000011.1, from coordinate 23,872 downwards.
TTTTTGTAGTAATGATTTTCAAGGGCAAAAACTGATTGCACATTGTAATGATGGGAATAAAAAACATATACATGAAATAGGTATGCCTGCGGCGATAATGATTGCTATTGGACCGGAGGGCGATTTTACTTTAGAAGAAACACAACTCGCTATTGAGCACAATTTTGAACCGATACATTTTGGAACGAATAGACTACGCACAGAAACGGCTGCGCTTACCGCAATTATATGTTTATCAAAATTATAAAGCATTAAATCAAATGCTAACATCTGTATTTTTTTTTGGATACAATTGCTAAAATCCTATTTTTGTTTAAGTGCAACGCTGCAAAACAATTGTAGCGTTGTATTTTTTTTGTCATTTTAAAGATAGAAAGATTATGAGTGATGCAGTATATGTGTCAGAAGAAGCATTCGAAAAAATGCGTGAAGACTTACAACGAATGAAAGGGGTAGAACGTCCTGCTGCCTCTAGGGCAATAGCAGAAGCAAGAGAAAAAGGGGACTTAAAAGAGAATGCAGAATATGATGCCGCAAAAGAAGCACAGGGTATGCTGGAAGCAAAAATTAAATTATTAGAAAGCCAGATTGCCAATGCACGCATCGTAGATAGTAGCAATATTGATACGAGTAAAGTTTCTTTATTAACCAAAGTAACCATCACAAATTTGGGTACCAAAAAAACGATTACCTATCAGGTGGTTGGTGAAAAGGAAGCAGACTTAAAAGCGGGAAAAATATCTGCCTCCTCTCCTATTGGCAAGGGTTTAATGGGAAAGCAGAAAGGGGAAATTGCGGAGGTGCAGGTGCCCAATGGTATGCTAAAATTTAAAATTGAAGATATCAGTTTATAAAGCAGTAAGCAAAATCAAGATGAGTATATTTTCAAAAATTATTAGCGGAGAAATTCCATCTTACAATATAGCGGAAGATGAATTATTTTATGCTTTCTTAGATATTTTTCCACTGGTTAATGGACATGTTTTAGTGGTACCAAAAGTAGAAACAGATAAAATTTTTGATGTGTCTGATGATACACTTGCAAAATTATTTGCATTTGCAAAACCGATTGCTAAAGCCATTGAACTTACCATGCCTTGCCGCCGGTGTGGCATTGCTGTTATTGGTCTTGAAGTACCACATGCGCATGTACATTTGGTGCCAATAAATAGTGCAGATGATTTGAATTTTACAAGGTCTAAATTAAAATTATCTCAGGAAGAAATGCTGGCTACCCAGCAAAAAATCATAGCAGCTATAGCAGCACTATGATGAAATTCTGTGGCTGTTTTTCTGGATAAAATCATCCCAACTTTTAAATCCTTTTCCTTGCTTGGCTAGTGGTCCATTGAGTTCGTAGTAATGACAAAGTGCCACAGCAAGTGCGTCTGTAGCATCAAAATATTGTGGCTTTTCTTCAATATTCATTTGGTGTTGCAGCATTTTCCACACCTGCTCTTTTGCCGCATTTCCATTACCGGTAACAGCTAACTTTACTTTCTTTGGAGAATATTCAGACACACCAATACCGGCTTGCATTGAAGCTGCTATGGCCACACCCTGAGCACGTCCTAGCTTTAACATACTCTGTACATTTTTTCCAAAAAATGGAGCTTCTATTGCAAAGCTTGTAGGGTTATATTTTTTTATAAGGTCAGACACTAAACTATAAATTTTTTCTAGTCTTGCATAAATGTCTTTTGTACTTGCTAGTTTTAAAACACCCATTGTAACCAAAACAGGTTTTTTTTGTTTTTCTTCTAAAATGGCGTATCCCATTATGACCGTACCGGGATCAATAGCTAATATAATAGAGGAATTTTCTTTCACTGCGTGAAAATAGAGAAATGTTTTATACCATCAATTTTTTAGATGGAAATCTATCATCAAAAATAAATGCTGAGTGGCTATTTTATGTAATCAATATTTTCCAAATAATGTTTTCCATTTCCTGAGCCAAGAAAATTAAAATAGTTATCAATATTGCACTTCAACAATAGTTTAGCAGTTAGCTGAACAATCAATAAAAAAATTTGCTGTACTTGCCATTTACATTCCATTATTTTTGACCAGAATAAATTTTTATGTACACTACACTACTTGTTGAAATTGAAAATAGTATTTGCACCATCACTATTAATCGTCCTGATAAATTAAACGCACTCAACAAAGCTGTATTTGATGATTTGAATACCGCTTTTGATCAGGTGGAATCTGATGGCAGTATTCGTTCAGTAATCATAACAGGTGCCGGCCCAAAAGCATTTGTAGCAGGTGCTGATATTGCTGAATTTAGTAATCATACTGTAGAAGAAGCAAAAGCATTGAGCCGACGTGGCCATGAAACATTTTTTAAAATTGAGAAATGCAGTAAACCGGTATTGGCGGCTATCAATGGATTTACTCTCGGTGGCGGATGTGAATTAGCTATGAGCTGTCATTTCAGGATTGCTGTGGCACAAGCAAAATTTGGACAACCAGAGGTCAATCTTGGATTAATACCCGGCTATGGGGGCACACAGCGCTTAGTTCAACTTATAGGTAAAGGAAGGGCTTTAGAATTATTAATGAGCGGAGGTATGATAGATGCCACAGCTGCACTGCAATATGGACTGATAAACTATATAACAACTTCCGAAGAATTATTGCCAAAGGCAAAAGAATTGCTTACACTCATCAACACAAAAGCACCAATTGCTATAGCTGCTTGTATTGCAGCTGCAAACGCAGTATATGATGAAACTGAAAATGGCTTTGAAAAAGAAATAAACTTGTTTGGCCAATGTTTTAATACTGCCGATATGCATGAAGGTGTATCTGCATTTTTGGAAAAAAGAAAAGCTTTGTTTACAGGTAAATAATTTTTCTTAGCGCTGTATAATTTTTCTTCGGATGGCTTCCAGAATAATGCCTGCTATAGTTTGCACTCCGAGCTTAGTACATAACCTTTCTCTAAATGTATCTAAAGTATGTGTACTGATTTTCTTATCGCCATTACCATTTTAGCAGTTGGTTTTAGTTGTTTCTGGAGAAGATAAAAAAAGGCAGAAATAAAAAAGTCCATCCCGAATCTTGTTTTATTTTGTTGCTTCAATAACCCCTAAAACATTCAATATATGCTGGTTTTCATATCCACACTGTTGTAAATAGCTATAGCAATTTCTTTTCCTAATGTGGACAGCACCTTTTTGTAGCTTCCATTTTTTTTGAGCCAGTTTGAGTATTGTTTCCTCATAATCATCATCGGAAATTGATAGTAAAGCTTTTTGAATATTATAAACACTTACTCCCTTCTGCAATAACCCATATTTTATTTTTACTTTTCCCCATTGCTTCATTCGAAATTTACCACCGGCATACTGCATGGCAAACCTTTCTTCATTGATATAATTTTCTTGTATCAATTTACAAAGTATAGCATCCTGTTCTTTTTGCCATACACCTATCAATTTTAATTTTTGTAATACCTCGGTATGACATCTTTCTTGGTACTGACAATACCATGTAATTTTTTTCCATATTTGCTCCGGAGTATATTCTATCGACATATTCATTTTCTTTTCACTTAGAGTAAAATTGAAATTTTTATGTGCTTCTTTATTTTCAGTTATTCAATGAAGTCTTTATCCTTATAATGCAAAAAAACAATATTCAACTTCAATATCTTTCCATACCTTGCTACAGCAGCAGCCCCTTCAAAAATACCCACGCTAACGAAAAGTAGATGAGTAACCCAGTTACATCTACCAATGTTGCTACAAATGGTGCCGATGACACCGCCGGATCCGCTCCACATTTTTTTAAAAATATAGGCAACATACTCCCTGTAAGAGTACCCCAAAGTACTACACCAACTAACGACAAACCCACTACAAAACCAACAGGCAGCCAATATGCACCATATATATCTTCTATCATTCCTTGCTGCATCATATAATGCCAAACCATAATTCTAAAAAACCCTACAATACCTAATATACCTCCCAAAACTATCCCACTATATATCTCCCGCCGCATCACCCGCCACCAGTCATCAATAGCAATATCCCCTAAAGCCAGCGCTTGTATAATTAATGTAGAAGCTTGACTACCACTGTTGCCACCCGTACTTATAATCAATGGAACAAATATGGACAACACCACCGCCTTCTCTATTTCATCACTAAAAAATGCCATGGCAGTTGCAGTAAGCATTTCACCAATAAATAATACAATCAACCAGCCTACTCTTTTCTTTATCAATGTAAAAAAAGGGATATCTAAATAGGGCTCATTCAAAGCCGCAGTGCCACCTATTTTTTGTATGTCTTCACTAAACTCCTCATCAGCAACCCATAACATATCATCTATGGTAACAATACCCAATAGCATATTGTAATCATCGGTTACAGGCAGTGCCACCCTATTATTCATCTTAAAAACAGTAGCCGCTTCTTCCTGATCTGCATTGGCATTTAATGCTACAAAACGATGGTCTATTAATTGCTCAATTCGCTTGTCGGGTGATGCTAAAATAATATCTCTAATACGCAGGTCATCCACTAACTGACCTTGTTCATTAATTACATAAATTACATCAATAGTTTCAGTACCTCTGGCATGCCTACGAATAGTTTGAAAAACATCCTCCACACTATCATTTACATATACAAATACATAATCCGGTGTCATTAACCTGCCTACACTATCCTCTGGATATCCAAGTGATTGCAAGGCTATTTTTCTTTCTTCTGGTTCTAATAATTTGATTAGATCCCTTATAACTTCTTTGGGTAAATCTTCAAAAAAATCAGTACGGTCATCTGTAGGTAACTCATTTAGCAACTCAGCTGTTTTAAAATTAGGCAATGCTTTTATAATATCTTTTTGCTGCGCAAAATCTAACAACTTAAATACTTTAGCCGCCCTATTGATAAACATATTACCCATAATCTGCGCTTCATATTCGGGATTGTCATTGACAAGTATAGCTACATCACTAATATTCTGATTGTTGAGAAATACCCTAATGCCGGCAGCATCATTTATCTGCATCAGGTTGATGAACTGATCTTGAATGGAAATGGGTAGTGGTGCAAAACTCATGCATGCAAAGTAAATGATATTGAGAATGTTGCACCAAGATGATCTAGTTGACTTTGTTAGGAAAAGTTGAAAGGCAATATAGATAAATGCTCGAAGTTAATTTTTGGCTGAAAGAATAGTAATCTATTTAAAAGTCAACCATTGTTTTCAAATGAATAGGTATGAAGCGTTTTGGCTTTGCAATAAAATTCTGGTGCATCATTTGGGTGGAATGTGAAATATTGCGAAGTCTCTGACTTCGCAATATTCTATGTTCTTTAGAGTGTTACACTCTTGTATAATCTATCTAAACTGAATGGCCTTTACTGGAGATACTTTCTTTATTAAAATTAAAGGAAGCAATAATGCAAGAAGACAAACCACGATAGTAGCTATGCATACTAATATTACTTGCCAAGCATATAAAACTACTGGTGCAGAGCTTACATAATAGGCAGACTCATCTAATTTTATAAACCCTGTAGCCTGTTGTAGCATCGTTATACCTACACCAAACAATAATCCTAAAAAAGTTCCAAACCCGGTAATGAATAATGCATTATATAAAAACACTGATTGTATAAAACCATCTCTGGCACCTAATGATTTCAATACCCCTATCATGCGTGTTCTTTCTAAAATTAAGATCAACAAACAGGTTACTAAGTTGATGATAGCAACAATTGCCATTACAATAAAAATCACATTCCTGTTTACATTCATTATTTCTAACCAGTCAAAAATGTTTGGATAAACTTCCTTTATAGTACGGCTTATCCATCTATCAGGCAGGTTGCTATACAATTGCCTATTTATAGTGTCTATTTTTGTATAATCATTCAGCAAAACTTCAAAACCACCAATTTCATTGTTCTCCCAGTGATACATCTGTTGAATCAATCTAATATCACAAATAGCAAAAAGTTTATCATATTCTTCAATACCTGTCTTATAAATACCACATACATTTAAGGAGCGAACTGTAGCACTCCCCGCATCAGGTTGTATAAAATACACAGGAATAGCATCTCCTTTTTTTATATGTAGCCTATCGGCTATATAGCTGCTTATTACAATATCCCGACTATAAAAACTATCTGTAAAATCAAGCCATTTACCTGACTGAAAAAAAGGCTCCATTTGTTTACTGCTATACGAGTTGCTTACACCTTTGAGTAGCACACCTTCAATATCCTTTTTATTTTCAATAACAGCACTTTTAGTAGCAAACACATTTACCGATAAAATCCCATCTTGAGTTTTGATAATTTTGTAAATGCTGTCACTATAAGGCACAGGTGTTTCTTCTGCAATAAGTGCTTTATCTGGTTCATATTCCTGCACCCTCAAATGACCCCAGAAATGAAATACTTTTTCACTGATGGCCTGTTGAAACCCATTTACAAAACTCAGGGTAAGAATCATGGCAGCCACACTCAAAGCTGTTGCAGCAGTGGCTAATCGTATAATGAAACGACTAAAACTTTTCTGTTTATTAAACGACAACCTTTGTGCAAGGAAAAAAGATAACTGCATTGGCGGCTAAGCTAAAGATTCATTTTTTATATCATGATTAAAATATTATTTTACAGTCTGATTATAAAAAAAAAGCGGCCCTATAGAAGCCGCTTTTTTTTTATCTTATTGTTTGACTTAAAATATTTTTTGATTTAAAATTGAAAATTTCTGAAAAAATTTCTAGTCAAAATTCCAGATTGACTTGCTGATGTATTTTGTGCAAAACCAGCAGCTTCATTCGTATTTTGATTTAAATAGTTCGAATGATAAACAGCTAGACTATAACCCGCTTTCTCTAATTTACTTCCCAATTTGCTATTCAATTCTGCCATCAGAGTTTTGTGCCTTGTTTCTGTTACATTGATTGAATCAGCTAAGCGACTTACAGATAGCAGTTCAGTATTACTTAGAGCAGCTTCCTTAAAGCAAAGGGCGATATATACTTCACTTATTTCCTCACGAAGTCTTTTCTCATCAGCAAAAATAGATTTATTACTGGTGGGTAATAGCGTTGCACGAAATGTTTCTAGCCTAGTCAAATAGTCGCCAGCTGCTTTTTTTAGTTTTGCTTCTTTTGAAGAATCTATAGCAATTCTTAAAACAGATTGCTTTCTGGAAACATCTTCTACTACAGTAGCCAACCGCTCATGAAATGAAGCAAGTTTTAAAGCATTTTCATATAACTCTTTTTGACCTTCTAAAGACAAATCTTTATTCATATCATCATGAACTACTTTAACAGGAGTAGTATAGGATTTGCCTGCTGCGGTCACTTTTATGGTATAGGTACCAGGCAGTACCATTGGAGCAATAAGGCTGCTATTATCTGCTTTACTTCCGCCACTTGCAGTCTTAGGGCCTTTACCCCTTAAATTCCAATATACTTTATTTAAGCCTTTTCGTTTACTACCAGGAATATTTTGAATCAATTTGCCGGAGGCATCTAAAATATCAATACTAACATCCCCTGAATTGAGTCTTTCCTTCATGTAATATTGAATAGCAATAATATCAGGAGCATTGCCAGAAACCCAACCCTGCGGTGGAAAAGCAACTCCACCCAAAATGCCATTTCTTAATAACATATCAGGTTGATTAAACAATATAAAGTCTTTCTTAGCAATTTCAGGTGTAAGTGTACGCATCAGAGTGATATCATCTACAACAATAATACCCCTGCCATGTGTGGCAAGGATTAGATCACTGGTTGAAGGATGTATTTTTATATCTCTTACTAACGCTTGCCAAGGTATATTATTTTTCATTCTAAACCAGCTGTCTCCTGCATCTACAGATGCAAAAAGACCCATTTCAGTTCCCAGAAAAAGAAGATTTTTATTGACAGGGTCTTCTGTTACTTTATGTGCAAATCCTGTAAACTCTTTGCTCTTAAACATTGTCCATGTTTTACCCATATCTCTACTTACACCGGCATAAGTATTCATATCACCATACATGTGATTTTCTGTGCTTACATAAACAGTTTGCTTATCATACCTGCTTGGTTCTATACTGCTCACCCAACTTTGAGAGGCAGCTCCCGCAGCAGCCCAATTTGCAGAAACATTAGTCCAGTTTTTTCCGCCATCAATTGTGTATTGAATATTTCCATCATCAGTGCCAGCCCATACAATATTTTCATCAATGGGTGATTCTGCTATTGTAAAAACAGTACAATGATTTTCTGCTGATGTATTGTCTGCACTTAATCCACCACTCTTTTCCTGTTCTTGCTTTTTCTTATCATTAGTGCTAAGGTCGCCACTTATTCTGGTCCAATTGCGGCCTTGATCTGTACTCTTATAAAGGTATTGAGCACCGGTATATAAATTATGAGGATTCTTTAACCCTAATACAATTGGGGTATTCCAATTCCAACGTAGTTTTTCTTCGCTGGGGCCTTGTTGTGGTTGTATGTTTGTGCTTTTAAAGGTAGTTAAATCGGTTCTACCCATATTTCCACCTTGTGCCTCAGCATAAGCAATATTTGGGTCAGTAAGATCGGGCTGAGTCCAGAAGCCATCTCCTCCATAAAATGATTCCCATTTAGCATTGGATACTCCTCCAGGATATGAGGATGGTGCTACCCAACTGCCATTATCCTGCAAACCACCATACACTCTATAATATGGCTTTTGGTTATCAACTGATAAATGATAAAACTGACCAACAGGTAATTTATCACAGAATATCCAAGTGGCACCACGGTCGTTACTCATATATACACCTCCATCAGTGCCCACATACATATTGTTGGTATTAGATGGGTTTATCCATAGTGCATGCATGTCGCTATGTATCCATCCCCCTTCATTACTTGCTGTGGCAAAGGAATAACCACCATCGTCACTATATGAAAATTCAAATGCAGGTCTATATACCCTTTTTGCATCTTTAGGATCAATTACAATTGTACTAAAATAAAAAGGACGTGCTACTACATTGAGAATTGCACTCTGGCTTTTCCAACTTTCTCCTCCATCAGAACTGATATATAAACCCGTACTGCTACTTTCAACAATGGCCACCAATTTATTTGGATCTGATGGTGCTATGTTAAAAGCTATACGCCCAAAGGGCTTAGCAGGCAATCCATTTGAAATTTCTTTCCAGTTTTTTCCTCCATCTGTACTCTTATAAAAGCCACTTCCGGTGCCGCCGCTATTAAAGGAAAATGGCTGACGGCGAAATTCCCAAGTACTGGCATAAATTATATTCGAATTTTTTGGATCTATTACAACTTCCGCACAACCGGCCTTCTCATTGATGTAAAGAATTTTTTCCCAGGTTTTACCCGCATCACTGCTTTTATACAAACCACGATGTTTACTATCACTCCACAAAGGGCCTGGGGCTGCCACATAAACAATGTTACTGTTATTAGGATCAATGGCAACTTTAGCAATATGCTCAGTGCTATCTAAACCAATTTTTGTCCAGTTATCGCCACCATCTGTTGATTTATAGATCCCATCACCAATAGATACGGAGTTTCTCATATTACTCTCACCTGTGGCTACATATATATTTTTGGGATTTTTTTGGTCGATTGCTATAGCACCAATACTCTGGCAATATTTATCAAATAAAGGCTTAAATGAGGCACCCGCATTTGTGCTTTTCCAAACTCCACCACCTGCTGTACCAATATATAGAATACGAGGTTCGCTATTTACACCTTCAATTGCTGAAATACGCCCACTCATGGTTCCAGGGCCCAATGTACGTGCCTCCATCATTCCAAATGTACTGGAATTAATTTGTGCACCTACTGTCAACGATATACCAAATGAGAATAGAAGTAATAATTTTTTCATCAAATTTTAATTTAAGTTTGAGTAGTGAAAACATAGAAACAAAAAACCCGCTTCTGAAGTTTGAAAGCGGGTGTTTGTTATTTGATAATTTATTCTGGTTTGAACATTGATGTATCAATAGGAGTATTAATTTCTATACTCTCCATTTCAATTGGCCCCATATCACTTGCTATATTGTGTGCAAACATAATATCACCAACCATTTTGTAGTTTGAATACATTGTATTTGCCTCTGTTTCCTGTCCATTTACAGTTGTTTTTTCACTGCTTTTTACGAGCATGAAACCATCAGCGTCAATAAAATATGTTTTTTGTTTACCCGTCTTTAAAGTGAGGAGTAACTTATGACATTCAGTTCCTTCTACATCTTCAGTACCTAGATACTCTACAGATGTTCCTTTTAAAGTATAATCCAAAAGATCATCCCTAATATCTAAAGCATCTTGCTTACTTTTTACATCTTCAGCAGTTAATGGTTCGGGTTTTGTTTGGCCAGAAAATGGGTTGAAATCCCATCCGGCTTCTTTAGTAATAATTTGAAAACCTGACATGCCATTGAAGGTAAAATCTACTCTCATGCCTGCATCATTTACCATTGACATGGTTACTGGAATTTGTAATCCATTGATATTTAAGTTTCCTTTCATCAAAAGAGATTCGATTTTTTTCAAATTATCTGCACCACCTTTAGCTGCTAGATATTTAGTTATTACTTCATCTGTACTTTGAGCATAAGAAGCAACTGAAAAAACTACTGCCACTATCGGCAAAATGATTTTTTTAAAATTCATAATAATTTATGTTTATACTTTTTGCAAAATTAGGCATCAAATACAATAATAATGCCTATCTATAATGTTAACAAACCATTTATCAAAAAAATCAATCTACTTTAAAATGTAAATACAACCTAAATAGGTAATCAACTATTTCTAAAGGAAATTGAAATATTTAAAAACTTATTCTGAAAACACTTGATGAATAATAAAAAATAGTCACCTCATCGATGACCATTTTTAGGTTTTTATTCTCCGATTTTCACTACTTCCTTTTTGGTGAAGTAATTCCACAACCACATTAAAGTAAAGGATGGAATGAAATCTGTAAACGGCAATATTTCTTCTAAGAAATTAAATGCACCACCCAGCATACCTTTTGTGCCACCAAAAATTTTATAAAAAACAAAAGCGGAAATGGGGGCCCATACCACATCTGTAAATTCTGCTAAACCGGGTAAGGAAAAACTGGCATATCCAATGATATCCATCAAGATACAAAGTATCAAAGAAGAATTGCTGTTTTTATTCATTTTCAATTTTAAAATTTACTTTTCCTCAATAGAATAGTATGCCAGTTTTTAATTAGGGTAATATCGAACAGGTAGTGAATGTATATTTATGATTTTTCTTCTCCTTCTCCCTGCTCTTTTTTCTTTTCCTGAATCATTTGGAGCAATTGCATGCCCATCAAACCACTCAGGCTGCCATCAGTACTATTTCCCCCACCTATAAGTATTTCTGGTATAATTTTAATATTTCCTTTACCAATTTCTTCGATCATCTTATATTTTGTGAAATTATCGCCTCCCATAGCACCCACTTGTAGTTGGTATGCTTCTGCTGTACTCTTACCAATAGCCATGATTTTTTCAGCCTCTGCCAAACCAGTTTTTGAAATTTGAGTAGCATCCGCATCCGCATTCAATTTGGTAGCTTCAGCTTGTGCAGCCGCTCTAGCTTTTGTAGCTTCTGCTTCTGCCAATGCACGCATTTTTGTAGCTTCTGCTTCTGCGCTTACATTAAGCTTTAAACTGCTGGCATCACCTTCTGCCTTGCGAATGGTAGCATCTGCAGTACGCTGGGCTATTTCTACACTTTGTTGTGCTTTTACAATTTCTTTTTGCATGTCTGCAATGGCAGTTTCTTTCTCCATGCCCTGCCTTTTTTCTTGAGCCATTCTTTGTGTTTCGTAAGTCTTTTCTTCCTCCTGTGCAATCTTACGATCAGTTAAAGTTTTCATAAGAGATTCTGGAGGTACAATATCTCCAATTAGTGTATCTACTGCATTTACATTGTACTCATCCAAAACGGTACGGATATGATCTTTTGCTGCGGTCTGTCTTTCTTTACGTGTACTTAAAAATGAAATTACATCACTATCCTGTGCACTATTACGGAAATAGTTACCAATAGTAGGCTCTAGTACTTGGCTCACCAAATTTGTCATACTGCCAAATCTTGCTATCACCTTTGGTGCCTCATTTGCAGGTATATGAATAATTTGTGCCACATCTAAATTGAATGGGAATCCATCTTTACTTCGTACGGTAATGGTGCTTAAATTTTTGTCTAATGTATGTGCTTCACTACGTGCATTTGCCCAGTTCAATACTAAGTTTGTGGTAGGTACCAACTCTAATTTCATAGTATATTTATTGATGGGATATTTACCTGGCCCTAATGGATCCATCCATACACCTCTAAAACCTTTGCTTACAATATTGCCATGTTTAAAACTATCTCCTGAAAGATCCTTACCATCTTCACCAATATAAGATATAATTACACCTACATGACCAATAGACACATCTGTCATAGGTATTTGTTCTAATTGAATAGCCCATGGATTGAGAAAATAACTACCCGCAAGTATTACCTGAGGCTGTAAACCTCTGTTACCATTTTTTGATAGAAAAGCGTCGAAATCCTGAAAGTTATTATGGCCTTCAACAGATTCACCTGCTATTTGTCCGGATCGTATTGGATTACCATCCAAACTAGTCACTATGCCTACCATATTTTCCTGTATGATTGTCATATCTGCTAGTGTAATACTAAATGCAAATGAATTAATACGATATGTACCTGGGGTAAGTAAATGGGTTTGCCTTCCTTTCTGACCGTTATTTTCAAGAAACCTTTGTGTATCTTGAAAATTATCACAATCAACTTTTCTACCTAGAATATTACCCGTTGGCAATTCAGCGCCATCATTACTTAATACTAATCCTATTTTCCCTTCGGGAATAACAGAAAATGGATGCATGTCAACACCATACTGCCAGGGCCACATGCCCCAATATAGACCCGGTGCTAAAGTTTTTGCCTGAAAACCTGCTTCGCCTTTTGTGGCAATAATGCGCCCATCGGGCAATTCTTTGTTGGCACCAAAAAGTACAAATTTTTTGGTTACAAGACCTATACGGTCCTCGGGTACTATGACCATACCAAAAAAAACTCGGAGGATAAATTTGTAGAATACTAATGATAGTAAAATTACTAATACCCACCAATAAGACTGAATCATTTCAAATAAATTCATAATTGTTACTGTTTAAGAAGAATAAATGGATTATTCTGATTGTTATAAAAAAGAAATACAAATAAAGAGAGTTTTATGCTGGCTGATAAAAATATTTACCACTGCCAGCGTATGAGTTCTGTAGATGAAGGAATGAGCGGTACCCATTCTTTTTGGCTGACCGATTGTATGCTCAATTTGGGATGATTTATTTCTTGCATCATGCATATACCCATTACTGATAATATGATGATAAGGAGAATTGGTTTCATGACAAAAAAGGTATTTTAAAAACTTGATTTATAGCACTTTCGTGCAATGAATTAAAAAATTGCTATGACTGATTTCATTTGGCTATATGCTATATGCCAAGCAAAACAGTTTGCTGAAAAGCTGCGAAATTGTGTAGTGTACACGAATCTAAATACTGGAATCGATGACCACTTAAAGTGTAAATAACTCTGGTGGTTTTACTCTTTGTCTGAAGCGGAAAAGCAGAAAATTTGTGTAGTCGTTCATTGTTTATAGCCTAATTGGCCATTTGAAAGGTGTAAAGATATATGAGTGGCAAAATGTTAAAGAATAGCTACATGAAGTGTGGATAAAAACATTTCACAAGCGGGTCTTTTCAAGTGGGAACGGTAATAATCATATTTATCAATCATTTGTCTTTAAGCTATCTCTACCTTGTAGGCATTGCCCGTAGGGCGAAAAATCCTTCTTTTTTGTAATTAATGGAGTAGCTGCCATAAGGATGGATGGCGTATTTTTTTTAAATCTTTTCATAAAATTTATAATGACTGCAATTTTTCATTAAAACTATTGCATACCAATCACTAATTTTACACTATGAAGCAATTTATGTTTAGTTGTATTTTTTTCTTTACAACAGTTTGTTTAACTGCACAATCAAGAACAAGTGATAGTACAATAATGCATCCTATAACTGCTATGGATTCATTACCACAAAATTTTTCCTTTTTTAGCCTTCCTAAAAATTTTTATACCAATAAGCTCACAGGCGCATGTGCTGTAGAATGGAAACTGGAGAAAGCAACAGGGGTAGCCATTAGGCTGAGATTAGGCTCTTTGGCTTATTGCAATAGTTTAGAAGGCAAACCTTAATACCTTCTTTTTACTGGGTCATATTTTATCATCCACCAATAGAAACGTAGAAGCCGAAGTATGGGCAGCTTTTCCTTGATTGTTTTTTTCAAGTTGGCATATACACCGGAATCCGTCATGCCTTTATAAATAGCAGGTCTAAAACTAAACTCAGTAGCATGATGAAAGATATTGTCATATCCTATAAGAAAAAATAAGCGATATCCGTTGGCTCTCAAAAACCTAATAGAAAATTCATTTTCCATATAAATCATATCAGTGCCTTCAGTATATAATCCTAACTCCTTATGATAACTGTTGTGCTTAAAATGCGGCAACTCTGAGTGCTGGTGAAATCCATTGTAACCATTTTTCCAAATTGGTTTATCTATAACACGATAAGAAATTCCATGGGCACTGCTAATGGTAAAGGATGTAAAATCCTTATTGATTAATGCTCTGATGATGCCTTTATTTTTTTCCTGTTGCAATACCTTGATAGCTTTTTCTACAAAATCTTCAAAACCGGGAAGCACAAAGTGGTCGTCCTGTATCTGAAAAATATATTCACCACTACAAGCTGCTAAACCATTGTTTGTATTGGCCCCAAGACCGGCATTTTTTTCTGGAAGTATAAATTTATCAAAAGGCAAGAGTCTGATGGCTGCCTGCACATCAGCAGGGCTGCCATCATCCGCAATGATGAATTCAAGATTGGGGTATCGGATGTTTGTTCTGGCAAACCCAATACATTCTTTAAGCGTATGCAGCCTGTTATAATGAATAATTAATATGCTAACTAATGGTTTAAGAGACAAATTACAATAAATTATATTAAAAATTATGGCAATATGCAGAGAAATGAGGAATTGAAAGTAAATGAATCGATTTCAAATTATTTTTTCCATGTATTATGATATTTGGAGTTTGTCTTTACAGGGCTGGCGATATTGGCTACATTCAAACAAATCGTATGTTCACTCATTGAGTTAGATTCATTATGTTTGCGCCCCAAAAACATAGGCATGCTTTTCAATTCGCTTACTTTTATTTATTTCTTCATTATAGTTATTGGTTTATACTTTCTAATACCCCACAAATTCAGGTGGCTTTTGCTGCTTGTGAGTAGTTGTATTTTCTATATGGACTACATTTGGTATTACATTTTTGTACTGCTCTTTACCATCATTGTTGACTATTTTGCGGGTATTTTTATAGAAAATGCCAAGGGCAAAAAGCGAAAATTATATTTACTCATCAGTATCGTGGCCAATCTGCTTATTTTAAGTGTTTTTAAATATTTCAATTTTATAAATGATGGCATATCTACTTTTTTAGGTGTCTTTGAAATGACGAATCCCATAAAAAATATAGGGTGGGCATTGCCAGTAGGTCTTTCATTTCACACTTTTCAAGCCATGAGTTATACTATCGAAATATATCGTGGCAACTATAAACCCGAAAGAAATTTTGGCATTTACGCATTATATGTCATGTTTTTCCCACAATTAGTGGCAGGACCGATAGAGCGCCCTCAAAACATGATACACCAGTTTTATGAAGAAAAACAGTTTGAATATAACAGAGTAGTGGCAGGATTGAAAATAATGTTGTGGGGTTTCTTTAAAAAATTAGTAATTGCAGACAGGATGGGAATCTATGTGAATGCAGTTTACAATAATCCTTACAACCACGGTGGGCTTACACTTTTTGTTGCTAGCATTTTTTTTATCCTACAATCATATTGTGATTTTTCCGGATATTCTGATATAGCTATTGGAAGTGCCAAAGTGATGGGGTACGATTTAATGGAAAACTTCCGAAGACCACTACTTGCAAAGAATTTTACTGAACGCGTCATCCGTTGGCATATTTCTCTTTACACTTGGTTTAGGGATTATGTCTTCCTGCCTTTTACCACCAGTGGTAAAAAAAGTCAGGCGAAAATTTTTGTAGGCATAATGCTCATTTTTACACTGAGCGGTTTTTGGCATGGGCCTTCATTTACCTATATCTGTGCTGGTGCTTATACAGGTTTGATGATAATTGTAGAAAGATACTATATGAAATTGGTGAAGCCAAAAAAATGGATTCCAAAAGTTCCTCTAATAATTTCGGGTACAATATTTTCTCTGCTCATGTATGTCCCCATGCTTATTTTCTATCGCTCTTTATCCATGAAGGACGCTTGGCATATATTCAAAACAGTATTTAATCCAGCAAAGTTTGGGCACATGTTTAAGGGTGAACCACCAATAACATTTCACTATTGTCTATATGTAGGAGCCATTCTTTTGGTAATTGAACTAATTCAAGAATACCTGCCGAAGGTTAAGGGTTTAAATAACAATAATGTTGTAATTAGGTATTCATCCTATTTAGCCATTATGGTTTTAATCTTAATGATTGGTGTTTTCAATGGTAGTCAATTTCTTTATTTTCAATTTTAATAAATAATTATTTATTCCATGACGGCAGCAGAAATAAAAGATGTAAAAAAATTTTTCTTCAAGTTATTTATATTTCTTGTTCTTCTTTTTGTGTGTGATCGCATTTTTGGAACGTTAGTAGAAACACTATATAATAAAAGACCGCAGGGTGACATTGCAAATTTTCGCCATAGTGTAAAAGATCCCAAAGAAGATATTGTTATTTATGGTAGTAGCCGAGGTGTGCATACCTATGTTACAGAGCTTTTCACAGATAGTTTTGGATTAAGCTGCTTCAATTGTAGCAGACAAAATTCAAATATATTGTATCACTCTTCCATTATGCCCATGGCATTAACAAAGTATAAACCCAAGTTAATCATATTGGACATCACACCAAAGGAGTTTACTTTCAGAAGTGGTGAAAACAGTAGATTGGTTATGGCTTCCACCATTTTGCCATATGTTCGGAGGGATGAAGACTTTAAAAAAGTGGCAGAAATGAATTTTCCGGAGGAACTACGCAAAGCACAAATTTCAAAACTGTATGCTTACAATTCTTATATTCTTCCAACTATTGAAGGATTGTCTGCAAATACAGAAATGGGAAATCCATCAGATGTAAAACAAGGTTACTTGGCACTTAGAGGCACAAGAATTGACGGCCCACCACCACCCTATGAATTTGATGATGCTAAAGACATGGACACTTTTGCCCGCAACCAGTTTGAGCGCTTCATAACAACAGTTTTAGATAATAATATCAAATTAGTAGCTGTAATGTCACCCCTATATATTGCCCCTTTTGGAGATACAAAATCTATGGTGGAATTCAAGAAAATATTGAAACAATATAATGTTCCCTATTTCCACTACGCATCTGATCCGGAGTTTTTAAAGACAGATTATTTTTATGATTATGTACACATGAATGATAGAGGAGCTCGCAAATTTGTGGATACTTTTATTGTACAAATCAAGAAGTATCTTGATCAGGATGAAGCAGGAAAAAACATTTTGAAATTCTCTCCAATATGGCCTCAAGATAGCCTTAAAGTGGATAGTGTTTTTCGCTTTGAGGGTATGAAACCAGTAAGGAAAATATTAGAATAATAATGATTTATAAGTCCTAAAAAAATCAAGCAACAATTTATGTCAACAGAACAATTTCTACAAAAACCCATCATCATATTTGGTACGGGTCGCAGTGGTACCACCATTATTAGTGATATCATATTTCAGCATGAAGATTTGGCTTGGCATAATAATTATCAGGAGCTTTTTCCAAAAAACGCTTATGTGAATTATGCCCGTAGGTTGTTTGATAACAAATATTGGAGATACATAGGTATGAATACCCAAAACAATAAAGGGTTCATCAACTATATGTGTTTTCGACCAATAGAGCGATATACATTTTGGGAAAAACTCACTGGTCCACGCATTGATTTTAGTAGAGGGTTTTTGATGAATGAGAGAGCCACCAATGAAGAGCGTGGCCCTATACGCAGTTTCTTAAATAAGTTAGTAAAATTTCAAAACCGTAAGCGACTTGCATTTAAACTTACAGGACCAGCCCGTATGGAATACCTCATGAGCTTATTTCCAGATGCAATTTTTATAAATATTACCAGAAGCCCGGTGCCCACAGTACGCAGTTGGATGGAAGTAGTATGGAGTACTCAAATTACTGACCAACTTTGGTGGACAGGTGCTTATAATGAAGAAGAACTCATACAAGCAAAGAAATATGCTGCTGACCCAGCATTATTTGCAGCTTTTCAGTATAAAAAATTGATGGAAACCACTGATTTGGAAATAGCTAAAATGAATCCAAATATGCTTACTGTAAGATATGAAGATTTTGTAAAAGATAGTAAGGCTGTTATTAACCAAATTCTAGATTTTACAGGTTTACAATCATCCAGACTCATTGATAAATATATGGATGAAAAAATATCTGTAAAAAACAGAAATGACCGACAGGCTAAGTCTGAAAAAACAGCAATTTCAGACGAAACAAAACAAAAAATTCTCGAGATAGTAGCTCCATATACTTCCAATTAAAAGTACAATTGTTGTATGAATGAAGTGAAAGATACAGTGCTAAAAAAGCCAATTCTCATTATTGGTAGCGGACGCAGCGGTACCACCATCATATCTGAAATAATCATACAGCATGAGCAGTTAGGATGGCATAGCCAATATAATGAAGTCCTAAAATTTACACCACTCATTAGCCTGTGGCGATATTTTTTTGATAATAAAATTTGGCGTATTCCACGCTTTTGGAAATATGTAGGTTTTTCAAAAAACACCCGTCAAGGCTGGGGCAGTTTTATAACCCAATTATTTATTTTTAATCCCGTAGAACTTTATGGCCTTTGGGAAAAAATTACAGGCCCACGCATTGATTTTTCAAGAGGATTTTTATTAGATACAAAAGCTACAAATGAAGAAGCAACCTATATGCGTAGCTATCTTTCAAAAATGGTAAAATACCAAGGCAGGCAGCGATTATTCATGAAATTTACAGGCCCTGCAAGATTAGAATTTTTGACCAGCGTATTCCCCGATGCAAAAATTATCAATATCGTCAGAGATCCTATTCCAACTGTAAGAAGCTGGCTTCAAGTAGGTTTTTGGCAGCGTATGGGTATCAACAAACTTTGGTGGCTGGGTGCATACTCCGAGGCTGAAATAGCAGAAGCAGAAACATTAAAAAATGATCCCGCTTTAATAACTGCATTTCAATATAAAAAGCTGATGGATACTGCTGCTTATGAAATCAAAAAGCTCAATTTGAATGTGCTTGAAATGCGCTATGAAGATTTTGTAGCCAACCCCCAAATATTTATTCAACAAATGCTTGACTTTACAGAGCTGCCACCCAGCAAATATGTGCAGGCATATATTGACAACATGAAAATACAAAATAGAAATACTGCCGAAAATACAAAAACGGTATTTAGTGATGAAACCAAAAATCGCATCCTAGATATTGTAAATAGGTAAGTTTATTAACGCTGTTGTCCATGAATAAAAAAATAAAAGTAGCACACGTTATTCGGGTATTTAGTTATGGTGGCGCAGAAGTATTGCTCCGAGAATTTTTTAAAACACCCGAATTTAAAAAGGAAGTGGATAGTGATTTATTTATTTTAGATCATATCAAATTGGGCTTAGTGCCAGATGTAACGCCAAATATCAATAAGGTATATTATTATAAAATTACACATTGGAAATTTTTAATAGAATACATTCGGTTTTTAATACATATCGCCAGGGGAAAATATGATATGGTGCATATGCATTTACCCGTGGCCGGATGGATGGGTATTGTGGCAAAATTATTTACCGCAGGTAAAACAAAATTTATTTACAGCGAGCACAATCTGGTAACCTCCTATACAAAGTATAATTACTACCTCAGCGGTTATACTTATGGTTTAAATGATAGCATCATTTCTGTAAGCCATGAAGTAAGTAAAATAATAAAGCAAAATCAAAAAGGATGGTTTTATAAAACCAACCATCCAGTTACTATATTGAATGGCATTGATACGGCCACTTTTCATAATCCGGAGCGGCAAAATGTAAATGCTGCAGAAAAACTTACTGTGGGTTTGGTAGCAAGATTTAGACCACAAAAGCGGGTAGATAAATGGGCAGAAGTAGCAGCTGAAATTCATAAACTCAATCCTAACATTGAATTTTTAATGGTGGGTGATGGACCGGATGATGAAATGCTGCGCAATAAAATACAAGCATTAGGTATGTCTGGCAAAATTGAATTACCTGGCAAAATGAGCAGCACTGCAGAAGCCTATAAACGCATTGATATATTTCTCCTCACCAGCGATTTTGAAGGCTTGCCACTTGCCATTATGGAAGCCATGAGTAGTGGCTGTGTGCCAGTGGTAAGCAATGTAGGAGGCATCAAGCAATTAGACATACCCGGCATTGGCCACAAGTTTGATACATACAATGCTGCTGCCATTGCACAAGTTATTTGTGCCTATACAAAAGAACCTCAACGATACCTCGAAGAAAGCAATAAAGCAAGGGCATTTGTTGTAAATAACTATTCACTTACCAAGCAGGTAAATGAAATTATTGATCTTTATAAAGCATTAAGGTAAATGACAGATTTCACCATTGCATTTTATGTGTATGATAAACAATTGCCTGCATGGTTATTGCTTTGTATAGAAAAGCTATCTGCACAACCGGGGGTTAAATTTGCAGGCATCATTCACCAGCAAAAAAAACATAGCAAACCGCATCAATTTTCTGAACTAACTTACAGGTTGTATCGAAAGTTGGAAAATAAAATAAGCAAACCCAAACCCAATGCATTTGCTGCCAAACAATGGCCACCATCAATTCAACATTTACCTATAGCAGCCGAAACGGATATAGCCATTATTAAACAATGGCAGCCGCACTGCATTTTAAATCTGAGCAGCAAAATAATACCGGAATCGATCAAAGCAATTCCTGTACTGGGCACTTGGTATTTTGGCCCCGGAAATCTTTTTAATGCGCAGGCAGCCAGTGCTGTAGCACACGCAGTTATCAAACAAGAATGCAGTACACCTGTATGCTTAATGGTAGAATATGCAAATGCTAAAAAGCCAGAAGTATTGTATGCAAGTTATTCCTCCACACAGCCATATATTAATAGAAATTTAAATATAGCCTGTTGGAAGGCAGCAGCTTTTGCAAGCCGTGTTATTGCCGCCTATCAGCGTACTGGCACCTTACAAAAAATAGAAAATGATGCACTTACAGCCACCAGATATTTTCGCCCTCCGGGCAATGGATTGATGCTACAGTTTCTGCTCAAAAAAATATTGGCCGAAGGCAAAAGATATATTCAGAAAAGAAAAAAATTTCAGCAGTGGCTACTCCTACATCATACAGCACCCGATAAAAAAGTATCCACAGATTTTTCAAAGTATAAAAGCATAACTGCACCAAAAAAAGCATTCTGGGCAGACCCTTCAGTATTCATTCATAACAACACCCGATACATTTTTTTTGAGGAATATTTATATGCCACCAAGAAGGCACATATCAGTGTATTAACGATAGATGATGAGGGCCAGGCATCCTCACCACAGGTTGTACTGGATAAACCTTATCACCTTTCTTATCCATTCATTTTTCAGCATAATGACGAAATTTATATGCTACCCGAATCCAGTGCCAACAAAACGATAGAACTATATAGAGCCACTGCTTTTCCATATAGGTGGGAGCTCGAAAAAGTACTTATGCAAAACCTGCATGCAGTGGATTCTACCTTATACTTTCATGAAGACAAGTGGTGGTTGTTTACAAACATAAAAGAGAATGATGGAGCCAGTGCCTGGGACGAACTCTATGTATTTCATGCCCCACATTTTCTTACAGATCAATGGACTGCACATACCCAAAATCCTTTAGTGAGTGATGTGCGTACTGCAAGGCCTGCCGGCAATTTGTATATAGAAGACAACAAACTGATACGCCCATCTCAGGATTGTAGCTGTACTTATGGTTATGCCATCAATCTTAATGAAATTGAACTGCTAACACCCACAGCTTATCAGGAAAAACGCATCAGCAAAACCTTACCCATTTGGGATGAAAACATTAAAGCCATACACACCCTCAGTTCGCAGGAAGGGTTTGTAGCAATAGATGCCCGCAAAATGGTAAAAAAGTAAATTTATTGGATGATAAAATAAGGAAAAAATATTGATGTACAAGCCTAATCCTTCTACACATTCGTCAAAGATCTAAAGACATCTTCCAATTGCTGCTGCCTGTTTTCTATGGATACAATATCTATGTTTTGTTGCATTGCTTTCTCAATAATTTGTTTACGAAGCAATGGTAATGGGCTACCGGATATCACCCAAACATTGCCTTCATTCTGCGCAGCAGAAATACCTCTTATACTTTCAAAAAAATCCAATGTAATCATCCTATCAAATTTAAAATACAGGCTGCCTACAGATGAGTTTTGTTTGAGGTTATCCAATGTGTCATCTGCTACAATCACGCCCTTATTTATAATGAGTACCCTTTTGCACACCGCTTCTACTTCGCTGAGGATATGCGATGAAAATAATATGGTTTTACTACGTGCTTGTTCTTTTATAATATCTCTTATTTCCAATACTTGATTGGGGTCAAGACCACTCGTAGGTTCATCCAAAATGAGCACTTCCGGGTCATGAATTAATGCAGCAGCTAGGCCCACACGCTGTTTATAACCCTTACTCAACTGGCCTGTGCGTTTATGAGCCTCCACCCCCAGCCCAGTCAGATCAATAACTTGCTCAATGGCTTTTTTAGGATTTGATATATTAAATGTAGCCGCTATAAAACCCAAATATTCCCTGATATACATATCATAATATAAAGGATTTGCCTCAGACAGATAGCCAATTTTTTGTTTAATTTCAAGAGGGTGCTCCTGTACATTTAGCCCACATATATGAGCTTGGCCAGCCTGAGCAGAAAGATAACCGGTAAGAATTTTCATAGTAGTACTTTTACCTGCACCATTGGGCCCCAAAAAACCAACCACCTCCGCCTTATCCACTGCAAAACTTATTTCCTTAATAGCATATTGTGCACCATACTGAAGGGTTAAATTACTCACACTAATACTCATTCAAAATATTTGTACAAATATATTGTCATAAACAATAAGTATAAATGGAGCTATTTGCACCAATCATTTCATATCCATCATAAACCCCCCTTGCATTTACCTGTAGCAACAAATTAGTGCTGTAATTTTAAAAGATATTCAGGAATATATCCCTTCGGGGAATGATGATGCACGCTCCTTTATTGCGAATGAACCGAAGCAAAATAAATCATGTAAATCATTCAATCCCATAAATCAAGATCCAGACAATTAGCCCCACGGGCAATGATTAAGCAGTATCCGTCATTGCGAGTGAAACGAAGCAATCGCAAATGAGGCAAATCACATAAATCCTTTAAATTGATGTTCAGTCAATTTCACCATTTATATTTGATTCATTAAGCACAATATTGGAAACTATGCGTAGCATTAATAAAGTAATCCTAAGTGGAAATTTAGGTAAAGACCCAGAATGTCAGCTGCTTGAAAAA
>CAXYYO010000010.1:0-90005 GCA_964293305.1 uncultured bacterium | reverse complement strand
GAACTACGCTTAACAACAAATATGATGTGCGCAGGTATATTGTACAGCGTGCTGCTACTTATTTCCAGGCTGTTATTAATGAAATAGCTGCCAGTTTAAACGACAGCAAATTTGTAGATTGTGAAAACTATCGCAGTGGCTGCAGCACCACGGATAATAATGCTGGCTGCGCAAATAACAATTCATGTCAATAAAACTATTTTTTATGAAATATTCAATGAGTATTACAATTATTCTCACCATATTCATCAGTTATGGACTGGCGCAACCAGGTACAAAAGATACTAGGTTTGGAGTAAATGGTATATTTTATGATAGTCAATATACCCTAAGCCGGTCTTCATTGTTACTAAAAGATGGTAAAATACTTTTAGGAGGAACAGGTTCTGATGGCGTGAGCAGTGGCTTTTTTCTTATGCGGTTGACTAATGATGGTAATGTCGATAGCGTTTTTGGTAAAAATGGAAGAACAGCTGTAGATGTTGCAAACTACAATCGCCCTCAATCATTGGCGATACAGCCAGATGGTAAATTTATTGCCGCAGGGTATAGCTATATAAATTTTGTAAGAGATGATGATTTTAATATCGTTTATAATATGAATTTTAACCTGGTGAGGTTCTTGTCAGATGGCAATGTAGATAGCAGTTTTGGTGAAAATGGAATTGTACAAACAGATTTTGGAGCAGTAGAAGAGGCTTATACAGTCGCAGTACAAACAGATGGCAAAATATTAGTAGGAGGATCAACGGGAGCATTGCCGCCCGGTCAAAATTCACCTAAGTTTCTATTAGTAAGATATCTGAACAACGGACAAGTAGATTCTTTATTTGGCATTGATGGAAGAGTAACAACAATTTTTAATAACAGTACTGATGATATTATTAAAAAAATTCTGTTGTTATCAGATGGTGGCATCATAGTTTGTGGAACCATAAATGGGGCAACTGGCATTTTTGACAGTGGCGATTTTGCACTTGCAAAATACTTGCCAAATGGCGATTTAGATGAAAGCTTTGGAATAGGTGGTAAAGTTACTACAAGAATGAACAGTACTGGCTCCTTACTGAAAGATGCAGTATTACTTAAAGATGGAAAAATACTCACTGTAGGGGTCACAAACTATGGCAATGAAGCCAAAAAAAGAACAGTGCTGGTACAATATAACTCCGATGGCAGTCTAGATGAATCTTTTGGCAGAGGTGGTAAACAGGAGGTTACGTTTAGTGAAGGTTCATCTGAAGGTACGGCAGTACAGGTTCAAGAGAATGGGAAAATTGTTTTTAGTGCCTTTATTTATAAGAATTTGTTGACCTGGTTTGGCGTGGTAAGATGCAATGTAAATGGCAGCTTAGATTCCAGTTTTGGCACCGATGCCAAAATTATTGAAGACATAGGTTTTGAAGAATTTCCAAGGGGCATACTAATCCAAAATGACGGTAAAATCATAATTACTGGATATGTATTTGAAGATGTATATCACATTTTCGTAGCCCGCTACTACGGAGACCCCACCCACCCGCTTTTTACTAAAATACGCCGCTGGATTCGCAGACACATTTTAAACTTTATAGATGTAAATGGTACAGCCAGTTATTATGTAGTAGAACAACAAAACAGCGGCGGTAACTTTATGCCGGTGGCTCGTATCGCTGCAAGTAAGAGCAATACCTATAGTTATGATTTAAATAATATTACTACTGCAAATACAAATGCCAATTTCAGGATTAAAGCAGTTTATGCAGATGGTGTTGTAGCTTATTCAGATGCCATACAGTTATCTGCATTGCAGGCAGATACCAAAGTTTCCATCTCTCCCAATCCTGCCTCATCGATCATTCAAATTGCACTGAAAGAAAATGCGTTGCAGGATGGTACGATTTATATTTATGATGCGATGGGCACCTTAGTAAAAACCCAATCATTTGCAAAGCAAACAAAAATCAGTATCAATATCAGCAGCCTGCAACGGGGGCATTACTGGGTGGTGGTAAATAGTAATGGTATAATAACAGAGGGTAATTTTTTGAAGGAATAACATTAATTATAGACTTAAAGATTTTGAATATCCGCAGTAAAATATGCGGATATTTTTATGTTATGAAAAAGCATGTTTGGTAAATACTAAAATGATTTGTGACAAATCGAAAAAATAAATTTGATCTATTAAATTGACAATATTTAAAAATTGGTTTTTGGGTTATGAATACTTAAATTATTAAATTATCAGAATTAAATAATTTAGAACACCTTACTTATGATGCAAATCACAAACCCCGATTTAGCAGGCCAATACTTTTACATTTCATAAAAAAATAAAATGAAAAAAATTCTCAATTTTTTATTGCCCGGAGCTATTTGTTTTTTTGTACTATCCTGTAATAATCAAACTGAACAAGTTAGGCAAGAAACAAGTGATGATGCATCTGAGCAAACTACTGCAGATTATGATCCTAATAGAGGAGAAGGAAAATTTAATGAATCAAATATAACCATTGGAGCTTTGGATGTGGCAATGGCCGATAAGGGGCAATCCATAGCAAATACCAAATGCTTTTCCTGTCATAAAACTACAGATGAAAAATTAGTTGGGCCAGGTTGGCAAGGGGTTACACAGCGTCATGTGCCACATTGGATTATGAATTTTATTACTAACCCTGATCCTATGATTGATAAGGATCCAAACGTACAAGCACAGTTAGAATTATGCTTGGTACGCATGCCCAATCAAAACCTAACTGACGATGATGCACGCATGATTGTTGAATTTATGCGAAAAAATGATGGGGCTAAATAATACAGAAAATATTAAAATGATTGTATGAACAAAATACAAAGCAAAACAGGCCATTATGCAATTCTTGCAATTATCTTTATTGCAACAGGGTTTCATTGCAAACCAAAAAATGCTGCTACTGCTGCTACTGGTGATGCATCAAAATCTTATATAGCCCCGGGAAAATATGATGCCTATTACAATTTTGTTTCTGGAGGCTTTAGTGGACAAATGAGTGTATATGGGCTTCCCAGCGGTAGACTATTTCGAGTAATTCCAGTTTTTTCTGTTGACCCTGAAAAAGGCTATGGTTATAGTGAAGAAACAAAACCAATGCTCAATACCTCTCATGGCTTTGTGCCATGGGATGATCTGCATCACGTTGAAATGAGCCAAACAAATGGCGAAATAAATGGCAAATGGGTTTTTGGAAATGCTAACAATTCGCCACGTGTGGCACGTATTAATTTAAAAACATTTCGTACGGATGAAATAATTGAATTGCCAAATAGTGCAGGTAACCATAGTTCACCATTTGGTACAGAAAATTCAGAGTACATAGTAGCTGGTACACGCTTTAGTGTACCGCCAGATAATGCAAATGGTGATGTACCTATTTCCAGTTATAAGCAAAATTTTAAGGGCCATATTAGTTTTATAAGTGTAAACCCTGAATCTGGCGCTATGGATATTGCTTTTCAATTAAAAACACCTGGAGTAAACTTTGATTTGGCACGATGTGGCCGTGCAAAATCTCATGGCTGGTTTTTCTTTAGTTGCTATAATACAGAACAAGCAAATACGCTATTGGAAGTAAATGCATCTCAAAAGGACAAGGATTTTGTACTGGCTGTAAATTGGAAAAAAGCGGAAGAGTATTTGAAGGCAGGTCAGGGTGAAAAAGTCAAAGTAAAATATGCGCATAATAAGTATGACGAAAAAACACATACTGCCATATCTGAAATGAGAACAGAAGTAACCGTACTGGATATTTCAAAACTTAAAGATATTGCTTATTTTATACCTTGTCCAAAATCACCACATGGTTGCGATGTGGACCCTACAGGAGAATATATTGTAGGTAGTGGTAAATTGGCAGCCGTGATACCTGTATTTAGTTTTGATAAAATACAAAAAGCAATTGCCGATAAAAATTTTGAAACAGACTACGAAGGTATTCCCGTTATAAAATATGATGCTGCCTTATATGGTGAAGTACAAAAACCTGGACTTGGTCCTTTGCACACAGAGTTTGATGGTAAAGGAAATGCTTATACTTCATTCTTTGTGTCTTCTGAAATAGTAAAGTGGAATATTAAAGACTTGAAGGTGGTGGACAGGGTTCCAACTTATTATTCAGTGGGTCATTTATGCATACCCGGAGGAAATACACGTAAACCATCTCCAAAATATTTGATTGCCTATAATAAAATAACAAAAGACAGGTATTTACCTACCGGACCTGAGTTGGCACAAAGTGCACAGTTGTTTGATATAAGTGGTGATAAAATGCAAATGATTCTTGACTTTCCTACCATCGGTGAACCGCACTATGCACAGGCTGCACCTGCCGAATTGATAAAGGGAAATGGGCAGTATAAAATTTATAAGATTGATGAGAATAACCACCCTTATGTTACCAAGTCTGAATCTGAAAGCAAAGTGGTAAGAGAAGGCAATAAAGTACATGTGTATATGACTTCTATTAGGTCGCATTTTGCCCCAGATAATATTGAAGGAGTTCGTGTGGGTGATGAAGTTTACTTTCATGTTACCAACCTTGAGCAGGATTGGGATGTGCCGCATGGTTTTGGTGTTAAAGGAGCAACAAATGCCGAATTATTAATCATGCCTGGTGAAACCTGTACACTCAAATGGGTACCAGAAAGAAGTGGTATGTTTCCTATTTATTGTACAGACTTTTGTAGTGCGCTACATCAAGAAATGCAAGGTTATGTAAGGGTATCTCCAGCTGGGAGTAATGTACCACTTACTTTTAGTGTTGGAAAAAATACATCTGATCCAAAAGCCAATGCCAATGCTTCAAATGGCGACAGTATTCAATAAATGAAATTTTAATTTAAATATTTTTAACATGCATCACCTAAAGGTATCAAAGTTTACACTATTTCTTGGTGCATTGATATTGCTTCTTTTGATCATCAGTTTATTTGTGCCATTGTGGCGTATTGAATTGGATGCGCCACAATATCCAGAAGGACTTTTACTACTTATTTACCCAAGTAAATTGGGTGGTGATGTAGATATAATCAACGGACTCAATCACTATATTGGCATGGAAACGCTTCATGCTGAAAATTTTATTGAATTTACTGTATTGCAATATATTATTGGCGGATATGCATTGCTTATG
This sequence comes from uncultured bacterium, assembly GCA_964293305.1. Lineage (GTDB taxonomy): Bacteria > Bacteroidota > Bacteroidia > Chitinophagales > Chitinophagaceae > CALAGJ01. The sequence continues at coordinate 84,855 of CAXYYO010000010.1, read as the reverse complement.
CTGTTAGTTCTCTTCACAAAAAAGAAGTTATATTATTATGGATATACAGCGCTTTTTGTATTGTTTGGCATTATTGCAATGATAGACTTCTGGAGATGGGAGTATAATTATGGTCATAACCTTGATCCTAACGCAGCCATAAAGGTGCAGGACATGACCTATCAACCTCCGCTAATAGGATATAAACAACTCTTAAATTTTGGAGCATACTCTATACCTGATATTGGTGGTTGGATATTTATTGCTGTAGCCTGTTTATTGTTGATAGGCTGCATAAAAGAGTTCAAATCAAAAATAATTTGATATGCGACGGTCTCTATTTATAAGCTTTTTAATAGCATTTAATGCCTGTGCACAAAAGCTACCTGAACCAATAAAAATAAATCAGGATGCATGCAGCCATTGCCACATGACCATTGCAGATAAAAAATTTTCTGCTGAATTAATAACAGAAAAGCAAAGAGCATATAAGTTTGATGATATAGTATGTATGCTACGCATGAAACAATCAAATGAGCAAATGAAAAATGCTATTTGCTTCGTATCTGATTATCTACAGACTGACACCTTGATTCCTGCTGATAAAGCCATATTTGTAAAATCAGCATCCGAAAGGACACCCATGAATGGCAATATCATTGCGTTTAGCAGCATGTCTTCTGCAAAAGAATTTTCTAACAACAACTCAGGAACTATACTAACCTGGATTGAAATCAATGAATGAAATTATTGTATTGGAATATTGTACTATTGTTTTGGTTATGTATTGGACATAAATCAAAAGCTGCTTCACTAGAAGTAGGGTACCATAAATTATTTTCATCAATTACAACAGCTATTCAAATTGCATCAGATGGCGATACAATAATAGTATTTTCAGGTATTTATAAGGAGGGAAATATCATTCTGAACAAAGAGCTTTGTCTTATTGGCATTGATACACCTATAATTGATGGTGAATTGAAATCTGAAGTAATGACCATCAAAGCTAATAATGTTTCTGTATCGGGGTTTATATTCAAAAACTCTGGCTATTCCAGTTTAAATGAACAGGCAGGAATAAGAATATTAGAAGCACAGCATATATGTATTGATAATAATCTTTTTGTAAATAATTACTATGGTATTTATTTACAATATGCTTCGCAATGTATCGTTCGGAACAATCGTATTCAGGCCTCATTACATTCCGAACAACAGTCTGGCAATGGTATTCATTGCTGGAAGAGTGACAGTTTGCAAATTATTCATAACGAAATGAGTGGCCATAGAGATGGCATTTATTTTGAGTTTGTAACCCATTCTCTGATATGGAGAAATATATCTTATAACAATATTCGATATGGTTTACATTTTATGTTTTCGAATGAAAATGCTTTTATAACAAATGTATTTCATAACAATGGTGCAGGGGTTGCAGTAATGTATTCTAAAAAGGTATCCATGCTTAATAATTATTATGAAAATAATAAAGGAGATGCGGCCTATGGTATGCTGCTAAAAGAAATGTCTGACTGCGACATTATTGGAAACCATTTTACAAAAAATACGACAGCAATTTTTATGGACGGAGTCAGCAGAAATATACTAAGAAAAAATAGCTTCTCAAATAATGGATGGGGCATGCGTATACAAGCTAGCTGTATGGATAACCTGGTAGAAAATAATAATTTTATAAAGAATAGTTTTGATGTAGCCACAAATGGCAATACAGTACTGAATGTATTTTCCAACAACTATTGGGATGCCTACAGTGGTTACGATATAAATAAAGATCAGACAGGTGATGTCCCTTACCGACCACTGAGCCTTTTTAGTGTAATTGCGGAAAAAACACCATCTGCCATGTTATTATTTCAAAGTATTATTACCTCCCTAATTGATCAGTCTGAAAAAATATTTCCATCTCTCACCCCGGATACATTTATTGATAATAGGCCAGCCATGAAACCGCATAACCTATGATTGAATTAATTGCAATCCATAAAAAATTTGGTAAACTTCCTGTTTTGCAACAGGTGTCTTTGCTTTGCAAACAAGCAGAATGTATTGCACTAACTGGCCCAAACGGCTGTGGAAAAACCACATTAATTAAAATCATATTGGGCATGGTATTTCCCGACAGCGGTGTAATAAAAATTGATGACAAGGATATACTAAAGCAACATGATTATAGAAAGAATATTGGCTACATGCCTCAAATTGGCCGCTATCCGGATCATATGAGCATCGGAAGGGTTATTGAAACTATCCAACACTTAAGGTCTCCTGATTCCCGTTTTGATAATGACCTTTTTGATGCATATCGTATTAAAGATATCAGTCATAAAAAAATGAACACATTAAGTGGAGGAACCAGACAAAAATTAAGTGCTGTATTGTGTTTTCTATTTCAGCCCTCCATTATTATTTTAGATGAGCCCACTGCTGGCTTAGACCCACTGGCAGCAGAAATTTTAAAAGAGAAAATTTTAGCAGAAAAAAACAAGGGCAAGCTTATTCTGATTACTTCCCATCTTTTGGCGGAGCTTGAGGATGTGGTGTCAGAACTGGTGTTTATGCAAGAGGGAAAAATTATTTTCCACAATAAAACCAGTCAAATAAAAGAAGCAACGGGTCAGTTAACATTAGCCAAATCTCTTACCAAATTATTAAAGCAAAATAGTTATGAAACTTACCATAATAATAGCAGGTGATATACTGCGCAATAAAATCATTCTTGCATATACTATTTTAATGGCCATATTATCTTGGAGCGTATTTAATATTGAGGATACTGGTGGAAAAGCTCAGCTTACACTGCTGAGTCTTATTTTACTGGTTGTACCATTAGTTTCTATTCTTTTTGCTGCTATTTATATTTATAATAATATAGAATTTATAGAGTTGCTACTTACACAACCACTCAAGAGATGTAAAGTATGGGTGAGTTTTTTTGGTGCAATCGCTATATGTATGGTACTGGCTTTTTTATTTGCCGCAGGCATACCCTTGCTCCTATTACTACCCATAACACAAGCAGGCTTATTGATCGTTACAACATCTATGTTAAGCTCTATATTTTGTGCAATGGGTATTTTTTCTGCCATTTATTGCAGGGATAAGGCAAGGGGAATAGGTTTATCTATTATGATTTGGATTTATTTGGCCATCCTTTTCGATGGACTCGTTTTATTTCTCCTTTTTCAATTTTCAGACTACCCAATTGAAAAGCCAATGCTTTTTCTAACGGCATCAAATCCTATTGATCTGGTTAGGATATTGAATGTAATGCAACTTGAGGCTACGCATTTATTGGGATTTACCGGTGCAGTGTTTAGTGATTATTTTGGAACTGATTTTGGCAGTATTGTAGGATTATTCGTATTAGTACTTTGGATACTTATTCCTACTTTAAGTTCCATTTATATTTTTAATAAAAAAGATATCTAATTTAATATGAAAAAAGATATAGAAAATAGAGAGGACATTAAAATTCTGATTAATCAGTTTTATAACCATGTAAAAAGGGATTCTATTATTGGATTTTATTTTACAGAGGTTATGAAAGTTAATTGGGATAAGCACTTACCGATAATGTATGTTTTTTGGGAAAATATTTTATTTCACACGGGGCAATACAGTGGCAATCCAATGCAGCTGCATCAACAACTACATAAAAAATATGCCATAGAACCAAAGCATTTTGAGCGCTGGCTGCATCTATTTATAGAAACAGCCGATGAGTTATTTAAAGGTGACAACACTGAGCAAATTAAACAAAGAGCTACCAGCATTGCCACCGTAATGCAGATTAAAATATTAAATGGATAGTAATAAGGTACTACTATTTTGCAGGTGGCATTAAAACAGCGTTGATAACGTGTATCATACCATTTGAAGTTTTAATGGATGCTATAATTTCCTGTCCATTTACAAGCGTTTTTTCGCCTGATTTTGAAATTTGAACTTTCCCGCCAAATACCATATCATAAGATGCGCCATCAGCAAGCAAGATACCATCTAAACTACCTACATAAGTATGATATCCAAGAATATCAGTGAGCTGATCTTTGTTTTCCGGTTTTAATAAGTTCTCAACCGTACCCGCTGGCAATTTTGCAAAAGCATCATTAGTAGGAGCAAAAACCGTGAATGGGCCTGCATTACTCAATGCGTCTACAAGACCTGCTGCCTGTACTGCTTTCACCAAAGTGGTATGTTGCTCACTCTTTATGGCAGTTTGTACAATATTTGGTGTGGAGGTAGTATCAACCACTCCACTCTGCCCAATTTGTTCTGTACTTTCAACTGAAGTACTTTCTGCAGAAGATTCACCTTCCTGACATTGTACAAAAGCTACAATAAAAGTGGCGAGTACCCAAGATTTTATTGATTTCATTATATTTTTTTTAGAGGACGAATTAACTATTATCTGGCCTTCTTACTTATGATTCAAGTCATTAGTATAGAAAATAAAAATATTTTGAGCTCATATTTTAACTGGCGTTTTACAAGTAATTTGATTTTAAAGATGACTACTTTTCAGGGTATTTGTAAACAATTGCTCTTTTCCAAATTGACTGATGACCATCAGTAACACTCCAAAAAATAAAATGAGTGCTACTCCAAAAAGGGCAAAATCTATACCTGGTATACTTATATAACTAAAGGAAAAAATACCTTGTGTGGCCAATAATATTTCGTTGATGAAAATCCCGGAACTGAATAATAAAACACCCGTTTTAAATACAGTAGAATGAATAGGTAAAAAATGATTAACTGTACTATAGCAAATTAAAAATATAGTGATAATAGCAAGCAATACAAGATGTAGATATGCTATAACAACCGGCCTAAAACCAAAGGCAAGTTTACTTACAGATGGTATAACCGAAATAGCTTGTACAAGGAATTTAATTGTAACCGCTACCACGAGAAAATAAAACAAATAATCAGGCCACTTAAAAGGGTGAAGCATATCTGATTTTATGGTATTTTTAAAATCGAATAAAAGATAAACCCAAGCAGATAACTGAGTAATAGCCGCAACAAAAACTATCCAATAAATCCATATAGGAAGATGGGCCCATAAAATAGAAAGACCATATGCCGGCAAACAGGAAAATGCAAATGCATAAAATATTTTCCTTTTAACCTGAAAACGCCACTTTGTATAAGCATAGTGAGAAAAAAGCCCCATGCATATAAAAAAGAACCAGCCATTGTACTGAAAATGCAAAAACCAATAAACAGCGGCAAGATATAAATGCTGATCTATTTGTTTATGCGAAAACATGTAGGCCAACACAAATGTGCCAAATGAAGAAATGAGGTTAAATAGTAACCCTGCGTACATCCAATAAGGCTGCTTTAAATGTTTAAGATGCCTCAAAGCAGTTACATAATAAATGGCAAAGAGCAGGGCAATAATGATGGATAAAGTGGAAAGAATAATTGATATGGTGCTATACCCTGATAGGATAAAACTAAACAGTAACGCCCAAGCATTGATTAACTGTAATATCAGTAAGTATTTGAATTTAAGATGATTCGTACCATTGAGTAATTGTATCATTAAAACCATAAGCAATAGCGATACCCATCCATTAAAAGCAAAATGGGAATGCGCATGTAGTAAATTCTTTTGATCAATCCACCTGAGCGAAAACCCAATTTTATAGCGCATGATCAACCCCATCAAAGCCACTATCAATAAGTTGATACTTGCAATTTTTATCCACCGCCTCAGCTCATTTTGACTCATGAAGATAGTATAACTTTCTATTTACAATACTTACTGTTTTTTCAACATCCATTTCACGCAAGGTTCTAATAACCGTCTCCACCCTCAGCCCGGTAAAGTTTGCAATTTCCTGACGGGTATAGGGAATGAGTAGTTTTGCAACAAAGCCATGATGGCTTTGATAATAATCTTTTAGCAATGCCATTATTCTTTCTCTAGGGGAATGATAAATGATGCTATTGGTTTGTCTTGTTTTGCCATAAACACGTCTGGCCATTAACTTCAAAAAAGTACGCTCAATGCTTTTATAATCATCCAATATTTTGAAAAACTGTTTCTTGGGTAGTCTCCATACAATAGTTGGCTTAAGGGTATATGCTGATGCTGGATATTTTTCATCAATCAATAAAGGAGGTTCGCCAAAACTTTGCCCTTCAGTAAATACTCCATGAATGAATTCTTTACCTTCATCACTGGTATTAAACATTTTTATTTTCCCTTTTTCAATTTGATAATAAAACAGGGCTTCTTCATCTTCCCTAAAAATGTATTCCCCTCTATTATACTTACGGGAAATGGCACCCCAGGCTATTAGTAATCCTGTATCCATGTGTGGTAAAATTATTATTGTATAAAATCTAGAATATTGATTGAAATCATAAAGAACTACATTTTCAAAACTTTACTTCAAGAATAATGTCGTCAACTTCAGTAATTGAAAATCAGTAAAAGTGCATTCAATCCTCCACATTCGTTACCCCGCCTGTAAGTGCAAACTTCATAGCGTCTGCACTATTTACATGATCCAATGACTTAATATTCTCAATAGGTACAATATAAGTAACCCCAGTAAGTGCATAAGCAAGCGGTACATATACTACTTTATGACCGGGCATATCAAACTGCGCAGCATCCTCCTGTGTTACAAAACCTATTCGCCATACATTCTCACTATCCACCTGTGCTAATACTGGTATTGTAAATTTCTTTTTATTGCCACTGAATGCTTCCAGAAAATCTTTGATGGAGGAATAGATATAACGAATGCCCGGTGTGCGTTCTAAAATAGTATCTAAAAAATCGACTATTCTAGACACAACAAAACCAGATGAAATCCTTCCGATAAGGATAACAAGACTGATAACTACAATAAAGCCAATACCGGGTATTTTTTTTAGTGAGCCATCTTCATTTAGCCCAAGCAACCAAGGAAAAAGTTTATGTATCAAACTTGGCAATATATCATCTACCGTATTGAACAATAATAAAACGATGTATATAGTAGCACTAATGGGTGCTATGATTACTAAACCCTGAAAAAAATATTGCAATACAGATTTCCAAATACTACCCCCCGGCCTTACTTTATTTGTATTCATAATAAAAAATTATGATACAAAACTATTTAAAACCTAGAAACAAAGTTTTGTGATTCTATTTCATCCATTCATAATAAAACCAAAAAAATAATGTTAGAAACTTTGGTTACATATATAGTTTCCATAGTTTTGCTTCGTTAAATGGAAATAAAAGAGCGCATACAGGAAAAAGCAACAGAACTATTTGATTGCTATGGCATACGAAGTGTTACTATGGATGATATAGCCGGGCAGTTGGGCATTTCCAAGAAAACAATATACCAGAGTTTTACGGATAAGGATGAATTGGTAGAAGCAGTTTTTATGCTGCACATGCTTCAAAGTAAAGATCGCTGCCTCAAAGATCAGCAGATTGCAGAAAATGCAGTACATGAAATTTTTTTAGCAATGGATATGATTTCAGAGCTCCTTACCTGCATGCATCAAAACATTCTTTTTGACTTAGAGAAATATTATCCAAAAGTTTATAAAAAGTTTACTTTGTATAAATCTGAGTTTATTGGAAATATAATCATAAAAAATCTGAATGCGGGTATAGCCGATGGCTTATACCGGCCGGAAATCAATGTGGATATTATCACAAAAATGCGTTTGCATACTATGATGTTGTCCTTCAATTACGAACTATACCCTCGTAGCAAATACAAGGTAGTGGATGTAGAATATGAAATTATATATCATTTTCTGTATGGCATTTGTACAGCCAAGGGAGTTAAACTCATTTCAAAATATAAACAAAAAAGAAATTGAAATACAAAAAGAAAACCACAACTATGATTAGCTTAAAATCACTTATCCTAACCACTTCTGCCATGCTCTATTGTTTATTGAGTATGGGCCAAGAGGTTAGTACAGTAAATCATTTTTCTGCTGCGCAATGTGTGGCCTATGCCGCTGATCACAATGTGCAGGTAAAAAACGCATTACTCAATGTAAAGATGCAAGAGCAGGTTAATAGAAGTGTAACTGCACTTGCTTATCCACAAATATCAGCATCGGCTGGTACTACATACTTCCCAAATGTTGGGGTACAAACATTTCCAAACTTTATAGCTGCTGGCACTTATGGAGTATTAGCAGCAGAAGGAGTAAAAAACGGAAATGGAGAAACAGTTACCCCACCCGAAGATTTTGGTTTAATACAGGCGCAGTTTGGCACCAAATGGAACGCAAATGCGGGTATTTCCTTAAGCCAAATTCTGTTTGATGGTCAAGTATTTGTGGGCCTACAAGCCAGAGATGCAGTAATGGAATATGCCAAAAAACAAACGGAGGTTACTGAAATGACCATACGCTCAAACATCTATAAAATATATTATCAGCTTGCCGCTAGTAATATTCAGATTCAGTTATTGACAGATAATATCAGTTTGATTGAAAAAATATTATTTACCCAAAATGAATTATACAAAAATGGCTTTGCAGAAAAATTAGATATTGACAAGTCCACTGTTTTATTAACAAATTTAAGTACCGAAAAAAAGAAAGCAGAAAACCTAATAGCAAATGGTGTACTTGGTTTGAAACTACTAATGGGTATGCCCATGAAAGATAGCCTCTTATTAACTGAAACTGTAACAGAAGAGTTTCTAAAAAATGGCCTCTTGAATGATGGCAAATATGAATATAAAGACAGACTTGAGTATCAGTATTTAGATCTTGCAAACAGGCTAACTTCATATAATGTAAAACGATATAAACTCAGCCGCATACCCAGTCTTTTACTCAATGCAAATTATAGTAAACTAGCGCAGCGAAATGAGTTTGACATTTTTGGCAAAGGCCCATGGTTTACTAGCAGTTATATTGGAATTGGTATAAATGTGCCCATCTTCAATGGCTTTAGTACAGATGCAAACATTAAAAAAGCAGCCATAGAACTTGAGCAGGTAAAGCTTCAACAAGAAAATTTGCTCAACACTATTGATAATGAGGTTTTAACCGCAACCAATACTTATCACAATGCCATAAGCACATTAGATATACAAACAAAAAATAAAGCATTAGCCGAATCAATATTAAATCAAACAAAGAAAAAATATGAAGCAGGATTAGCCACTGCATTAGATATTAATACTACAGAAAAAGAATTGCAAGAGGCACAAAATAATTATATCAGCGCATTGTATGATGCTATCATAGCACGCTTTAATTATCTAACTGCAATTGGAAAACTTCCTTAAATAAAAATATTTTTCAAACAAGAATAATCAATAGATATATGAACAAACCATTTTTTTATGCTGCACTGCTCTCCATTATTTCTATGGCTGCCTGTGGCGTGGATGTAGAAGTTTCTAACACGGCCCAGCTGCAAACACAATTAGCAGCACTCAATAAAACAAAAGACTCTGTAACACAGGCCATTAAGGAATTACAGGAAAAAATTGCAAAAGCAGACCCCACAAATGCAAAGCAGGAAATAGCAAAACTGGTGGCATTACAAACTCTCCAATCTCAAAATTTCAATCACTACATTGATTTACAAGGCAAGGTAATCAGTGATGATATTTCTTATATAGCTCCTCGCAATGGACAGGGTGGTATTGTAAAAGCAATTTATGTAAAAGAAGGTGAATATGTAAAGAAAGGACAGTTAGTGCTCAAGTTGGATGATGCTGTATATCTGAAAGGAATAAAAACTTTAGAAACACAGCTTGCATTTGCAGAAGATGTATATCAACGCAATCAAAATTTATGGAAGCAAAACATAGGAAGAGAGATAGATGTATTGTCTGCAAAAAACAATGTAGACAGGCTAAAAGATGAAATAGCCAGTACAAAAGAACAATGGAGTATGACCAGTGTGTATAGTGATGTAAATGGGATTGTAGAAAAAGTAAATATTCGGAATGGTGAATTATTTTCTGGCCGTGCACTAGGAGATCCAAATCCTCAAATAGCCATTGTAAATAATAATTCACTCAAAGTGGCCATCAGCGTTCCAGAGGTATATATTTCAAAAGTACATACAGGCTCATCTGTTCAAATTTCCATTCCAGATTTAGGGCAAACTTTTAGTGCTAATATTAGCCTTACAGGCAATGTTTTAGATGCCAATAGCAGATCATTTACTGTAGAAGCCACGCTGCCTTCTTCATCCGGCATTAAGCCAAATATGATTGCCTTTGTAAAGATTTTAGACTATAGCGCAGGCAATGCCATAGCCATTCCATTAAATGTATTACAAACAGATGAAAATGGAAAGTATGTACTGGTAAGTGCCAATGAAAATGGAAAAAATCTTGCTCGTAAAAAAGCGGTTACTATTGGTGAACTCTATAACAATCTAATAGAAATAAAATCAGGATTACAAACCGGAGATGAGCTAATTACCAAAGGCTATGAATCTTTGTATGATGGCCAGTTGATTACAACTACTAATTAGTGTTTATAGATTAAACAATCGGAGGATGGAGCATAAACATTTCTGCCAAATCAGATATTGTTTTCTATACCGAAAATAAAAATTTTTACTTCGAAGCAGCAGCTTAATTACTGCTTTAAAGAAATTATAAGATGCAAAAAATTAAAGACGCCTTACAGGGCAGAAAAGAATTTAAACCCACCAGCTGGGCCATCAATAATAAAACAGCTATTTACTTGTTGGTACTCATAGTATCATTTATTGGTGTGCGTTTATTTGTTACCATGCCAAAGGAGCAGTTTCCTGATATTGTATTACCCACCATTTATGTACAAACCATTTATGTAGGTAACTCACCAAAGGACATCGAAAACTTGGTTACAAAACCTATTGAAAAACAGATTAAAGGAATAAGTGGTGCTAAAATAAATAAAGTAACCAGTACCTCTCAGCAGGACTTTAGTGCAGTTATAGTTGAGTTCGATACGGATGTAGCTACAGACGATGCTTTGCGCAAAGTAAAAGATGCTGTAGATAAGGCAAAGAATGATTTACCTCAGGATCTTACAGCTGACCCCAATGTGCAAGAAGTAAGTTTTTCTGACTTCCCCATCATGTATGTAAACATCAGTGGCAATTATGATTTAATGCGCCTAAAAAGAATGGCAGATGAAATGAAAGACAATATTGAAGACCTTTCACAAGTTAATAGGGTTGATATTGTAGGTGCGCCGGAAAGAGAATTTCAGATCAATGTAGACAGGCTTCGTATGCAGGCTGCAGGTGTATCTTACGATGATATAGCAAATGCCATATCAAGAGAAAACAATGATATATCTAGCGGGCAAGTGGATATGGGGGATATGAAAAGAACGCTACAATTGAAAGGTCAGTTTAAAACCGTATTTGATATTGAGAAAATTATTGTCAATAATATTTATAGCTCGCCTATTTATTTAAAAGATATTGCTGAAATAAAAGATACAGTAAAAACAAGTGAAAGCTATGCACGCTTAGATGGTAAAGATGTAATTACATTAAACATCATAAAGCGACCCGGAGAAAACCTCATAGAAACCAGCGATGCCGTTAAAGGAATTATTGCAGATATGCAAAGTATCTCCTTGCCAAAAGATCTTACGGTGGCAGTAACTGGAGACCTCAGCAAAACCACACGCACTTCATTTAATGAACTCATTAATTCCATCGTAATTGGCTTTGTACTTGTACTCATCATACTCATGTTTTTTATGGGTGTAGTCAATGCATTTTTTGTGGCATTGAGTGTACCACTTAGCATGTTTGTAGCATTCCTCTTTCTACCCGGTGCAGACTTAATCGTGGGCACACATGTTACACTAAACTTCATTGTTTTATTTGCCTTGCTGTTTGGTTTGGGTATTATAGTAGATGATGCCATTGTGGTTATAGAAAACACACATCGAATATTTACAAAATCGCATGGAAAATTGACTTCATCTTGGGCAGCAAAATTTGCCGCAGGCGAAGTATTTGTGCCAGTACTTGCAGGTACATTAACCACATTGGCTCCATTCGTACCTTTATTATTTTGGCCCGGCATTATTGGTAAATTCATGATTTATTTACCTACTATTTTAATCTTTACATTAGTAGCTTCACTGATAGTAGCTTTCATCATGAACCCTGTATTTGCTGTGGACTTTATGAATCATGAAGAAGCAGATAAAAAACCTTCAAAGTTTTCCATTTTCAAAAAACCCTTACTATGGATTTTCCTCATTGCGGGTATTCTATTTGATCTTATTGGTGAAACTTTTACCGGCAATCTTTTGATATTTTTTGGGCTACTTATGATACTCAACAGCTTTGTGTTAGATGGTCTCATACATAGCTTCCAGCATAAAGTATTACCTTGGATAATGAGCCATTACGAAAGCCTTTTGAAATGGGCACTTCGTGGATGGCGTCCATTCCACCTCATGCTTGGCACAGTTGTCCTCATGCTTTTTTCATTTTTTCTCTTTAATGCAAACACTCCGCCAGCATCATTATTCCCCAGCGGGGATCCCAATCAAATTTATATTTATTTAAAATTACCAGTTGGTACAGATGTAGAACATACCAATGAAGTTACAAAAGAATTAGAGCAAAGAGTTTATGCAGTTTTAGGACAGGGCAATGGCAAGAAAAACGAGTTGGTTGAAAGTGTTATTTCCAATGTAGCCATAGGTGCCAATGATCCAAATAGCGGTGACCAAAGCCCACACCCTGAGCTTGGCCGCCTACAAATATCTTTTGTAGAATATGAAAAAAGAGATGGACAAAGTACACAGCCATATTTAGATACATTAAGAACAATGATTAAGGCCATACCGGGTGCAGAAATTACGGTTGATAAAGAAAGTAATGGCCCTCCCACAGAGCCTCCTGTAAGTATTGAGATAATCAGCGAAGATTTTGATGCATTAATAAAAACTTCAGTATTACTAAAAAATTATATTGACAGTTTGCAGCTGTCCAATCTACCACCCATGAAAATGAATGTGGATCTTACAAATCCTGAAATCAGTTTAACTGTAGATAGAGAGCGCTGTATGATGTATGGCCTCACCAGTGGACAGGTAGGAATGGAACTTCGCACTGCATTGTTTGGTAGAGAAGTAAGTAAGATAAAAGAAGGTACAGATGAATATAAAATTCAGCTTCGCAATGCTGAAGATCAACGTAGCCTGGGCGACTTACTCAACATGAGCATCACCTTCCGCGATTTTGCTACCGGCTCAGTAAAACAAGTGCCCATTATCAGTTTGGTAAATGTGGATTATAACAATACATTGGGTAGTGTAAAAAGGAAAAATTATGACCGCACCATCATATTAAATTCAAATGCAGACCCAGCTTTGGCATCTGCAATCAATGCAGAGTTAGCACCATTTCTTGAATCATTTCCTAATAAGCCTGACAATGTAAAAATACAAGTGGCCGGTGCAGACCAGCAGATGGTAGAAACATTTACATTCTTAGGATCTGCAATGCTGATAGCTTTTGGATTAATACTCGTTATACTCGTTATTCAATTCAATAGTATTAGCAAACCTGTTATCATTCTAATGGAAGTATTGTTTAGCGTTATAGGTGTTTTATTGGGATATGGCATTACTGGTATGCAACCATCTACAGTAATGACAGGTATTGGTATTGTAGGTTTGGCAGGTATTGTGGTAAAAAATGGCATCTTGGTTATAGAATTTGCAGATGAACTGAGAGCAAGAGGCATGAAAACGAGAGCCGCTATAATAGAAGCGGGCAAAACAAGAATCATACCTGTATTGCTTACAGCATTAGCCGCTATACTGGCACTTATACCATTAGCCGTAGGCTTTAATATAAATTTCATCACACTGTTTTCAGAACTCAATCCACATATATTCTTTGGTGGGGATAATGTGGTATTCTGGAAGCCACTTTCTTGGACAATTATTTATGGTTTGTCATTTGCATTTTTTATGACCTTATTTATTGTACCTAGCATGTACCTTATATCAGAGCGCTTAAAAAGACCTATGCGTAGATTGTATGGTGGCAATTGGGTAAGTTTGATGGGCATACCACCGCTTACTGTAGTTTTTCTTGTGATGATTCTAATAACAGTAATCTATCATTTTATAAAGAAAGGAAGAAGACGCAGAAAATTAAAAGGTAAACAAGTGTCTGAGACACATATAGGAAGTTGGATTTAAGCTCAATTGTACAGATCAACTGCCATCCAAGGGGTGGCAGTTTTGTTTTAAGGTTGGTGGTAAAAGTTTGATGAAAAAGTATTTCAAAACAAATATGGAACCCATCAGATATGTACACAAATAAATTTAGCCCTTTGGGCAATGCACATGATATAGTATTATCAAATATTTCAGGTTTATAAGAAATAAATGTTAGATGTTTTATACCTTAAAGTAAACATCCATTTTTTATGTAGCATATTTATACTATAACCAATATTTGCATGCATCTATTTTTTAAAGTAAATTTGTACAGAATAAAATAATAAAAGATGAGTGCTGCAGTGCTGCCTGCCTTAACGGCAAAAGATTTTTCAACAGACCAAGAAGTACGTTGGTGCCCGGGTTGTGGGGATTATAGCATACTTGCACAAGTACAAAAAATTTTACCTCAGTTGGGCATTGCCCGTGAAAATATTGTATTCATAAGTGGCATAGGCTGTAGCAGCCGCTTTCCCTATTATGTGAATACTTATGGTATGCACAGCATTCATGGTCGTGCTACTGCTGTGGCCAGTGGCCTTAAAGCTTCAAGACCAGAATTAAGTGTATGGATTGTAACAGGGGATGGCGATGCACTCAGCATAGGAGGTAATCACACTATACACTTGTTACGAAGAAATTTTGATGTAAATATTTTATTATTCAATAACCAGATTTACGGATTAACCAAAGGTCAATATAGCCCCACATCAGAAGTAAATAAGATAACAAAAAGCACCCCTTTGGGAAGTATTGATTACCCTTTTAACCCTTTAGCTTTAGCAGCTGGGGCAGATGCTACATTCATTGCCAGAAGCATGGATAGAGATCCAAAGCATCTACAAACAATGTTGTTGAGAAGTCATCAACATAAGGGAGCATCATTCTTAGAAATATACCAGAATTGTAATATTTTTAACGATGGTGCATTTGAAATTTTTACGGAGAAGTCAAGCAAACCAGAAGAAGTTGTATTCTTAGAACAAAACAAACCTTTACTATTTGGGTCATTACAGCAAAAAGGAATTCGCCTCAATGGTCATAAGCCTGAAGTGGTTAATCTGGCGGATGGTTTTAGTGCAGACGATTTATGGATCCATGATGAAAATGATTTCTTAAAGTCACAATTACTGATACGTATGTTTGACGATCCTGCTACACAGGGTCATTTCCCAAGACCATTTGGTGTATTTTATGAAACTGAGCGTGCTTGTTATGAAGATGTAATGACAATGCAAATTGAAGAAACAATTGCCACAAAAGGTCATGGAGATTTAGACAAACTTTTAAGGGGTAAAGAAGTTTGGGAAATAGAATAGTAGCTTATCAAATGTGTAAAATAAATATGATGAAAAAAATTATTTCTTTGTTTTTTACAGTAGCCATAGTTGCATCAGGTAATATAATGGCACAAGTTCCTGTATCTTTTACGCTTACAGATTATAACAATATAGACAACTGGGCAGCACATCCTTGGAAATGGGATTATGCTGATAGTGTGCCTGCCCCACTGAGAAGTCAATATAATTTAGATACAACAAAAGCTGATATATTTTTTATTCATCCTACCACATATACTGATTTGTCAAAACCTTTTGGATGGAATGGACCAGTAGATAATGCTGCATTAAATAAAGAAACTGACGAAGGAACTATCCTCTTTCAAGCCAGTATTTTTAATGAAGCGGGTCGCTTATTTGCTCCAAGATATCAGCAGGCAAATTTAGAGGCCTACTTTACCTTAAATGTGGTGGCAGGTCGCAATGCATTAAACAATGCTTATGCAGATGTAAAAGCAGCATTTGAATACTACCTGGCTAATTATAACAATGGCAGACCAATTGTTATTGCATCTCATAGTCAAGGTTCTACACATTCACAAAGATTAGTAAAAGAATTTTTTGATGGTAAGCCTTTGGCAAGTCAGCTTGTAGTTGCTTATGTTATTGGAATGGATGTAAATCCTAGTCAATATACTACGCTAACTGAGTGCACAAGACCTACCCAGAATGGATGTATTTGTAGCTGGCGCAGTTATGAAGAAGGGACCGTGCCTTTGTATATTCAGTTGGAACAGTTCAATTCTATTGTTACAAATCCACTTACATGGGATAGTCGTAAAGAAGTGGCTCCAAGATCAAAAAATATCGGCACCACCCTGGGTGATTTTAACCTGATCGTTACAAATATTGCCAGTGCGGAAGCACGCCAAAAAGTACTATGGATAAAAACGGAACCATACAGCGATAGAATTCCTACAGAAGATTTTCATATTGCGGATATGAATTTATTTTACATGAATATTCGTAAAAATGTAAGAGACAGAATAAATGCACATCCCGCAAAACCAGCTGTACATAAACAGAACAATTCTATTCCTGTTAGGGTAGAAAACGCAGTGGAATAGAGACCGTTTTGCTAAAAATAAATCGGAAAATTGTATTGGTTTAATTTACCGCATGGTAAAATAAAGTGTTGCTATTTTCTTTTCTGAATATATGCTTACCATATTCCAATAATTCATCAGCAGTTATAGATTGATATCTGGATAGTTCTTCATTCATCAAAGCAGCATCACCTAATAATTCATAATTGGCAAGACTATTGCTTCGGCTCATTAACGCCACGTCTTCAAAAGCAATAACGCTTTCGGTTTTGTTTTTTATCTTTTCTAATTCTTGTGCTTGGATGCCATTAGCCAGCAGTGCATCAATTTCAAATTGTACAGCCGCATCTGCCTCATCTAAAGAAATTCCTTTTACTAATTTGCCTTCTATGGCCAGTAAACCCGGGTCTGTACTACCAAAATGATAACAATCAATACCAGCAAAAATCTGTTTCTCTTTTACTAACTTCTGAAACAACCGACTGCTGGCACCACTGCCCATAATGTCTGTAAGTAAATCACTCAAATAGTATCCACGCTCCAGCCTACCTGCTATATGATAACACCGATAGAAAGCATCTAATGGTACATTTGATTCTATATGTTGTGTTCTTGCAGCTGTTTGTAGAGGTTCAGCATTTAAGTTACGAATATATTTTTCACCCATGGCTATGGGGCCAAACCATTTATCTGCCAATCTTTTTATATCATCTGTTTTTACCGGACCGGATACTACAAGTATGGCGTTTATAGGCCTGTAATGCTTAAAGAAAAATTGTTTCACATCATCCAAAGATGCATCTTCTACATGCTTTAATTCTTTGCCAATAGTAAGCCATTGATATGGATGGGTTGTATATGCTAAATTCCTTAAATGATGCCATGCATTGCCGTAAGGCTTATTCAAATAATGTTCTTTAAATTCCTCACATACAACTTTGCGCTGCACATCCAAACTTTTTTCGCCAAATGCTAGGCTAAGCATACGATCACTTTCTAACCAGAATGCCGTTTCGATATTTTGTACAGGAAGTTGGCAATAATAATTTGTAAGATCGTTGGTAGTATATGCATTGTTTTCACCACCTGCTTTTTGTAACGGTTCGTCATAGTCTGGTATATTAACACTGCCGCCAAACATTAAATGCTCAAACAAATGTGCAAAGCCGGTGCGATTAGGGTTTTCATCTCTTGCACCCACATCATACATTACATTTACAACTGCAAGTGGTGTAGAAAAATCTTCATGAACTAATACCCGAAGACCATTGTCTAATACAAAGCGATTGAAATGAATCATGATAAAAATACAATTATTTAGAGATGAGTATATGAATGGAAAAATGGAATACTATTTCGAAGCATTGCCTGCAGCAGCATCCCACCATTCTTTTATTGCTTCGCAGGTTAAAAAATCCTTATCGAGATCAATATAAAATGTAGGAATATGCTCATGAAACCATTTTTCCAATGCCTGATCTTTTTTAATATCCAAAGCACGGTTAGATACCCTACTATAATCATCTTTTAGATTTTCTCTATGTGGGGCTGTTCTTGTTTTCAAGTATAGGATACTTACAGCAGTTTTTCCTCTATCGTCCGTATAATTAAATGGTTGGGATATATCACCGGGTTTCATATCTTTCAACATTACAACTGAGTTTTTATCCATTTGATCTATGGTGAGTAAAGTAGATCCATCCTGTGCCATTATCATTCCACCGGTAAATTTACTATTCTCATCATTACTGTATTTATCTACAGCCTGACCAAAACTGAGTGTACCTGCTATTATTTTAGAACGGGCAGTATCTAAAGTTGCTTTGCCTTCGGCAATTTCCACGGGTGTTACAGTTGGTATTTTCAAAATATGTCTTACCACTGCATCGTCCCCACTGCGGCTTACCATTTGGATAATATGAAATCCAAATTTGCTTTTGAATACAGGAGATACTTGTCCTTCCTTTAATCTGAATGCGGATTGAAGAAATGCAGGATCCCAGATTTTATCATTTCTATTTAGTGAATACTGACCTCCATTGTCCTTACTACCCGGGTCTTCTGAATATACTTTTGCAAGATCTGCAAATTTTTTCTTCCCGGTTTCCACCTGATTTTTCAAATCATTTAATTGGGCTATTACATAATCTTCTATATCCTTATTTGCTTTTGGGTAAAACACCAGTTTTCCTACTTCCAATTCACTTTCATAATAGGGTAAACTATCCGTGGGTATGGAATAATAATATGCCCTTACTTCTGTAGGAGTGATCTTAATATTTTCCAAAATTTTATTACGCATTTGGTCGGCTAGTTTCCGCTCTTTGAATGGCTCTCTAAAATCTTCTTTTATTTCATATACCGTTTTACCAGCAATTTGCTCCAGCATTTCTTGGCTACCGTACATATTAATAAAACCACGAATCTGGTTATCTAATTGAGCATCTATTTCATCCTCGCTAAATGGTAGTGAATCTTTTATAGCTTGAAGCACCATAATTTTTTGTACCAATTGGCCTTGCAAGAAGTAACAGGATGCATCAGGTGGTAATTCTACATCCTCACCTTGACGTTTATAATCCGAAATAGCATTGTCAATATCAGACTTTAGAATGATACGATCTCCTACTTTGGCTATTATCTTATCGGCAGTTACTTTTTGTGCCTTGATATTTGGCCCAAAGGCAATTAATAAAATTGCTATAAGAATAAATGGTTTCATTTTCATAATTCAATACTGCATCATTTGCAGGGCGTCAAAAGTATTGAAACGCATACAATGAAGGTAATTGTTTTCTTTTTTAACAGTACTTATAGCTGATCTTTTGCACATAAAGGCCTACAATCTTTCGAAAACAGGCCTTTTGAAATACAAATTATGCTTTATTGTTTCATAAAATGTAGTCTTTTTATTTGGCCAGATTTGTCAGTTAGTATTAGGTAATAATGACCAGGCTTCAAACTTGAAACATTGAGGCGACTATTCATTGCCGCAGGCAAATGATATATAACTCCCATTGCATCAGAAACTTCAATATTGAAGCCCGACAATGACAACTCTGTATGTATGTTTAGGTAATCTATGGCTGGGTTTGGACTTAATTTAATGTTTGTATTTCGATTGGCACTTATTTCCTTTTTGCCATCATCTATTTCACAATCTTGAAAACATACGGTCATGTATCCTGAAACAGAAGCACAGGGCCTTACCGTTTGATCTGTGGTAAATATTAGCTGGATACAGCCTTCATAAGTATCCCAAAGGCTGGCTTTATACTTTGTAGTTGTGGCATTTGGATTTCCAAAAAAACCATAACCTGTAGTTGTCCAGGTGCCTCCGGTGGCATCTCCATGAATAATGACAGAAGCAAGTACGGTTGTTTCATCCTTACAGGCATATATAATTGGTGTGGGAAACTCCAGCCAGGGCTGCTCATTTAATGTTAGAACGATTGTATCCTTATAAGGCCCGCATTTAGAATATCCAACACAATAAATTTCCACTGTTCCATTAATAACGTCTTGAGCAGAATAGACGTAGTAAGGAAAAAATTTAGTTGGGCTGTTGAAAAAACCCGTTCCGTTGTGGCTCCATCGCACACTATCAATAAATTCATTGGGATGAGAATTCAATTTGAGCGTATCTCCATCTACATCAGAACAAATTGTTGTATCGTTTCCAACATTTATATAAGCTAATGGGAATTCGATTGCTATTGACTCTCCTTGAGCGGCAGGACAGGGTCCATCTGGATCATTCGATACGGCATAGAATTCAACATAACCCATTTGAACATCTGCCAATGTTGGAGAATAGGTAGGATTTTTTGAAGGATTTGGTGTAAATATTCCAGACCCGCTGGTGGTCCAGTATATAGTATTTGCAGTGCCACTTAAAATAGAACTAATCTGAATTGGTTCTGTACCACAATAAAAATCTTCATCTGTACTGATGGTTTCAATTCGTGCCGGGTCATTAAGTTTTAAATAAAAAGAATCTTTTACTGGTGGACAATTACCAATGGTATCTGTAAGCGTAACATACAGCCATACTTTGCCCGAACCAGCATCTCCTTCCGAAAACCAGTAAGTAGTGGATGCTTCGTATTCATCATAAAAATATCCAGAACCAGGTGTGCTCCATTCAAGCATAAAACCATAGCCGGTTGTATTTGCAGTTAAGCTATACTCTCCACCCTCGTCATAGCCGCAAATGATATCACTTGTTGGTATAATGTCAACTATTGGGCAATCTCTAATAATTTTCAGCTTCATTTTATCTTTGATAGCAGCATTAAATCTGTCTCTCAAAGTTAAGGTAACACCGCCAGCAAGAATATCTGATGTACTAGGGTTATAAACAGTTTGCAATGCATATTGATCTGTAAATGTACCTGTGCCGTTGGTAAGCCATTTTACTTGAGGCACATTAAAAGAAGTGCCAATCAGCGAGGCTGTCTGACCTGCGGATATGGTTTGATTTGGACCCGCATCAACCCATGCAGTTTGTGCAGATACTAAATGATAAATAAAGAAAAAAAGGAGTAGTAGTATATTTTTTCTCATGGAAAATATTTCTTGCAAAATATGGTTTTTCTGTCATGATTTATCCTTTCAGCATCAATAATATTGAACAAATCTTATAGAGATAACATGGATTTCTCTGATTACAAAAATTTGTTGAAATCTCCAGATATTGAAAATAAAAGTACTTCAATTTTCAATTCCATAATCCTTCCGCAATTCATCCATGCAAGCATTCAAAATTTTTTGCAAATTGATTATCTGCATATCCAAGCCTGGTTCGGGTGTTTCTGTTTTACCCTGTCGCTCTATTTCTCGTATCAATGTTTTTAATGGTTGTATATTGAATAAATCGATTGTAGCTTTCATGGTATGTGCGTTTCTATATACCTCATACCAATTTGCATTAACTACCCCAGCTTGTATCTCCTCAAAATATTGTGGCATGTGTTGTAAAAAAAGTGTTACAACTGTTTGTACAAAACTTTCATCATCACAACAATTCAATAAAACAGCTTCGGGGCTATACAATTTCTGGTTGTTCATATTTATTGATTCTCTTACGTAATTGCAGTCGGTTACTTTTTATCATTCTATAAATAGTGCTCTTGCCAACTTTTAAAAGCTTGGCCACATGCACTACATCATAATTATGCTTTTCTAAATAATGCTGAATTAAATCACTGATATAATCATCTAATGAAATATTGTCTGATGCAAGGGAAATATTGGAACGGGTGGAAGTATTCAACCTGATATGTTCTATGCCAATTTCCTCTTCATCACTCAGCACACAGCCCAATTCCACAATAGACTTCAGCTCCCTTA
The DNA here is from genome assembly GCA_964293305.1 of uncultured bacterium. Lineage (GTDB taxonomy): Bacteria > Bacteroidota > Bacteroidia > Chitinophagales > Chitinophagaceae > CALAGJ01. The sequence continues at coordinate 62,903 of CAXYYO010000010.1, read as the reverse complement.
TATTCCCCGGGAAAGCATAGCAGAGCAATTTATTTTTTACATCTGCACTGAGGGTCTTTTTGCCGAGCTCATTTTCTTTACTAAATAAATCAATGAAATATTTTGCTATCAGCAGAATATCATTTCCTCTCATACGTAATGGTGGTAGTTGCAAGGGCAATCCCAAAATTCTATAATACAGATCTTCTCTAAAATTTCCTTTTTGTACTTCTTCTTCTAGGTTGCGGTGTGTGGCCACAATGATGCGTACATCTGTCTTTATAATATCATTACTGCCCAATCGGCATATTTCCTTTTCCTGCAAGGCTCTTAATAGTTTAGCTTGTATGGATAGGTCCATTTCCCCTATTTCATCTAAAAACAAAGTACCCCTATGTGCTTCTTCAAATTTTCCAATTCGGCGGGATACGGCACCGGTAAAAGCACCTTTCTCATATCCAAATAATTCACTTTCCAAAAGTTCCGTGGGAATGGCAGCCACATTTACAGGTACAAATGAATGCTTCCTACGGCCACTATTGAAGTGTATGGATTTGGCAATTAACTCTTTTCCTGTACCCGTTTCTCCGGTTATAGATACTGTAATAGAAGTAGTTACGGCCTTTTCCATCAAAGCAAATACCTGTTTTAGTACTGAGCTATTACCAATAACCGCTTTTTGAAAATCATATTTCTTTTCAACTTCTTGCTGTAGGTGCTCCACCTCTTTTTTAAGACTAATGGTTTCCCTTATATTTTGAATACTCATCCAAAGACGCTGCTGAGTATCTTTATCTTTTATAATATAATCATGCGCCCCTTTCTTAAATAAATCAATGGCTACCTGTATATCCTGCTGCCCACTAATTACAATTATTTTTGTTTCGGGACTTAAATCTTTTACCTGTTGTATCAATATGCCGCCACTGCTGCCGGGTAGCATATAGTCGATGGTTACGATATCCGGCTTTTGGCTAAGTGCTGCCGTAAACTGACTAACTTCTGTAAACGTTTTTACAGAATAATCAGGATTGAGTGATATATAATGCGACAACACCTTGCAGAAAATGGCATCATCATCTAACATATATATGGACAATGTTTTATTTGTCATATTGGACTTTGCATGCAATTTAGTGTCCCCGCTGAACAGAGCAACTGCATATGTACCTTTAATGAGGTTTATACTTTTTACGGATACAAAAAAACCGTTTTTTCCCGAAACAGGAATTATTTTTCCAATAATCAGATTTTGGAGCATTCGAAAATGATTTCATTTCTTATGCTAAACAAAGGATTTTTCGACGCTAAACGATTATTATTAATACTGACTTTAATGTGAAAAACGGGTTGTTTATGACATTCTGTTTAACTCAGATTTTGCAGTTGACGTTGTCATAAATTTCAACCGTAAATGCTGGGTCTAATCGCTACCACAAATTCTAACATCATCTAGCTTTTTAAAACTAAACCGCAGAAGCTTTGAAATACAAATGTTGTGTATAAACTTACATTAGTACATCCATGCCATCATCATTTCATCTAAATATTCATCTGAGGCTTTTAGCCAAGAAAACTTTCTAAAAATACCTTCTTCTAGAAACCCTGCTTTTTTATAGAGACCGATGGCTGCAAGATTTTCAGTAGCTACTGAAAGCTCTATTCTTTTTCGCTGGTGCTGTTTAGCAAATTCCTGCACTGCTAGCATCATTCTATATCCTGCACCTTTGCCTGCATGCTGTGGATCTATGGCTACACCTCCTAAATAGATGATATGACTGTTTCTGTGTTTCTGAAAAATGAGTTTGCACATGCCTAAATCTTCTTCATTTTCAACATAGCGATACAATACTTGCTCGGCAATAAGCTTTTCATAAATTGTTTTGAATTCGTCCTGTGGCATTATATCGTAGAGTAAATATCTATTGACTTTTGGATGCATGTAGAGGTCATAAAAAAAATCAAAATTGCTGTAAAGCGCAGGTATTAAATTCTGTGACATATCTAATATTTTATTTTTTGAGTCAATCTATATAACCATTCAAAATACGCTGAATCTTTTTTGTAAGGATGAAATTCATACACTTATAGGAAATATTGAGGTTTACAACTTGGTGTAAGATATTCCAAATGGGAGAATACTTATTACACAAAACAACATCTTCTAGCTCTCCATTTCTATCCTTCACGCTGATTTTTGTTTTTTGGTACACCGGCTTGCTGCACCTGTTTATGCATAAAAAAGACCGCTCAAATGAGCGGTCTTTTTTGAACAGAAAAAATTTTATAATGTTTTCAGTACATCATTCATGCTGCGCACCGCTGCTGCACTTTTATTAAATTCAGCTTGTTCGGTTTCGTTCAGTTGGAAGTCCACAATTTTTTCCCATCCATTGCGGCCTATTACCACCGGTACACCCATACAAATATCTGTATGACCATATTCACCATCCAAAGCCACACAGCAAGTAAACAGTTTCTTTTCATCCCTAATAATGCTTTCTACTAATGCTGCACCGGCAGCACCTGGTGCATACCATGCAGAAGTGCCTAGCAATCCTGTAAGGGTAGCACCTCCTACCATCGTATCTTTTACAATTTTATCCTGCTGCTCTTGGCTCAGAAAATTTGTAACAGGTGCACTATTCCATGTAGCCATACGAATAAGTGGAATCATAGTAGTATCACCATGACCACCAACTACTACAGCATTCAGATCAGCAGGAGCACAATTAAGGTGCTGGCTTAGCTGATATTTAAAACGGCTGCTATCGAGTATACCACCCATGCCAATTATTCTGTTTTTAGGCAAACCTGTGCTGGTAAGTGCCAGATAGGTCATAGTATCCATGGGATTACTAATGATGATGATGATGGCATTTGGAGAATATTTTAGAATGTTCTCACATACACCTTTTACTATCCCCGCATTAGTGCCAATAAGTTCTTCACGGGTCATACCGGGTTTACGGGGTATGCCGCTTGTTATAACCACTACATCACTATCTGCAGTTTTGCTATAGTCATTGGTACTGCCGGATATACGTGTGTCAAAACCCAATAGGGCTGCGGTCTGCATCATATCCTGGGCTTTTCCCTCTGCAAAACCTTCTTTAATGTCTAATAAAACTAATTCCGAAACTAATTCTTTGCGGGCAATATTATCAGCACAAGTAGCACCTACAGCACCTGCACCTACAACCGTTACTTTCATTTAAAATATTTTTTGATGTTATAAAAGAATGGCCGCAAATATAGGTGATAGCTTACAGTGATTAGTTTTGAATAATGGTATAAGATGCATGTTTAATCAGTTGCCACCCCTCCTCTTTCCAGTTGGTGCTTCCTGTTTTGATTTTTTGGAAGACTTTGCAAATGGATTAAAAGCTAAGGCAATTTGTATCCACTCATTGAGCTGTTTTTTTGTTTGCAGTACATCAAGACTTACAAATACATAGCCCCGCATTACCCTACCCGTAAAATCCATTGGTCTACAGCCTTCTCTTTCCATGATTTCATCCTGCAAATCTGGATTGAATCTTATCATAACCCTTTCTTCATTTACACCTACACACATTTTGTTATCCACCATAAAACATAAACCTGCAAACATTTTTTTCTCCTCAGTTATTGTGTGTGTAGCTGCAATAATTTCTCTGATACGATTTGCTATTTTCTCATTATAAGCCATAATCTTTATACATTTAATACTTGTAGTATGGCTGCGTCTTTATTCCTTAAATCTATACCACCTTCCAATAATGATTTGAGGTTAGTGAGATAAAATGTCCAGCCCATTTTACAGCCTAAATGCCAGTGGCGTCGGCCCACTTCATCCTCGGGTATTTCTTCCTGTATCAGCTCAACCATTGTATAAGCATCAGTGGGTATGAGTCGAACAGTTACATTGCCTGCAAGGCCAAAACTAAAAATAATTTCATCTTTATGATTTACACTTATAATGCTCCCTTTTTCTACAACATCATCTGGCCATCCATGCCATAACCAAGTATAGCTATCACCTTCAGATACAAAATCCTCTTGTTGTAAAAGCATACCAATAGTTGACTGGAATATACTGCTGCGCAAAAACCAATACTCCAGCCCTTTCTGTGTGGCTATACACCAATATAACTTTTCAACAGAAGCAAATACAGGGATTCTTAAACTAAATGAAGACCAAGTAAATGATGACATAGTATTTCATTTTTTTGAAAAAATATAGTTGACAAAAACTAGAAATAATCTAATTCTTGAAAGAAAGTAATTACAGTATAAATGTAGCCTTTTCTAAAACTACCAATTTATAAGTCTTTCTATATGCAATTTTACTTTTTCCACTGTCGGTATCATCGCTTCCTCTAAAACTAAGTTAATTGGCACAGCCGGTAAATCTAGTGATCCTAATACTTGTACCGGAGCATCCAAATGCTGAAAGCAGGATTTGGAAATTCTGTGACTAAGTGCTTCCGCAAATGAATTTGTCTGCTGTTCTTCTGTTATAATCAAGCATTTGCCATGTTTCTTTACAGTTCTAAAGATAAATTCCTCATCTAAAGGATATAATGTACGAAGGTCAATGATATCAAGCTGTTCAGGAAAATGTGGGGCTGCGGCCAATGCACGATAAACTCCCATGCCATAAGTTACAACACAGATTGAATTGCCAGAGTTTATATTGTCTGATGATGCAGACAATACCATATTGGCTTTGCCCAATGGCAGTATATAATCTGATGCAGGTTCAATTGTTTTTGCTTCGTCTGTGCCGGGTACTTTGCTCCAATATAATCCTTTATGCTCTAGCATGATTACAGGGTTAGGGTCATAATATGCCGCTTTCATCAAACCCTTCATATCCGCAGCATTGGAAGGGAAACATATTTTAATACCCTTTATACTAAGTAGCGTAGATTCTACTGAACCACTATGGTAAGGGCCACCACCTCCGTAAGCACCCACAGGTACCCGCAATATCATACTTACAGGAAATTTTCCGGCAGTGAGGTAGCAACTCTTTGCCACTTCGCATACCAACTGATTAATGCCGGGATATATATAATCGCCAAACTGTACTTCTACTATCGGTTTTAAGCCGACAGCACTCATGCCTGCCGTAGAGCCTACAATAAATGCTTCTTGAATAGCAGTATTAAACACACGGTGATCTCCGAATTTACTGCCAAGTGTTGCGGTTTCTCTAAATACACCGCCTAATCTTTTGCCCACATCTTGCCCATATACAATAGCTTCAGGATGCTCCAGCATTATTTCTTCAATAGCATGCATGGCTGCATCTACCATAATTATTTTTTCTGCATTTGCAGGGCTACGGTCGCCGGTTTCTAATTGTATAGGTGTAGGAGCAAATACATGGTCTAAAACAGATTGTGGCAGAGGGTCGGCTGCTGCTTTTGCTTGTTCAAAAGCAATATGAATGGCTGATATAGCCGCAGCTTCAGTAATATTTAATTCCTCTTCTGTACAACCATTTTTTAACAACCAGCTTCTGTAAATTGGATATGGGTCTCTGGCACCATGCTGTTGGAGGTCATCTGCTGTTCTGTAAAATTCTCTCCTTACGCCACTGGTATGATGGCCAAGCAAAGGAACTTTTGCATGTATCAATATTGGCTTCCTCTCTACTCTTACATAGTTAATGGCTCTTGATACATGGTGATAACATTCATCAAAATAACTGCCATCCACCTGCACTTTGGCAATACCTTTAAAACCCTGTACCATTTCGTAAGCATTTACAGCTCTTGCCTCATCCGCAGTAACGCTGATGCCCCATTCATTATCCTGTACTAAAAAAATTATGGGCAATTGCTTTAATGATGCCATTTGTAGGGCTTCACTAACTTCACCCTCAGTCATACTATTATCACCCAGGCTGCAAACTACTACCGGCATTTGGCCATCTGTACCTTTCTGTAATTGCTCCTTAATATACGTTTCTATATATTGAATACCCATAGCAACACCTGCTGTGGGTATGGCCTGCATACCTGTGGCACTGCTTTGGTGGATGATGGTAGGTTTATCCGCTCTGCGGGATGATGGATGATTATAATATGATCTTCCTGCGGAAAATGGATCATCGGCTTTTGCCAATAATTGAAGCATCATTTCAAAGGGCTCAAAGCCCATACTCAACATGAGGCTTTCATCCCTGTAATAAGGGCTTACAAAATCGCAGGGAAGTAATTGCAATCCAGTAGCAATTTGTATGGCTTCATGCCCTCTGGAAGTGGAGTGTACATATTTGCAAATACTTCTGTTATTTTCATATAAATCTGTGGTTGCTTTTGCCATACACATTAGGCTGAAAGCCTTTATTTGTGTAGCTTTATCCGGGATGATTCTGTTTAGTAAAGTCACTGATTTATTTTACTGCTATTGATAATACTTTATTGCCTTCGAGGTAGCCTTCCAATACATCTTCCACAACACACTCACCGGTGCCTGCCGGTGTGCCTGTAAAGATGATGTCGCCAATGCTCAGTGCAAAATATTGTGAGATGTCAGATACTATTTTGCCAAAAGAAAACATCATTTCTTCACTGCTGGCTTGTTGTACCATTTCATCATTTTTTGTAAGATGAAAATTAAAAGGGCTTTTAAATCTTGCAGATGGAAACTGCTGAAAACTACCCACCGCAGCGGAGCCATCCCAACCCTTTGCTTTTTCCCAAGGTAGGCCTTTTTTCTTTAGTTCATTTTGTACATCACGAGCTGTAAAATCAATACCCACTGTTATTGCGTTATAATACTGCCAGCCATTATGCGCACTGATGTATTTTCCATTTTTGCAGATTTGCAATACCAGTTCTGCTTCATAACAAAGTTCATTCGTAAACTGGGGATAATAAAAATGTGCATACCGACTTACCAAAGCAGATTTGGGTTTTATAAATATGACAGGCTCAGTGGGTACTTCATTTTGTAATTCTTCGGCATGTGCCTTATAATTTCTACCTACACAAAAAATCTTCATAGTGATGGAATTTTGAGATGAATAAGTGTTTCAGCTATATGGATGATGTTTATTCTAGTTGAATTGATGATGCGTTTATATTATTCAAATATCATTTTATTGTATTGATTCATAGTAATGTCAATCCCTGCTAAAATAAAACTTTCTATCATATCTGCACATGCATGTATTTTTTTTAGCACTACAGGTTTTTCTTCTGGAAACCATTGACCCAGTACAAAGTCCGCCTGCATGCCTTTTGAATAGTTGTTACCGATGCCAAAACGCAATTTTGGATAGTCTGGTGTGCCCATAATGGCTTGTATATCTTTCAAGCCATTATGCCCCCCATCACTACCTGTACCTCTTATTCTTATTTTTGATAATGGCAATGCAAGTTCATCTACAATAGTAAGCGTTTGTGCAATCTCAATCTTTTCCTTATCAAACCAATACCTAAAAGCCCTTCCACTCAAATTCATATATGTGGTGGGTTTAATACAAATAGCGGTGCGGCCTTTGATCTTTATTTCTGCTTTATCTGCAAGCCTGCCAGATGAGAAAGTGCCTTGATGCTTTGCTACAAATGCATCCAACACATCAAATCCAATGTTATGACGTGTGTGTGCATATTGCAATCCAATATTTCCTAAGCCTACAATTAGGTATCGATTCATGTTTATACAATCAATCGTTACAATAAAAAACTGTACCGTGATATGCCACTCGGAAAATCTTTACAAGCTATTGAAAAAGATTAGCAGCAATAAAACGGTACAGTCAAATAATAAATTAAAGGACTATTTCTTTCCAGCAGCTCCTTTACCGGCAGCAGGTGCCGCAGCTTCTTCTTGTTTTAACTGTCTTGTCATTACTACAGATGCTACAGGAATACGGGGTGAATTCATCACTTCCATATTTTCTACAGGTACATCTTCCACCCGTATATTACCATTCACTTCTAAATTTGTAATGTCAACATCAATTGTTTCCTTCAAATATTTTGGTAATACCTTAACTTTTAGAGAATTCATTTTTGCTACAAAGCGTCCACCATTTTTAACCCCAATAGAGTTACCATTAAATTTAAGTGGCAGGTTGGCTACTACTTTTTTATCGTCAACTAATTCTAAAAAGTCCACATGTATCAATGCATCAGAAACTTTGTCAAACTGCATGTCTTTTAGAATACATTTGTGTTTTTTTCCATTAACACTCATTTCCACTATCTGGAATGCTGATGTATAAACTACAGGCTTTAAATCAGCAGCAGAAGAATAAAAATTTACTTCCTCTGCACCCCCGTAAATTACACCTGGCACATTACCCAGAGAGCGTAGCTGGCGGGTGGCTTTTTTGCCTGCTTCGGTCCTCAGGTGACCTTCGATTGTAATTGTCTTCATTTTTATATATGTTTTTTAAATACTTACTTATTGCGCAGTTGAGAGTGTATAAAGAGACTGGTTATACTCTTATTTTCGTGAGCATTGCGTATAGCAATGGCAAATAAATCTGCAACGCTTAGTACCTTTATTTTTTTGCTTTGTTGCCTTAGCGGTATGGTATCACAAACCACCAATTCTTCTAGCACACTGTTTTCGATATTTTCGTATGCTTTTCCACTGAGTACAGGATGTGTGCACATAGCTCTCACTGTTTTAGCACCTTTCTCTTTCAGCAATGCTGCTGATTTTGCTAAAGTGCCTCCCGTATCACAAATATCATCTATCAGTACTACGTTTCTATCTTTTACATCTCCAATTACTACCATACTAGCTATCTCATTTGCACGCTTTCTGTGCTTATCGCAGATAACCATTTCTGCACTGAAATAACTGGCTATTTCCCTCACTCTGTTGGTACTACCCACATCAGGGGCCGCAAAAGTAAGGTTTTCAAGCTTTAGGTTTTGTATGTAGGGAATAAAGATAGCTGAACTATCTAGGTGATCCATCGGAATATCGAAGAATGCCTGTATTTGAGGAGCGTGCAAATCCATGGTTATTACACGATTGGCTCCGGCGGCTTCTAATAGTGTGGCCACCAATTTTGCACCAATGGCTACTCGTGGTTTGTCTTTTCTATCCTGACGGGCAAAACCGTAGTAAGGAATAACAGCAATAATTTTATAAGCACTGGCTCTTTTTACTGCATCAATCATTAACAACAGTTCCATTAAATTTTCAGTGGGGGCAAATGTGCTTTGCACTAAAAAAACATAATCTCCCCTGATGCTTTCAAGAAACACAGGTTGAAACTCCCCATCACTAAATTTCTGGATATTTACTTTTCCTTGTACTGAACCATAACAGGATGCAATCTTAGCTGTAAGGTCTTGTGACCCTGTGCCGGAAAATATTTTTACTTGTGGACCCATTGCAGATATAAAATTGGCGGCGAATATAGATGTTCCTCAAAAAATTTACTTTCGTACGTAAAATTAAATTGTGCACATGCCATCTACTTCAATAAAAAACTGGGCAGAAGATGACCGCCCTAGGGAGAAATTATTGTCAAAGGGAACTGCAGCACTCAGTAATGCAGAGCTACTGGCTATACTTATAAATAATGGCACCAGAAATAAATCTGCACTGGATCTGGCTAAAGAAATTCTCCAACATGCCAGTAATGATTTACACAAGCTGGCAGCTATGTCAGTCAAAGAATTACTAGCCTTAAAGGTCAAAGGTTTTGGTCCGGCAAAGGCAGTATCTGTGTCGGCCGCTTTAGAAATTGGCATTAGGCGGAGTGCAGGCACACTTACCAAAGAAGTGGTAAAAAGTAGTACTGATATTGCAGAGTATCTAAGGCAGCAATTTCAGTATAAAAAGCATGAAGTATTTGCGGTGGTTTTTTTAAATAATGCCAACAAAATAAATCATTTTGAAATTGTGAGCGAAGGTGGCATTACAGGTACTATTGCAGACCCACGTATTATTATAAAAAAAGCATTACTGCATGATGCGGTAAGTATTGTACTTTGTCATAATCATCCCAGTGGGAGTATAAAACCTAGTATGCAGGATAAGACGATAACTGAAAAGATAAAAGCTGCTGCCATCCAATTAGATATTAAGGTAATTGATCACATTATAGTGAGTGCTGAGGGTTATTACAGTTTTGCCGATAGTGGATTATTATAAATTAATGATAGTAGATATTTGTGTTGGTAAATTTCTTTGAAACTCAATCTGGTATTTGTTTCCCTCCCAGCCAAGGCTCTGCCAAGTAGTTGTGTTAACGTTCGTATTTGATAAAATATAATAAAAGGTTTACATTAATTTATGCCAGTAAGCAAACGAATAACAAAAAATAGTAGTACTTATTTTAGACTTTTACTTGCCCAAATTGTATGCCCTTGTTTGAAATAACAAATACTGATAATGTAGTTTAAAAAAGATTTGAAGATTTGAAAGAAAACAATCTTGCAATATTTCAAGATACGCTCAAAACTTAAAAAGAAGTTGATTAATAAACGAAAGGCCCAAGCTGAGACATTGGTGGGAAAAGATTTCTCCAAATCTGAAAACTTGTATTAAGAATTGCTTATTTTTTCGATGTTATTGACGCTCCGCAACAACATCGAAAACGAAGTCGCAAATAAAGTCGCAAATAAATATCGGGACTTTATGTTTTATTAGTACCAAATTTACTAAACAATTGCTTGAGCTGATAGGAATGTGTTTATTTTACATTTTGGTATTAGAGAATTTCAAATTGCTTCATTTGAAGTGAAAAATTCAGAACTCAGAAAGGACTTGTGGCGGAATGCCCGAGCCGCAGGGGCTCAGGCCAAAATAATTGACATGAAGGAAGCATTTTTGAAATGATTAGTTGCTAAAAATAAAATCAATACGCATCAAAATGGGTTTGGAAAATTTTCTCTATGTAGGATAAGATAGATCAATTTATAAAAGATTTTTATATATAGAAAACACTTAAATAATTGATTTTATCCATTTTAAAATCATCTCATATACATTCGCCATTCAAATAATTTAATATGTACCGACTACCTCTCTTTCTAATTTTATTATTGTGTGGTAGTACATCTTGCACTAAGCAGTCAAGTCCTACCATATCTACCTCTAGTGATATTTCAGAAACAGATATCAGTAAATACCAGGCTAACTATCGGGCCTATGTTATAAAAAAAGGAAGTAATTATTGCAGCCCAAATCCATTTAGATTAACTACAAAAAGTACACTTCGCTTCAATGCTATTTTTGACAGTTCTTGTATATATAAAAATCTTGATAGCATCAATCAACAAGACATAAATAAACTTTATGGATTTTCAGATTGTGGCAGTCAGCACTTGGTAAATAGTGCACGTATTGGATGGCGCTGGTACAACAATGAATTACAACTTTTTGCCTTTGTTCATAATGATGGAGATATATTACCAGAAACCTCCATGGGCACAGCACCAATTGGCAGTATCATTAATTGCAGGATTAGCTGCAAAGCAGGCATTTACGAATTTGAAGTAAATGGACTGATTAAAACATTGCCCCGCCATTGTAGCGGTACTTACACTAGATATATGCTTAATCCCTATTTTGGTGGAGATGAACCCTCGCCTCAGTACATTAAAATTTTTATAGATCAATTATAATTTTTACAAGCAATTCGAAGGTAATAAACATCATTTTTTATAATAAATAGAGTAGGCAACATTACCCCTTCGGGTAATGAATATACAATATGAACATCGATTATTTTGTAGGAATGTTTGAGCCACATGGCAACTGACCTCGTAATGAACCGACACAAAACAGTAGCCATAATTAAATACAAGGTTTCAAAACAAACAATCAGTTTATTTACAACTGTTACATCTCGGTTTAATTTTAATCTCAAAGAAGCTACTGACCCTTACCAAGTAGAATGGTACGGATTGTGTAAATCATGATTTTAAAGTCTAATAGCAGGCTGATGTTTTCAATATAGACTAAATCATACTGCATACGCTCCAGCATTTCCTCAATGTTTTGGGCATATCCAAACTGCACCATGCCCCAAGAAGTAAGACCTGGTTTTACTTTTTGTAGATATCTAAAATAGGGTGTACGCTCATTGAGTTGTGCTATATAAAATGGACGCTCCGGCCTAGGGCCTATAAAACTCATTTCCCCCTTGAGAATGTTTAGTAACTGGGGCAATTCATCAAAGCGCCATTTACGCATAATACGCCCCCAACCTGTAATTCGGATATCGTTTTCTTTTGAAAGCATGGGGCCATTAGACTCTGCATTTTCTACCATGCTTCTAAACTTATAAATGAAAAATAATTTTCCTTTATAACCTGCTCTTTCCTGAGTATATATTACCCTGCCGGGTGATGAAAATTTTGTTCTGAGAAATAAAAATACCAGAAAAGGGGATAGTACCAATAGTGCAATTAGAGATAAAAAAATATCGAGTAATCTTTTAATATTTTTTTGCCAAGGTGCCATAAGACCTGTGTCAATATCTATAAATACAGCTCCGGGTAAATCATTTACACGAACACTCCCACTCAATATTTCAAATGAATCCGGTACAACCTTTATTTCTACATCACACTGGCTGAGGAGGCTAATTATTTGCTCTGTGAGTTGCTCCTCCGTTTTGTTTAACGCAATGATCACCTGGTGAATATTTTTTTCCTGTATGATTTGCTCCAATATATCTTCATTACCCAAGTAGGGGATACCCTTTAATGCTTGCTGTTTTGAATTATTTTTTGGGATGATATATCCAACAGGTTTATATCCAAGCGATGTATAGTAGCGCTGCATTTGCTGATAAGCATTGTTCAGTTTTCCATTACTGCCTATCAATAAGGAATGGTATAAATAATTTCCTTTTGAAATTTGATTTCTTGCAAATGAAATAAGCAAAACTCGGCCAAAGCATACCAGTAAAAATTGTATGCAGAGCATGAGTAAAAATATTTTATAGTAGTAGGAATAATGCTCCTCAAAATCGTTGAGAAATATTGCAAACAACATGAGCAGACATCCAATAAGGGTTTGAATAAATGTATGTGTAAGCTCTGTAAGTCTTGATTTTTTATAGAATGATGTATTATAAACTCCTGCTACTGCATACAACGCCAACCAGAAAATCAATACTAACCCCAGTGAAGTATTAAAAAAATAATCAGTTGTAAAAAGTGATTGAATGGGATAGCTGTTTTCGCCCATCATTTTCTTTCTAATCCAAGCCACAATTGTCCAAGATATAAAGCTTGCAAATGCATCACTGCAAACATACCAGCCTATATGCATGGGCTTTACCTGCTTCATTGCTTAAATAGAAGAATATCTGTTATTACTTATTTTTTCGATAATCGTATGAGCCACTTCCATGGCCAAAAAACCTTCTATTTCAGAAATCTCTGTTGGTCTGTTTTCTTCAATTGATTTTTTAAAAGCAATTAATTCTTCTTTGATGGCATTTACTTGTATTGCTTCCGGATTAGTGATTACAATAGATTTTGCGCCCTCCTTTGTTTCTATATCAAAAGAAAAATCAGAAGTCACATTTGTTTCATCTTCCAGATGAATAATTTCCGACTTTTTTTCAAGGAAATCTATGCCTATATAAGCATCTTTTTGAAATAAACGCATCTTTCGCATACGCTTCATACTAATGCGGCTGCTGGTAAGGTTTGCTACGCATCCATTGGTAAATTCTATACGCACATTGGCAATGTCTGGTGTATCGGTTAATACTGCAACACCACTGGCATAAATATTTTTTATAGCACTGTTTACCAGTTTCAATACAATATCAATATCATGAATCATCAAATCCATAATTACACTTACTTCAGTACCACGTGGGTTGAACTGTGCCAAACGATGCACTTCTATAAACATCGGCTTTAATTGCATATCCTTTATGGAAAGAAATGCAGGATTATATCTTTCAACATGTCCTACTTGTAGTTTCACTCCCGCCTCCTTCACCATATTTACAAGACTGCGGCCCTGCTCCAAGGTTTCAGTCATTGGCTTTTCTACAAATACATGTTTGCCTTTGCGTATAGCCATGGCGCACAAGTCATAATGAAAAGTAGTTGGGGCCACTATATCTACAGCATCACATTTATCTGCAAGATCTTCTGCTTTGAGAAAACGACGTAGATGGTATTTTTCTTTTACTTCCGCAGCAGTAGCATCATTAGGATCAAAAAAACCTACAATGGTTACTCCGGGTATTTCTAACCAGTTATTCAAATGAAATTTTCCTAAATGACCGGCTCCAAACAATCCTATCTTCAACATGAAGGTTTAATTTAATATTTTAAGAAGCAAATATGCTGTTATGCATTATGAATGCTAAAAAATGCTATTTGGCCATACTTTGTATTACATCATACTTTGTAACAATATGCCAATCACCTTTTTCATCTTTGGCTATAACTGCACCGGTTTCTTTATTCATAAGGTTTCCTAATTTTTCTACAGGGCTGTCAAAAGAAACTACAGGATAGGATGGTTCCATAACAGTAGAAACAGTAGTAGAACTTAATGATGGGTTATTGAATACTTTTTGAAATAAGCCACCTTCACTTACGCTGCCGCATATTTCATGGCCATCTATTACAGGTATGTTTTCAATGTCATATTTTTTCATCAAGTTCACAGTTGCAGATACAGTGTCTGTGGGTGTTATGGTAATTAGTTTTTTACCTCCTCTTGAATTTACAATATCTCTAAATGTTTTTACCTCTAAAAATCCACGATCTGCCATCCATTGATCATTATACACTTTACCCACATATCTACTGCCATGATCATGAAAAATGCACACTACCAAATCATCCTTATTGAGTTTGTCTTTTAATTGCATTAACCCTTGCAAACAACTACCAGCACTATATCCACAAAACATTCCTTCTTCCTTTGCAATACGGCGAGCCATTACTGCGCCTGCTTTATCTGTAACCTGCTCAAAATGATCGATTACATTCATCTGATAATTTTCGGGCACAAAGTCTTCACCAAATCCCTCACTAATGTAGGGATGTACATAACTCATATCAAGTTCACCTGTCTTAAAATAATTTGTAAGCAAACTACCATATACATCAATAGCCCATATTTGAATATTAGGATTCTTTTCCTTTAGATACATTGCGGTACCCGTAACAGTGCCACCGGTGCCTGCAGTACAAACTAAGTGTGTTATTTTGCCATCTGTTTGCTCCCATATTTCAGGGCCAGTAGATTCATAATGTGCCAATCTATTAGCCAAATTATCATATTGATTACTATGAAAACTATTAGGTATTTCTTTCGCTAACCTGCGGGCCACACTGTAATAACTATTGGGATCATCGGGCTCCACATTTGTAGGACATACAATTACTTCTGCTCCCACAGCTTTGAGGATATCCATCTTTTCCTTACTCTGTTTATCAGTGGTAGTAAATATACATTTGTACCCTTTTACAATAGCAGCTAGTGCCAAGCCCATACCTGTATTTCCGCTGGTACACTCTATAATGGTTCCGCCCGGTTTTAGCTTTCCTTCTTCCTCAGCTACCTGCACCATTTTAAGGGCCATCCTATCCTTTATACTATTTCCGGGATTAAAATAATCTACCTTTGCAACCACCTGGCAAGGCAATTCTTTTGTTATACTATTTAGCCGAATAAGGGGTGTATTACCAATCGTTTCTAAAATATTATTCTTAATGTCCATATATGAATGTTGAGGCGCAAAGATAACAGTTGGTAGTGAGTAATGAACAGTAGGTAATTCTTAAAAATGTTGGCCTTTTTAACATATTATTTTGTAATGGTAAAATTAACTTATTTATTAAATTTTTTCAAATTTGCCAAATGTTCTCAAACAATAACACTTCCTACATGTTTCTAAACCAATTTATTTTATGGGCTTAAAACAACGACTGATTCTATTTATATTCTTTTTACCATTTCTTGCTGTGGCTCAGCGTACAGCATACATCAGTGGTGTGGTATTGGACAAAGCATTACAGCAACCTATTGCTGCTGCTACGGTTTTAATACAACCCGGCAATAATTCATTTATTACAGATAGCATTGGCCGATTCAGAGCGGGTATAGCACCAGGAATATATACGATTTCGGCATATTCCATTGGTTTTGTAAAATACACTAATTTTAATCTTGCTTTGAATACAGGCAATGAAACAGTGCTCACCATTGAGCTAGAGCCTGCCGATACCATTACAAATACCGTAACAGTTACTACATCAAGAAAAACAGCCAAAGCAGTATCTCTACAAACACCACTAAGCGTACAAAGACTTACTACCGAAGAAATCAAAGCTAATCCCGGAGGAAATTTTGACATCAGTAGAGTTGTACAAACATTGCCCGGTGTATCCGGCACTTCAGGTACTGTGGGTGGGTTTAGAAATGATATCATCATACGAGGTGGTGCACCAAATGAAAATGTATTTTATATTGATGGTATAGAAATACCAAACATCAATCACTTTGCCACCCAAGGCAGTGGCGGAGGACCAACAGGTATTTTAAATGTGAGTTTTATAGAAGAAGTAAAATTGAGTACATCTGCCTTTGATGCAAGGTTTGACAACCCCCTATCATCTGTAATGGAGTTTAAACAAAAACAAGGAAATCTACAGCATACACAGGGCAATATCAGGCTCAGTGCTACTGAGCTTGCACTTACGTTTGATGGCCCTTTACATAGCAAATCCTCCACTACCTATTTGGCTTCAGTGAGAAGGAGTTATTTGCAATTTTTATTTCAGGCATTAGATTTACCTATCAGACCAAACTATTGGGATTTTCAATTTAAAATCAGTAAACCTTTAAGTAAGAAAACAACATTTACTTTATTAGGCATTGGAGCCATAGATGAGTTTAGTTTTGCTGCACCAAAAGAATCAAGCGCAGAAAAGATTTATACCTTAAATAGCAATCCTTCTATACAGCAAAATGCATTTACAGTTGGAGCAGCATTAAAACACCAAATAGAAAATGGTTATTGGAACCTTGCTCTAAGTTATAACACTTTAGATAATCAAAACGAGAAATTTGAAAATAACCTTGGACCAGATAAAGGCCTACAAACACTGGACTACAACAGCATGGAAAGTGAAGCAAAACTTCGTTTTGATGTAAATAAAAATATCAATGGATTCAAGCTGTCTTATGGCATTGTAACACAGTATAACAACTATAACAATGCCACATTTCTGCTCATACAACCGGAGCAAAAAGATGAGAATGGAAATATTATACAAGAAGCTGTAACAAATAATTTTTCATCTGCTTTTAACATGGGAAGATTTGGTGCATTTATACAAGCAGGCAAATTATTATTCAACAAGCGTTTCGGTTTAAATTTTGGCATGCGTACAGATGGAAATACATTTACAACCGGAGGCATGAACATGCTTCAAACCCTTTCTCCACGTATAGCTTTTAGTTGGGTACTCAGTAGTCAATTCACTTTCAATGCATCTACCGGTATTTATTATAAAGTGCCCACCTATACCATGCTTGGTTTTCAGGATAATACAGGAAATTTTGTAAATAAAAACAGTGATTACATTAGAAGCACTCATTATGTAGCAGGCTTTGAATATCTACCCAAATCTACGACTAGATTTACACTGGAAGGCTTTGTAAAACGCTATAGTAATATGCCAGTTTCCATACAAAATGGTATAAGTTTAAGTAACCTGGGTGGAGATTTTGCTGTATTTGGAAATGAAGCCATCACAAGCTCCGGTAGTGGAAATAGTTATGGCATAGAATTTTTTGCGCAGCAAAAATTGACAAAACATTTTTTTGGTGTATTGAGCTATACCTATTTTAGAAGCAGGTATGCCGGTATTGATAATAAATTGGTGGCCAGTGCCTGGGAAAACAAGCATTTACTCAGCACCACGCTTGGTTATAAATTCAATAATAATTGGGAGCTTGGTCTAAGGCTTCGCTATCAGGGTGGGGCTCCTTATACCCCTTTTGATTTGGAAGCAAGCCAGTCAAGCTATCTCACCATTGGCACAGGTGTATTGGATTACACAAAACTGAATACAGAGCGATTGGCTGCTTTTAATGCCAGTGATATTCGAATAGATAAAAAATTTAACTTCAAAAAAATCACTTTAGATATTTTTATTGATGTACAAAACTGGTATGCAGCTACCAGTCCCGCATATCCACAATACACTTTTAGTCGCACTGCAGACAATACTGCATTTGCTACTACCAATGGCAATGCTATACAAAAGGATGGTAGTAATGCTATACCACTATTACTCAATAACGATGATGCGCAAATAACACCTACCATTGGTTTTATTGTTGAGTTTTAGATGAGGAAGGTATTTCATTAGAATAATTTGTAGATGAGATTCAAGTTAGATACTACGAATTGTCTGGCATTCATAGCATACTGCATATGTCAATATATTTGTTCTGCATACTAATCAAAATGCTTTTACGCAGATTGATTATTACTACACAAGTTCTGTTGAAAACTTATGTATAAATTAATTTTGACATGTACAATTGATATACATATTTTTGACAAATTATGTCAAAATACAATCGTTCAAAATGGACAGTTTAGGCAGTACTATACGAAAACTTAGAGAGAATAAAGAACTGCCCTTGCGCACAGTTGCTGCTTTCCTTGACATTGACCAAGCCATACTTAGCAAAATTGAGAGAGGACAACGCAAGCCGACAAGAGAACAAGTTATCAAATTAGCTATGTATTTTAAAGTAAAAGAAAATGACTTACTGGTTGCATGGCTTAGCGACAAATTGGTTTATGAATTAGAGGACGAAGACATGGCTTTGAAAGCCCTGCGGGTTGCAGAAGAAAGAGTAAAGTATATTACTAAAAACTATGCGAAGAAATGAAGAAGGAACAAATACTCGGTTTATTTAAGCAATTTGAAAATATTTGCTATCTCTATAACGAAGTGGAGTGCTGGAGCGCAAGGGAGCTACAAAAGCTATTGGGTTATAGCAAATGGGAAAATTTTGAAAAAGTTATT
The DNA here is from genome assembly GCA_964293305.1 of uncultured bacterium. Taxonomy (GTDB): domain Bacteria; phylum Bacteroidota; class Bacteroidia; order Chitinophagales; family Chitinophagaceae; genus CALAGJ01. The sequence continues at coordinate 43,917 of CAXYYO010000010.1, read as the reverse complement.
GACAAAGCAAAAGAGTCCTGTGCCAATGCAGGTGAACAAGTTGAGCATCACTTTCCTGACGTCGGGAAGGTGATAGATGCAGGCAAAGGAGCAAAGCATCAAATAAATGACATTTTACTAACCAGATATGCCTGCTATTTAATTGCACAAAATGGCGATAGCCGGAAAGAGGAAATTTCATTTGCACAAAATTATTTTGCAGTACAAACAAGAAGAGCTGAGTTGGTTGAACAACGACTGCTTGAATTTGAACGGGTAAAAGCAAGAGAAAAACTAAGCCAAACCGAAAAGCAGCTTTCAGGTATATTGTACGAACGAGGAGTGGATAACCAGGGGTTTGCTATCATCAGAAGTAAAGGTGACCAGGCATTGTTTCATATCTCTACTATACAGTTAAAGAAAAAATTAGGTGTGCCAGATAGCCGGCCTGTTGCAGATTTTCTTCCTACCATTAGTATTAAAGCAAAAGACCTTGCAGCAGAAATGACAGGATTGAACGTACAAACCAAAGATTTAAAAGGGCAAAATTTTATTGAGAAAGAACATGTAGATAATAATGTAGCAGTAAGAGAGATGTTGACTAAAAGAGGTATTTACCCTGAAGCATTACCAGCGGCCGAAGATGTAAAGAAAGTACAACGAAAATTAGAAGGTGATGCAAAGAAAATTTTAAAGGAAGCCAAAAAGAAAAAATAAGCAGAAGATGCCAACACTCCAGTTTAAAGGAAAAACATTTGTACAAAATCATCACTTAGCGGTGAAGTATCACCAGCTTGTGCCAAAGAAGGAATTGAGTTTAACCGATAAAATTTCTTTACACGATAACCTGATAATACAAGGCGACAACCTAAAAGCATTAAAAGCATTGTTACCCACTTATGCAGGAAAGATAAAGTGCATTTACATTGACCCACCTTATAATACAGGAAATGAAGCCTGGGTTTACAATGACAATGTAAATAGCCCAATGATAAAGGAATGGTTAGGTAAAGTAGTTGATAAAGAAGATATGACAAAGCATGATAAATGGCTTTGTCTTATGATGCCTAGACTAAAATTACTTCGTGAGTTGATGAGTGAAAATGGAGCAATTTTTATTTCTTGTGATGATAACGAGCAACATAATTTAAGATGCTTGTTAGATGAAATTTTTGGAGCTGAAAATTTTGTGGCAAATATTATGTGGCAGAAAAAATACGCCGCTTCTAATGATGCTACAGGAATTGCTGCAATGCATGACTTTATTATTGTTTACCAAAAAACAAACTTATTCAATCGGAATTTATTTCCAAGAACAGATAAGCAAGATAAGCTTTACAAGTATGATGATGACGATGGGAAAGGGTTATGGCGTTCTGATAATTTACTCGTCAAATCGTTTTCTGAAAATAGTGTGTTCCCAATAGTTAATCCCATAACTAATGAAGAATATAATCCTGCAAAAGGCAGCAGTTGGAGAGGTAGCAAAGAAACTATTGATAGATGGTTAAAAGAAAAAAGAATTTTCTTCGGTAAAGATGGCAAAGGAGCTCCACAACTTAAAAGGTATTTAAATGAAGTTCAACAAGGCATAGTTCCTACCACATGGTGGTCATTTGAAGATGCTGGACACAATGATGCAGCAAATAAAGAGTTAACAGATATTCTTGGAGATAAGAAATTATTTGACACTCCTAAGCCAACTACTCTTTTATCTCTTATTTTAAAACTTTCAACAAATAAGGATTCTATTATTCTTGATAGCTTCGCCGGCTCAGGCACAACGGCTCATGCTGTTTTAGACTTAAATAAAGAAGATAGCGGCAACCGAAAATTTATTTTAATAGAGCAGGAAGATTACGCCAACACAATTACTGCCGAAAGAGTAAGACGGGTTATCAAAGGAGTGAAAACCGCTAAGAACGAAAAGCTGAAAAATGGTTTAGGCGGCACATTCAGTTATTTTGAATTAGGTCCAACCATTGAAATGGAAAGCATACTGCAAGGTAAAAACTTACCAAGCTATGAAGAGTTTGCCCGTTACATATTTTACACTGCCACCGGCGAAGAGTTTAACGAAAAGAAAATAAATGACAAGACTGGCTTAATAGGCGAAACAAAAAATTATGAACTGTATATGTTTTACAAACCCGATGTAGAATGGTTGAAACGAAATGCACTAACATTGGATGGTGTAAAAGCTATGCCCAAGTTTAAAGGCAAACAACGGTTGGTTTTTGCTCCGGCAAAATATGTAGATGATTATACTTGTTTGGAAAACCGAATTGATTTTTGCCAATTACCTTATGAAATATATCGTCTGAACCGCTGATTGTATCTGATTTTTATGATTTATTTGATTTTTATATGAAGGAGATAATAAATGAAAAGTACAAATATTCTGAACTCACCGGCAAGATAATTGGCTGTGGTATGGAAGTACATAAAATATTAGGCAATGGCTTTCAGGAAGTAATTTATCAGCGGGCATTGGAAGAAGAATTTATTATACAGGGTGTATCTTCAATTAGGGAATTTGAAATGATGATATTTTACAAGGAAAAAATGGTTGGAACAAGGAGGGTTGATTTTTTTGTTGGGAACGCTGTTTCGTTGGAAATAAAAGCACTCATAAAATTAGAAGATGTTCACTTAAATCAAGCCATTAACTACCTTGAAGCATACAATTTAGAAATAGGAATGTTAATCAATTTTGGAGCAAAGAGATTAGAATACAAACGGCTCATCAATTCAAAGTTTGAGCCATCAAGAACAAACACATCAATTCAATCAAAAAAATCAACTTAATCAACGGTCAAAGATGCGATTAAAACATTACCAGGAGAAAGTGATTAAAGCACTCAAAGATTATTTGAGTGAACTGGATATTGCACGGAATGAGTATGAAGAAATGCTGGCAATAAAACCAAATCTTGCTAAGCATATCAACTTTCCAAAAGATGCGTGGGAGAAATCAACCGGCAAAACTATTTATCATCCCAAAACAAATAGTTTAAACGAACCGCTGCCAGATATTTATTTGAAAGTTCCTACGGGTGGTGGTAAAACATTATTGGCTTGTCATAGTATTGACCTGATACAAAAAAGCTATCTCAAAAAACAAACAGGTTTAATACTTTGGATTGTTCCTTCTACTCAAATTTACAGGCAAACCATTTTGGCATTAAAAGACAGGGAACATCCATACAGACAGATTTTAGATATTAGCAGCGGCGGCAGAACATTAATAAATGAGAAAACAGAAATGTTCAACCGTTTGGATGTAGAAGAAAATTTAATGGTGTTGATGCTAATGTTGCCATCTGCCAACAGGCAAAACAAAGAAACATTAAAAGTATTCCGGGATGCCGGAGGTTATACAGACTTCTTCCCTGCCGAAGATAATTATCCAGCACAGGAAGAACTTTTAAAGAGAATTACAAACCTCGATTGCTTTGGCGAAAAGGAAGAAGTATTTCAACGGCAAATAAAAACTTCGTTAGGTAATACATTAAAAGTATTGAAGCCATTAGTTGTAATTGATGAAGGACACAGGGCTTATGGAGAAAACGCAAGAAACACAGTTAGAAATTTTAATCCTTCGTTCATTTTAGAATTAAGTGCTACACCACCCGAAGGAAGCAATGAACTGGTAAAAATAACCGGACGGGAATTGCACGAAGAAGAAATGATAAAACTGGATATTCACCTTACTAACAAAACAAGCCTTGACTGGAAAGACACGATGCTTGCAAGTTTTGAGAAACAAAACCAGTTAGAAAAATTAGCGAAAGAATACGAAGAAAATACTGGCGAATACATCCGCCCTATTTGTTTGATACAAGTAGAGCGAACAGGCAAAGACCAAAGAGGCTCAGATTTTATTCATGCAGAAGATGCCAAAGAATATTTGATAAAGCAATGCAATGTTCCTGAAACTCATATTGCCATTAAGAGCAGTGAGAAAGACGATATTGAAGGCATAGACCTGTTTTCAAAGAGTTGTGATATTCGTTACATCATTACCAAACAAGCATTACAGGAAGGTTGGGATTGTTCCTTTGCCTACATACTTACCATCTTAACCAATCCGGGTTCGACTACAGGAATTACACAGTTAGTCGGTAGAATTTTAAGACAACCCAAAGCAATAAAAACAAAAGTCGCAGCATTAGACGAGTGTTATATTTTCACTTTCAAGCCTAATGCAAGCACATTGGTAAGAGAAATTAAAAACGGTTTGGAAGGTGAAGGCTTAGGCGACATTGCAGGACGATTAGTAAATGATGAAGGCGGCGAAGGAATAGACAATTTGAAAGACAGAGAAATTCAATATCGACCGGGTTTTAAAAAATTTGAAGGGAAAATCTATTTGCCAAAGTTTGTAATACAGGAAAAAGATAGCTGGCGGGATTTAATTTTTGAAGTAGATATATTAAGTGAAATTGACTGGACAAAAATTGATATTTCAGAAATAACGGAAAGAACCCTAACCGACAAAAAAAGTAAAGAACTTGAACTTACTTTTGGATTGAGCAAAGAGGAAAAAGAATTGTTAGCTGAAACTGGTGAAAGAGTTGAAACAAAGGGAACTTTAGAAATTGATGAAGCATTTTTAGCAAGGCAAATTTCAGAGATTGTTCCTAACCCGTGGATATGTTACAACTTAGGCGACAAAGCCATTGAACTGCTTTCAAAAAAGTATGACAGGGAAACCATTGCTTCCAATTTCGTTTTCATTATCGAAGAACTGAAAAAGATTTTAGAGAAACAGAAAAACATATTTGCTGAAAATGTTTTCCGTAAATTATTAGAACAAAAGAAACTTCATTTCTTTCTGGTAAGCGGTAAAGGAGGATTTGTGTTACCAAACAGAATAAAAGTAAAAGGCAACAAGCAATTAATTCGTAATAACAATACTGCTGTTCAAAAATCTTTATTTGATGGTAATGTTGAAGAAGAATTTGATAGTGAATTAGAAAAATCGGTTGCCATTTATCTGGATGAACAGGAGCAATTGCTTTGGTGGTATAGAAATAGGGTAAGAAAAGATTTTCACATACAAGGCTGGAGGAAAAATAGAATTTGGCCAGACTTCATTACTGCAAAAGAAAGTAAGTCCAAAAAAGAGGACTATGACAAAGTGTTCGTTTTGGAAACAAAAGGACTTCACTTAGCAGGCAATGAAGACACACGGTATAAACAAGATGTATTTGCTTTGTGCAATGAGTTAGGAGCAAAGAAACCATGGAAAGAATTGTTTGATGAATTCCCCGACCATGACTTTGAGTTTCAGGTTGTGCATGGGGATGAGTGGCAGAATAAAATAAATGCCTTCTGCGAATAGTAATCCATACACACTAAACACCATGCACAACTATCCACAAATAATCATCTAAAACAAACCTCAATACAACCAAAGCACGGCATCAGCAAACTGTGTACTCCAGAATGACTCGGAGTGTGTGCCATTGGGTACCAATACATATTTTAATTCATTGTTGGTAAACCCATTATCATTCATGGCACTGCGCACTTCTTGAATATCCTGATTTACAGATGCTCCCTCCTTTCCGCCTGCGGTAAAATAAAATTTTGTTGGATATGCTTTATCAGTGGCTGCTGCATAAATATCCACCTGAGGAGAAAACCAAAACGATGGGCTAAATACACCTACTTTACTAAATATTTGCTGGTATTGCAGCCCACCATACCAAGATATAAGACCGCCCATACTGCTGCCCATTATACCTGTATTGTCTCTATCTGGCAATGTGCGAAACTTGCTGTCCATCCAGGGCTTTAGCGTGTTTACTATAAATGCCATGTATTCATCACCTTGGCCACCTCCGTATTGATTATTTACCCAAGGGCTGTATTCATTGATACGATCAATGCCACCATTGTCAATGCCAATAATGATAATGCCATCGGTACTATCTTTTTGTTCTAGACTCATCATGGTTTCATCACATTTCCATTCGCCGAAGGCGGACCTTGATAAGTCAAATAAATTCTGACCATCCTGCATATAAAGTGTAGGATATGTTTTTGATGAACTGTAATAATCTATGGGAAGATAAACCCATACCCTGCGATAGCGGTTTAGCTCAGGAATATAAAAATCCATATCCACAATTCGGGAATTGCCGGCAGCGGTATGATTGCCCAATTGATCCTGCCAGTCACCAATTACAATATTCTTTTTTGATTGAGTATTGGTAAAAGTATATGTGCGATTGGGTTGGTAGCTGCCATTGGATTTTGTTTCCACACTGGCCCAGTTGCCACGGGTAAGTTTATATTCAATAGTTGTGCCGGCGGGTTGTGTAATGATAATCTGCCATTGGCCTTTATTGTTTTTCTTCAATCGCCAGTTCACATCACCAGGATTCCAATTATTAAATGTGCCCGCTATAAACACAGTATCAGTAAGTGGAGTATAATAATCTGGCACGCCAGTGAGTGTGAGTACCAGGCTATTGGTTGCTATAGATTCATCAATGCCAATCTGTTCTTCTTTTGTAGTTGCCGATTTCGTACACCCATTTAAAAGAAGGAGTGTAATCAGGAGTATTAAGCAATTGCCCCTACGGGGAATGATTTTTTTCATATAAGACAAATATAAGTGTCATTTAATTTTCTTTTTAAAATGTATCCCCATTACGCTTAGTAAAAGATTCCCAAGCCTCAACTTTTACTGACTTTGCTCCTAATACCCTAACCCATACATTTGCCACCTGAAAAAAATGGATATTTATGGGACGCATATTTGAAGTACGAAAAGCCACCATGTTTGCCCGCTGGGATAGAATGGCGAAACAGTTTACAAGGATTGGAAAAGATATAGCAATAGCGGTAAAAGCCGGAGGGCCTGAACCAGCTACCAATCCGGCACTAAGACGATGCATGCAAAATGCCAAAAGTGTAAACATGCCAAAAGATAGAGTAGAAGCTGCTATCAAAAGGGCGATGGGTAAGGAAATAGAAAACTATGAGGAAATTCTTTATGAAGGATATGGACCGCATAGTGTGGCCATACTTGTGGAAACGGCTACAGACAATGGCACACGCACAGTGGCTAATGTACGCAGTCATTTCAATAAGGGAGGAGGTACATTAGGAAACAGTGGGAGTGTAAGTTTTCAATTTAAAAAAATGGGTGTATTTAAACTCAATCCTGATGGTTTAAACCTTGACGATTTGGAGTTAGAATTAATTGATTTTGGATTGGAAGAGCTGGGAGAAAGTACAGATGATGCAGGCAATAATATTATTGTATTGCGTACTGCTTTTACTGATTTTGGAAATATGCAAAAAGCACTGGAAGATAAAAATATGACAGCCATAAGTTCAGAATTAGAATGGATACCCGGCACTACAGTACCAGTAAATGATACGCAGGCTGAGGATATCAGTAAGCTGATAGAACGTTTAGAACAAGATGAAGACGTAAGTAAAGTGTTTCATAATATGGCTTAATAGTAAGCAGCTTATTTATGTTGAGTATTGATAGACTTTGCTTAGCTAATAAATATTTTAGGGAAGATATCATTTGGATTTTATTAGAAGAATTTTTGTGTTTCAATGATGATAAAAATGAAACCACTTGATGCTAGATTTGAGCATTAAATTCATAACATTTATAAACAGTATTTGAACTGTGAAAAAAAGAAAAGCTCCTGTTTATATTGATGCATTAAAGATTGAAAATTTTGCAGCGGAAGGCAACTGTCTGGGCCATCATGATGGAAAAGTTGTTTTTTGTGAGCGTGTAGTGCCTGGAGATTTAGTAAAAGTAAAACTCCACAAAAATAAAAGCGATTGGGCAGCTGGGTATCCTGTTGAATTTTTAGAATATTCCCCCATGCGGATTAACCCGCCTTGTTCACATTTTGGCCTTTGTGGAGGATGCCAATGGCAAACGGTGCCATATTCAAATCAGTTAGCTTTTAAGGAAAAGCAAGTGTCCGATAACTTAAACAGAATATCACGCATACCGCTTCCGGAACTATTGCCAATAATAGGTTGTGATAAAATATACGAATACCGCAATAAAATTGAATACACTTTTGCTACCCGCAAATACATTCCCGAAGGGGAATATAAAGCCTTACTCGCCGCAGGCGAAGACCCACGTAAACCAACAGCTTGCGCTGGCTATCATGCCAAAGGTATTTTTGATAAAGTAGTAGCAATTGATCATTGTCATTTGCAAGCAGAACCTTCCAATGCCATTAGGAATGGACTTACGGCTTTTGCTACCTCACAGCAGATCCCTTTTTATGATTTATTTCAACATACCGGTTGGTTGAGAAATATGCAAATAAGGATGACAGTAGCGGGTCAAATAATGGTCAACGTAATTGTGGGGTATGATCAGCAAGAATGGCAGCAAATGGTCCATGAATATTTATTACAACATTTTCCTGACATTACTACCCTGCTATTTACAGTAAATGTTAAGGTAAATGATAGCATTTTTGATCTTACTCCTCAAGTGGTATATGGGGATGGTTATATCACAGAATATTTAGGAAATTTTCAATTTAGAATAAGTCCAAAATCTTTCTTTCAAACCAATAGTTTACAGGCTAAAAAATTGTATGATATTACAAAACAATTTGCAGCACTAAGCGGTACAGAAACCCTGTATGATTTGTACTGTGGCACTGGTAGCATTGGTATTTATTGTAGTGATGGTGCCCAAAAAATTATAGGCGTAGAGTTGATAGACGATGCCATTAAAGATGCCCGCATTAATGCTGGAATAAACAATATAAAGAACGCTCACTTTTTTACCGGCGATGTGGTTGATATTTGTAATAATGAATTTTTTGAATCAAATGCTAAGCCGGATGTAATTATTACGGATCCACCTCGAGCAGGCATGCATGGTGCATTGGTGGATAAATTATTAGACATAGCTGCTCCACGCATTGTATATGTGAGTTGCAACCCAGCCACACAAGCCAGAGATCTAGCTTTGCTCAATGAAAAATACCTCGTATCACAAATACAACCCGTAGATATGTTTCCCCAAACACACCATATAGAAAATGTAGTACAATTGCAACTGCGATAAATAATAATTCAGCAAAATATCATGCAACAAATACGTCCCGGAAGGTTTGAAGTAATTCCTTTAGTCATTAAGAATATCATTATTATAAATGTGCTAGTATTCATTGCGCAGCAAACATTTAAAAATTCAGATACTATACATTTAGATAACATTTTAGCATTACATACCTGGCAGAGCCAACTTTTTAGGCCTTGGCAATTTGTAACCTATTTGTTTATGCATGGAGATTTTTCACACATTCTCTTTAACTTATTTGCACTATGGATGTTTGGAGCAATCCTCGAAAATTTGTGGGGCCCAAAAAAATTTCTAACTTTTTATATGGTTTGTGGCTTGGGTGCTGCACTCTGCCACATGATAGCTCTTTATGTAGGCAATGAACAGTTTCTAAACGATCTTGCACAGTTAAATAATCATTTTGACCTAGGCCATTTCGTTAATTTTTATAAAGACAATGAATTGGATCTTAGTTATCCAAATAGCTTTTCATTAGTACAGGATTGGCAGCAAAATGTAAATGACCCATATTATGCAGGGCAGGCTCAAAGATTCTGCAATGCAATAGTGGAAAATAAAATGAATGAACCAACGCTAGGCGCTTCCGGTGCCGTGTTTGGGTGTTTAGTGGCATTTGGTTATTTATTTCCAAACTCTGAAATTTATCTTTACTTTTTCATTCCTGTAAAAGCAAAATGGTTTGTATTGGGGTATATAGCAATAGAATTTTTCTCTGCTGCGCAAAATGTGGCTGGAGATAATGTGGCACATATTGCCCACCTAGGTGGTGCTTTGTTTGGGTTTGCTTTGGTTTATTTCTGGAATAAAACAAACAAGAATAGCTTTTACTAAAAGAATAATTTATTTTTGTTTCCAAAGAGGAAATGTCATGGCCACTCGTTTTTTAAATAGAAATTATAAGATAAGACTCGGAGAAGATAATAATTCGCTGGTTTGGCTCATTATAGTTAATGTAGTAACATTTGTTTTGCTTCAATTTGTTTGGGTGTTTGTTTTATTAGAAAATGGAAAAGAAACGGCAGAAGCTGTTTTTCGTCAATCGCTTTATCATTGGATTACATTGCCCGCATCATTTGATAGTTTACTCCAAAAGCCCTGGACAATACTTACATATATGTTCGTATCCAATTCGGTGCTCACCACATTAAGCAATATGCTCTGGCTCTGGTGTTTTGGTTATATTCTACAGGATATGGCAGGCAATAAAAAACTCTTTCCAATATATCTTTATGGAGGTGTAATAGGGGCCTTAGTCTTTTTACTTTTGGGCAATCTTGTACCTGCATTTGCTGCTGAAGGTAGTTTTTATTTGGCCGGCCCTGGCACTGCCATTATGTGTATAGCAGCAGCAGCCACTACCCTTTCTCCGGATTTTAGATTCTTTCCACAATTAAATGGCGGCATACCGCTTTGGATTGTTTCACTCATATACGCTGCAATTAGTTTTTCTACTGTTACTGCTAATAGCCCTGCACTGAGTATTGCTTATATGGCTTCTGCTTTATTAGGTTTTATAATTATACGACAGTTAAATAATGGAAAAGACTGGAGCGCTTGGTTAAATAATTTTGCAGATTGGTTTATCAATCTTTTTAACCCCGATAAAAAACCAATATCAAAGCATAAGGGCAAGGAAATGTTTTATAAAGTAAGTAGAGAGCCTTATAAAAAAACTTCTCATCTTACTCAGCCAAAATTAGATGAAATTTTAGACAGGATAAATGCCATTGGTTATGACAACCTTACTGAAGAAGAAAAGGATTTTTTAAAGCAGGCCAGTCGGGGTGATAGTTAAGCTACTACATGAAAGTATTGCTCAAAAAATCTTTTATTTTTCTTGCTATATTTATTGCTATCTGTTATTTGGCATCATCCATTAGTGGTTGGTTAAAGCCGGTGCAATTTCCCTATTTCTCCATTATTGCTTTTCCTTTCCCATTCTTTTTTATAGCTTTAATAGTTTGTATAATCATCCTATTTTTTGTGTATAAAAAATTGGCTGTTTTATTATTGATTTTATTACCCGTAGGGTGGCTTGGTATTGGTAATACCATTGCTGTTCATTTTCCAAAAAAATGGGATAATTCAAAAAACAGTACCACGCTCCGTATCCTTACTTGGAATGTTATGAACTTTGATGATCTTGCTTTTCAAGGTACACACAAATCCAATAACAGAATAGGTATGCTGAAGTTAATTGAAAATTACCAACCGGATATTATCTGCTTTCAGGAATATAAAAGTGTAGAAAATGGCAAACGCCGCACCAGTGTACGCAGGGAGTTAGACAGCATTGGTTATCATTATTATTTTGTAACAAAAGATCTCTACTACCTCAATCCAAAGAATGGAAGAGAAATAATTGGTGGTGTGGCCATTTTTTCAAAAACGCCACTTGCAGATACCCTATCTACACCAATCAGATTTGACAATGTGGTGCATGAGCATTTGTGCAAAGCTACAGTGCAGCTTAAAGGAAAGCCAATAAATATTTATACTGCACACTTAGCTTCTTATGCACTTGGCCTGCATGATTCTATAACTATTATTAATGATTATGGAAATGATACAACCATTGCAGATACAATAAGACCAGATATGGCAGGCCGATTGGCCCGAACAGAAAAGCTGCATTATGATCAAATAGCATTGATCAATACAATCATGCAAAAGGATACGACAGCATCCATATTTTGTGGTGATATAAATACTACACCCGGCTCCTATAACTATCGTTTTTTTAAAGGAGAAAAACAAGACGCATTTTTGCAAAAAGGATTTGGCTTTGGCACCACTTATAATAAATTGCTGGCTACATTACGCATAGATGTTTGCTTTGCTGATCAACGTTTTGAAGTATTACAATGCAAAGTGCCATCAAAAATGTATTCAGACCATTACCCTGTTGTAACAGATATACGATGGAAATAATAAAAGCATTTCTAAATCGTTAATCAGTAAGATGGCAAAAAGTTTATTTAGACGCTTTACCAAAAAAACGGCATTAATAATTTCTGTTTGTATATGTATTCTTTTTCTTTTTGCACTACTCATTCCTAAATTAAATCCTGCTAATTGGTGGCTATGTGGCGTACTCGGCTTGGCAGTACCCTATCTCGCTATTATACTTTTTTTCATTTTCATTTTTTGGTTGATAGCAAAACCAATCCTAAGTATTATACCGCTCTGCTGCTTACTTGCAGGCTATTGGCAGATTAGTGTGTTAATGGCATTTAATTTTTCAGCTCCACAATCTGCTGATACACCCAAAGGAACTATGCGCATAGCATCCTGGAATGTGGCCAATATGTATGGGCTGAGTAAAAACAGTGATGTAAAGAGACAAAACAGATTGGAAATTTCAAAAACAATACACAATGTAAATGCAGATATTATTTGCTTGCAAGAATTTAATCATAGCTATACACAGGGAAAAGATGCTGATAATATTGGTCTGTTTACAGATTTATATCCCTTTCATTATTACAGCATCGATTACAATAAAAACAATGGCTACTACACCAACGGAACTATTATCTTTTCCAAAAAACCAATACTACAAAAAGAGGCTATCTCATTTAAAACTTCTGGTCAGGTAAAAGAGCATTTATTATATACAGATTTCTTGCTGGATAAAGATACCTTTCGTATATACACTGCCCACTTACAGTCATTTAGTTTTACATCATCAGACTATTCTGATATAGAAAAAATAAAAAGCCAGGATGAAGAAGCAGTAGAAGCTTCCAAAAATATTTTGAGGAAAATGCGTTCAGCATTTACAAGCCGTGGCGCACAGGCAGACCTTGTGCATACATCCATTCAACAGAGTAAATATCCTGTGGTAATGTGTGGCGACTTTAATGATGTGCCCAATTCTTATGTGTATTTCAAAATAAGGAATACAATGCAGGATGCATTTTTAGAAAAAGGATTTGGCACGGGAAAAACCTATATGAAATTGGCCCCTTTTCTTAGGATTGATTATTTATTTGCAGATAAAAAATTTGATATCAAACAATTTCAGTTGATTGATGAAAAACTGAGTGATCATGCCATGATCGTTACAGATATGAGTTGGAAATAGTATAAAACTTTGATAAATATTTTATGCTAAAAAAAAATTCAAACCCGCAATTTTGCCACAAATTTATACATGCAATACAGAGCTTTAGGTTTAATGAGTGGTTCCTCCTGCGATGGGTTAGACATTTCCTTTGTTTCCTTAGAAGAATCAAGAGGAGTATGGCAATTTGAAATTGTGCAAGCTGACTGTATTCCTTATACAACTATTTGGAAAGAAAAATTACTCGGGGCTACTGCTTTGTCTGCTTTAGATTTTCAACTCTTACATCATGAATATGGCGTGTACATAGGTGCGGTCGTAAATGAATTTATAGAAAAACATGCATTAGAATATAAAGTGCAGTTAATAGGGAGTCATGGACATACCATTTTTCATCAACCATCAAAAGGTATCAGCATACAAATAGGTAGTGGTGCAGCTATTGCAGCAGCTACAGGCATCAATGTAATTAGTGACCTACGGTCAATGGATACTGCACTCGGTGGACAAGGTGCACCACTTGTGCCTGTAGGTGAGCAAGCATTATTTTCTGAATATGATTACTGTCTGAATATTGGAGGCATATCAAATATTTCAATAAAGAAAGATGGCCATTGGATGGCCTGGGATATATGTGCAGCCAACAGGGTTTTAAATGGATTGGCGGCTACAAAAAATAGGAGTTTTGACGATAAAGGAATGATGGCTGCCTCCGGCAAATTGAATACAGCATTACTTACAAAACTCAATGCCATTCAGTATTACAAACAACAGCCTCCAAAATCATTAGACAATAGTTTTGGTGATCATGATGTGCTGGGTATGATACAAGATGCAGGCATAGATACAGCAGACGCATTACATACTTATTGCAGACATATTGCGCAGCAAATTTTATACAGTTTGCTACCCATTCATCAGCAGCAGGCATCAGCAAAAATGTTAGTAACAGGTGGCGGTGCTTTCAACGATTTTTTGATGCATTGTATTCAGGAAGAATTAAAAACAATACATATAGATATTACAATACCCAATGCCACAGTCGTACAGTATAAAGAAGCGCTTATAATGGCATTTCTTGCCGTACTGCGCTGGCGGGAAGAATACACTTGCTACGCAGATTCCACAGGTGCTAGCCGCAATAGCATTGGCGGGGCAGTGTGGATGGGGCAGGATGCATAAATCTCATAGAGTGATTCAACCCAGACATTGAGTCAGGGATTACGAATGAATTTTTTATTTTATTTTGGTATTCGTGAATTTCGCTTTGCTTCATTTGAAACGAAAAGCCAGGGCCAAGACGCAGCAGTGGTGAGGTCTTGTAGTGAAAGCCCGGCCTGCAGGGACACCCCCAAACTAAAAACTCCAAAACCTGGCTTTAAAAATGGAAGCCTGAAATCATAAATTTTTTTTCCAAATACCCGCATTTAATCAGGCATATAGAAGATGATACCCAATAAATAAAAATCGGTCATTTGTAATTTTATGTTCACAATACTTCATCAATTAATGTTTCCCAAAAAATATCCCTAATTTTATCACTTTAACATTTTGCACATGAAATATACACTAAGCATTCTATTGCTTTTTTCTGCATTTTTTACAAATGCACAACACACTAATATCCGTATTAGTAATTTAGGAAGTCCAAATGAACCTTCCATTTGTATCAATCCCAAAAACCCACGCTATATAGTAGCCGGTGCTAATTTGAATAATGTTTATAATTCATCTGACACTGGTCGCTCCTGGACTTTAAAGACATTGAGCAGCACTTATGGCGTGTGGGGAGATCCTACCATCTTGGTGGACACGGCAAATAGTTTTTACTTTTTTCATTTGTCAAATCCTGCATCTGGTAATTGGATTGATCGTATTGTAAGTCAAAAATCTGTGGACAATGGAAACAGTTGGAGCAATGGCACTTACACAGGACTCAATGGCACAAAAGCACAGGATAAACAGTGGGGCGTAGTAGATCGTAAACGCAATAATATTTATCTTACCTGGACACAGTTTGACAGCTATGGCAGCTCCAGCACTAACGATAGTTCACATATCCTTTTTTCAAGAAGTTTGGATGGTGGCACTACATGGTCGCAGGCAAAAAAAATTGATAAGAAAGGGGGAGATTGCATCGATAGTGATAATACAGTAGAAGGTGCAGTACCAGCTTTAGGTCCTTTGGGTCAACTGTATGTGAGCTGGGCAGGTACTGATGGTTTGTATTTTACAAAATCTAACAATGGTGGAAATAATTGGAGCAACCCCAAAGTAGTGAGTACAATTGGTGGTGGTTGGGATTATGCTATACCGGGTTTGGGTAGGTGTAATGGATTGCCTATAACAGACTGCGACAGAAATGCAAACAGTCCCTACAAAGGCACCATCTATATTAACTGGAGCGACCAGCGAAATGGCAATAGCAATACGGATATTTGGTTATTGAAATCAACCAACGGTGGCCGCACATGGAGTAGCCCAATTCGTGTAAATAATGATAACTCAAACCGCCATCAGTTTCTTACTTGGATGACTGTAGATCAGGCCACAGGATATTTATGGTTTGTATTTTACGATAGGAGAAATACAACAGGAAATGCTACAGATGTATATATGGCTCGCAGTACTGATGGTGGTAACACATTTACAAATTTTAAAATTAGTGAAACCTCTTTTACCCCAAATAGTTTTATCTTTTTTGGCGACTATACCAATGTAACTGCACACAATAATATCGTACGCCCAATATGGACTCGTACAGATGGATCAGTAAATAGTGTTTATACAGCATTGGTAAATGCAGGAATCATCACCAATGAACCTACACCAATTGCTTCAGTTGAAAATACAGCTGAAATTGAAACCAATCAATATCCAAATCCATTTACGGAAATAGCTTACGTGTCATTTAAGATAAAAGCTAAAAGTCAGGTTAGTGTTTTATTATATGATGCAAGTGGTAAATTAGTAGCCACTCCTATACAAAATAAAACATACGAATATGGTAAATATGTAGAGCCAATTGACTTTACAAAACTTCCTGTATTGGAAGGCACTTATTTTATTCACCTGAAAATAAATGATAGTGTAAAAAAGCTACAGGCCACTTATATGAAGAGGTAAAAAGATTTAAAGTAGATTTTGAAATATTATAGAAGGCGGCGTAGTTTTTCTGCGCCGTTTTTTTGTTCTGGCCTACGGCCAATAATCGAGCCTACTTTTTTTACAAAACACAAAACATTTGGGCCCCATTTCTTGTTTATACTTTTTTGTATAAATAGAATTGTACATTTGCGTGCAGTTTTTATATTAAAATAGAAAACAAAAGGATTTATGAGTGAAATGCTGGCTACATTAGAGCAAACGGCTCTCAGTGAATACAAGTATGGATTTGTAACAGATATAGAAGCGGACGAAGCCCCAAAAGGGTTGAACGAAGGTATTGTGCGCTTTATTTCTGAAAAAAAGCAAGAACCCGAGTGGATGCTAGAGTGGCGCCTCAAAGCCTTTAGGCAATGGCAAAAAATGGAGTATCCGCAATGGGCCAATCTCAATATCCCCGAAATTAATTATCAGGACATTATTTATTACAGTGCTCCTAAGCAAAAAATAACACCAAAAAGTTTGGATGAAATAGATCCCGAACTACGCCTCACGTTCGAAAAACTGGGCATTTCGCTTACTGAACAAAAAAGGCTTTCGGGTATTGCAGTAGATGCGGTAATAGATAGCGTAAGTATTGCCACTACTTTCAAAGAACAGTTAGGTGAATTAGGAATTATTTTCTGCTCCATGAGTGAAGCCATCAAGGAACATGCTGACTTAGTAAGGAAATACATTGGCACCGTGGTGCCGGCTACAGATAATTATTTTGCTGCGCTCAATTGTGCAGTATTTAGTGATGGGTCTTTTTGTTATATTCCAAAAGGAGTTCGCTGCCCCATGGAGTTAAGTACCTATTTCCGCATCAATGCAGAAAATACGGGTCAGTTTGAGCGTACCCTTATTGTGGCTGATGAAGGTGCTTATGTAAGTTATCTAGAAGGCTGCACCGCACCTAGACGAGATGAAAATCAACTCCATGCTGCCATCGTAGAAATTATAGCAGCAGACAATGCAGAAGTAAAATACAGCACAGTACAAAACTGGTATCCTGGGGATAAAGATGGCGTAGGAGGTATTTACAATTTTGTAACCAAGCGGGGCATTTGTGCAGGAGTTAATTCAAAAATATCTTGGACACAGGTAGAAACCGGAAGTGCCATTACCTGGAAATATCCCAGTGTAATTTTAAAAGGGGACAATAGTGTGGGAGAATTCTATAGTATAGCTGTTACCAATAATTACCAGCAGGCAGATACAGGTACTAAAATGATGCATATTGGTAATAATACCCGCAGCCGCATTGTAAGCAAGGGTATAAGTGCCGGCCATAGCCAAAACAGCTACAGGGGTTTGGTAAGTGTAAATAAAAATGCAAATAATGCCCGCAACTTTTCCCAATGCGATAGTCTGCTACTCGGCGATAAATGCGGAGCACACACTTTCCCCTATATAGAAGCAAAAAACAGTACTGCTCAAATAGAACATGAAGCTACTACCAGCAAGATTGGTGAAGACCAGATATTCTATTGCAACCAACGGGGCATGGATACAGAAACGGCTGTGGGCCTTATCATCAATGGGTTTGCTAAAGAAGTAATGAATCAGTTGCCAATGGAATTTGCCGTAGAGGCTCAAAAATTATTAGCCATCAGCCTAGAAGGCAGTGTAGGTTAATGAAATAATAAAAAATTTAAACATATTTAATACATCAGGATGTTACAAATCAAAAACCTTCATGCAAAGATTGAAGACAAACAAATTTTAAACGGGATTAACTTAACCATTAATCCGGGAGAAGTACATGCTATTATGGGCCCAAATGGCAGTGGCAAAAGTACCCTGGCCAATGTACTGGCAGGCCGCTCAGATTATGAAGTTACCGCAGGTGAAGTAAGTTTTAATAATAAGGATTTATTGTCATTTTCTCCGGAAGATAGAGCACGTGAAGGCTTATTCCTTGCTTTTCAATATCCAGTAGAAATTCCGGGAGTATCTACCACCAATTTCATAAAAACAGCTGTAAATGAAATTCGGAAATACCGTGGGGAAGAATTATTAGATGCGGTTGCATTTCTGAAGCGAATGAAAGAAAAAATGAAATTAGTAAATATTGATCAGTCTTTATTAAGCCGTAGCCTAAATGAAGGATTTAGTGGTGGCGAGAAAAAGCGCAATGAAATATTTCAGATGGCCATGCTGGAGCCTACGCTTGCCATTTTAGACGAAACAGACAGTGGTTTGGATATTGATGCACTTCGGATTGTGGCCAATGGTGTTAATACGCTGCGCAATGAAAACAATGCAGTACTTGTGGTAACGCACTACCAGCGTTTGTTGGATTATATCGTACCAGATTTTGTACATGTATTGTACAAAGGACGTATTGTAAAATCCGGAACTAAAGAATTGGCATTGGAATTAGAAGCAAATGGTTATGATTTTATTAAACAAGATGTGGGGGAATTGGTATAACCTATTTAGATCAAATACAAATAATGGAATTCAATCAAATAATACAAGATGCATTTAATGCCCTGCAGCATAAACATTCGGCAGATACGCACTTCCCCATCCGGCAGAAGGCTTATGAGTCATTTCAGCGGCAGGGTATTCCTACTTCAAAAAATGAAGAATGGAAATATACTCGCATCAATGGTATTGTAAATAATGCCAACGCATCGTTCAACTTTGCAACTCCCATTAAGGTGGCAGGTATTGAAAATATACCGGCATTGCCTTTTACTCAAACTGCGTTGCAGTTGGTCTTCGTGGATGGGGTTTTTTATGAGGAACTGAGTGTACTAAATCCACTTGTGGAAGTTTCTAATCTGCAGCAGGCGGCAGATAAATATCCTGACTATATTAGTAAACACGCAGGCCACAGCAGCCAGTATATTAAAGATGGTATGCAAGCGTTGAATACTGCCTTTACAGGCAATGGATTGTTTCTGCGCATACCCAAAAATACGGTGATGGATGAGCCTATTTATATACATCATATTACACGCTCTATAGCCAACCAGCTATTTGTACAACCACGCATTTTAGTGATAGTAGAAGAAAATGCACAAGTACAATTGGTAGAAGTATATAACAACGAAGGGAAGCAGGAATGTTTTACAAACCAGGTAACAGAAATAGCGGTTTATGAACAAGCCAGAATGGAATATTATAAACTACAAGATGAAGCAGAACACTGCCACCAGGTGGGCACCACACATGTACAACAGGTAGGCAAATGTTTTACACATTGCGTTACCATTACAGTGAGTGGTGGTACTGTAAGAAACAATTTGAACTTAATATTAGAAGCTGCACACAATGAAGGACACATGTATGGCTTGTATTTATTAGATGGGCAAACACATGCAGACAATCATACAATTGTAGATAATATGGCACCTGATTGTTTTAGCAATGAGTTTTACAAAGGAATAATGGATGGAAAAAGTAATGGCATATTCAATGGAAAAATCTTTGTAAGACAGGTGGCTCAAAAAACAAATGCTTACCAGAGTAATAAAAATATTTTACTCTCAAATGCAGCACAGGTCAATACAAAACCACAGCTTGAAATTTTTGCGGATGATGTAAAATGTTCTCATGGTTGCACCATTGGTCGTTTAGATGATGAAGCCATGTTTTACCTGAAAGCAAGAGGCATTGGTGATAAAAAAGCGAAGGCATTATTGCTACATGCTTTTGCAGAAGAAATCGTAGAACAGGTAAAACCCAAAGAGTTAAAACTATATATAGAAAATTTAATTAATGAACGCTTAGAATTTGGTGAATAAATGAATGTAGAAATGATTACAGGTATAGATGTGAATGCTGTGCGGCAGCGGTTTCCTGTGCTTCAGCGTAAGGTTAAAAATGGGCGTAATTTGGTTTATTTAGACAATGCTGCCACTTCACAAAAACCAGATACTGTAATAGCAGCCCTCACCAACTATTACGAAAGTTTCAATGCCAATATTCATAGAGGTATTCATACATTGGCGGAAGAAGCTACAGCAGCTTATGAAGCTACAAGAGATACAGCTCAGCATTTTATAAATGCCGCACATAGGGAAGAAATTGTTTTTACCAGTGGAGTTACTGAAGGTATAAATTTAGTGGCTGCCACCTGGGGTCGAAAAAATATAAAGGCAGGTGATGAAATCATCATTTCGGCCATGGAGCACCATAGCAATATTGTTCCCTGGCAAATGCTTTGTGAAGAAAAGGGCGCTTTGCTCAAAGTAATACCCGTAAATGATGCCGGTGAGCTTATTTGGGAAGATTTTGAAAAGCTGATATCGGATAAAACAAAACTTATTTCTATTGTACATATCAGCAATGCATTAGGTACTATCAATCCTGTAAAAGAAATAATTGCAACAGCACATCAACACGATATTAAGGTATTAGTAGATGGAGCACAGAGCAGCTTACATACCACGATTGATGTACAGGATATGGATTGCGATTTTTTTGTATTTAGTGGTCATAAGGTTTATGGCCCTACAGGAGTGGGTGTGCTCTATGGAAAAAAAGAATTACTCGAAAATATGCCACCATATATGGGCGGTGGAGAAATGATAAAAGAAGTAAGTTTTGAAAAAACAACTTACAATGAGCTTCCCTACAAATTTGAAGCAGGTACTCCAAATATTGGCGACACTGTAGCATTTAAAGCAGCCTTAGATTTTGTAACAGAAACGGGAAGAGATCAAATTGCCATCCATGAAGATGGTTTACTTACTTATGCCCAAGAGCAACTCAGCGGAATCAATAGCATGAGGTTTATTGGTACAGCAAAAGAAAAAGCCGGTGTAGTATCATTTCTTATAGATGGCATTCATCCGCAGGATATTGGAATACTTTTAGATAACTATGGCATAGCTGTAAGAACGGGCCATCATTGTGCCCAGCCTTTGATGCATCGTTTTGGCATTCCGGGTACAGTACGTGCATCTTTTGCAGCATATACTTCAAAAGAAGAAATAGATGCATTAGTATCCGGGCTGCAAAAAGCAATTAAACTATTAAAATAAATCGAGAACATTGACTACGGCAGAAATAGAAAATGAAATTGTGGAAGAGTTTGAGCTCTTTGAAAATTGGGAGGATAAATATGAGTACATCATAGATATGGGCAAGAAACTGCTGCCATTGGAAGCTGATCATAAAGATGATGATCATAAAATTAAAGGATGCCAAAGCTCCGTATGGTTAGTAGGAGAAAAAATAGGGGATAATATTATATATAGAGCAGATAGTGATGCAATAATAGTAAAGGGTTTAATCAGCCTCTTGATTCGGGTTTTATCAGGAAAAACACCTGCTGAAATCATTGATTCGAAATTAGATTTTATAAATCGTATTGGCCTTACAAGTCATTTGGCACAAACAAGAAGCAATGGCTTGCTGAGCATGGTAAAACAAATGAAACATTATGCACTTGCATATCAGTTAAAGGAGCAAACACAATGATGAATGAAGTGACAATAAAGGAGCGAGTGATTGAAAAAATCAAGACCATTTTTGATCCTGAATTACCCGTAAATATTTACGACCTTGGTTTAATTTATTCCATTGATATACTGCCCATCAATAATGTACAGATTACAATGACATTAACGGCACCGGGTTGTCCTGCTGCGCAGTCACTACCTGTGGAAGTAGATCAAAAGGTAAAAGAAGTGGAGGGTGTGCATGATGTGCATGTAAGTGTAACCTGGACCCCTGCTTGGAATAAGTCTATGATGAGTGAAGAAGCATCATTAGAATTGGGATTTATGTAATAATATTTTGTATCACAAATAAAAGTATTCATACCATGAAAATAAGTTTAGACAGTTTAATAGGAAATAATGGCCCTTCCTATCCGGAGGCCGTGGTAGCACCATATCGTAAAGAACTTACTGATGCAGGGTTTCTACCCATTTACACCATAGAAGAATTTGAACAGGCTATAAATAGGCAGGATGATAAATTAGTATTACTGGTTTTAAATTCTGTGTGCGGTTGCAGTGCAAGAGTATCAAGGCCTGCGGCAATATTGTCTTTGTTTAATGGACTGGTTCCTGATGAAACATATACCGTTTTTGCAGGCATGGAAAAAGAGGTTGTAGTGCATCTAAGAGCAAATTTTCTATCGGGCATTACGCCATCTTCTCCCAATATTTATTTGTTTAAAAATGGAAAACTATTACATATAATTCATCGTTATCAAATTGAAGGAAGTAATGCAGGAGATCTTGCAGATGAATTAATACAAGTGTATAATGTACAATGCACAAAGACAAATAATGATGCACAAATAGCTAATTTGAGGCAAATTTTTATAGACAGTTATCAGGTAGATCCTTTTGAAACCAGTACAAATTCAAATCAGTAATCAATATGAAGATCACCGCACAAGAAGAGTATGGATTGCGCATCCTCATTCGCATAGCACGTTGTGTAGATGCAGATGGCCTGAGCATACCACAATTGAGCGAAACTGAGGGGCTTGGCCAACCTTATGTGGCAAAAATTACAAGGGTTTTGCGCATCAGTGGATTTATTAATAGTACCCCTGGTCAAAAAGGGGGATATGTATTAGCAAGACAAGCAGAATCAATAAATATAAACGAAGTGCTCAAAACTTTAGGTGGTGCATTATATGAACAGGATTTTTGTGAGGCACATATTGGTACTGTAAAATTGTGTACAAATTCAGTAGATTGCTCTGCCCGTTCTCTTTGGAAAATGATACAATTTACTATTGATCAAGTATTAAATAAAGTAACGTTGGCAGACTTGTGTGGTGGGGAGCAAAACTCTATTGAAAAGCTAAAAGAAGCCTTATTTATAAATACGGATTTGGTAACTAGTTAAATTTATAATTCATTCTAATCAGCATATCTCAAAAATTTTCATAGGCTCATATCTTGGTTTTTCATAAAAAAAGCAATGAAGATTATAGCCCTCATTGCTCAAAATTCTTGACATAGAAAAATTCTTTCCTTATCTATCGCTGTAATATCATTTGTTTTGAATCAACGATTTTTCCATCCACTACCAAAGCATATTTATAAGTGCCAGCGGCAAGCTCATTTGCTGTGAGTGAAATACTGTTTTTTCCTTGCCCTGTTACTTTTATTGATTTTAACAAAGCACCATTTTGATTATAGAAGTTGATGTACGCATTTCCATTGTTTACGGGCAATACACAATTTATGGTTGTGGAGCCTCTAAATGGATTAGGAATGTTTTGTTCTAATGAATTAGAAGCATTTAATGTAACATTTTGATTGTTTGTAGATGATGAATTTTGCTGTGTGGATAATAACATGGCTTCTATTTTATCCAGTCTTGATTTTAATGCTTCATTTTCTGCACTAAGCTCTTGCACTGCTTTCACAAGTGGTACCACAAATTCACTGTAGCGCAAGCCCATTATCTTTCCCGTTTTATCTACACCGCTAAAATCATATCCAATTTTTTTTGCGGCAGCATCCACATCTTGCGCAGCAAAACCTGTGAAATTTATTATTTCTATGTCCATTTTTTCGGCATAGTTACTGCTGTCTTTTTTACCTTGTAGTGCATATTCTTTGGCAAGGTCAAAATTATATGTAATGGGTTTTAGTAGGTTGATAAAGCGAAGACCAGGTACATTTTCTTTGATATTCTTTTTAACCCTTATATCAGAAAAATTAGTCCATCCTACCTGGCCACCTATGCTGGTAACAGATGCATTACCAAGGCGTACTTTATTGCTTGCATCTACAGTTGCGGATCTACCTAAAGCAGTTGAGTTGGAAATACCACTTACTGTAACTCCGGCATCAGCACCAATTGCCGTTATAGAAGAGCAAGAACTACTCGAATATAAGGCATAAGAACCAACTGCTGTATTGTTACTTCCACTGTTGCTGTACATGGATACAAAACCTATTGCTGTATTTAAATCACCGGAATTTGTATATAAAGATACACCACCTACAGCTGTATTATTACCACCACCAGTATTTACTTCCATTGCATTGGCACCTATGGCCGTGTTGTAAAATTGTGTTGTATTTGCGCTTAAGGATCTATGTCCAATACCAATATTATATCCCCCGGTAGTATTTGATATTAAGGATTCAAAACCAAGAGAAGTGTTTCTATATCCTATAGTGTTTTTGGCTTGAGATTTTGAGCCAATTGCAGTATTATTTATAGAATGTAGTGTAGATGTAGCTCCGATGCCGTTACTATATAATGCAGAATCTCCAATGGCCACCGTATTACCAACTATGGTATTTCTGTACATTGCATACTTACCTAAAGCTACATTTGACAACCCTGTAGTATTATTATAAAGGGCATAATATCCTGCAGCCATGTTATAGGCACCCGTTGTATTATTGGCAGCTACAGATTTACCTAATGCTGTGTTGTATCCTCCTGTTGTATTTCTACTTAAGCTACCTGCACCCATAGCAGTATTATCATTGCCAGTTGAATTACTGTTAAGCGCATAATCACCATTTGCAGTATTGCTATATCCACTTGTATTTGATTGAAGTGAATTGCTACCTGTAGCCGTATTATATTGGCCTGTAGAATTATACAACATGGCATAATATCCAATAGCCGTATTGTAGCTTGCACCATTATTTAGCAATGCTTTAAAACCATTAGCCGTATTGTTACTACCAAATACATTTTTATTTAAAGATAGTGTGCCCGATGCAGTATTATTTTGCCCAATCGTTGTGCTATACATAGACTGATATCCTATGGCCGTATTGGCATATCCACTAGTATTGGCATATAGTGATTTTGATCCTATAGCTGTGTTTTGACCAGTGCCAGTATTGTTATTATATAGTGCAGAATCCCCAACTGCAACTAAATTATTCAATAAGGAATTTTTAAAGATAGCGGCTATACCAATAGCAGTATTACTATAACCGGATGTATTGTTGTATAGAGAGTATGCCCCCATTGAAGTATTCACCCTACCCGTTGTATTACTCCACATGCTACGATAGCCAAATGCTGAATTGTTATTTCCAATATTTAATCTCAAGGATTGAAAGCCTAAAGATGTATTGGCAGATGATGAAGAAAAATCAATAATACCTGAAATTTGATTATTGGTTTTAAACCGAAACGCCTGTGCATCCGTAGTACCAATAAAATTTGCAGATGTGGTACCGGCATTGCCAGTTGTAAGCCAGTTTTGAGCATGCAATTCTGATGCTGCTGCAATAATAACTGCGATTGTAAAAATTCCTCTTTTCATTTTTTAAAATTTTAATGAAGATTATAAAAAAATACACTACTTATAATTAACCTACCATTATAAACAAGAGACCAACGGTTTCATTTTAATACATCATGATCAACAATCAATTCCATAACAAATACAATCTTTCAATCATCATGATTGCAAAGCATATCATTTATGTTCAATACATTTGTATTAACTCAAACATTCGCCTTATTGATATAAAAAATCAGAGTCATAGTTATGACTCTGATTTTAACCCATATTGATTTTATTCTTTGTATTGGGCTCCATTTTCTACCCGATGTATATTGCACAAAGCCCATATATGCTTGATGCTATCTGCAGATACAGCCATACTTTCAGGTAAATTTTTGCAATAGCGTAATATTGATATTACATCATTAAATCTTTTTATATCATAGTAAAGCACAAAGAAGTTTTTTCCTTCTCTTTGTTCTATACGATTTATTTGAGTAACTGGCATATCTGTGAAATTTTGGTTCACATTTTCCTGACCCGGTAAATGGGTATGCTGGGGATATGTAAAAACAAGCACTCCGGCTTGACGACCAGCAATTTCGTTTTCTGTTTTTTCAAAGCAGTTAATATAGGCTGCTTCCCATAGGTTGCTGCTTTGACTGTAATAATGTATTGTATATTCTTCAAATGGAATGATAATAGCATCTTGATTTTTTGTATACATAAAAAAGTTATTAGGTATTTGATAATAATTATAAGTAGAACCCCCAACGCCTTGTTTTGTTACCCTGACAGGAGGTCGTTTCTAAAAAAATCTTTAACTACTTAGTTGTAAGTTCAAGTAATAGCTCATTATCTAATTCTATTTTTGATTATTATTCTTGTAATTCATCATTCTACTACCTTAAATTCATAGTCCAAAAAAATTGAAAACCGAACATGGTAATCAACTGTAATTCCAAATTTACCATTTTCAATTTTTGAAATGGTAGAAAGGTGTGTATTCATTTTTTCCTCCAATTGTTCTTTGCTATAACCTCTTTCTCTTTTGCATTTCTAATCTTACCACCTGGCATCAACCAGTAATTCTTAATTCTATTGCTGATATTTCTACTTTCATAGAATTGATTGCTCATTCACAAAAAGAGTTCCTGTATGCGCTTTAACGTTTTCATCTTCATTTGTTAGCCAAACATTTGTTTCAACTTCTCAAACTCCTTTGATCAAGTCAATCATAATTTTCTGTTCACTCACTTTTACAACTATAACTGTTTCTTGTGAATAGTCGGCTTTTTTATGTTTACATTGTGTCTATCAAAGCAAGCAATCGGCCTGTTTGTCCTTCTGTTTGTTCGATTGGGTCTTTATTTGGAGTTCATTTTTAATCATTTCTACAGTGTTGTCTTTTTTAGCATTACCGGAAACTCGAAGCTTAACCCAGCTCCCCATATCTATATTTGATTACAAATTGCTTAATTAGTTCCAATGCTTTCGTTTTTAAAAGTTTACCATCCTTTACTACTCAAAATCTGGCTCAACTAATTTTAATACGCCTAAGCAAAAATATTAAAACCATGGGTGTAGTTTAAAAAAAAATTAGTCCATTTTCTTATAGTACCTGCTCCAAATTTATTTTGGAAAGCATTGTTTATTATAACTTGGATTATGAGGTGAGTTTGCTTCGTTTTGTTCGCAATCACGAATACTCCATCATCATTGCCCGTAGGGTATATAATTTGAATTACGATTTTTGCAATAAAATGATTTGTATGCGTTGAGCTTGCTTCATTTTACCCACAATGACGGATAGTCCATCACCATTGCCCGTAGGGCGAATAACCAAACTGATACATTTCAGCAATTGCTTATGGTGTAAGTAGAATTTTAAAAGAATGCTAGAAGATGATAGATGCTATTTGTGTGGATTCTATTATTTTTGGAATCTATAAAACTATGAATCCATGAAAAAATGGCTTTGCTTTATTTGTGTTTCCCTGCTGCTTTTTTCCTGCAAATGCAAGGATGATGATATGGATTATAAAAACAAAGATGAGCGTACTCTTTTTAATCCAAATGTTATTTTAATACTGGGCGATGATATTGGTTATGAAATACCAACTTATACAGGTGGCCAATCTCACAGCACACCCAATATTGATATGATGGCTAGTGGGGGTCGGCGGTTTTCTAATTGTAATGTAAGCCCTTTATGCTCGCCTAGCAGGTACATGCTTTTGACAGGTAAGTATAATAATAGAAACTATGGCGAAACCTCCTGGGGATATATGCCTCAGTCTAATAAAACGATTGCCAATATGATGGAGGCAAATGGTTATACTACCTGTGCAGTGGGCAAATGGCAGCTGGATGGTGGTGATGCGGCACTTAAAAATTTTGGTTTTCAAAAATATGCTGTTACCAACCCATTTAAAGAGGGGTTAGTAGAAGAAGGCAATGCATTTTATAAAAACCCGATTATATATCAGGATGGCAGCTATTTACCATCTACTGCTACCGATGGATTTTTTGGCGAAGATGTAATGAGGGATTATATGTTTCAGTTTATTTCAGAAAATAAAAGTAATAAATTTTTTATTTATTGGGCACCAAATTTGGCTCACGCCCCATTTACGCCTACACCTGATGACGCAGGTTTTGATAGTTGGGTTCCTAAGGACAACCAGATACTGGCAGATTCAATCTATTTTCCAAACATGATTAGATATTATGATAAGCAAATAGGCCTTTTGATTGCCAAACTCAATGAACTTGATTTGATGGAGCAAACAGTTATCCTGCACGTAATGGGCGATAATGGTACCAATAATAATTTGAGTAATAAATACAAGGGTCAAATTATACCCGGTGGAAAAACCTTTTCTACTACCTATGGCACTCATGTGCCTTTTATAGCTTATAGTCCTGGAAATATTGCGCAAGGTGAAGTAACCGATATGGTGGATTTGGTAGATTTTATACCCGCTGTAGCAGACCTTACCAACTCACCCATTTTATCCTCTTTTGGGAGTTTAGATGGCATCAACTTTACTCCGCAAATTTTTGGAGAAAAGCCAACGCCAAGAGATGCAGGATTTTGCTATTATGATCCTAACAGGAGTGGCCCGGATACAGAAACCGCAAAAATTTGGGCATTGGATGGCAACTATAAATTGTATAGTGATGGCCGTTTTTATAACTATTCAAAAGATCCTAAGGAAAGAAAAAACTTGACGGAGAGCGGTCTACTTGTCACTGAAAAAAAGATAAAAGATAATCTACAAAAAGTGATAGACCGCTATCAATAATAATAAGCTGGATTATGCATCTTATTCCGTTGCAAAATCTCTAATTATCGAATTAAAGTTACAATCCCTTTTTGGGTATATACTTTATTTACAAAATCAATAGCAGACAATATCCAAGAAAAACTTCCGTCTTGTATTGTTCCATTTAGTTTTCCATCCCAACCATTGGCAAGGCTGTTTGTGGTAAACACTTCCTGACCATAGCGATTGAATATTCGAAAATAGTTAAGGGTTTTGATGCCAATTAGATAGGGCTTGAGAATATCATTGAGTCCATCATTGTTTGGCGTAAATGCATTGGGTACAAATACGGAAGACCCTTTGAATACTGTTATATAAACACTGCTTGTATCTGTACAACCATTAGTGGAGAATATGGTGAGGTAAAAACGCTCATCATCTTGGAGTGTAGCTATTGGATTTTTTAAGGAAGCATCATTGAGAAAATTGGGCGGCGTCCAACTGTATAATAAATTTTCTGTACCTATTTGTGTGGCTGTGGCACCGAGTGCAAATGGAATATCTTTTATAGCTATGGTATCATTTCCTGCATGGGCAGATATGGCATTTATAAGTATGGGTGCTTGGTTGATGATGGTCGTACAACCATTATCTGCATTGGCTTGTAGGCTTACAGGATAATAGCCTCCTAAAGAAAATTGCTGCTGCACACTAGTGCCGAATTGCTCTACATTATTTATTGTCCATTTCCAATTTGTAATGGTGGTGGCGTTATCATTCTGCGTAGCAGAAAATAAAATATTATCCCCTACACATCCATCTTTATAAGCAGCATCAATAGCTGGTACAGGCAATGCGTTTACATATTGTACAACCTTGTCTGATACACAGCCCTGCTGACTTGTAGCTACTAATTCGATTGTGGATATACCCGTGCCGGGAATGATGACAAGAGGATTTGAACTATTGTTATTGATAAGGCTGCCATTCAAATACCAAGTATAATTGGCAATGGGGTCATAGGCCGGCTGGGAGTTGTTGATGATACGCAATGGTGTGTTGGTGCAAGTATCAAACACCTGAAATGCTGCAGTTGGTTTATCGCCCACAATTACTTTTCTCTTTAGTGGGTCACTTACACAACCATCAAAACCTGTAATGGTATAGGATACGGTGTACTCACCGGGTGTGGTATAAGTGTGCACAGGGTTTGCAATGGAGCTGGTGGTGCCATCTCCAAAATCCCATGCATATTCTAATACTGGACCAAAGCTGGTGGATTCATCTTTAAAACCAATGGGAATATTTGCACAGGTTTGAATGTCTTCATTTACAACAGAAAAACTCGGATTGAGGGCAGTACAAAAAAATTGATCATTCGTAAAGCCTCCTGTGGCTGCACTAAATCCCCAATATACAAATGGGTCTCCTTTAAAAATTGTATTGATTAAATCAATTTGTTTTTCTAATCGAAGCTGGCCATCAAAATAAGTTCTGAGCAATTGGGAAGCAGGATCCCAACTGATGCGCAATGTGCGGAAAAGACAGTCTTCTACATTATCCCCAAATGCTGAAACCTGCACAGGGCCTGCTAAATCTGATCCATGATCTATAATTCCGTTAGCTTGTATGCTGATATGATCATAAGCCGGGTCGTTTCTATTGGTGTTTTGATAAGTGTCTAAAGTAATACCTATGGAAGGGGACACACCGGCAAAGCCCATACCCTCCCCGGGATTGCCTATACTTGTGCTAATGGGCTGTAGCATAAATACAATACCATCTGCACCATCTACATCTTTACAACCACAAAACACATTGAAGGAAAAATCAAAAGCATTATTCAAATTAATTTTTGTTGCATTCCAAACACTGCCGGTTTGAAAAGTACTATTTGTATTGGTAAGCTGGTAGCAATAGCAACTTATTTTTGTAGCAGAGCCATTGAGTATATATTCCTGTGCAAAGAGAGCTGCTCCATGGCATAAAAAGATAAATAAGAAGAGGAGGCTGCGCATTTATATTGAAATATTCTTTTTAATTTTTTTGTAGGAAAAAAAGGATGGGTATATGGAGTCGTTTATTCCAAGCTTGCTCACTATGGTTTTCGCCGGGGAAAAATTTTGTAATCCAGTTGCTAGTATCGTATCCACTTTTTTGCATTATTGTATCTACCTTTTGCTGTAAAGTGGGGTATAAGGCATCTAAGGTTTGATCTCCATAATCAAAATAAATTTTATGGGTTTGCGGGTTTGGTAAATGGGTTTGCAAATATTGAAAGAATGCTTGAGGTATGGGATTATTTTCAATCGTAAATATACCTGGCCAATGTGTACTCATACAGGCTGCACCCCCAAATACTTTTGGATACTCACAAATGGCATATAATGATATAAGTGCGCCCATACTACTACCCGCTATAAAAGTATTTTCCCTGCTAGTATATGTGGAGTATGTAGTATCTATAAATGGCTTTAATTCATTTACCATAAACAGGAGGTAATTATCTGATATGGGCTGAAAAGATTCATTTGCCCTACCGGCATCCTTTAATTGAAGTACAATGCTGTCCTTTTGTTTTTGTAATAAACCATCAAAAGGCTTCTGTGGAAAATAATCTTTATGTCTGGTATTGCCACCATTCCAAATGCCCACAACAATAAAGTCTTTTACTAGATTTTGTTGTTGCAGATTACCTGCTATGGCATCTACTTCCCATGCCTGCTTATTCCAGGTTATATAGCTATCATATAGCATTTGACCATCATGCATATATAGCACTGCATATCTTTTTTGACGTGTATAATCAGCTGGCAGCCATACATCAATATGTCTTTGGGATACATAGATAGATGGGAAATTTTCATGTCTTATAATTGATCCCGCAGTAACAGTAGGCACCTGACACATTATCAACTGTTGTATGCACATAGCAAAAATAAATACTACTGAGCCTTTCATCTTATTCAAATTCTAAATGCTGCAAGTTCGTAAAAAGAAGATTAAATTATTAATATCATATCAGTTTATGGAAACAATAAAACGCATCATCTCATAACAAAGATCTATATGGAACAGTATAATCATTCAAAAAATAAGGTAAAATCTCCATCAGTTGATTTAACGCCAATGGTTGATTTAGGGTTTTTATTGATTAGCTTTGTTGTTTTTACTACAACGCTTTTTCAGCCAGTTTCATTAGGTATTATAATGCCCGATGAGAAGCCAACTACCACTCCTTCCTTACTTGCAGCGCAAGATGCCATTCATCTCATACTTACAAATGCTGAAAATATTTATATGTACACTGGAGATGATTACACATCCGGTATTAATACAAATTATGCTCCTGATGGTTTAAGAAAAAAATTGACTGATTATATTGATGAGCACAGCAGTAAGTCAGTAAGTTTAGAAAAGAAATGCGTTTTGATTAAGCCTTCGGCCAATGCAACTTTGGGAAATATTGTAGATGTGTTAGATGAAATTAGCATTGCAGGAATAAAAAAATATGTATTGATGGAAAGCACTACCACTGAATTAACAGTAGCATCATCACTTATTGCAAATGTTCAACCCAGATGATGTGGTTGTATTAATGATCAAAAGTTCAAAGGCAATATAGACAAGTGTTTAAGGCTAATTTTTGGGGGATGAAATTGTAAACTATTTAAAAGTCAACAATTGTTCTCAAACACATAAGTATAAAGCGTTTCGGGTTTTTAATAAAATACTGCTGCATCAGCTGGTTTCAATAAATAAAATGATAACCCTATACATCAAAACCAGCAATAGAATCAAAATGTGGGCAAACTAGGCTAAACATTGTTAGGGATATTATAAATAAATTACAAAAGCCCCAGCACTATACAAGACAGATATGTACTAATCTATTTTTGTTAGACTATTGATTATGTAATTTGAAATCATACTTTTCATTTCTTAAAGGCAAACCTTATTTTTGCACCACTAAAAAAAATGATTGTTATGAAGCCTACTCCATTTTATGATAAGCACCTAGCTGCCGGTGCAAAAATGGCACCTTTTGCAGGATACAATATGCCCATTTCTTATACCGGCATCAATGATGAACATGCTACTGTACGCAAAGGAGTAGGTGTATTTGATGTAAGCCATATGGGTGAATTTGTGCTGAAAGGAGAAAATGCATTGGATCTTATACAAAGGGTTACTACAAATGATGCATCTAAACTAACTGATGGTAAAGCACAATACAGTAGCTTGCCAAATGCTACTGGTGGTTTAATAGACGACCTTATTGTATATTGCTTAGAAGCCAATAAAGCGTATATGCTGGTGGTAAACGCAAGCAATATTGAAAAGGATTGGAACTGGATTCAACAGCACAACACGGCACAAGTAGAAATGCATAATATAAGTGATAAAACATGTCTTCTTGCAGTACAGGGCCCAGCGGCAACAAGGATTTTACAACCACTTACTTCAATGGATATCATGAATCTCAAATACTACACATTTACTAAGGGTGTATTTGCAGGTGTGGAAAATGTGCTGCTCAGTGCTACAGGCTACACAGGTAGTGGTGGTCTTGAAATATATTTTGAAGATAATGCTGATAATGCATCAAAAATATGGAATGCTATTTTTGAAGCTGGCAAAGATGTGGGTATTAAGCCTATTGGTCTGGGAGCCAGAGATACACTGCGGTTAGAAATGGGATATTGTTTATATGGAAACGATATTGATGATACCACTAGCCCTTTGGAAGCTGGTCTTGGTTGGATAACCAAACTAAATAAAGAATCTGATTTTACTTCAAAAGATACTATAACATCACAAAAAGAAAATGGAATCACTCGTAAATTGGTGGGTTTTGAAATGATTGAAAAAGGCATTCCAAGACACCATTACAAAATCCAAGATGCATCGGGTAATATCATTGGACATGTAACAAGTGGTACACAAGCACCTTCACTAGGCAAAGCAATAGGTATGGGTTATGTGTCACTGAGCCACGCTTCATTGGATACTGAAATATTTATTGACATACGCAATACGTCAGTAAAAGCCAAGGTTGTAAAGTTTCCTTTTGTATAGAACTTTACTTTTAAGCTATTAGCTATGCAGGATCTTCAGAGGTGTGACTGGTGTTTGAAAGACGACTTATATAAAGCATATCATGACCATGAATGGGGCCTACCCGTACATGATGATAAAAAATTATTTGAAATGATTTGCTTAGAAGGTGCACAGGCCGGCTTAAGTTGGTACACGGTTTTAGTAAAAAGAGAAAATTATAGACAGGCATTTGACAATTGGGATGTTTCTAAAATTGTAAAGTATAAAGAAGATAAAATTCAAAGCCTACTGTTAAATGAAGGTATCATAAGAAATCAATTAAAGATAAGAAGTGTAGTTACAAATGCAGTTGCGTTTCTACAAGTGAAGGCAGCGTTTGGCAGTTTTGACAAGTATATCTGGCAGTTTACAAATCACCTCACCATAAAAAATAATTGGACTTCTATGAAGGAGGTACCTACTAAAACCAAAGAGAGTGATGCTATGAGTAAAGATTTACTCAAAAAAGGTTTTAAGTTTACCGGAAGTACCATCTGCTATGCCTTTATGCAGGCCACGGGTATGGTAGATGATCATTTTGATTATTGCTGGAAGAGAACAAATCAAAAATAAAAACCTGCCCGAAGAGAAATTCTATCGTTGGAAAAATTTTGCCGGTTGGCACCTATAGTTGTCGCTCCTTTTTGTAGCCTGTATCCTGCGCTAATTAAAAAGCCCGTTTGATTATTGAATCCTTTTTTAAAACCAATACCCGATGCAAATAATAATCCACCACTATAATTAATATTTTCAATTGTATTGGTAATATTCCATCCATAACCACCATCAATATAATAAAATGGCATAAATCCGGCATCGTTTAAAATATCACCACGGATACTTGCAAAAAGGGGGATTACAGTTTCTGTCGCATATAAATCTATCCCGATACCAAAGCCGGTAAATAGATGATTATTGAAGCTATACCCATTGACTGTTTGAAAACTAAATGCTGCTGTCGTAACATTGTCCGGTCTATTTTTTGTAGCGGCCAATGCTCCAATTTCTGTATAATGAGAAAATCCTGTCTTTTTTAAATTGTCTGTTTTTATGTCTGTTTTCAAAGAATCTATTTCACTTTTTTTGAAAACAAATCGACTCTCATCCATTAGAGTAATAACGGTGGTACTGTCTGTATTTTCAATATTACTACCATGCAGTTCCCAGCCATTTTTTAAATAAAGAATATAGGAGATAGTGTTTTTATTTTGAGCACTTATGTGAGTTAATATAAAGAGAGAGAGAAAGAAAAAAAGAGTGTTTTTAATTTTCATCATACATGTCTTTGTTTATCCATTATTAGCCACCGGCCCATTCCTTAAAGTCTTGAACCCTTTCCCGGCTTACTACAACTTCTTCATATAATTTACCGGCGGACAAATGTATTTTAAGTCGACTATTTATAAAAGTTTTTATTTCTTTTATACAATTTGCATGTACAATTATTTTTCTATTTAGCCTAAAAAAAATAGTAGGATTCAACATTTGCTCCAGCTTTTCTAAAGTAAAATCAACAGCGTATTTCACACCCTCTGTACTTACAAGATAAACTGTTTTATCATCTGCAAAAAACCACGCCACTTGACTTACCTCCAAAAAGAATAATCTACTTCCCAGCTTTACTAAAAATCTGTTTTTAAAAGCTCTCTCAGCATTACCAGATCTACTTTCCAATAACTGTTTTATGAGTAAATCACTTACGGCATGGACATTAAGCGCTTTGTATTTATCTAAAGCCCTGCTCATGGCCTCCAGCGTTACGGGTTTTAATAAATAGTCAATGCTATTCAGTTTAAATGCATCAATAGCATATTGATCATAAGCCGTAGTAAAAATTACGGGGCATTTGATATTACACTGATTAAAAATTTCAAAACTGTTTCCATCACCTAGCTCTATATCTAGGAATAATAGATCGGGTTGCTTATTTGACTGAAACCATTTTACTGCATCTTCCACCGTTTCTAAGCACACTACGGTTTCAATATTCTTATCGTATTCAGCAAGGATAATTTTTAATCTTTCTGCTGCTAGATTTTCGTCTTCTACTATGACTATCTGCATTGGCATGCAATATATATAAGGTTAGGCAACGGCCTTTATTAATGGAATATCTACTATGAACGAATCTACAGTTTGATTGATCTGAATTTCTTTGTCTGTTAAAAGTTTGAATCGTTGATTAATATTATTTAAACCCCAATTTTTTGAGGGCTCTTTGTGTTGCTTGAGTTGTAAATTATTTTTTACAGTAAGATACCCTGCGGGTGAAATTTCAACAGTAACAGTTAATGGTCGTTTGGTGGAAACAATATTGTGTTTTATAGAATTTTCAATCAATAGTTGCAAAGCCACAGGCACTATATAATGATTCATATAATTATCTGAAATATTGATTTCAAAATGGAGGCCCTCTCCGAATCTTTTTTTGAGTAAAAAAATATAAGGATTAATAAACTCCAACTCTTTCTCTAATTTAATCATTTCCACATCCTGATTATTCAAGATATATCGATATACCGAAGAAAAAGCATCTATAAATTTTGGAGCATCTTCATTTTTATTCATCACTAATGAGGAAAGTACATTTAAATTATTAAAAAGGAAATGTGGATTGATTTGATTTTTTATTGCTTGCAATTCGGCCTGCGATGATATGCGCCTAAATTCTTCATTTTCTAAATCTTTCTGTTTGTTTTGATTAATATACCATACAATTCCATTGATGCAATGAAGAAACAAATTTATTCTCATGGCAAACATTAAAGCAAGTTTTATAACAACTTTATCATCGATGGTAACATTGTTGAAAATGGTAGTCACAATGTAAACTGATGCAATACCAGAAGCAGCTGCAGTTAAATTACTAATTAGAAAAAAAGAAATGAGTGGATTTACTCTAAATGTTCTACTACTAATTTTTTTGGAAAATGCAATAGACAAAAATCTATTTGATTCCCATACAAACAAACAAATTAAAACAAATGCTAGAACAATATGCCATTGACTCTCGACAATATTGTAATGAAAAAATAATTCCGAGAAATATGTGTTTGCATAAGAGTAAACACCCAATAGAATAATGAATAAATACCTAAACTTGTGAGTAAACATATTGAGTAACTTTAAAACTAAGCCGAGCCTTTGCATGATGCTTAGGCCCGGTTAGTACTGCTTATTAATCAAACATCAACACTAAAAAATTATAGAATTACAGCATCAATATAATGTATAACTCCGTTTGTGGCTACAATGTTTGCACCTGTTATATTTGAAGGAGCATTACTGCTACCCTCTAATTTCACAGCTGCAGG
This sequence comes from uncultured bacterium, assembly GCA_964293305.1. Taxonomy (GTDB): domain Bacteria; phylum Bacteroidota; class Bacteroidia; order Chitinophagales; family Chitinophagaceae; genus CALAGJ01. The sequence continues at coordinate 6,749 of CAXYYO010000010.1, read as the reverse complement.
TGGAAGTGATATCACCAAGTTGTTGAGAGCTATATTTGCCACAGTTAATCCATTTGTAAGATCACTTGCAAATACATTTGTGCCAAGCACATGGTTACTTACTATTGGATTAAAGACTGTACTACCAGCTGTAGTTATACTTTCATCTGTTCCAAATCCTACGGTAATAAATGCTGCATTGTTTGGAGAAAATACAGTTAAATTACCAGGATTGCTCACCGCATCCAACAAACCAGCAGTTACTACTGCAGTTACTAATAGACTATAATCTTGATTTGCGGAAAGAATTTCTGCTATTGTTTGAGTAGGGGGAATTAATACACCACTAGTTATAATATGAATTACACCATTATCAGCTAACACATCTGCTGTTGTAACACCAATACCATTTGCAAATACACCATTTGAATTACTAGAAACATACAATTGTGCACCATTAACTGTTGCTACCGCTCCGCTTGTAGGTACATCTGTACTTCCAACAATAGATCCAAGTACATGGTAAGTAAGAATTGCTTCCAATTCGGCAACATCAAATGCGTTGATAGCGGCCAAGTTTAATCCAGCTGCTGCAAATGCTGCATCAGTTGGTGCAAATACTGTAAGTGTACCTGTTGATAACGTAGTTGCTAACCCTGGTACTCTTAGGATAGCAGCTTCAAGAATTGTAAAATCAGGACTAGCTACAACAATGTCCACAATAGAGTTTGTTGGATTAGGTTCATCGTTGTCTTTACTACAACTTGAAAATGTGAAAACTCCTAGCAGGGAAACAAGAAATAATTGATTAAATAACCTCTTCATGATAATATATAATTTTGCCATATATAACATAAAGCGGCACCATTGGTTGTGCCAAAATGTATGGAATGTAAAATTGTGAGCGTAGGTTGTTGAATATGACAGATGAACAGACAAGTTCACCACATAGCAATTTGCTATTTCATCTTATTTATACCTCAAAAACATCTTTATCTATAATAAGGAGAGATAAACCAGAATACCACTGGGCCAGTAACTGATACATAAAACCATATTGGCCAGGTATATTTTACAATCTTTTTATGCGCTAAATATTCACCGGTAAGACCACGATAAGCTGCAAACAGAATAAACGGTAATATTATAGCTGCTAAGAAAATATGACTGAGTAAGATAATTAAATAAAACATACGAGTGCCTACTACTACTGTTGATTCATCTAATGAGAGTAGGCCGTCGTGATTGGCATCTCCATACACAGACTCTCCTGCAAACAATTTATGTATAATATAAGATATCAAGAACAGAATTGACAACTGGAGGGCTATTAGCATCAACTTTTTATGTGTTTCAAATTTTTTTCTTTTAACCATTATTAATGCAGCCATCAAGAGAATAGCAATTACTCCATTGATAATTGCATTCATTGCCGCAAGAATATGTATATCGAAAGGCAGGGTTACATGAAGTTGAATACGACCTAATGCAACAACAGCTGCAAATACAACAAATGAAAAAATACCTATAAGTATCCGGGCTTGTTTATCATTCTTTTTTATTGATGGCTGTAACATCTACTTGCTTTTTTTGAAAATTAACTTTGTACCAACTACAGTACCAACGGCTGCTATCAGAAAAAATATCCCCATTGTCAATGGATCAAAAGGAAGTTTTGCTGCTTCATTCTCATCTTTTGCCAGCATCAGAATACCAATATCTTTTGAGAGTTTTGAGAGTTGAAAACTATCTAACCCTTTATAATAGCCTCTTACATTAAAGTTTTTGTCTGCCAATACAAATCGATCTGTATGTATAAAATCCGGATTAACTGGTGCAGCTTGGTCGTATTTGTCAACCATAAGTTCCTCAGAAATAAAATGATAGACACTATCTTTATTTCCTGTTAAAAACCACCAGTTATCATGATTTACTCCGTATTTATCTGCAAAAGCCTTCAACCGCTCAGGTGAATCTCTTTCTGGATCAATGCTAATTGAAATAAAGTGAACTATGGAAGAATCTGGCCTTTTAATATCATTACCACCCTTTAAAAAGCTCCTTTGCATACCTACCATATTAGCAGTAAGCTTTGGACAAACATATTTGCAGCTGGTAAAAATGAAATCAAATACGATCAATTTTCCCCTAAGTGAATATAAGTTAACTGTATCACCGAGTTGATTAGTTAGTGTTAAGTTGGGCAATGTATGCCATACAGTATCAGAAGTCCATTTACCATTTTTTGTTCCCTCATACACTGTGTCTGGCAGATAGTGATTTGGAACAACTACTGCATTTTGAGAGCTGGTTTTTAAAATTAAATAACTTATGAGTGGTATTAATATGGCTATTGATAAAGCCAATAAAGCTTTTCTATTCATATAGATTTAATAAAAAACCACCGCAAAGAGCGATGGTTTGAATCTTTTCAATTTTTTTTCATTATTCTGCTACTCCTTTATGAGTCTCTGTATTATTTTCTTCCTTAACTGGAGCTTTCTCCATACTAGACTCTTTGTGATGTCTATCAAAATTATTTTTCAAATTTTTGTAGGAATTCCCATCAGTTAAGAAGGCAATTATAAACCAAACAAACAAAAACAGTGGCACGACAATCGTCATCATAAAGTTTCTTACCTCATGTTTAAGGTGCATAAAATAACCTACAATATATGCGGCTTTGGCCATCATGAAAATTACAATAACACCTTTAAGAAAGTTTCGAAGAAATCCATCAGGCATTCCGATCATACCAAATCCTATTATAAGTTCTATAACCGTGAAAACGGATAAGATTATTGTAACCCTGTAAATTTCCTTTCTTGCATCCTTAGCATGATGCTCATTATGAGCCAAAGATTCTATAGTATGCTCCATATTCGAATAAATATTATTAAAATTAAATGAGATAAAAACATGTAAATACAAAATCCCAAACTAAATCAACAAAGTGCCAATATAATCCTGCTTTTTCAATCATGAGATAATGTCCACGCTGGTCAAATTTTCCCATTAACGTCATAATAAGCATGATTACATTTATAACGACTCCACTAAATACATGAAATCCATGGAAGCCTGTTATAGTAAAAAAGAAATTTGTAAAGTTTGGTGTTGAAGCTGTTCCATCAGCGTTCATAAAAGGATTGCTACCCCACCAGGCTCCTTCATGAAATAGGTGTGTCCACTCCCATGCTTGACAACTTAAAAATCCAAGACCTCCAATTATAGTCCATACTAAATATTTGGCAACTCCTTTTTTGTTCATTGCATGCCCTTCGTGCACTGCCAATACCATTGTAACAGAACTTATAATCAAGATAAAAGTCATGATACTTACAAAAACAAGAGGTGCATGTACACCTTCTGGAGCAAGTGGAAATGAACGAAAAACTTCATTTGGGTCAGGCCAGCCATTGGTTGCAAATCTTGTAGTGCCATAGGCAATCAAAAATGCACCAAATGTAAATGCATCACTCATAAGAAAATACCACATCATCACCTTACCATACTCTATCTTAAAGGGGCTTTTACCGCCACCCCAGAGTTTTGGTGTATTTGCAACTGTTGACATCTTGTTAGAAAAAAGTTTGATGCAAAGTTATTGGCAATCAGTTAAAAAAGTTCAGGGTGTTAAAATAATTTTCATCAAGCAACAAGAAAAAACAGGAGTAGATAAATCCATAAAATGCCTATAAAATGCCAATAAGTGGTAATTAAATCTAAGGATAAAGTGTCATAGGTTTTTACTTTAGTACTAAACGCCTTTCGGATTACAACGGCAAGAGCAATAGCACCACCCAATACGTGTAAGCCGTGTAAGCCAAAAATTACACCAAGGAATGAACCAGCAGGATTGCTTCCACTTTTCACAATTAGTACCCCATTATTTTGTAAATAATAAAAACCAAATAATTGTAGGGCAATAAAAACCAGACCGGCTACACCAGTTAGGAGCATCATCTTTTTATATAATGGAATCTGCCTTTTTCTAAACGCCTTCCCTGCATTGTAAATAAATAAACTACTCAATAGCATTACCGCCGTTGAAATCCAAAATATAATGGGTAATTGAAATTCAAGCCAGTTATCCTGTGCGCTGCGCACTAGATATGCACTTGTAAGTCCGGCAAACATCATGGTAATGCTACCGATGGCCACCCATAATGTAAATTTGTAGGGGTGAATTCTTTTTCTTTCGTTACTAACTGTTGTACTCATTTGTATTTATTTATCGCCCCATATAAACCATCAAGATTTGTATGTCGCTAGGGTTAACTCCTGAAATACGGGAAGCTTGTCCTAGTGTACGGGGTTGTATTTTTTGAAATTTTTGTAATGCTTCTTTGCTTATGGCTGAGAGCTTTTCATAATTAAAATTCTGCGGAATGGGTGTTTCTTCAATCGTGGCCATTTTATCCACTAATTCTCTTTCCTTTTCTATATATCTCTCATATTTTACTTGAATTTCTGCCTGCTCAATAGACTTTACACTAAAATGGTTCATCAAGTTATGAAGTGGTTCATGAACAGACATAAGTGATTGAATATCAATGCCGGGCCGTAATAATATTTTTTCTACTTTCTGTTTTTCACTGATTGTGGATGACCCTATTTTATCTAAATAGAGGTTTATATGATCCGGTTCAAACCAAGATTGTTTTAAAATAGATTTTATGGCATCTACTTCTCCTATTTTCTTTGTTACATTATCCATACGGTCCTGATCTGCTAATCCAAGTTGATAACTTGCAGGAGTAAGTCTGATATCAGCATTATCCTGTCGCAGCAGTGTTCTGTATTCTGCTCTACTGGTAAACATTCTATACGGCTCATCAGTACCTTTACTAATTAAATCATCTATCAACACACCAATATATGCTTCACTTCTTTTTAAAATAAAAGGCTCCTTCTCTTTCACTTTTAGATGCGCATTGATGCCAGCCATTAATCCTTGACATGCCGCCTCTTCATACCCGGTGGTGCCGTTTATTTGACCTGCAAAAAACAACCCAGACAGCATTTTTGTTTCCAAAGAATAATTTAATTGTGTAGGAGGAAAAAAATCATATTCAATGGCATATCCCGGCCTAAACATTTTCATATTTTCAAATCCTTGTACTTTCTGTAGTGCTTTAAATTGCACGTCCTCAGGCAATGAAGTTGAAAAACCGTTTACATATATTTCAACGGTATTAAAACCTTCCGGTTCAACAAACAATTGATGTCGATCTCTATCAGCAAACCTATTTATTTTATCTTCAATGCTTGGGCAATAGCGAGGTCCAACGCCTTCAATTCTACCTGCATACATAGGGCTTCTGTCAAATCCTGTTTTTAAAGTATCATGCACTATATTATTTGTGTAAGATATAAAACAGCTGAGTTGCTTTTGAGGAGATATTTTTGGAGTATCCGTATAGGAAAAGCCAATAATTTCCTCATCCCCTTTTTGTTCCTCCATTTTAGAATAATCAAGACTTCTGCCATCTATTCTTGGGGGTGTTCCTGTTTTAAGTCTATCGCTTTCAAAACCAAGTGATACCAATTGTTCTGTTATACCAGTGGCAGCTTTTTCTGCAACTCTTCCTCCGCCAAATTGTTTTTCCCCAATATGGATGATACCGTTTAAGAAAGTACCACTTGTTACTACAACCGCTGAACTATACACTAAATGACCAAGTCCGGTTTTTACCCCAATAACACAATGATCTTTAATTATTAATTCTTTTACGGTATCTTGATAGAAATCAACATTTGATGTTTGCTCTAGCATTTCTCTCCAAGTGGCGGCAAAAAGCATGCGGTCGTTTTGTGCCCTGGGACTCCACATGGCAGGCCCTTTACTTCTGTTTAGCATTCTAAACTGAAGCATTGATTTATCTGTTACAATGCCGCTATATCCACCCAATGCATCTATTTCTCTTACAATCTGACCTTTGGCTATACCTCCCATTGCTGGATTGCAACTCATTTGTGCAATAGTTTGCATATTCATTGTTATCAGCAACACCTTGCTGCCAAGATTTGCTGCAGCCGCTGCAGCTTCACAACCCGCATGACCAGCACCTACCACGATCACATCATAATGTGGAAACATGTAAATTTTTTGCAAAGATATAGTCTGAAACTACTGTCTCAAATAAAGTATGGTTTCACGTGAAACCCAGTACTACTGGCAAGCAAAGTCTTGTACATAGAAAGAGTCTCCGTTTGAAAATTTGGCAGCACCAATTCCTATTCTTGTGAATGATGGGTTAAGTAACGATTTTCTGTGTCCTAACTTTGGAAGCCCATAATCAATGTACAACATGGCCAAAGCAAAGTATGGGCTAATTTCACCAAAACTAATATTTTCGGCAGCGCATGAATTAAGACCTGTTGTTTTGAATCGTTGTTGAAAAGTGTTGCCATTTGATGAATTATGTCCCGGTTGTACCTTATTTGTTGTTATATCATTTGCATGATTTTGAGCAATCAAAATAAGCTCATTATTCAAAGTAAAAAAAGGGAGGGCTGCCTTTACAGCTATAATATCCTGGTATAAACTTTCAGTATAAGGTCCCTTAAACTGAGGAAATGTTATAATAATTGGAACAATTACACTGTCCCAGTATCGCCTAGGATTTGCTCTACTATAATTTGTCCAATAGAAAAAATCTTTTCCTGTTTCAGATAAAGTAGCATAAACCTTTTCCTGCTGAATTTTAGATAATACCATTTCCAAATAATATATAGTCCAAAATAGTTTATTTGATTTTTTTTGC